>NZ_JBIVJF010000001.1:0-26953 GCF_044750105.1 Kitasatospora sp. NPDC088861
AGCTTCCTGGGCCCCTGCGGCTTCCGGTCCCCTCGGATCTCGAAGTCCATCGCACACCTTGAGCTCGGGTGTTGCGACGACCGCTAGAACCCAAGGCGCCGACGGGGGTTTGAAGACACGCCCTGGGCCGTTCCGGCCAGTCGCCGCACGGGACTTGGTCTAGACCATCCCCCGGCGCCGCCGCTACGCTGTCCGCCCATGGCAGAGATCATCGGAGTGATCGAGCGACTCTGGCGCTACCCCGTGAAGTCCACCGGCGGCGAACGGCTCGACTTCGTCGAGGTGGACGAGCGCGGCCTGGCCGGCGACCGCCTCTACGCCGTCCGCGACGCGGACGGCAAGCTCGGCTCGGGCAAGAACACCCGCCGCTTCCGCCGGATGGACGGCCTGCTCCGCCTCTCCGCCCGCCTCGGCCACCGGATCGACGGCCCCGAACTGTTCGACCCGCTCGGCCGCCCGGTCGCCGACCCGGCCGCGTTCCTGCGCGCCTACCTCCAGCGCGAGGACGTCGAACTCGCCCGCGAGGACGCCGTCTCCCACTTCGACCAGCTGCCGGTCAGCGTGCTCACCACCGCCACCCTGGACTGGGTCCGCGAGGCCGCCCCCTTCACGGTGGTCGACGAGCGCCGGTTCCGCCCCAACATCCTGCTGCGGACGCCCCCGGGCACCCCGCCCTTCGTCGAGGACCGCTGGTTCGGCCGGGAGGGCCACGGCGGCACCGGCGCCCGCCTCGCCTTCGTCCGCTCCAGCGAGCGCTGCGCGATGACCGGCGCCCCGCAGCCGGGGCTGCCGCACGCCCCCGAGATCCTCAAGGCGATCGTGCACGCCCACGACGGCCGGCTCGACGCCCTCGCCGAGGTCGCCGCCCCCGGGCGGCTGAGCGTGGGCGACGAGCTCGCGCTGCACTGAGACCGGCGGGAGCTGGGGAGAAGAACCGCAGGTCAGGACGGTCTCAGAGATTTTCGAAAAAACTTCTGGATCAGCTGCAACCCCAGCGGCCGCCGCACGTCTATGTCAGTGAGAGGCGGGGAAGCCCGCCGAACCCGGACCGCGAGAGGCGCTGGGGGCGACGCCCTCGAACTTCGGGTCCGACTTCCACCACATGTACCGGCCGGCGGCTGAAATACCGACGGCAGAACACCCCGGGGGGTATTTCCTTGCCTGCTGTCCGCGCCCGTCGTTCCCGCTCCACCGTCCTCACCGCCGCCACCCTCGGCGTGCTGCTGGCCACCGGCGCGGTGCTGTCCTCCCCCGCCGCGTACGCCTCCCAGGCACCGGCCGCCGCGACCGCCCCCGCCGCGCCGGCCACGGCCGACAAGCCGTCGTTGAAGGTCAACGCGCCGGCGACGGTCGGCCGCGGCGGACAGCCGGTCGAGTTCACCGAGACCATCACGAACCCCGGCACCACCGAGGCCTCGTTCACCCTGAGGATCGGCACGAGCGGCGCGGGCCCCATCGCGACGCACGCCATCAAGGTCGACTACCGCGACGCGGACGGCACCTGGAAGCCCGTCGCCGACACCGTCCCCGGCCTGACCGTCGCCGCCGGCGCCACCAGGACCGTCCAGCTGCGCCTCACCACCGAGCTCGCCGCCTACTGGTCCAACCAGGACTCGACCGTCACGCTCAGCTCCGCCGTCCTCGACGCGACCGGCACCACCGTCCTCGCCGAGAGCACCGACCAGGTCGCGGCCAAGGCCCTCACCGTGCAGGTCAAGGACGCGCCGACCACCGCCGTCGCCGGCGGCGCCCCGGTCGAGTTCGACGTCACCGTGACCAACCCCAGCGCCTCGCGCTACACCACCGTCGACAAGGTCGTGGAGGCGGACAAGCACAGCACGCTCCAGGTGCGGAAGGCCGACGGCACCTGGGAGAACATCACCGGCACCCCCAGCAGCCAGCCGGGCTCCGACCGGGTCACGTACCACCTCACCGACGACAGGACCATCGCCGCCGGCAGCAGCGACACCCGGCACGTCCGCTTCGCGTTCACCGCCGACGCCCCGCTCGGCACGGTCTACATCCACCCGTGGGCGATGGTCGACCAGGGCAGCGGGGCCATGCAGGCGATCGTCGGCCCCCAGTTCGTCGCGATCGACGTCACCGCCGCTCTGGTCGCCACCAAGCCGGCGCTGACCGTCCAGGAGCCGTCCCCGATCGGGTTCGGCGGCGAGCCCGTCGAGTTCTCCGAGACCGTCACCAACCCGGGCACCGCCGAGGCCCCGTTCACCCTGAAGCTCAACGTGAGCAACGTGCACGCCCGGGTGCACGACGCGTTCGCCATCGAGTACCGCGACGCCGACGGCACCTGGAAGCCGGTCGAGCTGACCTTCAAGCAGAGCGACAAGACCTTCAACTTCAGCGGCAAGGTCACCGGCCTGACCGTCCCCGCCGGCGCCACCAGGACCGTCCAGCTGCGGCTCGCCGCCGTGGGCAACAACGACGCGGGCGGCTACAACCAGCCGACCAAGCTCTACTCCGCCGTCGTCGACCCGGCGGCCGAGGACACCGTGCTCGCCGAGGCCACCAAGGACGTCGCGGTGAAGTCGCTGGCCGTCCAGCTCAGGAACGCGCCGACCACCGCCGTCGTCGGCGGCGCCCCGGTCGAGTTCGACGTCACCGTCGACAACCCCAGCGCCTCCCGGTTCGGCAAGCTCGCCACCATCCTGTGGGTCGACCCGCACAGCGTCCTGGAGATGCAGAAGGCCGACGGCGCCTGGGAGACCGTGCCCGGCACCCCGGGCCCCCAGTCCGGCGGCCCCGCCCGCTACCTCCTCAGCGACGACGGCCTCGCGGCAGGCGCGACCATCACCAAGCACGTCCGCCTCGCCTACACCGCCGAGGCCAAGGTCGGCCAGACCGCCGTCAACCCGTCCGCCCTCATCAACGAGGGCACCGCCCACGCCGCCGACGCGGGCCCGCAGGGCAGCGCGATCCAGCTCACCGCCGCGACCGCCGACACCTCCGGCGTCGACACCGGCCCCGTCATCCGGACCACCTACACCACCGGCACCGCCGACGAGACCGACACCACCGACACCACCGGCACCACGGGCACCACGGGCACCGCCGCCCAGCTGGCGGGCGGCCAGCTCGCCCACACCGGGTCGGACGGCGTCATCAGGACCGCGGCGGGCGCCGCCGCCCTGCTCGTCGGCGGCATCGGCGCGCTCTTCGTCGCGCGCCGCCGCCGCAGCGCCTGACCACCCCCGTCCGAGCCCCGGCTCCCCGGCTCCGCCCGGCGAGCCGGGGCTCGGCGCTTTCCGGGGGACACGTCCCAGGGCCCAGGAACGGATCAGGCAGTCTCCCGGCGCCGCTACGGCAGGGCGACCGCCCGCAGGTAGGTCTCGGCGAAGAGGTCGATGGACTCCTCCAGCGAGGGCAGTCCGGCGCCGAGGGCCGGTTCGAGGACCGGCCGCAGCAGGATGTGGTTGACCAGCGGGCCGAACAGCAGTTGGACCAGCACCGGGAGCGGCAGCGGACGCAGCCGTCCTGCCTCGATGTACGGCAGCAGCAGCCGGCCGAGGCCGTCGAACAGTCGCGGCAGGTGGGCCGCCATCATCCGGGAGGCGGGGCCGTCCGGTCGGGCGAACAGGTCGGCGAAGACCGCCGGCATGACCCGGGGCCGGCGGTCGAAGGCCGCGGCGAAGGCGCGGTGGAGTGCCCGGACGGTGTCCTCCAGGCACTCCGGCGGGTTCGCGGCGAGCGCTTCCAGGTCCGGCAGCGGGCCGTACTGGAGGAAGACGGCGGTGAGCAGGCCGTCCCGGCCCTCGAAGACGGTGTGCAGGCTGGGCAGCGAGCACTCGGCGCGGTCCGCCACGGCGTCCAGGGTGACCCCGCCCAGGCCGCGTTCGGCCACCAGCCCGGCTGCCGCCGCGATCGCGCGCTCCCGTACCGGCGGCCGTCCGCCCGGGTCGACGCCCGCCTGCCGGACCGCCTCGTCCAGCGGTGCCCGGCAGCCGCCGAGCCTGCGCAGCAGGGTGCTGCGGGAGATTCCGGCCGTCGCGGCGATCGCCGTCAGCGGAACGTCCGCGACGTCCTGGCCCCGGTCCTTCGCCGCCGCGAGGGCGGCCGCCACCAGATCCTTCATGTGAAGCAGCATACTACTTGACACCTGAGACAGTTCCAGAGACTCTGTAAATGCAAGTTCCACACGGAAGGTGATCAACCGAGCACAGCAAGGGAGAGAGCCATGAGCGTCGTGATCTCCGGGGGCGGACCGGCCGGAATGATGTTGGGCCTGCTGCTGGCCCGGGCGGGTGTCGAGGTGACCGTGCTGGAGAAGCACGGGGACTTCCTGCGGGACTTCCGCGGCGACACCGTCCACGCCTCCACCGTGCGACTGATGGACGAACTCGGCCTCGGCCGGAAGTTCGCCGCGCTGCCGCAGAGCCGGCTCGGCAACCTGGTGGTGCCGGTTCCCGGCGTCGGCCAAGTCCCGCTGAGCGCCTACGACCGACTGCCCGCGCCGTACAACTACATCGCGATGATGCCGCAGTGGGACCTGCTCAACTTCCTGGTCGAGGAAGCCCGGCAGGAACCCACCTTCACCCTGCGGATGAACACCGAGGCCACCGGGCTGATCCAGGAGAACGGCCGGGTGGCCGGCGTGCGCTACCGCACCCGGGACGGCGAGCAGGGCGAGCTCCGCGCCGACCTCACCGTCGGCACCGACGGCCGACACTCGACCCTGCGCAAGGCGGCCGGTCTGGTGGCCGAGGAGTACCCGGTGCCCTTCGACGTCTGGTGGTTCCGCCTGCCCCGGCACGCGGAGGAGCAGGCCGCGCCGCCCAGCCTCGTCGCCGGCTTCGGCAACGGCGAACTGGCCCTCAGCATCGCCCGCGACGGCTACTTCCAGATCGCCTACTTCAAGCCCAAGGGCTCCGACCCGCAGCTGCGCGCCGAGGGCGTGGAACGCTTCCGCGAGCGGATCGCCCGGCTGCTGCCCCAGTACGCCGACCGCGTCGACCAGTTGGCGGGCATGGACGACGTCCACATGCTCGACGCCCGGCTCAACCGGCTGGACCGCTGGTACACCGACGGCCTGCTGCTGATCGGCGACGCCGCCCACGCGATGTCCCCGGCCGGCGGGGTGGGCATCAACCTCGCCATCCAGGACGCCGTCGCGGCCGCCACCCTGCTCGCCGAACCGCTGCTGCGCGGCCGCCCGACCACCGCCGCACTCGCCCGGGTGCAACGGCGGCGCCAGATGCCGACCGTGGTCATCCAGCGGCTGCAGCGGATTCTGCACGGCGTGATGTTCGTCCCGGCGCTCACCGGCCGGCGGTCCGGCCCGCCGATGGGATTCGCCGCGCTCGTCCGCCACGTCCCGGCGGTCCGGCTGGGCATCTCCCGCCTGATCGCCTTCGGCCCCCGCCCCGAACACGCCCCGGCCTTCGCCCGACGACCCCCGGCGTAGCCGGCCGCCGTACGGGCCGGAGACCGGCCGTTCGGGCGGGAGGCTTCCGGGGAAGGACCGAGGGCATGACGATCCCTCACCGCTCGACCGGCACCGGCGACCACCACGTCCTGGTCCTGCACGACTGGTTCGGCACCAGCGCGGGCTGGGGGCCCTTCCTCGACTACCTCGACGGCAGGGCCTTCAGCTACGCGTTCCTCGACTACCGGGGCTACGGGGAGCGCAAGGACGTCACCGGCTCCTACACGCTCGCCGAGATCGCCGCCGACACGCTCGCCCTGGCCGACCAGCTCGGCTGGGACCGCTTCTCGCTGATCGGCCACTCGATGGGCGGCAAGGCCGCGCAGCAGGTGCTGGCCGAGGCGCCGCTGCGGGTGCGCAAGCTCGTCGGCCTGGCACCCGTCCCCGCCGGGGCCTACCCGCTGGACGCGGACGGCGAGGCGCTGTTCTACGGCGCCGCCGAGGACCGCGAGAAGCGGTACGCGATCCTCGACCTGGTCACCGGGCAGCGGGCGGGCCGGGTCTGGCTGGACCGCATGGTCGACCAGTCGCTCCGACTCTCCACGCCCGAGGCCTTCGGCGGGTACGTGCGGGACTGGGCGACGGCCGACCTGGAACGCCGCATCAGCGGAAACCCCGTCCCCGTCAAGGTGATCGTGGGCGCACACGACCTCGCCCTGACCGCCGACGTGATGCGCGGAACCTGGCTCGCCCACTACCCCAACGCCGAACTGGAGGAGCTCGGCGGCAGCGGCCACTACCCGATGTACGAGACGCCGGTGGCGCTGGCCACCTCACTGGAGTCCTTCCTGCACAACTGACACCCGCCTTCACCCGACCGGGTGCGCTTCGCGGTGAGGGGCGGGGACCTGTAGCAGGCTCCTCCGCATGACTGACGATCCGTCAGTGCAGTCACCTCGATCTCGCGGAGATCTCCATGGCCAACGTCCCGAAAGACCTCAAGTACACCAAGGACCACGAGTGGGTGCGGACCACCGGCAAGGACAAGGCCCAGGTGGGCATCACCGATTTCGCGCAGAAGCAGCTCGGTGACATCGTCTTCGTCGACATCCCCACCGGGGGAAAGCAGCTCGAATCCGACGAAGCGTTCGGCACGGTGGAGTCGGTCAAGTCGGTGAGCGAACTCTTCATGCCGCTCACCGGAACGGTCACCGCGGTGAACGAGAGCCTGAGCGCCGAGCCCGAGCTGATCAACACGGACCCGTACGGCGACGGCTGGATCGTCGAGCTCACCGCCACCAGGCCTGACGAGCTGAAGCAGCTGCTCACGGCCGCCCAGTACGAGGCCTTCATCTCCGACCGTTCGGAGTAGCCGCCCCGGGCCGAGCGCACAGGAAGTCGGACTCGCCGACTTCCTGTGCGCAGCCGGCACCCGGTCAGTCGGCGGAGGCCAGGGCGAGGTCGGTGCGCGAAGCACTCGGGGGCGCATGCGAGTTGGCGCGCGCCTGGTAGACGATGGCGCATGAACCGGAGACCCGCACGCATGGGGCGTCTCATACTTCTCGCCTACGTTCGAGACATGACAGAGAAGCGAGTTGATGGCACGTCGCCTGTGCTGGCGGTCGGCGCCCCCGGAGCGGTCGAGCGACACGTCGGGCTGCAGCTCGCCGCCGCCGGGGTGCGGGTGCGGACGCTGACGCAGCGGGCCCTGCTCGACCCGGCATCGCTGGAGGCGGCGGTCCAGGGGGCGGGAGCGGTGCTGCTGGGGTGGCCGTTCCCCACGGCGGACGAGGCGGCAGACGCGGTGGGGGTGCTGGCCCGGGAGGTCGGGCGGGTCGTGCTCCTCTCCTCGACGGCCGTCCGGGCCGAGGGCGAGGTGGAGGCGCTGCTCGCCGGGAGCGGGGTCCGGCACACGGTGCTGCGGGCGCACGGGTTCACCGCCGCGCTCCAGTGGGCGGAGGAGATCCGCTCCGGGGGCGCCGTGCAGGGCTACGGCGGCGCGGCCGGACTGAACCCGGTGGACGAGCGGGACATCGCGGCGGTCGCCGTCCGCGCCCTCACCGAGGACGGCCACGACGGCGCGCGCTATCTGCTCACCGGCCCGGAGTGCCCCACCCAGGCGGAACAGGTGGACATCATCGGCGAGGCCGCCGGCCGGCCGGTGAAGTGGCAGGAGATCCCCCGCGAGGCGGCCCGCCGCCGCATGTCCGCCACCGGCCGGCCCGGAGCGGTCGTCGACAGCGCACTGGACTTCATCCACGCCCGCATCACCACCCCGAACCCGGCCACCACGACGGTCCAGGACCTCACCGGCCACCCGCCCCGCAACTTCCGCACCTGGGCCACGGATCACGCCGCGCTGTTCCGCTGACCCGGCTAGGCTCGGACGAGACGAGAGGAGCGCCCTGTGAGCCAGCCGGTGTCGAATGGAACCGAACTCATCCCTCGGCCTGAGAAGACCCCCGCGGCGATCAAGGCCGCGCTCGCCGTGGTGGCTGCCGACCGGCTTCCGGAGATGGTGGAGGGGCAGACCAGAGCCATGGCGGCGGCCATCGAGGCAGGCAGCGTCAACCCGATCCGCGCGTTCGTTGCCCACTGGGCCACCGTGGTGGAGATCGAGCGGGTCCCGGCCACGGCGCAGACCTACCACCGGGAGAACTACCTGGCCAACCACGCCGCAACCGTTGAGGAGTGCCGCCGACACGCCACGGAGGTCGCCGTGCTGTACCGGTCCGCCTTCTCGGCGGTGAACGGGTGAGCTGGAGCTGGGAGTACCTGCCCGGCGAGGAGCACGTCACCGGCGGGGCACCGGCCAGTTTCCTCTCGGCAGTCGAGCAGAAGGCCGCCGAACTGGTTCGGGCAGCCGAAGCGCTCTACCTGGATGGCACCACGTACGAGGGCAGTGGCGAGCCCATGCAGTGCCTCGACGTCGCCGGAGGACTGATCACTTACTACATCGTCCCCCGACTCGAACTCGTCGTCGTCTGCCAGTTGACCCCGCCGCTCACCTGATCCAGGTCTCCCAAGGCGACAGGGTCCACGCAAGTGACTCCGCGGGGCTCAGACCCCGAGCCCACGGATGATCAGGTCCAGCAGGGCGAAGGCGAACAGCGAGATGCCCACGAAGCCGTTGGTCTGGAAGAAGGCCCGGTTCAGCTTCGACAGGTCGTTCGGCTTGACGATGGTGTGCTCGTAGACGAACGCCCCCGCGACGACGACCAGGCCGACCCAGAACGCCGCGCCGGCGTGGGTCCGGAGCGCGAACCACCCCAGCAGGAGCGTCGTCACGAGGTGGCACACCCGCGCGCCCCGGATGGCCGCCGGGATGCCGAAGCGGGCCGGTACCGACCGCACCTTGCCGTGCCGGTCGGACTCGACGTCCTGGCAGGCGTAGATGAGGTCGAAGCCGCCGATCCACACGCCGACCGCGACACCCAGTACGAGGGCGTCCCACGACCAGGTGCCGGTCACCGCGAGCCAGGCGCCGACCGGGCCCATGGCCTGGGCGAGGCCCAGGATGGCCTGCGGGAAGTCGGTGAAGCGCTTGCCGTACGGGTAGACCACCATCGGCACGACGGCGACCGGCGCGAGCGCCAGGCAGAGCGGGTTGAGCATCGCCGCCGCGCCGAGGAAGACGATCAGTGCCACGGCCGAGCCGGCGTACGCCGTCTTCAGCGACACCGCACCCGTGACGAGTTCGCGCGAGGCCGTGCGCGGGTTCCGGGCGTCGATCTCGCGGTCGATGATCCGGTTGGCGGCCATGGCGAAGGTGCGCAGGCCGACCATGCAGACGGTGACGATGAACAGCTCGCCCCAGTGCACCCGCTTGTCGGCGAGGAACATGGCCGTCAGTGCGGCGGTGTAGGCGAAGGGCAGGGCGAAGACCGAGTGCTCGATCATCACCAGGCGCAGGAAGGCCTTCGTGCGCCCGGGCGTCTCGACCGCAGCGGTGCTCACAGTCCGTACTCCGGGAGACCCCCGCCGGTGCGGGGAGCGGCAGCCCCCTGCGTCTGGTCCGACCCCATAGTGCCGTATCTCCTCACAGTCCGTATTCCTTCCAGCGACGGGTCACTCGTTCGGCGGTGGCCGGGTCCGAGGAGACCATCTCGGGCCACCCGCCGTCCCGGGTGTACCCCTCCTCGGGGAGCTTGCGGGTCGCGTCGATGCCGGCCTTGCCGCCCCAGAATTGCTGGTATGAGGCGTGGTCGAGGTGGTCGACCGGGCCCTCGACGACGGTGAGGTCGCGGCTGTAGTCGACGTTGCCGAAGGCCCGCCAGGCGACCTCCTGGTAGTCGTGCACGTCGCAGTCGGAGTCCACCACGATGATCAGCTTGGTCAGCGACATCATGTGGGCGCCCCAGATGGCGTGCATCGTCTTCTGGGCGTGCTTGGGGTACTTCTTGTCGATCGAGACGATCACGCAGTTGTGGAAGCCGCCGGCCTCGGGCAGGTCGTAGTCGACGATGTCCGGGATGATGATCTTCAGCAGCGGCAGGAAGAACCGCTCGGTGAACTTGCCCAACGGGCCGTCCTCGGTCGGCGGGCGGCCGACCACGATGGACTGGAGGATCGGACGGCGGCGCATCGTCACGCAGTCGATCTTCAGCGCCGGGAACGGCTCCTGCGGGGTGTAGAAGCCGGTGTGGTCGCCGAACGGGCCCTCGGGGAGCATCTCGCCGGGCTCCAGCCAGCCCTCCAGCACCACCTCGGCGTCGGCCGGGACCTGGAGCGGGACGGTCTTGCAGTCGACCATCTTCACCCGCTCCCCGGCGACGAAGCCGGCGAACAGGTACTCGTCGATGTCGCCGGGCAGCGGCGCGGTGGCCGCGTAGGTCACGGCGGGCGGGCAGCCGAAGGCGATCGCGACCGGCAGCCGCTCGCCGCGCTTCGCGGCCACCGCGTAGTGGTTGCGGCTGTCCTTGTGGATCTGCCAGTGCATGCCGATGGTGCGGCGGTCGTGCCGCTGGAGCCGGTAGAGCCCGAGGTTGCGGATGCCGCTGTCCGGGTCCTTGGTGTGGGTGAGGCCCAGGTTGAAGAAGGAGCCGCCGTCCATCGGCCAGGTGAACAGGGCGGGCAGCTCGTCCAGGTTGACGTCGTCGCCGGTGAGCACGACCTCCTGGACCGGCGCGTCACCGGACTTCACGTGCCGGGGCGGCACGTGCGCCATCGAGGCGAGCTTGCCGAAGGCGTCCCGGAAGCCGGTGAAGCCCTGCGGCAGCTCGGGCTTGAGCAGGCCGGCGATCTTCTCCGAGATGTCGTCCGGGCCCTTGAGGCCGAGCGCCTTGGCGAGGCGCCGCTCGGTGCCGAAGACGTTCATCGCGAGCGGCATCGACGAGCCCTTGACGTTCTCGAAGAGCAGCGCGGGGCCCTTGGCCTTCTGGACCCGGTCGACGATCTCGCCGATCTCCAGGTGCGGGTCCACCTCTGCCTTGATGCGCTTGAGGTCGCCCTCACGGTCGAGTGCCCGCAGGAACGAGCGGAGATCGTCGTATGCCATGCCTGTCAGTATCCGCCACCGGATAGCCTGGCTCCGTCAAGGGCCCCGGGAAGGCACCCGCCCCGACCGCCCCGCAGGGAGATCGCCGCCGTGCTGAGAATTCTTCTGACCATCATCCTTCCGCTCGCGCTCTGGGTGTGGGCGTTCATCGACTGCCTGACCACCCCCGAGGACCAGGTGAAGCACCTGCCCAAGCCGGTGTGGGTGCTCATCGTGCTGCTGTTCCCGCCGGTGGGCCTGATCGCCTGGCTGGTGGCCGGCAAGCAGCGCGGCCTCCTGCGGACCGGGGCGCCCGACGACGCCGACGGCCGTCCGGGGCAGCCGGTCCGGCGCGACGGCCGCCCGCTCGCACCGGACGACGACCCCGAATTCCTCGCCTCGTTGAAGAAGAGCGACAAGGATCACGAGGACATGCTGAAGCAGTGGGAGGCCGATTTGCGCCGCCGCGAGCAGGAGCTGCGGGGCGAGGACGAGCCCGAGGACGGCCGAAAGAGCTGATCGGAGCCACTGGGGGCATCCCCCGGACAGCCCACCCGGACGGCATCGGGTGGGCTGTGGTGTTTTTGGCGCTTCCCTACGACTCGGCGCCGTCTAGCACGGATCCGAACCGGCGCCCGACCGGACTTGAGCGGGGCTTGAGCAAGGCGCAAGAGGGCCGCCCTACATTACTGAACAACAGCCCTGACCTGCACTTTTCTTCATGTTCAGATCATCGGGCCATCACCTGACCGACAGCCCCCGGTATTCGAACAGACACCCAGCGCTCCGGCTTCGACACCACCCCTTCTGTGCAGGCCTGACATCTAAACGGACCTGACCTTGTACGGAATCGACGCCGAAACCAACGCACGGCCCCTCGTACAGTCATAAGTGAAGAAAGTGATTCGCAGCCGGGGGCACAGCAGACGTTGGCTGTCGGACAGTTCCCTCACCCTTGGAGTGGTTCGAGATGACGGTTGTGCATGAGGCGCCAGTCGACGGCGAGGTCCCCGAGGTCGCGGCCGACGCCCGCGGGCGGGTCGCCGAGCTGCACGAACTGCGCGAGAAGGTGCGGCGCGGCCCCAGCGAGAAGGCCACCGAGGCCCAGCACGCGAAGGGCAAGCTGACCGCCCGCGAGCGCATCGACCTGCTGCTGGACGAGGGCTCCTTCCGCGAGGTCGAGCCGCTGCGCCGGCACCGCGCCCAGGGCTTCGGCCTGGAGGCGAAGAAGCCGCACACCGACGGTGTGATCGTCGGCTGGGGCACCGTGCACGGGCGGACCGTCTTCACCTACGCGCACGACTTCCGGATCTTCGGCGGCGCGCTGGGCGAGGCCCACGCGCAGAAGATCCACAAGATCATGGACATGGCCATCGCGGCCGGAGCCCCCCTGGTCTCCCTCAACGACGGCGCCGGCGCCCGCATCCAGGAGGGCGTCACCGCCCTCGCCGGCTACGGCGGCATCTTCCAGCGCAACACCAAGGCCTCCGGCGTCATCCCGCAGATCTCCGTCATGCTCGGCCCCTGCGCCGGCGGCGCCGCCTACTCCCCCGCGCTGACCGACTTCGTCTTCATGGTCCGCGAGACCTCCCAGATGTTCATCACCGGACCCGACGTCGTCCAGGCCGTCACCGGCGAGAAGATCACCCAGAACGGCCTCGGCGGCGCCGATGTCCACGCCGGCGTCTCCGGCGTCTCCCACTTCGTCTACGACGACGAGCAGTCCTGCATCGAGGAAGTCCGCTACCTCCTCTCCCTGCTCCCCCAGAACAACCGCGAGATGCCGCCCCCCGCCGTCAACGACGACCCCGTCGAGCGCCGCAACGACACCCTCCTCGACCTCGTCCCCGCCGACGGCAACCGCCCCTACGACATGCGCAAGGTCATCGAGGAGATCGTCGACCACGGCGAATACCTCGAAGTCCACGAACGCTGGGCCACCAACGTCCTGTGCGTCCTGGCCCGCATCGACGGCCACGTCACCGGCATCATCGCCAACCAGCCCCAGTCCCTCGCCGGCGTCCTCGACATCAACGCCAGCGAGAAGGCCGCCCGCTTCGTCCAGATGTGCGACGCCTTCAACATCCCCCTCGTCACCATGCTCGACGTCCCCGGCTTCCTGCCCGGCGTCGACCAGGAGCACGACGGCATCATCCGCCACGGCGCCAAACTCCTCTACGCCTACTGCAACGCCACCGTGCCCCGCATCCAGCTCATCCTGCGCAAGGCCTACGGCGGCGCCTACATCGTCATGGACTCCCGCTCCATCGGCGCCGACCTCTCCTACGCCTGGCCCACCAACGAGATCGCCGTCATGGGCGCCGAAGGCGCCGCCAACGTCATCTTCCGCCGCGACATCAACGCCGCCGAAGACCCCGACGCCATGCGCGCCCAGAAGATCAAGGAATACAAGAACGAACTGATGCACCCGTACTACGCGGCCGAACGCGGCCTCGTCGACGACGTCATCGACCCCGCCGAGACCCGCCAGGTGATCGCCTCCGCCCTGGCCATGCTCCGCACCAAGCACGCCGACCTGCCCAGCCGCAAGCACGGCAACCCGCCGATGTAACGCCCGCGCCCACGCGCGGCCCGCAGCACGCAGTTCCGAGCGACCACCACACACCACAAGCCACCGGGGGAGAAAACCAGACCATGACTGCTTCCGCCGAACCCCTCGTCCGTATCGTCCGCGGCTCGCTCTCCGACGAGGAGCTGGCCGCCCTCACCGCCGTGCTGATGGCCCGGGCGGCCGTCGCGCAGCAGGCCGCCGCGACCGCGCAGGTCGAGCCGATCGCCAACTGGCAGCGCCTGGAGCGCCGCCCGGCCTACTACTCGCCGGTCAGCTGGCAGCAGGCCGCCTGACGGCCCGGAACCTCCCGCGACGGCCGGTCACCCCACCCGGGTGGCCGGCCTTCCGGCCTTCCCGGCGGCCCGGACCACCGGGCCCGGCCGGTCCGACCACCGGGTGTCCGCTCCGCCCCGGCGCGGCTCGGTAGAATACCTACTGGACGGTATGCGGCCCGCCGCCCCGTCGGCCCCCATAGGATCGGCCGCTGCCGATGGACCAGAACTATCCAGGGAGGCTGCGATGGCCAGGCAGGCCCGCGCGCTGGCGACCCGCCAGACGGTACTCCTCGCGGCGGCCGAGGTGTTCGACGAGCGGGGCTACGCCGCCGCCACGATGTCCGAGATCCTGGACCGGGCCGGTGTCACCAAGGGCGCGCTGTACTTCCACTTCCGCTCCAAGGAGGAGCTGGCGCTCGCCGTCATCGAGGGGCAGGGCGCCTGGCTGGGCACCTGGCAGCCGTCCTCGGACAGCCCGGTGCAGACCCTGATCGACCTCGGGTACGCCTTCGCCCACGCCCTCCAGGACGACCCGCTGGTGCGCGGCAGCATCCGGCTGACGATCGAGCACGGCAGCTTCACCCAGCCGCAGATCGCCGCCTACCAGGGCTGGTCCGACGTGGCCCGCGGGCTGCTGGAACGCGCCCGGGACGCCGGGGACCTCCACCCGGGGATCGATCTGGCGGCCGCCGCCGGGGTGATCACCGGGGCCGTCACCGGGATCCAGCTGAGCTCCCAGGTGCTGACCGACCGGCGGGACCTGATCCAGCGGATGTCCGACCTGTGGACGCTGGTGCTGCCCGGCCTGGTCCAGCCGCACGCGCTCGCCCGGCTGAGCGTCGCCGAGCGCGTGCCCTCCTAGGGGCTCTCCTCCGGATCACGCCGGGCGCTTCCGGGGCACCTCCCGCGACGCCTCCCGGGCGTTTCTCAGGGCGCTTGCCGGAGCTGTCCGCCCAGGGCCGCTCGGAGCCGGTAGTCGGCGCAGTGCTCCACCGCCACCAGGGCCGGCAGCGCGGCCGCCCAGAGCCGGCCGACGGCCTCCGGCCCGGGCCGGTCGGCCTCCTCGGCGGCGAGCAGCACCTGGCCGGCCGCCATCGTCGTCAGCAGTTCGGCGGCGGCCCGGCGGTCCAGCCCGGGGCGCAGCTCGCCGGCCTCGGCGGCGCGGTCCAGCAGCCGGTGGACGACGGCGGTGAGGCTGCGCCAGGCGGCGTCCGCGCCGGGCGGGCCGTCCGGGGTGTCGGCCCGGGGTGGGCCCTGGCGGCCGAGCCGGACGCCGGCCCGGACCATCACGTCCTCGCGCAGCAGCCGGGCGAGTTCGTGCGAGAAGTCGATCAGGCCCTGGAGGGCCGGTCCGCCGGAGCGCAGGGCGCGCAGCGCGGCCGAGCCGATCTCGCGCCCGGCGGCGGCGCGCACGCCGTCGGCGAGGGCCTGCTTGGAGACGAAGTGGAAGTAGAGGGCGCCCTTGCTCACCCCGGCCCGGCGGCTGATGTCGACCAGGCTGGCGGCCTCGAAGCCCACGCCGGCGAACGTGTCCGCCGCGGCGAGCAGCACGGCACGCCTGGTCCGCCCCGCGCGTTCCTGCTTGACCACTGGGCCCCTCCGGACTCGGCCGGACGCGTTTCCCCCCGCCCGCCCCGCTGCTGTCAGCGCGCCGCCGTTGGGGGCGACGCCTCGCATGCGGACGGCGCCGACCGAAACCGCATGGTTGGTATCTAATCTAGCTCCTTCGCCGACCCCGCCGTCCAGTGGGGAGCACCCCCGCCCCGGGCCTGCCACCCCCTGGGCGGCCATTACCCCAGTCCAGAGGCCGGGTAGCGTGGTCGCGTCGGGCTGCGCGGCAGGGGCCACCCCAGACGCAGAAGAGAAACCGGGTGGTCTGTATGTTTTCTTTCAGGCGGCCGTACCGGCCGCTCGACCGCCACCCTGGAGTAGGGCCCGTCATGCCATTGATCGTAGAGCCGGACGCCCACGGTCCGTACGCCCACCCCGGTCCCGGCTACGACTTCCACGAGCGGACCGTCTCCCGCCACCTGGTGCACCGCACCTCGGTGTCCGAGGTGTTCCTCACCGGCTGGCAGGCCACCGGTCCGTACGACTTCCTGCTCGGCGCCCAGTGGCCCCGGCTGCACGCCTTCTACCGCCTGCCCGGGGACCGCTTCCACGACCCGGTGCTGATGGCCGAGACCATCCGGCAGGCCGGACTGCTGATCGGCCACGCCGGCTTCGGAGTGCCGCGCGGCCACCACTTCGTCATGGAGGACCTCTCCTACGCGCTCGGCCCGGACGGCCTGCGCGGCCTGGCCGTCACCACCGGACCGGCCTCGCTGATGCTCGCGGTCGGCTGCGAGGACGTCCGGATGCGGCACGGGCGGCTGGTCTCGCTGCGGGTGCACATCGACATATCCCGGGACGGCCACCCGATCGGCCACGGCTCCGGCCAGTTGCGGGTCGTCTCCCCCGCCTCCTACGCCCGGCTGCGCGGCCCCGAGCGGCGGGCCGCCACCCTGCCCCGGCCGCCCGCGCCCACCGCGCCCGAACTGGTCGGCCGCGCACAGCCCACGGACGTCGTGCTCAGCCCCACCCTGCGGCCCGACACCTGGCTGCTGCGCACCGACGCCGGGCACCCGGTGCTGTTCGACCACGAGCTGGACCACGTGCCCGGGATGCTGGTGCTGGAGGCCGCCCGGCAGGCCGCCCAGCGGCTGCGCCACCCCGAACCGGTGGTGCCGGTCGAGCTGGTGACGTCCTTCGACCACTACATCGAGCTGGACCGGCCCTGCCTCGTCCAGGCGGTCCACGAGCAGGCGCCGGACGGCCGCCGGCTGCCCGTCCGGGTGCTGCTGGTCCAGGACGGGCGGACGGCGGCCGACTGCCGGCTGCTCACCGAACCGATCGACGGGCCCGCCGACGGATCGGCGGACAGGCCGGCCGACAGGCGGGGTGACAGACCGGGCGACAGACCGGGAGAGCCGCCGACGGTGCCCGCCCGGCGGGAGGCCTTCGACGACCGCCCCGCCGGCCAGGGCATCGGCAGCCCCCGGCTGCCACTGGCCAGTTGAACCGGCCTCCCCCGAGCGCCCCCTGGGCCCCCTCGACCGCCCGCTAGGCGGCGACCAGCGCCGACGGCCGACCAGCGTGCATCACGCTGAGGTTGGTGGCCAGCCGGACCGGGTCCTGGGCCAGCCAGAGCCGCAGCGCCGCGCCCAGCATCGCGCTGGCCGACTCGATCCGGACCTCGGTGACCTGCGCGATCCGCGCCGCGCCGGGCACCAGCAGGTCGGCCAGCGGGGTCGGCAGCCAGACCGTCAGCGCGCACGGCGCCGGCGCCGCCAGGGCGCCCAGCAGGCGGTAGGCGTCCACCGGCGAGCTGAGCGTGGGGATGATGTCCAGCAGGCCATCGGCCACCACCTCGGACACGTCGCTGCGGTGTCCCTGGGCGAGCCGGCGGAGCAACGTGCGCTCGGCGGCGGTGATTCGGACGGTCAGCATGACCTCGTCGCACTCCATTGCGCGATTTCCTCCTCGTTCCTCCCCGTGCCGGCCGGCGGCCGGCACGAACTACCCCTGTCGCACCTCGGCCCGGCTACCTTCTGCGGAGAGCCGGGCCGGTGGGTGACTGTGTGCCCCGGTCAGATCCCCGCGTAGGAGTGCTTGCCGGTGACGAAGATGTTCACGCCGTAGTAGTTGAAGAGCCAGCAGGCGAAGGCCGCCAGCGCCAGGTAGGCCGCCTTGCGGCCCTTCCAGCCGGCCGTCGCGCGGGCGTGCAGGTAGCAGGCGTAGGCGACCCAGGTGATGAACGACCAGGTCTCCTTCGGGTCCCACTCCCAGTACTTGCCCCAGGCCGCCTCGGCCCAGATCGCGCCCGCGATGATGGTGAAGGTCCAGAGCGGGAAGACCAGGGCGTTGATCCGGTAGGACAGCTTGTCGAAGGTGGACGCGGCGGGCAGCCGGCGCCAGACCGACGCCGGGGTGCCCAGCGGGCCGGTGGTCAGGCCGGCCGCGATCCGCTTGTCGAAGGAGTCCTTGCCGAGGTACAGCAGCGTGGCGATGAACGCCGCGTAGAAGGCGCCGCCGCAGAAGATCGCGGTCGAGACGTGGATCGCCAGCCACGGCGAGTGCAGCGCCGGGACGAGCTGCTCGGAGTCGGTGTAGAGCACCGTGGTGGCGATGCCGAGGGTCAGCAGCCCCGCGAGCACGACCGGCAGGCCGAGCCAGCGGACGTTCTTCTTCGAGGCCAGCAGCACCAGGTACGCCGCCGTCATGGCGAAGGCGAAGGCGCAGGAGAACTCGTACATGTTGCCCCACGGCCAGCGGGAGACCGAGAGGCCGCGGGTGACGATGCCGCCGGCGTGCAGCAGGGCACCCAGCACGGTGAGCGAGACCGCGATCCGGCCGGCCAGGTCGGCCCGGGTGCTGTTGCCGGCCGCGCCCGGACCGTCCTCCTCGTCCGCGCCGCGCCCGCTGGTGACCACCGTCGCGCCCTCGCCCGCCAGGGCGGTGCGGGTGAGCGTGGTGGTGCCGCCGCCGGCCCCCGCCACGGTGACGGTGACCTTCTTCGCGCCCTTGGTGCCGGCGACGGTCTCGGACAGGCTGCCCGACTGCTCCGTCGAGCGGACGGCGACGGCGCCCTTGCTGCCGAAGGTCCACTCGATCATGTGGGCGAACATGGCGAGCGTGTAGACCACCATCGCCGAATAGATCAGCTTGTTGGAGAGGTCGGCCAGCTGTGGGTCGACCCCCGAGGCGAGATGCACCGTCTACTCCTTGGAGTTCTGGTCGGCAGGGACTGCGGGTTCTGCGGGTGCGTCCGAAGCCGCGGCGGCCTCGGGTCCGGGGGCCTCGGCTGCGGGGTCCTCGGCTTCGGGATCCTCGGGCGCGGGGCCTTCGGGTGCGGCGTCGTCCTCGTCCTCCGACGCCGGGGCGTCGTCCTGGAGGTCCACCGCGAGTTCGGCCAGCTCCTCGGCGATCTTCGCCGACTCACTGCGGGCCAGACCGGCCAGCTCCACCTGGGTGCCGCCGCCCGGCAGGGCGACCGCGCGCACCCAGATCCGGCGGCGCTGCACGAACAGCGAGCCGATCAGGCCGAGGATCGCCAGCACCGCACCGGTCAGGGCGATCGTGTTGCCCGGGCGGTGCGAGACGTTGAAGCTGGCCCACTGCTTGTAGCCCTCGAAGGTGACGCTGCCGTAGCCGTCCGGCAGGTCCCAGGCCTGGCCGGGCTTGAGCCGGGCCTTGGCGGGCTGGCCGTCCTGGGTCAGCTGGGTCAGCTTCCGGTCGTTGAGCTGGTAGATGTTCTGCGGCAGGCCGGAGTCGGTGCCCAGGTCGCCCGCGAAGGCGTTCAGCACCAGCTCGGGGGCGGCGTCGCCGGGGTAGAGCGAGACCGGGCCGGTGCCCTCGAAGCTCAGCGGCGCGGTCGGCAGGAAGAAGCCGGAGAAGCCCATCTGGGTCGGGTTGCCGTCCGGGCCAGCGCCGTAGTCGGAGACCTTCACGACACCGGTCGAGGTCAGGTTGCTGTCCTGCGGCAGGAACGGCACGGCACCCCGGTAGACGACGTCGCCCTTGCCGTTCTTGACGGTGATGACCGGGGCGTAGCCGTGGCCGATCAGGAAGACCTTGCTGCCGCCGATCTCCAGCGGGTGGTTGACCTCGATCGTGCCCTGCTTGAGCTTCGAGGTGTCCTCGCCCGCCGTGTACTCGACGTTCGCGGTGAACTGCCGGGCGGCGCCGATCTGGTCGCCCTTGTCCTGGAACTTGGCGGTGAAGCCGTTCAGCTTCAGGTAGAAGGGGTCGAGGTCCTCGGTGCCGTAGAACCGCGTGCCGTTGAAGTCGTCGAGCTGGGTGATGGTGTTGGAGTAGCCCTCGCCCTCGACCATCAGCTTGCCGCCGGTGCCGGACGCCAGGCTGGCCCAGGCGAAGCCGCCGAGCAGCGCGAACAGCGACATGTGGAAGAGCAGGTTGCCGACCTCGCGCAGGTAGCCCTTCTCGGCGGCCACCGAGCCGCCGGCCAGGTTGGCGCGGAACCGGCGCTTGCGCAGCAGCCGGTGGGCGGCGGCGTTCACCGCGTCGGCGTCCGCCTCGGTGCGCCAGACCGCGTAGACCGGCATCCGGGTCAGGTTGCGCGGCGCGGCCGGCGGCTGGGCCCGCAGCACGCCGACGAACTGCCAGGTGCGCGGGACGATGCAGCCGGCCAGCGAGACGAACAGCAGGATGTAGATCGCGGAGAACCAGACCGAGCTGTAGACGTCGAACAGTTGGAGCTTCTCGTAGATCGGCGCGACCGTGGTGTGGTGCGTCTTCCACGCCTCGACCTTGAGCAGGCCCTGGCCGTTCTGGTACTGCGGGATCAGCGAGCCCGGGATGGCGGCCAGCGACAGCAGGAAGAGCAGGATCAGCGCGACCCGCATCGAGGTCAGCTGGCGCCACATCCAGCGCGCCCAGCCCAGGACCCCTATGCCGGTGGGGCCCTCGGACTCGACCGGCGCGCTGCTGAGCCGCTCGGCGGCCGCGTCGTCCGGCGCCGGGGGCAGCTCGGCCTCGGTCGTGGTCTTGCTCACGGTCAGATTCCGATCGAGAAGTCGGCGGTCCAGGACTGCAGTTCGCTCATCGTCGAGTCCCAGATGCCGGTGACGAGCAGCAGACCGACCGCGACGAGCATGCCGCCGCCGATCCGCATGACGAGCGGGTAGTGCCGCTTGACCCAGCCGAAGGCACCCAGGGCCCGGCGGAAGGCGAGCGCGGCCACGATGAACGGTACGCCCAGTCCCAGGCAGTAGAAGGTCATCAGCAGGGCGCCGCGCTCCGCGTCGGCCTGGTTCAGGGCCAGGTTCTGGACGGTCGCCAGGGTCGGGCCGATGCAGGGCGTCCAGCCGACGCCGAACACCACGCCGAGCAGCGGGGCGCCCAGCAGGCCGACCGCCGGGCGGCGGTGGGAGCGCACCTCGCGCATGCTCAGGCCCGGGACGAGGCCCATGAAGGCGAGGCCCATCACGATGGTCAGAGCGCCGAGCACGATCGAGATGACCCGCTTGTGTGCCGCGAGGGTGTCGCCGAACTGGCCGAACAGCGCCCCGCCCGAGACGAAGACCGCGGTGAAGCCGAGGATGAACAGCGTCGCCCCGAGCAGCATCCGGCCGCGCCGCGCACCGCGGGCGTCCGCGAGGTCGGCGGCGGAGAAGCCGGTCACGTACGACAGGTAGCCGGGGACGAGCGGCAGCACGCAGGGCGAGAAGAACGACACCAGCCCGGCCGCCAGCGCGATCGGCGCGGCCACCAGCAGTGCCCCGCTCTGGAGGGTCCCGGTGTTGTCGGCGAGCTGTAGCGGCAGGCTCACTGCTTCGGCTCCGCGACCACCGGCTGGAGGATCGACTCCAGCGCGTCCTGGGTCGTGCCGCCGACGGCGCGGGCGGCCAGCTTGCCGTCGCGGTCGACGATCAGGGTGGTCGGGAGCGACTGCAGGCTGAGGCTGCCCTTGGGGAACTTGAGCAGCTGGGTGCCCGCCGGGTCGAAGATGCTCGGGTAGGTGACGCCCTGCTCCTGCTCGAAGCGGACGGCGTTGGTCTTGTCGCTGTCCCGGGTGTTGACGCCGAGGAACTGGACGCCCTGGTCCTTGTACTTCTCCGAGACGGCCTGGAGGCTCTTCGCCTCGGCCCGGCACGGCCCGCACCAGGAGCCCCAGACGTTCAGCACCACGACCTTGCCGTGGTAGTCCGAGAGCTTGGTCTGGCCGCCGTCCAGGGTCTCCCCGGAGATGTCCGGTGCGCTCCCGCGCTTGCCGGTGTCCACCTTCGACAGATTGGTCCCCTTGACGGTGACGAAGCCGACCTGGCCTTCGCCGCTGCCCGACGAGCCCGAGGAGGAACAGCCGGTGAGGACGAGCGCAGCGGCGGCGACAGTGGCGGCAGCTGCGGCGACACGGGGACGGGGGCGCGCCATGGCAGACATGTGAAAAGTTTCGCATGGAGTTCCGGGCAGGTTCGCCGGGGTCCTCCCTAGCGCGTCGCACCCCCTCTGACCTGTGACGGAGTCGGGCCGCCCGGCTCTCGCCGGGCGGCCCGATCCCATACTTACGCGGGGTTTACCAACGGCCCCGCGGGCTCACGCGCCGAAGCTCTTGCCCACCGGCTTGTCCTTGCCGCCCTTGCCGATCAGGTGCGCGGGCAGCAGGTCGCGGGCCGGCTCGCGGTAGCCGACCGAGACGATCTTGTCGCCCTCGAAGGTGAAGCTGGTCAGCGAGGCCAGCGAGCACTGCCGGCGGCGCGGGTCGTGCCAGAGCCGGCGGCGCTCGACGAAGGAGCGGACGATCCAGATCGGCAGCTGGTGGCTGACGCAGACCGCCTCGTGCCCGCGCGCGGCGTCCCGGGCGGCGCCGAGCGCGCCCATCATCCGCACCACCTGGTCGAGGTAGGGCTCGCCCCAGGAGGGCTTGAACGGGTTGGTGAGGTACTTCCAGTAGCCCGGGTTCCGCAGCGAGCCGTCGCCGACGCCGAAGGTCTTGCCCTCGAAGATGTTGTCCGCCTCGATCAGCCGCTCGTCCGCCGCGACGTCCAGGCCGTGCGCCTTGGCGATCGGCCCGGCGGTCTCCTGGGCCCGCTCCAGCGGGGACGCCACCACGTGGGTGATGTCCCGGCCGGCCAGGTCCTCGGCGACCCGCTCGGCCATCTCCCGGCCCAGCTCGGACAGCCGGTAGCCCGGCAGGCGCCCGTACAGGATGCCCTCCGGGTTGTGCACCTCACCGTGCCGCATCAGATGGACGACGGTGATCTCTTTGGCGCTCACTTCTCAGTACTCCTGGGGCTCGCAGGGATGGATCGGGGCCTGGGTCCTGTCCGGCCTAGACCGTGGCCGCGGCGGCCGCGCGGGCGGCGGCCGGAAGGGCGGCGGCGATCCGCTCGATCGCCCGCTCGTCGTGGGCCGCCGAGACGAACCAGGACTCGAAGGCGGACGGCGGCAGGTAGACACCCTCGGCGAGCATCGCGTGGAAGAAGGCGGTGAAACGGTACGCCTCCTGGGTCTTGGCCTCGTCGTAGTTGGTGACGGCGGCCTCGGTGAAGAACACCGAGAACATGTTCCCGGCGGTCTGCAGCCGGTGCGTCACGCCCTCCTTGGTGAGCGCCTCCGACACCAGGCCGGAGATCTCGGCAGCGACCTTGTCCACGGTCGCGTACACCTCGTCGGTGCAGCCGCGCAGTTGGGCCAGGCCGGCCGCGGTGGCGATCGGGTTACCGGACAGGGTGCCCGCCTGGTAGACCGGGCCGGCCGGGGCCAGGTGGGCCATCACGTCGGCACGCCCGCCGAAGGCCGCGGCCGGGAAGCCGCCGCCCATGACCTTGCCGAAGGTCAGCAGGTCCGGCGCCCAGCCCTCGTTCGCCGCCTCCAGGCCGTACCAGCCGGCCTTGGAGACGCGGAAGCCGGTCATCACCTCGTCCGAGACGAACAGCGCGCCGTTCGTCCGGCAGAGCCGGGCCAGGCCCGCGTTGAAGCCGGGCAGCGGCGGGACGACGCCCATGTTGCCGGGCGAGGCCTCGGTGATCACGCAGGCGATCTCGCCCGGGTGGGCGGCGAAGGCCTGCTCGACGGCGGCCAGGTCGTTGTAGGGCAGCACGATGGTGTCGCCGGCCTGGGCGCCGGTGACGCCCGGGGTGTCCGGCAGGCCGAAGGTGGCCACGCCCGAACCGGCGGCGGCCAGCAGGGCGTCCACGTGGCCGTGGTAGCAGCCGGCGAACTTCACCACCTTCGCGCGCCCGGTGAAGCCGCGGGCCAGCCGGATCGCGGACATGGTGGCCTCGGTGCCGGAGGAGACCAGGCGGACCTGCTCGACCGGGGCGACCCGGCCGACGATCTCCTCGGCCAGCTCGACCTCGCCCTGGCCGGGCGTGCCGAAGGATGTGCCGCGGGTGACCGCCTGCTGGACGGCGTCGATCACCGCGGGGTGCGCGTGGCCGAGGATCATCGGGCCCCACGAGCACACCAGGTCGACGTACTCGCGGCCGTCGGCGTCGGTGAGGTAGGGGCCGGCGCCGGACACCATGAAGCGCGGCGTGCCGCCGACCGCGCGGAAGGCGCGCACCGGGGAGTTGACGCCGCCGGGCGTCACGACGGAGGCGCGGTCGAACAGCGACTGGGACTGGGGGGCTTCGTAGGGGTAGCTCACGGGAGACATGGTCTCAAATCGTGTCCTTGAGCTCTGCATGTCGGACCCGATCATCTGGAACGATGATCCGGGCACCGTTGTCTGTACGGTGGTCCGTACAGACGGGGCCGCTGACTGCTCCGGAGCACGGACCAGTCAGACTGTGCACTCAGAGTGCGCAAGTGTTCCGGTTGTGTGCAGGGGTGTGGAGAGGACTGCCGCGTACCGCGAGTGGGTACGGCGGCGCATGACGGGTAAGGAGCACGTCCGGAGGGACGCCGGACGTGCGGGGGTCTGTCGATTCCGGCGAATTCCGGTGAGGATGGTCCGAGTGTCCGAGGCGCAGGACGGCTACGACGAGGCTGCGGGGGGCTCCCGCAGGCCCGCCGAAACCGCACGCGGGGGTAAGGGAGCGGGCACGGGTCGTGGCCGCCGCGGCGGCGAGAGGCGGGGTGAGGGACGCGTGGGGGTGACGTACAAGTACTTCGGCGCACCGGATCGCGCCACCGCCGCCAGAGTCCCCACCGCCCTCGGACCGGGCGGGCTCGGCCTGGACGCCGGCGAACTCGGCTCGCTCGGGCGGCTCGGCGACCTGATGGAGACCAGCGGCTCCCCCAACGGCCACCTCTCCACCAAGATCAAGCCGGAGACCATGAGCGCCATGGTCCTCACCGGCATCCAGGGCGTCCCGCTGCACCAGGTCCCGCCGCTGGAACTCGTCGTGCTGCACCCCGACTACGCCGTCGTCCAACTCCCGCAGAACGTCGTCGAACCGCTCCGCAAGGCCGACGAGACCGAACTCGGCGCCGCCGCCTTCATCTGGTCCACCGTCCCCGACCGGCGCGGACCGCGCGACGCCTTCGTGATCTACAGCATGCTGCACGAGTGGCAGGACTTCGCCAACCGCCTGCACGAGGCCGGGCACCAGCTGTACTGCCTGGTCTGGCCGTAGGACTTCCCGGAATCCTTCGCCCCGCCCGTCGAACGGCGGCCGGGACGAAGGGATGTGACCTCGCGTCAGTTCGTCCGGGCGCGGCGCGCCCGCCGTACCGCCCGTTCGCTCTCCACCGGCTCCGCCAGCGGCCCGTCCACCAGGCGCGTCAGCGCCGACACGAACACGTCCCGCTCCGGGCCGGGCAGCGACTCCAGCACCTCCCGGTGCACCCGGTCGGCGATCGCGGTGCCCCGCTCGACGGCGCGCTCGCCCGCCTCGGTGACGGAGATGATCCTGGCCCGGCGGTCGGTCGCGGACGGGCGGCGCTCGGCCAGGCCCGCCTTCTCCAGCTCGTCCACGGTGACCACCATGGTGGTCTTGTCCAGGTCCGACAGCTCGGCCAGCTGGATCTGGGTGCGCTCGGTCTCCTGCGCGTGGAACAGCACGGAGTACGCGCGGGGGGTGATCCCGAGCTCGGTGAAGGCGGCCGCCATCCGGGTCGCCAGCACGTGGCTCGCGTGGTCCAGCAGGCCGGAGATGTCACGGATCTGGCGCACGGGCGGGGTCGTCGTCATACGTCCGAGATTAGCAACGGCCCGTCCGCTGCCGGATGATCCCGTTGGCAACCAACCCCGGGTCTACGGGATGCCCAACTCGAACAGCGCATACCCCGCGTACCAGCCCGCCGCCACCACCGGCATCGCGAGCAGGCCGACCAGCGAGGACGTCCGCACCCGGCGCAGTGCCACCGCCAGGCCGATGAACAGCGGGAAGGCCGGCAGCAGGTAGCGCGAGATGTTGCCGAAGATCTGGTTGCTGCTCAGCGCGGTGGCGATGGTGAGCACCGTGTAGACCACCAGCACCAGCGGCGGCCGGGTGCGCCACAGCAGCACCAGCAGTCCGGGCAGGGCGATCAGCAGGGCGATCGCGATCAGGTCCGGGATGGGGTTGGACTGCCAGAAGTTCCAGTGCCCGGTGATCACGTCCATGACGGTGCGGACCGTGGAGGCGCCGCCGTCGAAGTAACGGTTCCAGGCGCCCCGCTGGAGCTTGAAGTAGCCGCCCCAGTCGCCCATCCGGTAGCCGACCCAGACGACGTACCCGATCAGGCCCCACGGGGTGATCAGCATCGCGGTCAGCGGCCGGGCCACCCCGTCGGTGCGCCGGATCAGCGCCACCAGCGCGGCGATCGACACCGCGGCGATCAGCGCGGCGGCGGTCGGCCGGTTGAGGCCCGCCACCAGCGCCAGCACGCCGGCCGTCAGCCAGTGGCGGGTCATCACGCAGTAGCAGGCCCAGGCGGACAGCGCGACGAACAGCGAGTCCGAGTAGACCGCCCACTCCACCCCCGAACCCGGGAACAGGCCCCAGATCACCGCGGCGATCACGCCCGCCCGGAAACCGCCGAGCCGCTCCGCGATCGCGAAGATCCCCGCCGCCGCGACGAGCGAGGCGATCACCGAGACGGCGATCCCGGAGCCGTACGGGCCGAGCCCGGTGACCGCGCCGACCAGCCGCATCAGCCACGGGTAGAGCGGGAAGAAGGCGGCCGAGTTCTCGTAGTAGGAGGCCAGCGGCCAGCCGTGCATCGGGAGCAGCTGCGGGTCGTAGCCGTTCTCGGCGATCCGCTGGTACCAGACGCCGTCCCAGGTGCCCAGCACGTCCCACGGCTGGGCGCCGCCGCCGCGGCCCGGGTTCTTCTTGAGGTAGTCCCCGGTGTGCGACAGCAGCAGCATGAAGACCGTGAGGCCGATGGCCTTGACCACCGCGTACGCCCCGAGCGCGGGCGCGAAGCGCTCCACCAGGGCGCCGAACCGCCCGGGCCGCCGGCCCGCCCGCTCCTCGGAGCGCTCCGCGGGCCGCTCCGCCTCCGGCGCCGCGGGCGCGCCGGGCTCGGTGCTGGACGACTCGGTGCTCGATGCCGTGCTCATCTGCTCTGGGTACTCCCCGCCACGCTGGTGGTCCGCGCGGCTACGGCGCAGCGATTTCAGGTGAGCCTACGGCACGTCCCCACCTGCCCCGCGAACGCCCGCCCACCCCGAAAACCCCGTGGCGGGGGCCCCCCCCCCCCGGGGGGGGGGCGCCCCCGGGGTGGGCGGGGGGAGCCGGGGGGGGTTTACCATGCGCGGTTTGTGTGGGTGCCCAGCAGGGGGGGGGGGCCCGGGGTGGTGGGGGGGTAGAACGCGG
>NZ_JBIVJF010000001.1:26963-870863 GCF_044750105.1 Kitasatospora sp. NPDC088861
CTGTTTTTTTGGTTCCCCCCCCCCCCCCCCCCCCCCCCCCCCCCCCCCCCCCCCCCCCCCAAAACCCCGGGGGGCCCCCCCCCCCCGGGGGGGGGGGGCCCACGCCGCGGAGGTGCCCGGGATCAGCCGTGGAGGTAGACGATGCCGAGTTTGGTGAGCTGCCAGAGCTGGGTCGCGGCGCCGGTGTCGGTGGCGAGTTCGACGGCGGGGTTGCCCTTGGCGTCGAGGGTGGTGCCGGGGGCGATCACCTTGGTCGGGTCCTGGGAGTCGGCGATCTTGTAGCGGCCACCACCGGCCGGCTTGAGGACCCAGTGCTGGTTGCCGCCGCCGTTGCAACGCCACTGCTGGATGCGGGTGCCGGCGGTGGTGGAGGCGGCGTTGGCGTCCAGGCACATGTCCCGGTTGCCGCTGAAGTCGAGCTCGTAGCTGCCGCCGGCCTTGGCCTCCAGGACGAAGGACTGGTTGAGCCCGCCGGTGGCCGGATAGGTGATGGCGGCCCGGCCGTTGGTGGAGTCGCCGTAGGTGCCGCCGCCGGTGAGGTCGAGCGCGTTGCCGCTGGCCGCGTTGGTGAGCTGGTACCAGGAGCCGTCCTCGGGGACGTCCGCGAACGGCTGCCCGGGGGTGAGCGGCTGGATGGAGGTGGTGTTCTGCTGGTTGAGGGTGCAGTAGGCCTGCGCCAGTTCGGGCTTGGCGAAGAACTGGCCGAGGCAGACGCCCTCGCCTCGGTAGCCGGCCACCCTCAGGTGGTACGACTGGCGGACCATGTTCATGCACAGCCCGGGGATGCCGATCTGCGAGTCGCAGCCGTTGCGGGCCCACTCGGCGAGGTTGATGACGTCCCCGTTGCTGTACTCGTACGGGGAACTGGTCCACTCCGCGCAGACCTCGTGGCCGAAGGCGACCCGCCGCTGGTCGAGGTAGCGCACGCCGGGCACCTGCTCGGCGGCGCCGCGCAGCGCGTCGCTGAAGGTCGGCACCACCCAGTTGTGGCCCCAGGCCAGGTCCTCGGGGAAGGCCGGGCAGCCGTCGGCGACCTTGCCGAGGTAGTCGTTGCGCCGGATGTCCGGGGTGATCGGATTGAAGTACGACTGGTAGACCAGCTGGTACGAGGAGTCGGCGTAGCCCGCCTTCCGCATGGTCTGCCGGATGTTCTGGAGCGCGGCGACGACCTTGGGCTGGACCCGCTTGGCGCGCTGGACGATCTCGTCGCTGCCGATGGTGTCGCGGCAGCCCTGGTCCTTGGGGATCGGGAAGTACTGCGCGAGGCAGTGCATCATGATCCCGCTGAAGTCGAAGTCGTCGTTGGCGCCGATCGTGACGACGACCATCTTCACGTCGTACCTGCCCGCCGCGTCGGCGAGTTTGACGTCCTGTTTGGGCTCGCCGAAGTCGCCGCTGCCGGAGCCGGTGACCTTGGCGAGTTCGGGATCGCTGACCAGGTCGCCGGTCTGGGCACCGGAGCAGGCGAGGTCGATCGGGGTGACCCCGGGGATGTCGGTGACGAAGATCTCCGACTTGGGGTGCCGGTGGCAGTAGTTGGTGGGGCTGTCGGTCTCCGGGAAGTAGCCGTCGTTGGTGTCGGTGCCGGCGCCCTCCCCGGAGATGGCGCTGTCGCCCAGGGCGACGATGGCGGCCGGGCGGGTGGCGCCGGCCGCGGGGGCCGGGTCGGCGAGGGCGGCGGGGGCGCCGGCCAGGCCGAGGGCGGCGACGAGGGCGCCGGTGGCGAGCAGTGCGCCGTACGGGGAGCGGCGCGCCACCGTCCGGGGCCGCCGCGCCGCTGTCAGTCGGGACCTGATCACACGCGACTCCTTGCGGGGGGGGGGGTGGGGGGCCGCCCGGCCGGGCGCCGAGCGGCGCGGAGCAAGAAAGGTGAGCAGGTCTCATATTCTAGGTACTGACAAGTAACGCAACAAGGCTTGCGACACCGCCGGAACCTGACGCCCCGACACGCCCCCGGACATGCGGAGAGCCGCCGCCCCGCGCCCCAGGAGGGAAGCGCGGAACGGCGGCTCGTACCGGCCGAACCGGGAGCAGGATCAGCCCAGGTTGGCGCAGTGGTTGCCGAACGCCGGGTTCAGCAGGCCGATGATGTCGATGGTGTTGCCGCACAGGTTGACCGGCACGTGAACCGGAACCTGAACCTGGTTGCCCGAGATGACACCGGGGGAACCCGCGGCGACACCCTCGGCGCCGGAGCTGGCCATCGCGGTGCCGGCGCCGGCGGCCACGATGCCCACCACGGCCGCGCCGACGGCGGCGGTCTTCTTGATGCTCATACGAGCCTCCTGACTGTTCATACAGAGATGCACGGGGAGTGCGACATCAAGAACGACACCCACCCGGGCCGGTTGCGACAGTGGACGCACTGTCACCCATCCGGCCCAACGGGGACGGCGACCGGCATTCGGGTGATCAGCGGACCGGACCGTTTCCCCTCGCGCGGTGCCTCGTTCTCTCTGGCGGAACACGATCCACCCGGTCCCCTTCACACGAATCGAGTACCGCCCATGCGCAAGCTCGCCCACGGCGTCGTCGGCACCGCGGCCAGCGCCGCCCTGCTCGCCGCCGGCGCCGGCGTCGCATCCGCCCACCACCTGCACGGCGCGTCCGCCGAGGGTGTCGCGGCCGGCTCGGCCGGCGTGGTCTCGGGCAACTCAGTGGAGGTGCCCGTGCACATTCCGCTCAACGTGTGCGGCAACTCGATCGACGTGGTGGGCCTTCTGAACCCGGCGTTCGGCAATAACTGCCTCAGCGCCTGACCGGGAATTCCCCTGGTCGCACCTCCGCCCGAACCGCTCCCGGCCGTGCGGGAATTGTTCGCGAGGTGCTGGAAGAACGCGGCGGCCGCGTCGACGCCCGAGCCATGGGCGAAACACGCCGGTGTGCGCCGCCGGAGTGACAATCACGGCAATCCCCAGAAGCCAGCGGGTGAGTATTCGTGCTCGCCCGGCTCCCGACATTTCCCATCCGTCGGGCAGAAAACGGAGGAAAGACATGCGCAACTTCAAGAAGGCCGCCGTCCTGTCCCTGGCCGCCACCGGTCTGGTCCTCGGTGCCGCCGGCGGTGCGTTCGCCAGCTCCGGCGCCGAGGGCGTGGCCGCCGGCTCCCCCGGCGTGCTCTCCGGCAACCAGATCCAGATCCCGGTGCACGTCCCGATCAACCTGTGCGGCAACTCCATCAACGTCATCGGCCTGCTCAACCCGGCGTTCGGCAACACCTGCGTCAACGCCGGCTGAACCGGCCGTCGCCGCACCGTCGACAGCTGATTCACCGAGTGCCGCGCCCCGCGACGCCGGGGCGCGGCACGCTCCACCCGTGTGTGATCGAGGAGATCAACCCCCATGCAGAACGTGAAGAAGGCCGCCGTCCTGTCCGCCGCCGCTGCCGGCCTGGTGCTCGGCGCGGCCGGGTCCGCCGCCGCCAGCTCCGGCGCCGAGGGCGTGGCCGCCGGCTCCCCCGGTGTCGTCTCCGGCAACCAGGTCCAGATCCCGGTGCACATCCCGGTCAACCTGTGCGGCAACTCCATCAACATCGTCGGCCTGCTGAACCCGGCGTTCGGCAACAGCTGCGCCAACGTGGAGCTCCCCCCGCCGCCCGCGGACGACTGCTGATCCCCGATCGGCACCCGTTCCGGCCGTACTGCCCCCCGACCAGCCGGCCGGGGGGCAGTTCGGCATCCCCGGGCGGCCGGTGGCCGTCCGGCCCCCGATCCACCGAAGGGTGATCCGCATGGTTTCGAAGAAGAGCGGGGCCTGCCTGGTCGTCGCCGTCGGCGCCACGGTGCTGCTCGGCACCGGCTCGGCGCAGGCCGCCACCACGACCGGTTCGGCCCCCGCGTCGGGCCCGGCCAAGCTGGCGAAGACCGATGTCGGTCAGGCGCTGAACGGGACGACCTCCGGCCTCGGCTACGGGCTCGCGCCGGTCAAGGACCTGCGCCTGGACCCGTGGGCGAACTCCTCGGCCGACGTGCTCAACAACGGCGCGACCGTCAAGCCCGACCAGGGCCTGGCCCCGGTCGGCACCGGCGGGCTGACCGGCCCGCTGAGCGCGGGCGGCGGCATCCGGGACCTCCCGCTGGTCGGTGGGCTGACCGGCGTGCTGCCGGGCTGAGCCGCCCGGCGCAGGCGGGAGCCCGGCACCCCGGTCGCGTCCGGGGTGCCGGGCTCCACCGTGCCCGGAGCCGCTGGGCTCAGAGCTGGGTCAGGTCGGTCAGGCCGGTCTGCTGCACCACGCCGGTGGTGGTCGCGGTGGTGGTCGCGGCCAGGTCGCCCACCTTGTCGGTGACCGAGATCGGGTGGTCGTCGTCGCCGAGGCTGGCAGTGGCACCCGGAACGGCCTGCACCGTGCCGGTGACCAGTCGCGGGTCCACCTCGCCCACCTTGAGCCGGCCGTCGGCCAGCTGGCCGGTGCCGTCCTGGACGAGGGCGAGCGGCTTGCCGACGGCGAGGCCGGGGGTGTCGGCGTGCAGCGGCGCGGCCGGGGCCTCCAGCAGCACCTGGCCGAGGTCGGCGCCCTGGTCGACCAGCGGGAGCGGCAACTGGGCCTTGGCGCTCGGGCCGACCTTCCCGGTCTGCAGCTCGGGGACCAGCCGGTCCGGGATGAGCTCGGTGCTGGTGGTGCGGCCGGGCGCCGGCGGCAGGAGCAGCGAGGTCGGGATGCCGGCCGTGACGCGGCTGCCGAGCGGGGTGAGCGGAACGTCCGCCGGGACCTGCTGGGTGGCCAGCTTGTCCTCCAGGGCACCGACCTGGTCGGGGCTGACCGGGGCGGCACTGGCCGCTCCCTGGGAGGCGAGCATGCCCGCACCGACCGCCAACAGCATCGCGCCGGCCCGCTTGGAGAACTTCATGCTTTTCACCGTTCTGCCTGTCCGTACTGGAGATCCCTGAAGGGAGGGGCTGCGGGGCGCAGCCGGAAAGCAATCTGCCTCAACGAGTGACCGTGAGTACGGATTGCGGCGGTTAACCGGTTCGGCCTAATAATCCGACCGGAAACCACTCTTCGACGCGCCTCCCGGACTCTTTTCAAAAATCCCCGTAACCTTCCGTGCCGTCATTCTTTGATCTGGACGTCAGTGACTGCAGACCGGGTCTGAGCGTTCTACGCGTTGTACGCACGGAAACCAAGAGCATTTCAGAGAGGGATCTCCCCATGATCCAGAAGTCCTTCGCCGCCGCCGGCCTGGCCGTCGCCGCGCTGGCCGCCGCCGCCGCGCCCGCCTCGGCGATCGGTGACGCGGACGGCGCCGCAGCCTCCATCGAGGGCAACGGCGGCACCAACTTCACCGGCACGGTCGGGAACAACAGCCCGAACTTCCACTTCCTGGACAACGCGAACGTCTGCCTCCCCGAGATCCACAACATCGCGGTGGGCGTGCTCGGCGTGGCCGTCCCGGTCGAGGTCCCGATCGCCAACAGCGGTGGCAAGCAGTACTGCACCCAGGGCCAGGGCACCCAGAGCCACGGCGACGCGGGCGTGTCCCACCTGATCGGCTGACCGTTCCCCCAGCTGCACTCCCCTGAACCACCCTTCGAATCGCTCCCCGATTCACCCCTCGAGAGGAAAACCGGAAATGATCAAGAAGTCCCTCGCCGCCGCCGGCCTGGCCGCCGCCGCCATCGCGATGTCCGCCGGCTCGGCCTCCGCCATCGTCGACTCGGACGGCGCCGCCACCTCCGTCCAGGGCAACGGCGGCACCAACCAGACCGGCACCCACGGCAACGGCAGCCCGAACTTCCACACCCTGGACAACGCGAACATCTGCCTGCCGGAGGTCCACAACATCGCCGTCGCCGTGGTCGGCGTCGCGGTTCCGGTCGAGGTGCCGATCCTGAACAGCACCCCGAAGCAGATCTGCAACGTCGGCCAGAACACCCAGTCCTCGGGCGACGCGGGCGTTTCGCACCTGATCGGCTGATCAAGGGGCACGGCACGGACGGAGGGCCCGGGGAGGTACGTCTCCCCGGGCCCTCCGGGCGCTACGGGCGCTCGAGGCGCCACGGGCGAGGTGTCCGGCCGGCCGCCGCCGAACAGGCGCGGACCGGCCGGGTGAGCGGACGTTCGGACCGGCGCGTGGGGTGCCGACCCGAACGGCCGGATGTGATCACGTGTCAGAGGCAGCGCCCGCCGGGGCGCTCCGAAAGAGAGGGCATTTCCATGAAGAGCAAGCTGGCCAAGGCCGCACTGACCGCCACCGCCGCGCTGGCGCTCGCGGGTGCCGCCACCCCGGCGTTCGCGCACGTCGGCTTCGCGGGCGGCGGCGAGTTCGTCGCCTCGGGCGACCAGCCGTTCGTGGCCGGTGCCGGCTTCGGCGTCGGCCACACCAGCGACGTCATCGCCGGCGGCTTCGGCGGCGGCGCCGCCACCTCCACCGACGTGATCGGCGGCGGCGAGGGCTTCGCGCACATCAACGGCTGGAAGTAGAACCCGGAAGGCCGGGCCGCCCCCACGGGGAACGGCCCGGCCTTCTCGTTGCCCGCACCGCCCCGAGCGAGCCTGAGGCGAGCGGGCGAGTGACCGCCGACTACTTGAGCATCGCGGCGGCCTCGACCGCCCAGTAGGTGAGGATCTGCTCGGCGCCGGCGCGGCGGATCGAGGTGAGCGTCTCCATGATCATCCGCTCCCGGTCGATCCAGCCGTTCGCCGCGGCCGCCTCGACCATCGCGTACTCGCCGGACACCTGGTACGCGGCGACCGGCACCGGGGAGGCGTCGGCGACCTGGCGCAGGATGTCCAGGTAGGCCATGGCCGGCTTGACCATCACCAGGTCGGCGCCCTCGGCGAGGTCCTGCTCCAGCTCGCGCAGCGCCTCACGGGCGTTGGCCGGGTCCTGCTGGTAGCTCTTGCGGTCGCCCTTGAGCGAGGAGCCGACCGCCTCGCGGAACGGCCCGAAGAACGCCGAGGCGTACTTGGCGGTGTAGGCGAGGATGCCCACGTCCTGGTGCCCGGCCTCGTCCAACGCCCGCCGGATCACGCCGATCTGGCCGTCCATCATGCCGGACGGGCCGACCAGGTGGACCCCCGCGTCCGCCTGCACCCGGGCCATCTCGGCGTAGCGCTCCAGGGTGGCGTCGTTGTCCACGCTGCCGTCGGCGGCCAGCACGCCGCAGTGGCCGTGGTCGGTGTACTCGTCCAGGCAGAGGTCGGACATGACCACCAGGGCGTCGCCGACCTCGGCGACCACGTCGCGGATCGCCTGCTGGAGGATGCCGTCCGGGTTGGTGCCCTCGCTGCCGGTGGCGTCCTGCACGACCGGCACGCCGAACAGCATCAGGCCGCCCAGGCCCGCCTCGGCCGCCTCCACCGCGGCCTTGCGCAGGGTGTCCCGGGTGTGCTGGACCACGCCCGGCATGGAGGTGACCGGGACGGGCTCGCTGACGCCCTCGCGGACGAACAGCGGCAGGATCAGCTCCGCCGGGTGCAGCCGGGTCTCGGCGACCAGGCGGCGCATCGCCGGGCTCTGGCGCAGCCGGCGCGGGCGTACGTACGGGAATTCAGCGGACACGGCTTCTCTCTCCGAACGGTTGTGCAGTGCCGGGGGCGACGGATCGCCGCCCCCGGTCCCGAGGGTGTCAGCGGGCCTTGCGGCGCGAACCCGGACGGCGCTCGCTGGGCCGGTAGACCGGCTCGCCGGCGGCCGTGGCGGTGTCGCGGCGCCTGGCCCCGAAGTCTGCCAGCGCCTGGGCCAGCGCGGCCGCCGACGGCGCCGGGGCCATCACGTCGACCCGCAGGCCGTGCTCCTCGGCGGTCTTGGCGGTGGCCGGGCCGATGCAGGCGATGACCGTGACGTTGTGCGGCTTGCCCGCGATGCCGACCAGGTTCCGCACGGTCGAGGACGAGGTGAAGAGCACCGCGTCGAAGCCGCCGCCCTTGATCGCCTCGCGGGTCTCGGCCGGCGGCGGCGAAGCGCGCACCGTCCGGTACGCCGTCACGTCGTCGACCTCCCAGCCCAGCTCGACCAGGCCGGCCACCAGGGTCTCGGTGGCGATGTCGGCGCGCGGCAGCAGGACCCGGTCGATCGGATCGAACACCGGGTCGTACGGCGGCCAGTCCTCCAGCAGGCCGGCCGCGGACTGCTCGCCGGAGGGCACCAGGTCCGGCTTCACGCCGAAGTCCACCAGGGCCTGCGCGGTGGTCTCGCCGACCGCCGCGACCTTGATCCCGGCGAACGCGCGGGCGTCCAGGCCGTACTCCTCGAACTTCTCCCGGACCGCCCGGACCGCGTTCACCGAGGTGAAGGCGATCCACTCGTAGCGGCCGGTGACCAGGCCCTTGATGGCCCGCTCCATCTGCTGCGGGGTGCGCGGCGGCTCGACCGCGATGGTCGGCACCTCCTGCGGCACCGCGCCGTACGAGCGCAGCTGCTCGGACAGGCCGGTGGCCTGCTCCTTGGTGCGCGGCACGAGCACGTTCCAGCCGAACAGCGGCTTGGTCTCGAACCACGAGTGCGAGGACCGGTGGGCGACCTGCTCGCCCACCACGGCTATCACCGAGGTCGCCGGGTCCACCGGGGCGGAGACCGGCGAGGGCAGCACCCGGGCGGCCTTCAGGTCGGCGGCGATGCCGGACAGGGTGGAGGTGAAGGTCCGCTGGCGGGTGGTGGTGCCGGAGAGCGTGGCGCTCAGCGCCGACTCCGGCTTGCGGCCGTTGGCGACCAGGGCGCCCGCGGTGGCCGGCAGCTGGCCCAGGGTGGTCCGGACCACCAGGGTGGTCTCCGGCGCGCCCAGGTCCACCGGGCTGCCGGCCAGCAGCGCGGTGCCGTCCACGAAGCGCACGTCGGTGCCGGCCGCACCGCGCAGCGGGACGCCCGCGTACGCCGGGACGCCGACCGACTGGGCGACGCCCGGGATCACCTCGAAGGGGATGCCGTCGCCGGCGCAGCTGAGCATCTCCTCGGCGGCGCAGCCGTCCAGGCCCGGGTCGCCGTCGACGGTGCGGACCACGTGCTTGCCGGCCCGCACGGCCTCGGCGACCAGCCGGGCCAGGTCGAAGTCCGCGCCCTCGGCGGCCGGGGTGTGCACCTGCACACCGGCCGGGCAGTGGGTGCGCACGGCCACCGCGGTCAGCGGGTCGGCGACCAGGATGTCGGCCGAGGACAGCACCTCGACCGCGCGCAGGGTCAGCAGCCCCGGGTCCCCGGGGCCCGCGCCCAGGAAGGTGCACCGTCCGGTGGCGGACTGGCCGCCCGGGAACGGGGTTTCGGTGGCGGCGGTGGGGCTCATCGGGCTCGCTCCCCCATCAGGGTGGCCGCGCCCGCGTCGAGCAGCCGGGCGGCCAGCGCGCGGCCGAGGGCCGTCGCGTGCTGCTCGGCGGTCTCGTCGAGGACGATCGGACCGTTGGCGGACATCTTCAGCAGGGCGGCGCCGTCGGGGTCGCCGACCACGCCCTCCAGCCGCAGTTCGTTCGGTCGGACCCAGGTGGCCAGCGCGGCCACCGGAGCCGAGCAGCCGGCCTCCAGGGTGGCCAGCAGGGCCCGCTCGGCGACCACGGCGACCCTCGTGGGGGCGTGGTCCAGGGCGGCGAGCGCGGCGGTCAGGTCGGTGTCGGCGCTGGTGCACTCGATCGCGAGCGCGCCCTGGCCGGGGGCCGGAACCATCAGCTCCGGGTCGAGGTGCTGGGAGATCTCGGCGCTGCGGCCGAGCCGGTTGAGGCCGGCCGTGGCCAGCACCACCGCGTCCAGCTCGCCGCTGGTCACGTAGCCGATCCGGGTGTCCACGTTGCCGCGGATCGCGACGGTCTCCAGCGCGGCGCCGCGGGCGGTGGCCCAGGCGTTCAGCTGGGCCATCCGGCGCGGCGAGCCGGTGCCGATCCGGGCCGGGCGGCCGGCGCCGGCCAGCTTCTCCACCAGCTCGTCCAGGGTCAGGCCCTCGGCGGCGACCAGGGCGTCCCGGGCGTCCTCGCGCTCGGGGACGGCGGCCAGCGCCAGGCCCTCCGGGGCGGCGGTGGGCAGGTCCTTGAGCGAGTGCACGGCGAAGTCGATCCGGCCCTCCAGCAGCGCGTCCCGCAGGGCGGAGACGAACACGCCGGTGCCGCCGATCTGCGCCAGCGCCTCCCGGGAGGTGTCGCCGTAGGTGGTGATCTCGACCAGCTCGACGGGGCGCCCGGTGACCCGGGTGACCTCGCGGGCCACCATGCCCGACTGGGCCATGGCGAGCGCGCTGCGCCGGGTGCCGAGCCGCAGGGTCGCGGTGGCGGCCGGAGTCTGCTCCGTGATCGGTTGACCATTCATGAGGTGATCGTCCCGGTGGTACTCGTGGGATGGCTGACGGTTCATCTGGTGCCCCCGCCCGAGGGCTGGGGGCCGCCGACGGGTGTGCCCGACACGGCGTGCACGGCCGCCGGGTCGAGGTCGAACAACTCGCGCAGCGCGTCCGCGTAGGAGGCGCCGCCGGGCTCGGCGGCCAACTGCTTCACCCGGACGGTCGGGGCGTGCAGCAGCTTGTCGACGACGCGGCGGACGGTCTGGGTGATCTCCGCGCGGGAGCGCTCGTCCAGGTCGGGCAGCCGGGAGTCCAGCCGGCCCAGCTCGGCGGAGACCACGCCGGAGGCCATCGCCCGCAGCGCGACCACGGTCGGCGCGATCCGGGCGGCCCGCTGGGCGGCGCCGAAGGCGGCCACCTCGTCGGCGACGATCCGGCCGACCTGGTCCACGTCACCGGCGCCGGGGGTGGCCGCGTGCGCGCGGGAGAGGCTCTCCAGGTCCACCAGCAGGGCGCCGGGCAGCTCGTGCACGGCGTGGTCGACGTCGCGCGGCATGGCCAGGTCGAGCAGGGCGAGCGGCTGGTCGGCGGTGCGGGCGGCGACCGCGGCGGCCACGTCCCCGGCCTTGACCACCACGCCGGCCGCGCCGGTGCAGGAGATCACCAGGTCGACGTCGGCCAGCGCCTCCGGCACCTTGGCCAGGTCCAGGGTGCGGGCCACGCCGGAGCCGAGGATCTCGACCAGGCGCTCGGCGCGGGCCGGCGTCCGGTTGGCGATCAGCACGTCGGTGACGCCGGAGCGGACCAGGGTGGCGGCGGCCAGCGAGCTCATCGAGCCCGCGCCGACCACCAGCGCCCGCTTGCCGGCGATCTCGCCCGCGCCCGCCGCGACCTGCTCCAGGCCGAAGGTCACCAGCGACTGTCCGGCCTTGTCGATGCCGGTCTCGCTGTGCGCCCGCTTGCCGACCCGCAGCGCCTGCTGGAACAGCTCGTTCAGGCCGCGCCCGGCGGTGTGCTCCTCCTGCGCGGTGGCCAGCGCGTCGCGCAGCTGGCCGAGGATCTGGCCCTCGCCGACCACCATCGAGTCCAGGCCGCAGGCCACCGAGAACAGGTGGTGGACGGCGCGGTCCTCGTAGTGGACGTAGAGGTGGGAGGTCAGCTCCTCCAGGTCCACCCCGCTGTGATGGGCGAGCAGCAGCGACAGCTCGGCAACGCCGGCGTGGAACTTGTCCACGTCCGCGTACAGCTCGATCCGGTTGCAGGTGTTGAGCAGCGCGGCCTCGGCGACGGTCGCGGTGGCGGCCGCGTCGTGCAGCAGCCGGGTCGGCACCTCACCGGTCAGCGCGGCGCGCTCCAGCACGCCGACCGGCGCCGTGCGATGGCTCAGTCCAACGACGAGAAGACTCACGCCCGCCCCCAGGTCCCACGGTTGTCCGTACTCATGCCGCCCCGCACCGCTCGGCGGGCGCTTCGCACGACCTGCGTCCTGCGGCTGACTCGCTCGCTCATGCGGGCATCACCGCGGGGAGATCGCCCTCCCCGCCCTTGCCGGACTGGCCCTGCTCGGCCTGGTCCTTGGCCGCGGTCTCGGCGGTGCCGCGGCCCTTGCCGCTGCCGCCCGCCGCGCGGCGCAGCTTGGCCGCCGCCGCCCGGACCGGGCCCGGGGCGCGGTCCAGCACCGACTCGGTGCGGTCCGGCTCCTCGCCGGCCTTGCGCTGCTCGTGGAAGGCCAGGATCTGCAGCTCGATGGAGAGGTCGACCTTGCGCACGTCCACGCCGTCCGGGACAGTCAGCACGGTCGGGGCGAAGTTGAGGATGCTGGTGACGCCGGCCTCCACCAGCCGGTCACAGACCTGCTGGGCGGCGCCGGGCGGGGTGGTGATCACACCGATCGAGACGTGCTGGCTCTCGACGATCGACTCCAGCTCGTCCATGTGCCGCACCGGCAGGCCGGCCGCGCTGCCGCCGACCACGTTCGGGTCGGCGTCCAGCAGGGCGGCCACCCGGAAACCGCGGGAGGCGAAGCCGCCGTAGTTGGCGAGGGCGTGGCCGAGGTTCCCGATGCCGACGATGACGACCGGCCAGTCCTGGGTCAGGCCCAGCTCGCGGGAGATCTGGTAGACGAGGTACTCGACGTCGTAGCCGACGCCGCGGGTGCCGTAGGAGCCCAGGTAGGAGAAGTCCTTGCGCAGCTTCGCCGAGTTCACGCCGGCGGCGGCGGCCAGCTCCTCGGAGGAGACCGTCGGCACCGAACGCTCGGAGAGCGCGGTGAGCGCGCGCAGGTAGAGGGGGAGGCGGGCGACGGTCGCCTCCGGGATGCCCCGGGCACGCGAGGGTCGGCGCGCGGCGCCCTGGTCGGGCGTCTGCGAACTGCTCTGTGGTGATCGGCCGATTGCCACGGTGCTCCTGTGGGTGAAGCTGGGCTTTGGCAGCCAGGCTATGCGTTTGTGAACGTGTGCACAAAGATGGTGTCCGTTTTGTCCCCACACAGTGATGCGCATCACGCCGTCGAGCCCATAGCACCGCGCTCCGTCAGGAGGACGGCCGGGGCGGGCACCCCGGGCAGCCACGGGCCGTACGGCGCCTCCCGGCGCACCAGCGGGACGGGCGTGCCGGACGGGCGGGAGCGGGCCCGGCCCAGCCGCGGCCAGGGCACCCGGGCCGCCTCGCGCAGCGGGCCCGCCCAGTCGTCCGGCGGGCAGGACGGGACGCCGACGCAGTGCCGCAGCAGCTCGGCGGTCACCCGGGCGTCGCCCAGCGCGGTGTGCGCCGGGTACCAGCCCAGGCCCGCCGCCTCCACGCAGGCCGCCAGGCCGTGGCCGCGGGCCTGCGGCAGGTGGGCGCGGGCCAGCCGCATCGTGCACAGCAGCGGCACGGGCGGCAGCGCGACCCCGATCCGGGCGAACTCGCGATCCAGGAATTTGTGGTCGCAGCTGACGTGGTGACCCACCAGCACCCGGCCGGCCAGCAGCTCCAGCAGCCGCGGGGCGATCTCCCGGAAACGCGGGGCGCCCTCGACGTCCGCCTGGTGTATCCGGTGCACGTGGGTCGGACCGACCGGGCCCAGCGGGTCGAGCAGGGTGGCGAACTCCCCCTCCGGGCGCAGCCGCTCGTCCAGCAGGACCACCGCGATCTCGACCACCCGGTGCCGCCACGGGCTGCGGCCGGTCGCCTCCACGTCCACCACGGCGAAGCCCCTGGCGCCCGGCGGGGCTTCGGGCGTCCCAGGGGTCGGGCCGGGAAGCATGGCGGCACTCCTCGCGTGCTCAGCCCCCCTCGGGCGCAAACGCGTTCGATCGTAAGCCGACCAACCGGCCCCGGCCCAAGCCGGACCGGGGTGTCTTTGACAACGATTCGGCGAACCGCCCCCGCCGAGTGGCGGGGCGGCAGCGGCGGTGCGCGGGAGCGGTCAGCCGCCGAGGGCGGCGCGCAGGCGGCGCTCGTCGACCCGCCAGAAGTCGTGCTGGCGCCCGTCGATCAGGGTCACCGGGATCTGCTCCCAGTAGCGCCGGTACAACTCCTCGTCCTGGGTGATGTCCTTCTCCTCGAAGGTCGCGCCCAGCTCGCCCGCCACCCGGACGATCACCTCCCGGGCGTCGTCGCACAGATGGCAGCCGGGCTTGCCGACCAGGGTCACGGTGCGGTCGGCCGGCGCGGGCTTCGGGCTCTTGTCACGTCGCAGCAGTGGGCTCACCCGGCCATTGTCCGCCCGCCCGGCGACCGCCCCGCCGGGGCCCGGGACCGCCCGGTGTTCACCGCGCGGGCACGCCGCCGTCACGGCCGCCGCGCGCCCGGCTGGCTATGCTCGATGACATGGCCGTGCTCCGAAGGCTCACCCAGGCGAAGCGTTCCACCACCGAGCGGAGCGCCCTGGCGGGCGAGGCTGCCGCCGAGGCGGCGGCAGCTGCGCTGCAGGCCGAGCCGGAGTCGGCCACCGCCCCCGCGGAGAGCACCGCGCCCGCCGGGAGCACCGCTCCGGCCGAGGTCGCCGCCGGGAGCACCGAGAGCGCCGAGAGCTCCGGGAGCGCCGCGCCCGCCGCGGGCAGGCCCGGCAAGGCGCCCAAGGCCCCGGCCGAGAACCACACCCCCGAGCCGGGCGACCCGCGCGCCGCCGCGTTCTTCGACTGCGACAACACCATCCTGCGCGGGGCCGCGATCTTCTACCTCGGGGTCGGCCTCTACCGGCGCGGCTTCCTCACCCGCCGCGACATCGCCCGGTTCGCCTGGCAGCAGGCCTGGTTCCGGCTGAACGGCGCCGAGGACCCGGAGCACATCTCGGACGCCCAGCACACCGCGCTCGGCCTGGTCGCCGGGAAGAGCACCGCCGACCTGGAGGCGATCTGCGAGGAGGTCTTCGAGCAGGTCGTGGCCGACAAGATCTGGCCCGGCACCCGCGCCCTGGTCCAGATGCACCTGGACGCCGGCCAGCGGGTCTGGCTGGTCACCGCCGCCCCGCTGGAGGTGGCCCGGGTGATCGCCCGCCGGCTCGGCATGACCGGCGCCCTGGGCACCGTCGCCGAGGCCGACGGCGGCCGGTACACCGGCCGGCTGGTCGGCGAGCTGCTGCACGGCCCGGCCAAGGCGGCCGCGGTGCACGCGCTGGCCCGGCACGAGCGGCTGGACCTCGACCGCTGCGCCGCGTACAGCGACTCGGCCAACGACATCCCGATGCTCTCGCTGGTCGGCCACCCGTACGTGGTGAACCCGGACGGCGCGCTGCGCCGCCACGCCCGGGCCCAGGGCTGGCGGGTGCGGGACTTCCGGACCGGCCGGAAGGCGGCCCGGGTGGGACTGCCGGCCGCAGCCGCGCTCGGGGTGCTCGCGGGTGCGGCGGCCGCCGGGGTGGCCCTGAACCGCCGCCGCCGCTGCGCCTGACGGGCTTCCGCCACCCCCGGTCGCGCCCCCAGCCGACAGGCCTGCCCGCGGCCTCCCCACGGCCTCCCCGCGCGGGTGACCGGCCGTCAACCAGGCCTCTGACCTGGCCCCTCGTACGGGCGAACTCCCGTTTCCGGTACGGCTTTCCGGCCCAATGAACGAACCTGTCACCCGGTGACTGGTTCTGATCGTTCGCCAGACCGGGAAAGTCGGGGGTTGCCGGGCCTCAAGACTGGGAAACCACCGGCCTGACCGCCGAATTGGTCACCCTGGGCGCCCGAACGGTCACGTTGAGCCGGATGAACGATGACAGGTCCGGTCAGTGTCAGCCGAATATGCGCGATAAATGGATCCCAAACGACCACTTCGACCACACGGTGTAGCTGTCATTGCACAAAGCGTTATTCTCTCCTGGATGCACGTCACCCACGCGCCCCGCTCGAACGGGCGGCGCGGGAGTGCTCTCCGCGCAGGCGGAGGTGATCCGTCCACAGTTCTGCCTCTGGGAGTCCCGTGTACCCACCCGTCCGGAACGACGCGCCTGCACCCTCCCGCCCGTCGTCCGCGCCTCTGCGCCCCCGCACCGGCCTCCGCGGCCGCCCCGTCGCCGACCGGCAGATCTCCACCGGCCTGGACCTGCTGCGCAACCTGCTCCGCAGCCAGCTCGCCGCCTCGCCCCAACTCGTGCCCGCCGGAGCCCCGTTCGGACACCCGCACGGCTCCGGCCTGGCGCTGCGCACCACCGCCGCCGGCTCCACCGGCACCGGCTCGCGCGGCCGCACCGGCAGCACCGGCGTCGGCCGCGGCCGCGCCCGGACCGCGCCGAGCCCCGGCTACGAGACCGAGCACAACCCGATCATGGAGCTGGTCGAGCGGGCCCAGGCCGGCGAGAGCGAGGCCTTCGGCCGGCTCTACGACCACTACTCGGACACCGTCTACCGCTACATCTACTACCGGGTCGGCAGCCGGGCCACCGCCGAGGACCTCACCAGCGAGACGTTCCTGCGCGCGCTGCGCCGGATCGGCACCTTCACCTGGCAGGGCCGGGACTTCGGCGCCTGGCTAGTGACCATCGCCCGCAACCTGGTCGCCGACCACTTCAAGTCCAGCCGCTTCCGGCTGGAGGTGACCACCGGCGAGATGCTCGACTCCAACGAGTGCGAGCGCAGCCCGGAGGAGTCGGTGCTGGAGTCGCTCTCCAACGCCGCCCTGCTGGACGCGGTGCACCGGCTCAACCCGCAGCAGCAGGAGTGCGTGACGCTCCGCTTCCTCCAGGGGCTCTCGGTGGCCGAGACCGCGCGGATCATGGGCAAGAACGAGGGTGCCATCAAGACCCTCCAGTACCGCGCCGTCCGCACCCTGGCCCGACTGCTGCCGCCGGACGCCCGGTGAGGCCGCGGTGACCGGGGGCGGCATAGCCGGCGGGCGGCCCGACGGGCCGTCACCGTCCGCACCCGACCGACACGTCCGGGTGAACGGTCGATCCGATGATCAGCCGTGCGTAACCCACCGCCCGCACCACTCGTTGGCCAGCATGCAAGTCCCCACCAGGCGTACGGTCAAGCCGAATTGCGACCTGTCACCCGATGGAGTGGCTTTGGCCCGCCGAGGCAACCGTCCGGCAGGCCGGGGTGTCGACAACGACGAAGGGAGGTGTGGCCCGTGACGGCAAACGTGCTGGAGCACCGACGGGCGAAGGCCTTCGCCGAGGCGCTGGAGGCCCACCGGGCGGAGCAGCGCGGCGCAGCGGACGCCGAATCGGCGAACACCGCTGCCACCGGCGCCGGTCCGGTCGCGATGGCCCAACTGGTCGGCCTGACCGACGCACTGGGCGCGATGCCCGGACCGGCGCTGGACCCGGAGGTACGGACCGTCCAACGCGCCCAGCTGATGGCCGCGTTCGAGCAGGCCTTCGCCGGCGGACCGGGCGCCACGGTGCCCCGCCAACGCCGGCACCGGGCCATCCGGACGGCGCCGCGCGGCCGCTGGAGCCGCCGGTTCGCGATCGGCGGGCTGGTCGCCGGACTGGCCGTCGGCAGCCTCGCCGGCGCCGCCGCCGCCAGCTCCAACGCCCTCCCCGGGGACACGCTGTACGGCATGAAGCGCGGCCTCGAAGGGCTCAGGCTCGACCTGGCGGACACCGACTCCGAGCGCGGCGAACTGCTGCTCGACAACGCCGCCACCAGGCTCGGCGAGGCCAAGACCCTGGTCGGCCACCCCGGCCCGGCCACCGGGCTCAGCCCGGGCACCGTCGAACGGGTCCGCCGCGCGCTGGACGACATGCACGCCGACGCCATCAAGGGCCGCGAGCTGCTCCGCTCGGTCTACCGCAGCAACGGCTCGCTCGGCCCGATGCGCGCCCTGGCCGGCTTCGCCCAGGGCGAGGACGGCCGCTGGACCGAACTGGCGGGCCAGCTGCCCGTCCAGCTGACCCAGCAGGCCCACCTGGTCGACCAGCTCTTCGACGACATAAGCGAGGACGTCGCGCCCCTGCGCCTGACCCAGCCCGCCGCCAAGAGCGGTGGCCCGGCCGGCACCGGAGCGGGCGGCGACACGGCCGGCCCGGCCACCGGCGGCGCCCCCGCCGACACCCCGGCGAACGGCTCCGGCCCCGCGCCCGGCGACGGCCCGGCCCAGGGCGGTGCCACCGGCGCGACCAGCGGCGGCAACAACCGCCCCGGCGGCACCGAGCGGGCCCCCGCCAGCACCGGCGCCAGCACACCCGGCGGCACCGGCGCCAAGGGCGGCGGCCTGCCGAGCACCCTGCCCAGCAGCGCGCCGGACGCCGTCAACGGGCTCGTCGGGGACCTCACCAGCGGGCTCACCGGCGGCAGGACCTCGCCGAGCGCCGCCCCGGCCCCGCCGCAGGCACCGCAGCCGCCCTCCGGCACGCCCAGCGCCCCGGCCGCCGGCCAGCCGCAGGGCGTCGAGGTGCCCCCGCTGATCCCGGGCCTGCTGCCCGGGCTGCGGCTCCTCGGCGGCTGACCGGACGACGCGGGGCCCCGGCGATCCCTGGAGTTCCAGGGATCGCCGGGGCCCTCGGCCGTGCCTCGGAGGCCACGGGAGGCCCCCGAAGGTCGCGGGAAACCTAGAAGAACACCGACCGCCGCTGCACCAGCAGCTTGTAGAGCGTGTGCTGGATCGTCTCGCGCACCTCGTCGGCCAGGTCGAAGACCAGCATCGGGTCGTCCGCCGCCTCCGCCGGGTACCCGTCGGTGGCGATCGGCTCCCCGAACCGGATGGTCCACTTGGTCGGCAGCGGCAGCACGCCCAGCGGCCCCAGCCACGGGAAGGTCGGCGTGATCGGCACGTACGGCAGGCCCAGCAGCCGGGCCAGCGTCTTCACGTTGCCGATCATCGGGTAGGTCTCCTCGGCGCCGACGATCGAGCACGGCACGATCGGCACCTTCGCGCGCAGCGCCGAGGAGACGAAGCCGCCGCGCCCGAAGCGCTGGAGCTTGTACCGCTCGGCGAACGGCTTGCCGATGCCCTTGAAGCCCTCCGGCCAGACCCCGACCACCTCGCCGCGCTCCAGCAGCGCCTGGGCGTCCTCGTTGCAGGCCAGCGTGTGGCCGGCCTTGCGGGCCAGCTCGTTGACGCCCGGCAGCACGAACACCAGGTCGGCGGCGAGCATCCGCAGGTGCCGGTGGTGCGGGTGGTGGTCGTGGATGGCGACCTGGGTCATCAGGGCGTCCAGCGGGATCGTCCCGGAGTGGTTGGCGACGATCAGCGCGCCGCCCTCGGCCGGGATGTTCTCGACTCCCTGGACCTCGATCCGGAAGTACTTCTCGGCCAGCGGGCGCAGCAGGGCGAGCAGCACCTCCTCGGTGAGCTCCCGGTCGAAGCCGAACTCGTCCACCTCGTAGTCGCCGGTGATCCGGCGGCGCAGGAAGGCCAGCCCGTCCGCGGCCCGGCCCTCCCAGCCCTTGCCGAACAGTCTGGTGGCCGCCGAACCGAGCTGCCCGGACAACGCCCCGCCGACGGCGTCGGCGAGCCGGTCGGCGGGCCCGGGGTCGTCGGGCGAGGTCCAGCTGGGGGCGGACTCGATCGGGATGACCCTGGCCTCGCCCGGCGCGTTCTCGGCTGCGGCACTCATCGCGGGTTCAGCTCCTGGGTCGGCGGGGGCGGTCGGTACGGACGGTGGGGACGCCGGCGGCCGGGGCCCGCACCGGGCCGAGCAGGGCGGCCAGCCGGTCGGTGACGGCGGCCAGCCGCTCGGGCGGCAGCAGGCCGGGCCCCTGCGCGGCGGCGAAGTCGGCGAAGGCCTCCGGGGTGGTGAACGCCGGGCGGTAGCCGAGCGTCTCGCGCAGTCGCGCGGTGTCCACCACCCGGCCGTGGGTGAGCAGCCGCAGCTGCTCCGGCGAGACGTCCAGCAGCCGGGTCTGCCGGGCCAGCCCGGCCATCCAGCTGACCGCGGGCAGCAGCAGCGGCACGGTCGGCCGGCCGAGCCGGCGGGCGCACTGGGAGAGCAGCAGGACGCCCTCCCCGGCCACGTTGAAGGTCCCGGTGTTGACGGTGCCCGGCTCGGCCTCGGCGGCGGCCCGGCAGAGCACCGCGACGGCGTCGTCCTCGTGCACGAACTGGAGCCGGGGGTCGTAGCCGAGGACGGTCGGCAGCACGGGCAGCGCGAAGTACTCGCTGAGCGGGGTGTCCGCGCCGGGGCCGACGATGTTGGCGAAGCGCAGGACCGTCACCGCGACGTCCGGGCGGCGCCGGGCGAAGCCGCGGACGTAGCCCTCGACCTCCGCCGCGTCCTTGGCGAAGCCGCCGCCGGGCGGGTTCTTCGGCTGGATCCGCTCGGTGAACACCGCCGGGTCGCGGGGCGCGGAGCCGTAGACGCCGGTGGTCGACTTCACCACCAACCGGCGCACCCCGGGCGCCTTCTGGCAGGCGCCGAGCAGTTGCATGGTGCCGATGACGTTGGACTCCTTCACCGCGGAGCGGTTGGTGGAGCCCAGGCCGGTGGCGCTGACGCTGAGGTGGACCACGGTGTCGACCCGGTGCTCGGCGATCACCCGGGAGACCGCCGGGCGGCGCAGGTCGAGCTGGTGGAAGCGGTACTCGGCGGCCGGTCCCTCCGGCTCCTCGACCGGCAGCCGGGGCGGCTGCACGTCCACGCCGACCACCAGGTCCACACCCGGACGACGGCGGACCTCGGCGGCGAAGCGGGCACCGAGATGGCGTGCCACGCCGGTGACGAGCACGACCACGCCCACGGTGTGCACCCCATTCCCTCGGCCCGAGCGGCCTGCGTGCACCGTACCGTGCCGCCCTGCCGGGCCGTGAAACGACACCGCCCGCCCAGGCCGAGGCCTGGGCGGGCGGTGGAAGCGCCGGGCGCGCTGAGCGCGGCCGGGGGCGCTTACTTCTTGTTGCGACGCTGAACGCGGGTCCTCTTCAGAAGCTTGCGGTGCTTCTTCTTGGCCATACGCTTGCGACGCTTCTTGATGACAGAGCCCACGGAACAACCCTCGCTCACTGAGACTCTCGCCCGTGAGAGACGGAGTCCATACGACTGACGGACGGCCTAGCCTACCGTCCACGGGCCCAGGGCCGTAATCGTGCTCCCGGTGACCGGGAAACTCGCGGGGAATCCCCGGCGAACGGGGGTGGGATCCGCAGCTGCGGCCCCACCCCCGCCCACCCGGAACTACGCGCTCTCAAGCCTCACGTAGGACTCCTTGAGGTACTCGTGCACCGCCTGCTGGGGCACCCGGAAGGACCGCCCGACCCTGATGGCCGGCAGCTCTCCGCTGTGCACCAACCGGTACACCGTCATCTTCGACACCCGCATGACCGAGGCAACCTCCGCCACGGTCAGGAAGACGACTTCCTGCAAGGGGCGTTCGCCGGAACTCATGACCATCACCCGACCCTTCACCCGTGTGCAAGGCACCGGCTTCCCCTCCGGTGACTCCACCGGCACACGTGTATCCCCAGAGTAGTTATGGGTGGTACCAGTGGGAAGAGGGGAGGTGCGGTCCTCGTACGGTGAGAGATAGGACTGTTGCAGTACGTAGTCACTCGGCGGAACGCGGGAGTGGGCGTACGCACGGCCCACCCGCACCTGGGCGGGGAGGCCGGTCTCAGGCCAGGAGGCCGAGGTGGGGGAACACCGCGCGGCGGCTGGCGAGGATGGCCTGATCGAGTCGGTCGGCCGGATCGTAACCCGCGTCGAAGTCGCGCCAGACCGGTCGGGCGCCGTCGGTCATCCGCAGCGGGGCGGGCCGGCGGGTGCGGCGGTAGACCTCGGCGCGCCAGGACTCGGGGGTCTCGGTGGCCGGGTCGACGGGCCGTCCGGCGGCGGTGGCGACCAGGTGGGTCCAGGTGCGCGGGACGACGTCCACGACGGCGTAGCCGCCCCCGCCGGTGGCGATCCAGCGGCCGCCGGTGAGCCGGTGGGCGAGGTCGTGCAGTTCCTCGGCGATCATCCGCTGGGCGTCCAGCGTGACGGCGAGGTGGGCGAGCGGGTCCTCCAGGTGGGTGTCGGCACCGTGCTGGGTGACCAGGACCTGCGGGCGGAAGGCGGTGAGCAGTTCGGGCACCACGGCGTGGAAGGCGCGCAGCCAGCCGGCGTCGCCGGTGCCGGCCGGCAGCGGCAGGTTGGCGGCGGAGCCGGGGGCGTCCGGGCCGCCGGTCTCGGTGGGCCAGCCGGTCTGCGGGAAGAGCGTGGCGGGGTGCTCGTGGAGCGAGATCGTGAGCACCCGGGGGTCGTTCCAGAAGGCCTGCTGGACGCCGTCGCCGTGGTGGACGTCCACGTCGACGTAGGCGACCCGCTCGGCGCCGAGTTCGAGCAGCCGGGCGACGGCCAGCGCCGGGTCGTTGTAGACGCAGAAGCCGGAGGCCTTGGCGGGCATCGCGTGGTGCAGCCCGCCGGCGAAGTTCACGGCGTGCGGGGTCTCCCCGCGCCAGACCGCCTCGGCGGCGGCCACGGACTGACCGGCGATCAGCGCGGAGGCCGAATGCACAGCGGGAAAGGACCAGTTGTCGTCGGTGCCGAGCCCGTGCCGGGGATCCGACTCGTCGGGGTGGGCGGCGGCGTATTTGACCGCCTCGACGTACTCCCGGGTGTGCACCAGCCGCAGGGTGGACTCGCCGGCGGGCGGTGCGGCCCGCACCGTCACCCCGGGCCCGGCGTCCAGTCCGAGGGCCTCGACCAGGCGCATGGTGAGCGCCAGCCGGGTCGGGTCCATCGGGTGGCCGGGGCCGAAGTCGTAGGCGGTGACGGCCTCGTCCCAGAAGAGGTGCAGGCCGCAGGGGGTGTCACGCTCGGCGTCGGGCATGGCCTCCACCGTAGCGGGTGGGGGTGGCCGGGCCTTGTCCAGGGCGCGCCGGGGGCGGGGCTCAGGGCCCCCGCGGAGGCCCTACAGACAAAACCTTCACGACTTCATATCCTCTCCGCCATGAAGCCATTCAGCGCGCAACGCCTTGGGGTAATTCTCGCTGCATTACTGGGACTTGGCCTGCTCTTTGCCGCCCAGCCGGCCTCCGCCGCGGTCAGCGGCAGCTCGTTCGCCGTCGACAAGAAGACGGCGGCGGCGGGCGACCAGCTGACCCTGACGCTCTCGCTCACCAACACCGAGACCACCGACATCTACTTCGCCTACGAGTTCATCCAGCCGATCTGGCCGGCCAACCAGGAGGCCGGCGCGTTCACGGTCACCGGGTGTTCCGGCGACTCCACCGACTGCGCCGTCAACGGGAACAACGCGAACTTCCACTTCCGGGCGCCGATCGCCCCGGGCGAGACCCGCACCGTCGCGGTCACCGTCCAGATCACCTCGGCCCCGACCTGGACCGGGCCGTACACCCTGAACTGGGCACCGTACGTCTACTACGAGTACTACCAGTCGGGTGGTGGCATCAAGGACCAGCTGTGGGCCAACGGCCTGCCCGAGCTGGCCACCGTGATCGGCTGACCTCCCTTCCCGCCCCCGCTCGCCCCCGCCCCCGCCCCCGTCACACCGTGGCGGGGGCGAGCGCCGGGGCCGGGGCGAAGCGCTCGGCCAGCGGCAGGACGGCGAGCACCAGCAGCATCGGGGCGAGCAGCGCCCAGCGGTACGAACTCGCGTCGGCGATCGTCCCGACCAGCGGCGAACCGACTAGGAAGCCCACGTAGTTGAAGAGGTTCAGCCGGGCCACCGCGGCGTCCGAGTCGGCCGGGAACAGCCGGCCCCCGGCCGCGAACACCTGCGGGATGATGGCGCAGATGCCGAAGCCGAGCACGGTGAACCCGGCGATCCCCACCCAGGCGGCGGGCGCGGCGGCGGCCAGCGCGAAGCCGAGCGCGGCCAGCCCGGCACCGGCCCGGACCACCGGGACGGCGCCCCAGCGCTGCACCGCGCGGTCGCCCAGCGCGCGGCCCAGCAGCATCGCGACCATGTAGCCGAGGTAGGACAGCTTGGCGACGTCCGCGGCGCTGCCCAGGCCGTCGGTGAGGTACTTGACGCTGTAGTTGGAGACCGAGGCGTCCGCGATGTACGCGAAGGCCATCGCCAGGCACAGCGGCAGCAGCGGCCGCCAGGGGATGGACCGCGCGGCGGCCTCGGCGGCCTCCCGGACGGCGTCCCCGAGTTCGGCCGGTCCGGCGAATCGGGTGCCGGTCAGCAGGGCCAGCGGGGCGATCACCGCCGCGACCGTGCCGAACAGCACCGGCAGGCCGAGCCCGTAGTGCGAGCCGAGGCCGGCGAGGGCCGCCCCGAGGATGCCGCCGAGGCTGAACGCGGCGTGGAAGCCGATCATGATCGAGCGGCCGTAGCGGTGTTGCAGGCCCACCCCCAGCATGTTCATGCTCGCGTCGAGCGCGCCCACCAGCAGGCCGAACGCCCCGAGCACGACGGCGAGTTGCCAGAGCGTGTCGCCGAGGCCGGCGCCCGCGAGGCTGAGGCAGACCAGCGGCTGGACGACCCGCAGCACGGCCCGCGCGCCGGTGCGCTTCACCAGCTGTTCGGAGGTGATCGAGCCGACCCCGGCGAGGATCGGCACCGCGGCCAGGAACAGCGGCAGCAGCGCGTCGCTCAGCCCGTACCGGTGCTGGATCTCCGGAATGCAGGTGACCAGCAGCGCGAAGGTGGTGCCCTGGAGCAGGAAGCTGACGGCGAGCGCGGCCCGCCCGGCGCGCAGGCCGGGCGGGATCGCGGGTGACGCGGCACTCATGGCGAACCTCGCTACTGGCCGGTACGACGATGTTGGCGAGAGCGTAGGCGGTGGACCGCGATTGCGGGAGGGGTCGCGCAGGGACTTTCCGCAGCCGGACGGAAGGGCCGGGCGGAACCGGTCGGAGCAGGGCGGGTCGGAGCAGGGCGGGTCAGAGCAGGGCGGGTCAGAGCAGGGCGGTGACCTCGGAGAGGTCGGCGATCAGCCCGGTGGCCCCGGCGGCGGTCAGCTTCGCCGGGTCGGTGAGCGCGGTGTAGCCGTACACGTCCATGCCCGCGGCCCGGGCCGCCAGCACGCCGTTGGGGCTGTCCTCGACGACCAGGCAGCGGGCCGGGTCGACGCCGAGGGTGCGGGCGGCGTGCAGGAAGAGGTCCGGCGCGGGCTTGCCCACGCCGACGTCCTGGGCGCTGAAGATCCGCTCCTCGGCGACGTACCCGCGCAGGCCGGTGACGTCCAGCGCGGTGCGGATCCACACGTGGTGCGCCGAGGAGGCCAGGCAGTAGGGGACGGAGCGCTGCCGCAGTTCCTTCAGCAGCTGCTCCGCACCCCGGACGGCCGTCAGCTCGGTGCCGAACGCGTCGAAGACCCGGCCGTGGAACAGCTCGTCGAAGCCCTCCGGCAGCGTCGCGGCGTCGTACCGCTCGGCGATCACGTCGTGGATGCGGTGGGCGGCGCAGCCCATGAAGTCCCGGTAGGAGTCCTCGACCGTGGTCGGGTAGCCGAGTTCGGTCAGGTACGCGGCCAGCACCCGGTTGGAGAGCGGCTCGCTGTCCACCAGGACACCGTCGTTGTCGAAGATCACCAGGTCGTAGGCCATGCCGTCGAGCCTACCCAGCCGGCTACTTCCCCCCGGAGGCGAGCTCCCGGGAGCGGTCCCGCGCCGCCTCCAGGGCGCCCAGCAGCGCGGCCCGCACCCCGTGGTTCTCCAGCTCGCGGATGGCCGCGATGGTGGTGCCGGCCGGGGAGGTGACGGCCTCGCGCAGTTTCACCGGGTGCTCGCCGGAGTCGCGCAGCATCACCGAGGCGCCGATCGCGGACTGCACGATCAGGTCGTGCGCCACCTGCCGGGGCAGGCCGAGCAGGATGCCCGCGTCCGTCATCGCCTCGACCAGGAAGTAGAAGTAGGCCGGGCCGGAGCCGGAGAGCGCGGTGGCCGCGTCCTGCTGGGCCTCGGGCAGCCGCAGCGCCTTGCCGACCGAGCTGAAGATCTCCTCGGCCCGCTCCAGGTGCTCCTCGGTGGCGTGCGAGCCGCCGGAGATGACGCTCATCCCCTCGTCCACCAGGACCGGCGTGTTGGGCATCACCCGGACCACCGGGGTGCCGGCCGCCAGCCGCTCCTCGAACCAGGCGGTGGGGATGCCGGCCGCGGCCGAGATCACCAGCCGGTCCGCGCCGACGTGCGGGGCCAGCTCCTCCAGCAGGGTGCCCATGTCCTGCGGCTTGACGGCGAGGATCAGGGTGTCGGCGAGTTTGGCGGCCTCGGCGTTGGAGGCGGCCACCACGCCGTAGCGGGCGGCGAGTTCGGCGGCGCGCTCGGGGCGGCGGGCGGTCACCAGGACGTCCGCCGGGTCCTTGCCGGCCCGCAGCAGGCCGGAGAGCAGGGCCTCGCCGATCTTGCCCGTGCCCAGGAAGGCGATCTTCTGTCCGTGTGCTGCGCTGGCGCCCATGGCCGCTCCTTACCTCGGTACTGCGGCCATCCTCGCACCGCACGGGGGCACCCGCAGGGACCGTCCAGCCCGTGGTCGGCGACGGGTTGCCCCACCTCGTCCCTAGGGAGAATCTCGGGGGTTTCCCCTATGGCCTCCGGCGCCGCACGGGAGCACCGTGGAGTCATGGCACACGACGAAATGTCCCGACGTGAGAACCGGCAACTCGCCGTCGCCTCGGCGACCGTGGGACCGTGGCGGACGGCCGCGGGGGTCGGTGCGGTGGTGGGTGCGACCGCCCTGGGGATCGACGCGATCTCCGGGCACTGGTCCCTGGGCATGCTGGCCGGGCCGGCCGGCTGGGCCCTGTTCTTCTTCTTCCTGGTCGGCACCGTCGGCGGGCAGCTGCGCCGCGACACCTCCGAACGGCGGCTGCGCCGCTGGGCGAACGACCACCCGTGGCAGTCGGCCCTCCCGGCGGCCGGCGGGCTGCTGGTGCTGGACATGCTGGCGCAACTGCTGCTCGGGGACGCGGGCCTGTTCGGCGCGTTCTTCCTGGCGCTGCTGCCGGCCGGCATCCTGCTGGCCGTCGCCGGGATCGTGGGATCGGTGAAGCAGGCCCGCACCAAGGACTGACGCCCCCGCAGAGCGCGCCGGAAACGGCCGGAACGGAACAGACCGGGACGGATCACCGCGCCCGCACACGAGTTCACCACAAGGTGTGCCCCCGATCGACGAATCGTCACACCCCGTCGGCATACTGGCGCGATGCCGACAGCCGAAGATCCACAACCGCGCCCCGCCGAGGGCCGCGAGCCGGGCGGGTCCGACCCGTCCGGAGCGGGCGGGAAGGACCCGTTCGCAGACCTCGTCCTGGACGAGGAGTTCGTCAAGGGGGCCGCCGTCACCGAGCAGTCCGGGCGCACCCGGATGCTGGCCGCCCGGTGGAAGCACACCCCGCCGGTCGACCCGGGCGGCCGCCGCTCGGTCGACGACGGCCCGGCCAAGGCCGGCCGCCGGTTCGGCCGCACGCCGAAGCCCCCGGTGACCGACCCGTGGGGCAACCCGCGCCCGCGCCGCCGCCGGCTGGACTGGCGCGCGCCGCTGTACGTCGTGCTGACCATCGCGGTGCTGCTCGCGGCCCTGAACCTCGACGGGCTGCGCAGCTGGTACTCCGACCACTACGGCGGCGACTCCTCGACGGCCCACGCCCCCGCGCCCACCGTCGCCCCGGAGACGGCCAAGCCGACCGCCGCACCGCCGAAGGTCGACGAGCAGCAGCCGACCGTGGACCACCCGTGGGCCGGTTCCATCGCCGAGGGCTGGCCGAACGGCGCCGAGGCCTTCGTCCTGCCCGACGCCCGGGCCACCGGCGTGTTCTCCGCCGAACAGGTGGGCGCCCAGCTGCAGTTGGTCAAGGACTACCTGACCGCCGCCAACCTGGACCCGCAGGTGATCGCGGGCGGCCGGCCGGAAGCCGCCCTGGCGCTGCTGGACCGGGAGGACCGGGACCGCGCGATCAACGCGCTGGCGAAACCCTCCAAGGACACCGACCCGACCACCTGGTTCAGCCGCTTCGACCAGCGCGAGGCCGTCCAGGTGGGCGACGCGGTCAAGGTGCAGGGCCGGATCACCTTCGAGGGCGACGGGGACAAGGGCCTCCTCGTCCACGCCGACTTCAGCTACGTGTACGCGATGCGCCCCGGCCCGGACGCCACCAAGCGCGCCGCGTCACCCCAGCCGCCGACGGGCGGACAACCGCCGACGAAGCCGGCCGCGCCGAAGGACGGCACGGCCAAGCCGGTGGGTCTGCTGGTGCCAGCGGCCGACGTGACCGGGGACACCTGGACCACGCGCACGATCGTGCGCCGGGTCGAGAACTTCCGCTTCTACGACCCGGCCCGCTACCGGACCAACCCGAAGAAGCTCGTGTTCGGCGAGGGCGGCGGTTCGGAGTCCGCCAACTCGTCCTGCGACGTCTACGACGGCTACTACCACCCGCAGTTCGACCAGTTCGCGGCGCAGTCGCCGGACGCCCCGGGCAGCCGTCCGACCGGCCCCACCACGGACCCGTACGACCGCCGCAAGGACCTGTCGACCGCCGACGAGTGCGGCGCGGCCAGCCGCCTCTGAGGCTCAGCCCCGGCGCTTGCCCCGGCCCGGCGCCTTGGCGCCGGGCCGGCCGCTGCGGCCCGCCTGGCGCTTCTCGTACTGGGCGACGGCCCGCTCGTACGAGGAGCGCCTGACCGCCTCACCGGGGGCCTCGACCAGGCTGCGGGCGAAGTAGGCGGCCAGGCTGCCGGCGCCGCCGATAAGCCAGACCGCGCCGAGCGACTTGTCCTCGGCCATCCAGCCGCTCAACTGGTCCTTGCCCTCGGTGAGGACCTTCCAGGTGCGCATGACGCACATCATCGAGCAGACCGCGATCGCGGCCGTCAGCAGCCCGTTCAGGAAGCCGCCGCCGTCGGAGAGGGCGACGCCCTCGACGCCGAAGCGCAGCAGCAGGACGGCGGCGGCGGTCGTGACCAGCGCGCCGGCCGACACGGCGACGCGGCGCAGCCAGTAGCCGTTGTCCCGGTTCACCCAGCTGGTGCCGAACCAGCGGATCGGCTCCGGCTCGGGGGCGCCGGCGGGCTTGGGTGCGGGGGTGGGGGGCTGCTCGCTCACGGGGTCGATTATCACCCAACGCGCGAGGAGCCGCCCCGGCCTGCGGGACGGCTCCTGCGGTGCTGCGGGACTCAGCCGAGCTTGGTGACGTCGCGGACGGCGCCCTTGTCGGCGGAGGTGGCCATCGCGGCGTACGCGCGCAGGGCCTGGCTGACCTGGCGGTCGCGGTTCTTCGGGCGGTAGCCGCCCGCGGCCTCCAGGGCGCGGCGGCGCTCGGCCAGGACCTCGTCGGGCACCTCCAGGGAGATGCTCCGGCCCGGGATGTCGATGGCGATGGTGTCGCCGTCCTCGACCAGGGCGATGGTGCCGCCGGAGGCGGCCTCCGGGGAGGCGTGGCCGATGGACAGGCCGGAGGTGCCGCCGGAGAAGCGGCCGTCGGTGACCAGCGCGCAGGCCTTGCCGAGGCCGCGGCCCTTGAGGAAGGACGTCGGGTAGAGCATCTCCTGCATGCCCGGGCCGCCCTTGGGGCCCTCGTAGCGGATGACGACGACGTCGCCCTCCTTGACCCGCTTGGCGAGGATCGCCTCGACGGCGTCGTCCTGGGACTCGACGACCACGGCCGGGCCGCTGAAGGTCCAGATCGACTCGTCGACGCCGGCGGTCTTCACGATGCAGCCGTCCTCGGCGAGGTTGCCGTGCAGGACGGCGAGGCCGCCCTCGATCGAGTAGGCGTGCTCGACGCTGCGGATGCAGCCCCCGGCGGCGTCGGTGTCCAGCGACTCCCAGCGCTCCGACTGGGAGAAGGCCTCGGCGGAGCGGACGCAGCCGGGGGCGGCGTGCCACAGTTCGACGGCCTCGGCGGAGGGCGAACCGCCGCGCACGTCCCAGGTCTTGAGCCACTCGGCGAGCGAGTCGGAGTGGACGGTGTGGACGTCCTCGTTGAGCATTCCGCCGCGGTACAGCTCGCCGAGGATGGCGGGGATGCCGCCGGCCCGGTGCACGTCCTCCATGTAGTACGAGCCGTTGGGCGCGACCTTGGACAGGCAGGGGACCCGGCGGGAGACGGCGTCGATGGCCCGCAGGTCGAAGTCCAGCTCGGCCTCCTGGGCGGCGGCGAGCAGGTGCAGGATGGTGTTGGTCGAGCCGCCCATGGCGATGTCCAGGGCCATGGCGTTCTCGAAGGCGGCGCGGGTGGCGATCGCGCGGGGCAGCACCGAGGCGTCGTCCTGGCCGTAGTGGCGGTCGGCGATCTCGACGACCGTCCGCCCGGCCCGCTCGTACAGGGCCTTGCGGGCGGTGTGGGTGGCGAGGACGGAGCCGTTGCCGGGCAGCGAGAGGCCGATGGCCTCGGTGAGGCAGTTCATCGAGTTGGCGGTGAACATGCCGGAGCACGAGCCGCAGGTGGGGCAGGCGTTCTCCTCGATGATCGCGATGTCCTCGTCGGAGACGTTCTCGTTGGCCGCCTGGGAGATCGCGTCGATCAGGTCGAGCCTGCGCACGGTGCCGTCGACGAGGGTGGCCTTGCCGGCCTCCATCGGGCCGCCGGAGACGAAGACGGTCGGGATGTTCAGGCGCAGCGCGGCCATCAGCATGCCCGGGGTGATCTTGTCGCAGTTGGAGATGCAGATCAGCGCGTCGGCGCAGTGCGCGTTGACCATGTACTCGACCGAGTCGGCGATCAGGTCGCGCGAGGGCAGCGAGTAGAGCATGCCGCCGTGGCCCATCGCGATGCCGTCGTCCACGGCGATGGTGTTGAACTCGCGCGGAATGCCGCCCGCCTGCTTGATCGCCTCGGAGACGATCCGGCCGACCGGCTGGAGGTGGGTGTGGCCCGGGACGAACTCGGTGAAGGAGTTGGCGACCGCGATGATCGGCTTGCCGAAGTCCTCGCGGGCTACGCCGGCGGCCCGGAGAAGCGCCCGGGCGCCTGCCATGTTGCGACCGTGGGTGACCGTACGGGACCTCAGCTCGGGCACTGTGCTCCACTCCTTCGGGGCTCTCGCCGGCGCCCCGCCGGTAGGAGGATGCGGGGGCCGCTGTGGCTACCGAGCCTACGCCCGCCGTCCAGGCGGCGGACGGTCCGTCCGCGATGCGGTCACGCGGGCGGGCCGTCCGGGCGCGGGTCGGGCCGAGGTGCGGGTCAGGCGGGGTGCGGGTCAGGCGGGGCGCGGGCCGTCCGGGCGCGGGTCAGGCCGGGGTGATCCCCACCGCCAGTTCCAGGACGTAGGGCTCGACCACCCGGCCGTCCGGGAACTCGGCGATCATCGCCTGCCGCTCGACGGCCAGCACCGGTTCGCGCTCGGCGGGGGAGAGCGCTGCCATGAACGAGCGGGAGACCAGGTCGTCGAGCACGTGGTCGACGGTGATCCGCCGCTCCCAGCGCAGCACCGCGCGTTCGACCCTCAGCCCGGCCGGGGCCAGCAGGGCGGTGAACTCGGCGATCCGGCCGTAGCCGTGGTAGCTGGGCAGCGCGGCGCTCAGCCGCTCCACCCGGGCCCGGACCCAGGGCACGGTCTCGTCGTGCACGTTCCACCAGACGGCGAGGGCGCCGCCGGGCCGCAGCACCCGGATCGCCTCGGGGATGGCCCGTTCGGTGCGGGTCCAGTGGAAGGACTGGGCGTAGCTGATCAGATCCGCGGAGTCGTCGTGGAACGGCAGTTCGTCACCGCCGGCCCTGACCAGCGGCAGGCCCGCCGAGGAGGCCAGGAACTGGGCGGCCATGCCCGCGTTGGGCTCCACCGCGACGACGTCGGCGCCGCGCGCGGCCAGCAGCCGGGTGGCGATGCCGGTGCCGGCGCCGACGTCCAGCACCCGGGCCCCCTTGAGGCTGCGACCGGACAACCGCTCCAGCGCCTCGAACAGCCCGTCCGGGTAGCCGGGGCGGGCCCGGTCGTACTCGGCGGCGACTCCGCCGAAGCTCTCGGCGATCTCCCGGAAGTCCTGTTGGTCCGTCATCTCTCCCCTTAAGCAAGGAAGTTCGCACCCAGCCGGGCGCGGTTCCTCAGCGTACGCGCGAGGGGGTGGCCAGGTGCAAGCGGGTGAAGGCGAGCGCCTCGGCCAGGTCGGCCTCGCGTTCGGCGGGGGACGCGGAGCGGCGGGTGTTGACCTCCAGCACCACGTGGCCGTCGAAACCGGTACGGGCCAGGTGCTCCAGCAGTTCGGCGCAGGGCTGCTTGCCACGGCCCGGGATCAGGTGCTCGTCCTTGCCGGAGCCGCTGCCGTCGGCGAGGTGGATGTGGGCGAGCCGGTCGCCCATCCGCTCGACCATGGCGAACGCGTCGATCCGGGAGGTGGCGACGTGCGAGAGGTCGATGGTGAAGTGCCGGTACTCCTCGTCGGTGACGTCCCAGCCCGGGGCGTAGGCCAGCACCTCGCGGTCGCGGTAGCGCCACGGGTACATGTTCTCCACCGCGAAGCGGACGTCGGTCTCGCCCGCCATCCGGTTGATGCCCGTCACGAAGTCCCGGGCGTACTGGCGCTGCCAGCGGAACGGCGGGTGGACCACGACGGCGCTCGCACCGAGCTTCTCGGCCGCCGCCCGGGCCCGGACCAGCTTGGTCCACGGGTCGGTGGTCCACACCCGCTGGGTGATCAGCAGACACGGCGCGTGCACGGCCAGGATCGGCAGTTGGTGGGCGTCGGAGAGACGGCGCAGGGCCTCGATGTCCTGGCTGACCGGGTCGTTCCAGACCATCACCTCGACCCCGTCGTAGCCGAGCTTGGCGGCCAGCTCGAAGGCGACGGCGGTGCCCGCCGGGTACACCGACGCGGTGGACAGGACCACCTTGGTGTCGGGAATGTGCAGGGCCGGGTGCGAGGGCAGCACCAGCCGGTCGGTGGTCCGCAGCAGCGGCGGGCGGGCGGCGTCGCGGCGGGCGGCCTTGACCGAGCGCACCGACTGGACGGCGGCCTTGGCGGCGCCGGCGGCCCGGGCGGTGCGGGTCTCCCGGGGGGCAGCGGTCGCGGCGGCCTTCCGCGTTCCGGACTTCCTCGCTTCGGGCTTCGTCCCCGCGGGCTTCGTCCCGGCGGGCTTGCTCACTTCGGACTTCGTCCCGACAGACTTCGTCCCGGCGGGCGTCTTCGCCTCGGACGCGCCTCCCGCGGGCTGCTTCGCCTCGGGCGCGGACGGCTTCTCGGTGGCCTTGCGCGCGGCGCTCTTGCGCCCGGTGCGCCGGGCCGCCTCGACGGCCTTCGCGGCCTGCGCCCCGGTGGCGCCCTTGACGGCCTTGCCGAGTTTGCGGCGCGGGCCGTCCGGCCGCGGCTGCCCGTCCCCGGGAGCGCGGCCCTCCCGCGTCCCGTCCTCGCCCGCTGGTTGCGCCACGGGAGACAGCGTAAGCGGACCGCGCTCCGAACGGGACCGGATCCCCGGCCGGCCCCGGCGGGAGCCGCCGGACGGGCCATGGGGCCGACGGTGTGGAGCCCTGCGGCGCGGGGGCCCTACGGGGTGAGGGCCGGGCGGCGGCGGTCGGCGGAGCCGTCCATGGCGTCCAGGCGGCGCAGGATGATGCCCTCGCGCAGCGCCCACGGGCAGACGTCCAGCTCGTCGAGGCCGAACAGGTCCATCGCGGCGTCCGCGACCAGCGCCCCGGCCAGCAACTGCTTGGCGCGGCCCTCGGAGACGCCGGGGATCCGCGCCCGCTCCTCGACGGTCATCGAGGACAGTCGCGGCAGCCAGGCGGACAGCCCGCTGCGGGTGAGCCGACGGTCGGCGTACGGGCCGGCGTCGGCGGGGGCGGCGCCGGTCATCCGGGCCAGCTGCTTGAAGGTCTTGGAGGTGGCGACGGCGTGCTGCGGCGCGCCGAGCCGGGCGACCTCGCCCGCGACGGTGGCCATCTCGGCCCGGATGTGGCGTCTCAGCCCGCGCAGCCCGTCCGGGTCGGCGACGTCGCCGGGCAGCCAGCGGGCGGTGAGCCGGCCGGCGCCCAGCGGCAGCGAGCAGGCGACGTCGGGCTGCTCGTCCAGGCCGCAGGCGATCTCCAGCGAGCCGCCGCCGATGTCCAGGTTGAGCAGTCGGCCCGAGGACCAGCCGAACCAGCGCCGGACGGCCAGGAACGTGAGCCGGGCCTCGTCCTGCCCGGACAGCACCCGCAGCTCCACCCCGGTCTCCGTGGCGACCCGGCGCAGCACCTCCTCGCCGTTGGCGGCCTCCCGGACGGCGGAGGTGGCGAACGGCAGGATGTCGACGACCCCCTTGTCCTCCGCGACCCGCAGCGACGAGGCGATGTGGCCGACCAGCCGCTCGACGCCTGCCTCGCTTATCGCGCCGTCGCCGTCGAGCAGTTCGGCCAGCCGCAGTTCGGCCTTGTGCGAGTACGCGGGCAGCGGGGCGGCACCCGGATGGGCGTCCACCACGAGGAAGTGGACGGTGTTGGAACCTACGTCGAGTACACCGAGTCGCATAACTCTCCACGCTACGCGATCCGGCCCCGGGCGAAACCGGTCTCGACCGTCTTCACACCGGTCCCGGCCGTACCCCGCCTCCGGCGACCGGACGCGTCAGTGGCCGCGCGGTCCGGCCCGGCGCTCGGGGCGGCAGTTGGTGTCCACCCAGCGGCGGGCCCGGCCCGGGGTGTCGGTGATCAGGCCGTCGGCGTCCCGGGCCGACATCAGCTGCCAGGACTCCTCGTCGTCGAGCGTCCAGACGTACACCTCGCGGCCCGCCTTGCGCTCGGCGGCGATCCGGGAGGCGCTGGCCAGCGCCGCGTCCAGAGCGATGCCGCGCAGCGGCAGGTCACCCGGGTCCTCGGCGATGGCGGAGCCCTGGATCAGCACGACCGGCAGGGCGGGCGCGGCGGCGTGGGCCTGGCGCAGGTGCTCCGCCGAGAACGAGTAGAGGACGACCCGGGCACCGCTGGCGGCGGCGATCCGGGCGATCCGGGTGACGTCCTCGGCGCGCTGCCACTTGATCTCCATCAGCAGGGTGGCGTTGCTGTCGGAGAGGCGCTTGAGCAGTTCCTGGAGGGTGGGGACGGGCTCGGTGGGGCCGGGGCCGACGGTCACCCGCAGGGCGGCGATCTGGGCGGCGGTCAGGTCGGCGATGGCGCCCTTGCCGTTGGTGGTGCGGTCCACCGTGGGGTCGTGCATCAGCACCGGGACGCCGTCCCTGGTGGTCTGGACGTCGGTCTCCAGCCAGTCGGCGCCCTGGTCGAGGGCGGTCTCGAAGGAGGCCATGGTGTTCTCGGGGGCGTTGCGCGGGGCGCCCCGGTGGCCGATCACCACCGGGGCGTCGCACAGCGGAGCGGCGGCGGCCGACCGGGCCCGCAGCGCGGGCGCGGAGGCGCACCCGGCGGCCAGGACCGCGAGGGCGGCGAGGACGGCCGTCTGGGCGGCGCGGGGCGAGGCGGTCACGGCTCGGTGCTCCAGTGGTGATCCGGGGTGTTCCAGGGCATCCAATACGGGTCAACGCGAGATCATCAAACTGATCTGACAACCCGACAGTGCCGCCCGGTTCCCTCCAGCCTGCGGTCGGCCGGCCGCCACCGGCGCCGCGGCGCACCCCGGATCACCCGGACGGGTCCGGGCAGGCCGCCCCGAAGGCTCTACCCTTGCCGGGTGGCACCAGCAGAAACGTCCAAGAAGAAGTCCAAGGCCTCCCCCGCCCCCGTCGACCTGGCGATGCCGACCCTGCGCGGCGAGGCCCCGCTCGGCGGGATCCCCCGTGACGAGGTCCCGCTCGACTTCCCGCGCGCCTGGGTCGAGTTCGCCGACCCCGACGACGAGGAGCAGGTGTTCCGCTGCGACCTCACCTGGCTGACCTCCCGCTGGGGTTGCGTCTTCGGCCAGGGCTGCCACGGCATCCGCGAGGGCCGCGGCGAGTCGGACGGCTGCTGCACGCTGGGCGCGCACTACTCGGACGAGGACGACGAGAAGCGCGTCCTCGGCCACGCGAAGCGGCTGACGCCCGAGCTGTGGGAGAACTTCGCGCACGGCACCGACGCCGCGGGCCGGATCACGTCCGACGGCGGCGTCACCATGCTCGACGAGGACGGCGACCGCCAGACCCGCCGGGTGAACGGGGCCTGCATCTTCGTGAACAGCCCCGGCTTCGCGGGCGGCGCCGGCTGCGCGCTGCACGCGCTGGCGCTCAAGGAGGGCCGGGAGCCGCTGGAGACGAAGCCGGACGTCTGCTGGCAGCTGCCGGTCCGCCGCACCTACGACTGGATCGACCGGCCGGACGACACCCGCTACCTCCAGGTCTCGATCGGCGAGTACGACCGCCGCGGCTGGGGCCCGGGCGGCCACGACCTGCACTGGTGGTGCACGGGCAGCCCGGCGGCGCACCAGGGGCCGGACCCGGTGTACGTCAGCTACCGCCCCGAGCTGACCGAGCTGATGGGCAGGGCGGCGTACGACGTGCTGGCCGGCCTGTGCGCGGAGCGGATCGCCACCAAGGGCGACCGCAAGGTGGCCCCGCACCCGGCCGACCCGGCCAAGCGGCCGAAGAAGGGCTGAGCCCGGGAAGCACCGGGCCCGCGCGGGCCCGGCCCGCGAAGGGCCGGGCCCTACTTGTCGATGTCCCCGACGACGAAGAACATCGACCCGAGGATCGCCACCATGTCCGCGACCAGCGTCCCGGGCAGCAGCTCGGTCAGCGCCTGGACGTTGTTGAAGGACGCCGAGCGCAGCTTGAGCCGCCACGGCGTCTTGTCGCCGCGCGAGACCAGGTAGTAGCCGTTGATGCCGAGCGGGTTCTCGGTCCAGGAGTAGGTGCTGCCCTCGGGGGCCTTGAGCACCTTGGGCAGCCGCTGGTTGACCGGGCCGGGCGGCAGGGTGGCGATCTTGTCGAGGCAGGCGTCGGCGAGGTCCAGCGAGTTGAGGGTCTGCTCCAGCAGGCACTCGAACCGGGCCAGGCAGTCGCCCTCCTCGCGGGTGACCACGGTGAGCACCTGCCGCAGTTCGTCGGAGCCGTACGCGAGGTAGGGCTCGTCGCGGCGCAGGTCGAAATCGAGGCCGCTGGCGCGGGCGATCGGCCCGCTGACGCCGTACGCCTCGGCCTGGGCCCGGGTGAGGGCGCCGACGCCGGCGGTGCGGGCACGGAAGATCTCGTTGCCGAGGACGAGGTCCTCGAAGACCGGCAGCTGGGAGCGGACGGTGGCGACGGCGGTGCGGACGCGGCCGAGCCAGCCGGCCGGGATGTCCTCCTTGAGGCCGCCGACCCGGTTGAACATGTAGTGCATGCGCCCGCCGGAGGCCTCCTCCAGGACGTGCTGGAGGTCCTCGCGGGCGGTGAAGGCGTGGAAGATCGGGGTGATGCCGCCGAGTTCCAGCGGGTAGGAGCCGAGGAACATCAGGTGATTGAGCACCCGGTTGAGTTCGGCGAGCAGGGTGCGGATCCACACCGCCCGCTCGGGCACCTCCATGCCGAGCATCCGCTCGACGCCGAGGACGACGCCGAGCTCGTTGCCGAAGGCGGAGAGCCAGTCGTGCCGGTTGGCCAGCATGATGATCTGCCGGTAGTCGCGGGCCTCGAACAGCTTCTCCGCGCCCCGGTGCATGTAGCCGATCACCGGCTCGGCGGTGATGATCCGCTCGCCGTCGAGCACCAGCCGCAGTCGCAGCACGCCGTGCGTGGCGGGGTGCTGCGGGCCGATGTTGAGCACCATGTCGGTGGTGCCCGCCTCGCCGGTGAAGTTCTCGGCTCCCGCCCCGATGCCGACCGTGGTCTCCCTCATGAGGTCAGAGTCTGCCACCCCGGCAGGGCGGCCAGGGCCTCCGGTACCGGCATGCGGACGGCCTGGGCGAGCCAGCCGAAGGCGCCGAGCCCGGCCGGGTCGGTCAGTTCGGCGCCCTCGCCGGCCCCGCCGAGCGCCCGCAGGTAGCCGGCCGGGTCGGTGGAGGCGAGCGCGAGCGGCGGCCGGGCGCCGCTCACGCCGAGGGCGCGCAGGGCGTCCCGCTGGGTTGTCCACAGGCTGTGGAGGCCGGGCGCCGCCGCGGAGTCCAGGGCGACGTGCGCGGTGACGTCGCAGGAGCCGTCCGGCACCGGCGACACCTCGCGGCCGCCCCGGAAGCCGGTGAGGGTGCCGAACAGCGGGCGCCGGTCGGCGGTGTGCCCGTAGTCGACGGCGACGGCCAGGCCGCGCTCCAGCCCGGCGACGGCCCGCGCCCAGGCGGCGTCCCGGGGGCCGCCGAACTCCACGAAGTCCCCGGGGTGCCCGACCGGCCACCAGCGCTCGGCCCAGGCCGCGTCGGCCGCCGAGGCGGGCCCGCCGAGCCGTTCCCCGCCGGTCGCGGTGTCCACCTCCCAGTAGCGCAGCACCCCGTCCTCGTCGACCTCGCCGACGTCCAGCGGCACGTTGTCCAGCCATTCGTTGGCGAACAGCAGCCCGGTGAGGCCGCGCGGCACCTCGTCCGTCCACAGGGCTGTGGACGGCAGGCCCGCCGGGCGCCGCGCGATCTCCACGCCGTACGGGCGCAGCCGCGCCAGCACCTCGCCGGGCAGTTCGGCCAGCACCCCGGTGAGCAGTTCGCCGCGTCCGGCCCCGACGTCGACGAGGGCCAGCTCCTCCGGACGGCCCAGGGCGGCGTCAACCTCCAGTAGCAGCCGGGCCACCGCGCGGGCGAACCTCGGCGAGGCGTGCACCGAGGTGCGGAAGTGCCCGGCGGGGCCCTCCGGCCTGCGGTAGAAGCCGCCGTCCGGGTCGTACAGGGCCTGCTCCATGGCGGGCGCCCACCGCATCCAAGTCATAGCGCGGGACGCTACCCGGAGCCGGGCGCGCCCTCCCCACCGGTACGGTGCGTCTCCGACCTACGGAGTAGGACGGATCGCCCTACCGGCGGACCTGAACACGCCAGGTGACTGCCTAGGCTGGAGACGTGCATCGACTCAACGCCTGGCTCCGCCGTCACCCCGTGGTGGTCGACGCCGCCTGGGCTGCGATGGTGCTCTTCGCCAGCCTGCTGCCGAACGACAGTTCCAGCGACGGCTGGCGCTTCGACGCACAGATCCTGATCGCGGTGCTGCTGCCCGCGCTCATGGTCTTCCGCCGACGCTTCCCCGACGTCACCGTGGCCGCCGCCACCGGCCTGGGCCTCGGCCAGGTGGCCGCCGACGTCCTCCCGGCCGCCTCCTCCATCGCCTACCTGGTGTTCGCGTACACCGGCGCCGCCTTCGGCCAGAAGTGGACGTCCCGGCTGGCGCTGGTCGCCGGGCTGGCCGCCGGGCCCCTGGTGTTCTGGCAGCTCCACCCGCTGAAGACGGTCTCCAACGGCGCCGGGGACTTCCACACCCGCCCGTACTCCTTCGGCGAGGCGGCGCTGATCACGCTGCTGATGAGCACCCCGTTCATCCTGTGCTGGGCGTGGGGGCGGCTGACCAGGGTGCGCCGGGCCTACCTGACCGAGCTGGAGGACCGCGCCGCCCGGCTGGAGCGCGAGCGGGACGCCCAGTCCAAGGTGGCGGTGGCCGCCGAGCGCGCCCGGATCGCCCGCGAGCTGCACGACGTGGTCGCGCACAACGTCTCGGTGATGATCGTCCAGGCCGACGGCGCCGCGTACGTGCTCGACAACTCGCCGCAGCAGGCGAAGGAGGCGCTCGGCACGATCGCGTCCACCGGCCGGCAGGCGCTGGTCGAGATGCGCCGCCTGCTGGGCGTGCTGCGCACCGCCGACACCGCCGAGGAGTACGTGCCGCAGCCGGGCGTCGAGGAACTGCCGGAGCTGCTGGAGCAGGTCCGCACGGCCGGGCTTCAGGTGGACTACGCGACCTCCGGGCATCCGCGCGAGCTGCCGCGCGGCGTCGAGCTGACGGTCTACCGGATCGTCCAGGAGGCGCTGACCAACGTCCGCAAGCACGGCGGCCCCGACGTGCACGCCCGGGTCGCGGTCGACTTCGGCGAGCGCGAGCTGGCCGTCCTCGTCGAGGACGACGGCCGCGGCAGCACCGACGAGCAACTGGCCACCGGCGGCACGGACGGCCTCGGCCACGGCCTGATCGGCATGCGCGAGCGGGTCGGCATGGTCAGCGGCAGCCTCGACGTGGGCCCCCGCCCCGGCGGCGGCTTCCGGATCCGCGCCATCCTGCCGCTCAAGGCGGCCCACTAACCCCCCGGTCCCCCCGACGCCCCCCGAAGGAGCCACCTTGACCATCCGCGTGATGCTGGTCGACGACCAGGAACTGCTGCGCACCGGTTTCCGGATGATCCTGCAGTCGCAGGGCGACATCGAGATCGTCGCCGAGGCCGGCGACGGCGCCCGGGCCCTGGAGCAGCTGCGGCACACCGAGGTGGACGTGATCCTGATGGACGTGCGGATGCCGCGCCTGGACGGGGTGCAGACCACCCGCCGGATCTGCCTGGCCGAGGACGGCAGCCCCGTGCCCAACGCCCCGCACGTGCTCATCCTGACCACCTTCGACCTGGACGAGTACGCCTTCGCCGCGCTCAAGGCCGGCGCCAGCGGCTTCCTGCTCAAGGACGTCCCGCCGACCGAGCTGGTGGCCGCGATCCGCGCGGTGCACGGCGGGGACGCGGTGGTCGCGCCGACCACCACCCGCCGCATGATCGACCGCTTCGCCGAGGTGCTGCCGACTCCGCAGAGCGCGCCCGGCGCGGACGCCCTCGGGCCGCTGACCGAGCGGGAGCGGGAGGTGTTCCTGCTGGTCGCCCAGGGGCTGTCGAACGGCGAGATCGCGGCCCGGCTGGTGCTCTCCGAGGCCACCGTGAAGACCCACGTCGGCCGGATCCTCGCCAAGCTCGGCCTGCGCGACCGGGTCCAGGCCGTGGTGCTCGCCTACGAGGCCGGGCTGATCCGGGCCGGGGCGACGGACTGAGCGCCCCCGGGCATCCCCGGGCATCCCGTGGAGCACCCCGTGGAGGACCGGCTGAGCGCCCGTAGAATGGGCCGGTACGTCCGGTACCCGAAGAGGACCGGAACGAGGAGCTAAGGACGAGGGCCGGGCCGTGAACACGTCCGACAGTGCCGACCACGCCGCCGACGGCGGGTTCGCCCCGCTCGCCGACGGCTTCGGCGATCCGAGCCACCTGAACGACCCGAGCTACCCGGGCTACGCCGACGACCCGACCGACCCCGGCAACCGCCCGGCCCGGCTGGCCGTCGGCGTGGTCGGCACCGGCCGGGTCGGCCCGGCGCTGGGCGCCGCCCTGCAACTCGCCGGGCACACCGTGGTCGCCGCCTCCGGGGTGTCCGCCACCTCCCGCCGCCGCGCCGAGGCGCTGCTGCCGGGGGTGCGGATCGTCACCCCGCCGCAGGTGCTGGCCGCCGCCGACCTGGTGCTGCTCACCGTGCCGGACGACACGCTGGCCGACCTGGTGGCCGGCCTCGTCGCGACCGGCGCCGTCCGCCCCGGGCAGCTGCTGGTGCACACCTCCGGCGCGCACGGCGTCGGCATCCTGGAGCCCGCCACCCTGGCCGGGGCACTGCCGCTGGCGCTGCACCCGGCGATGACCTTCACCGGCACCTCCGTCGACCTGGACCGGCTGGCCGGCTGCCCGTTCGGGGTGACCGCCCCCGAGGAGCTGCGGCCGGTCGCCGAGGCGCTGGTGGTGGAGATGGGCGGCGAGCCGGAGTGGGTGCCGGAGCAGGTCCGCCCGCTCTACCACACGGCCCTCGCGCACGGCGCGAACCACCTGGTCACCCTGGTCGCGCAGGCGATGGACCTGCTGCGCACGGCCGGCGTCGCCGAGCCCGGCCGGCTGCTCGGCCCGCTGCTCGGCGCCGCCCTGGACAACAGCCTGCGCTCCGGCGACGCGGCCCTCACCGGCCCGGTCGCCCGGGGCGACGCGGGCACCGTGCGGCGCCACCTGGCGCAGCTCAGTACGGTGTCCCCGGACATCCCGGCGGCCTACCGGGCGATGGCCCGCGCCACCGCGCAGCGGGCGCTCGCCAACGGGACGATCGACGAAGCGTCGGCGGCGGCGCTGCTGGACGTACTGAACGAGGAGAATCGCTAATGGCACGCGGAAAGCAGCCGGTCAGGACCCAGCGGGCGCCGAAGGTCCACCGGGCCGTCGTCACCCGCACCGTGGACGACTTCGAGGCCGCGTTCTGGCCGGACGAGCGCCCGGTCGACAACGCCGTCGTGATGACCATGGGCGCGCTGCACGAGGGCCACGCCGCGCTGATCCGGGCCGCCCGCAAGCAGGTCGGCCAGGAGGGCCGGGTGGCGGTGACGGTCTTCGTCAACCCGCTGCAGTTCGGCCCGGCCGAGGACCTGGAGCGCTACCCGCGCAGCCTGGACGAGGACGTGAAGCTGGCCGAGGAGAACGGCGCCGACGTGGTGTTCGCGCCCTCCGTCGACGAGGTGTACCCGAACGGCCGGCCGCAGGTGCGCCTGTCGGCCGGCCCGATGGGCGAGCGCTTCGAGGGCGCCACCCGCCCCGGCCACTTCGACGGCGTGCTGACCGTCGTCGCCAAGCTGCTGCACATCACCGACCCGGACTTCGCGTTCTTCGGCGAGAAGGACGCGCAGCAGCTCGCGATCATCCAGCGGATGGTCGCCGACCTGGACTTCGACGTCGAGGTGGTCGGGGTGCCGACCGCCCGCGAGGAGGACGGGCTGGCGCGCTCCTCGCGCAACCGCTACCTCTCCACCGACGAGCGCGAGCAGGCCCTCGCCCTCTCCAAGGCGCTGTTCGCCGGCCGGGACGCCGCCGCCCAGGGCCCGAAGGCCGTCCGCGAGGCCGCCTCGGCCGTCCTGGACGCGGCCGAAGGCATCACCCTCGACTACCTCGCCCTGATCGACCCGCACGACTTCAGCGAAGCGGCGGACGACTTCCAGGGCGCGGCGGTGCTGGCCGTCGCCGCGAAGGTGGGTTCCACCCGCCTGATCGACAACGTCCACGTCATCTGCCGCTAGGCAACCGGCCACCCGGCACGGAACCGTTCGGCAAGAGCTCCCCTTTCAGGCATGCACTCACAGGAGGCGTGACCCGCAATGCTCCGCACCATGCTCAAGTCCAAGATCCACCGGGCCACCGTGACCCAGGCCGACCTGCACTACGTCGGCTCCGTCACGGTGGACGAGGACCTGCTCGACGCCGCCGACCTGCTCCCCGGCGAGCTGGTCCACATCGTCGACATCGACAACGGGGCCCGGCTGGAGACCTACACCATCGCCGGCCCGCGCGGCTCCGGCGTGATCGGCATCAACGGCGCCGCCGCTCGCCTGGTCCACCCCGGCGACCTGGTCATACTCATCGCCTACGGGCAGATGGACACGGCCGAGGCCAAGGGCTACGAACCGAGCATCGTCTTCGTGGACGAGCGGAACCGGATCACCGGCCTGGGCGGCGACCCCGCCGAGGCCCCGGAGGGCACCGGACTGCTCCGCGGCGACGGGGCGTACGGTGACGGCAACGGCGCGGCCCCGACCGCCGCGCGCTGAAGGAGCCACTGACGCCATGTCCGCCACGCACCGCCTCACCGCCCCGGCTCCCGGCTGGACCGCCACCACCGACGTGGTCGTGGTCGGCTCCGGGGTGGCCGGCCTCACCGTCGCCCTCAACGCCCGCAAGGCCGGCCTGCGGACCATGGTGGTCACCAAGGCGATGCTGGACGACGGCTCCACCCGCTGGGCCCAGGGCGGCATCGCGGCCGCCCTGGGCGAGGGCGACACCCCCGAGCAGCACCTGGACGACACCCTGGTGGCCGGCGCCGGGATCTGTGACGAGGAGGCCGTGCGCACCCTGGTCACCGAGGGCCCGGACGCCGTCCGCCGGCTGATCGCCGTCGGCGCCGCCTTCGACCGCGGCGCCGACGGCGAGATCCTGCTCACCCGCGAGGGCGGCCACCACCGCCGCCGGATCGCGCACGCCGGCGGGGACGCCACCGGCGCCGAGATATCGCGCGCCCTGGTGGAAGCCGTCCGCAACGACCCCGGCGTCGAGCTGATCGAGCACGCCCTCGTCCTCGACCTGCTCACCGACGCCGACGGGCACGCCGCCGGCCTCACCCTGCACGTGATGGGCGAGGGCCAGCGCGACGGCGTCGGCGCCGTCCGGGCCCGCGCGGTGGTCCTCGCCACCGGCGGCATGGGCCAGGTCTTCTCCGCCACCACCAACCCGGCGGTCTCCACCGGTGACGGCGTGGCGCTCGCCCTGCGGGCCGGCGCCGCCGTCACCGACCTGGAGTTCGTCCAGTTCCACCCGACCGTGCTCTGGCTCGGCCCGGAGGCCGAGGGCCAGCAGCCGCTGGTCTCCGAGGCGGTCCGCGGCGAGGGCGCCCACCTGGTGGACGCGCACGGCACCCGCTTCATGCTCGGGCAGCACGAGCTGGCCGAACTGGCCCCGCGCGACATCGTCGCCAAGGCGATCACCCGGCGCATGCAGGAGCAGGGCGCCGAGCACATGTACCTGGACGGGCGGCACTTCGGCGCCGAGATGTGGCAGCAGCGCTTCCCGACCATCTTCGCCTCCTGCCGCGCGCACGGCATCGACCCGGTCACCGAGCCGATCCCGGTCGCCCCGGCCGCGCACTACGCCTCCGGCGGCATCCGCACCGACCGGCACGGCCGCACCAGCGTCCCCGGCCTGTACGCCTGCGGCGAGGTCGCCTGCACCGGGGTGCACGGCGCCAACCGGCTGGCCTCCAACTCGCTGCTGGAGGGCCTGGTCTTCGCCGAGCGGATCGCCGCCGACCTCGCCGACCGCCACCGCCGCGGCGCACTGCCCGAGCGCGCCGTGGACGTCGCCGCCGCCCGCGCCGCACGGCCGGTGCCGCTGCCCGCCCCCGAGTCGCGCGCCGAGATCCAGCGGCTGATGTCGCGCGGCGCGGGCGTGCTGCGCTCGGCCGCCACGATGGCCGGCACCGCCGCCGGGCTGGCCCTGCTCACCGAGCAGGCCCACGCGCACGTCGCCGAGGAGAAGCCCGCCGACCCGCGGGTGGAGACCTGGGAGGCCGCCAACCTGCTGCTGGTCGCCACCGCGCTGGTCGCGGCCGCCGCGCAGCGCGAGGAGACCCGCGGCTGCCACTGGCGCGAGGACTTCCCCGAGCGCGACGACGCCCACTGGCGGCGCCACCTGATCACCACCCTCACCGCCTCCGGCGGCCCCGTCAGCACCCCTGAGGAGCAGTAGAACCATGACCCACTCCCACGAGGAACTCCCCCTGGCCGACGCCCAGGGCGGCTGCGGCGACGGCTGCGCCTGCGGGGACGGCGAGGGCTACGAGACCGGCCTGGACCCGCAGCTGGCCGAGCTCCTGGAGCAGGCCGGACTGGACCCGATCGAGGTCGAGGACATCGCCACCCTGGCACTGGCCGAGGACCTGGCCGGCGGCGAGGACGTCACCTCGGTGGCCACCGTGCCCGCCGAGGCCGTCGCCACCGCCGACTTCACCGCCCGCCAGGCCGGCGTGGTGGCCGGCCTGCGGATCGCCGAGGCGGTCGTCTCGCTGATCTGCGAGGAGGAGTTCGAGGTCGAGCGGCACGTCCAGGACGGCGACCGGGTCGAGGCCGGCCAGGTCCTGCTGTCGGTCCGCTCCCGCACCCGCGACCTGCTCACCGCCGAGCGCAGCGCGCTCAACCTGCTCTGCCACCTGTCCGGCATCGCCACCGCGACCCGCGCCTGGGCCGACGCCCTGGAGGGCACCGGCGCCGTCGTCCGGGACACCCGCAAGACCACCCCGGGCCTGCGCGCGCTGGAGAAGTTCGCGGTGCGCTGCGGCGGCGGCGCCAACCACCGGATGGCCCTGTCCGACGCCGCCCTGGTCAAGGACAACCACGTGGTCGCGGCCGGCGGCGTCGCCGAGGCCTTCCGGGCCGTCAAGGCCGCCTACCCCGACCTGCCGGTCGAGATCGAGGTCGACACCCTGGAGCAGATCCCGCCGGTACTGGCGGCCGGGGCCGACCTGATCCTGCTGGACAACTTCACCGTCCCGCAGCTGAAGGAGGCCGTCGAGCTGGTGGCCGGCCGGGCGAAGCTGGAGGCCTCCGGCGGCCTGACCCTGGCCACCGCGCGCGAGGTCGCCCAGACTGGTGTCGACTACCTGGCGGTGGGCGCGCTCACCCACTCCTCGCCGATCCTGGACATCGGCCTCGACCTGCGCGCCTGACCTCTCGTCCCGACTCGCAGAAAGCGCCCCATGCTCCTCACCATCGACGTCGGCAACACCCAGACCACGCTCGGCCTGTTCGACGGCGAGGACGTGGTGGAACATTGGCGGATCTCGACCGATTCGCGCCGCACGGCCGATGAACTGGCAGTGCTGCTACAGGGGTTGATGGGCAACCACACCGCAGTCCGGGAGGCCACGGTGGAGGGCCTGGCGATCTGCTCGTCCGTTCCCGCCGTGCTCCACGAGCTCCGTGAGGTGACCCGCCGCTACTACGGCGACGTCCCCGCGGTGATCGTGGAGCCCGGCGTGAAGACCGGGGTGCACGTCCTGATGGACAACCCCAAGGAGGTCGGCGCCGACCGGATCGTCAACGCCCTGGCCGCCAACCACCTGTACGGCGGCCCGTGCATCGTGGTCGACTTCGGCACCGCCACCACCTTCGACGCCGTCAACGCCCGCGGCGACTACGTGGGCGGCGCGATCGCCCCCGGCATCGAGATCTCGGTGGAGGCGCTCGGTGTCCGCGGCGCCCAGCTGCGCAAGATCGAGTTGGCCCGGCCCCGCAACGTGATCGGCAAGAACACCGTCGAGGGCATGCAGTCCGGCATCCTGTACGGCTTCGCGGGCCAGGTCGACGGCCTGGTCGACCGGATGGCCAAGGAGCTGTCCAAGGACCCGGACGACGTCCAGGTGATCGCCACCGGCGGCCTGGCCCCCCTGGTCCTCGGCGAGGCCTCCACCATCGACGTCCACGAGCCCTGGCTCACCCTGATCGGCCTGCGCCTGGTCTTCGAGCGCAACCGCCCGGCCTGACCGGCCCCCGGGGCCCACCGTCGGCGCCCCCCGGTCCGTCCGGGGGGCGCCGACGCGCGTCCTCCCCCACTCCCGCGGCCGATTCCGCCGGGCCGAACGTGGGGCGTCGGCGCGACGCTACCGACAAATCGGATATTCCTCACGTAGTGTCAGCCCATGCCTACGCCACACGGATCGCGCGGCGGCATGGCCTTCAGCGCCGACGAAGTCCGCGTGCTGCGCCGCGCCCTCGCCCAAGCCCTGCACCCCGCCGTCCCCGTCCACCTCCAGCTCCCCGACCGTCCGGTGTTCGCCGGCCCGGGCGCCGAGCTGTGGGCGGAGGACGTCCAGGACGCGCTGCGTCTGACCGAGGCGATCGACGAGGCCGTCCAGGAGGGCGGCCGGCTGCGCGCCTTCCTGCTCGCCGACCTCGGGCGCTACCGGGCGGCCCTGCCCGGCAGCGCCCCCGGCTACCTGGAACGCCTGGAGGAAGCCGTGACCGACGGCTACCTGCCCGGCCCGGAGGACCTCACCGCGCTGCGCGGGCTGACCCGCCAGCCGTGCGGCCACGGCGAACGCGCCCGCCGCTCCCGGCTGGCCGGCCGCTGCCACGCGCTGGCCGAGGCCGCCGTCCGCGAGCGGCTCGCCCTCACCACCGGGCAGCCCCGCCACCTCGTCGTCGTACCGAGCCCCGCCGCACCCCCGAGCAGTCTCCCCACCCCTGTTGGAGGACGGATCACGATGAGCAGCACCGACTCCCCCGCCGAGCGGCCCACCGCCCCCCAGAACCCGCCCCGCCCGCACCGGATGCCCACCCCGGCCGAACTCTTCGGGCGCCGCCCCAAGCCCCCCGCCCACCCCGCGCCCCCGGCCGCGCCGGACCCCGACGAGATCGAACTCGCCACCGGCACCGGCTGAGCCGCCCGCACCCGAGGAGGGGGACCGCCGACGCGGCCCCCCTCCTGCGTTATCCCGTGGCGGAGCACGGTGTGTGGCTGGCTACCCTTGTGGGGTGAGCGATCAGAGCCCCATCCCCGCGACCGACGACCTTCCCGAGCAGATGCGCGTCCGGCGCGAGAAGCTGGACCGGCTCCGGGCGGCCGGTGTCGACCCCTACCCGGTCGGCTTCCCCCGCACCAGCACCATCGCGGACCTGCGCGCCAAGCATCCGGACCTGGAACCCGACACCGCGACCGGTGAGCGGGCCGGCGTCACCGGCCGGGTGATCCTCTCCCGCACCGGCGGCAAGCTCTGCTTCGCCACGCTGCGCGACGGCACCGGCGACCTCCAGGTGATGTTCTCCCTGGACAAGCTGGGAGCGGAGCGGCTGGCGGCCTGGAAGACGGACATCGACCTGGGCGACCAGGTCGGCGTCGAGGGCGAGGTGATCACCTCCAAGCGCGGCGAGCTGTCCGTGATGGTGGACCGCTGGGAGCTCACCGCCAAGTGCCTGCGCCCGCTGCCGGACAAGCACAAGGGCCTGACCGACCCGGAGGCCCGGGTCCGCCAGCGGTACGTCGACCTGATCGTCAACCCCGAGGCCCGCGAGATCCTGCACCTGCGCAGCAAGGTGGTCCGCTCGATCCGCCGCACCTACGAGGACCGCGGCTACATCGAGGTCGAGACCCCGATGCTGCAGCCGGTGCACGGCGGCGCCAACGCCCGCCCGTTCAAGACGCACATCAACGCGTACGACATCGACCTCTACATGCGCATCGCCCCCGAGCTGTACCTCAAGCGGCTGGTGGTCGGCGGCGCCGAGAAGGTCTTCGAGATCAACCGCAACTTCCGCAACGAGGGCGCGGACTCCACCCACAACCCGGAGTTCACCTCGCTGGAGTCGTACGAGGCGTACGGCGACTACGACACCCAGGCCGAGCTGATCCGCGAGACGATCGTCAACGCGGCCCGGGACGCGCTGGGCACCACGGTGATCAAGGGCCTGGACGCGCACGGCGTGGAGCACGAGATCGACCTGGCCGAGCCGTGGGAGGAGGTCTCCGTCTACCCGGGCATCTCCGCCCGCCTGGGCGTCGAGGTCACCCCGGAGACCGGCGTCGAGGAGCTGCGCAAGCTGGCCTTCGACCACGGCATCCCGTTCGACAAGGACTGGGGCCACGGTCAGATCGTGCTGGAGATGGTCGAGCGCCTGCTGGAGGAGAACGCCGTCCGGCCGACCTTCATCAAGGACTACCCGACCGAGGTCTCCCCGCTGACCCGCCAGCACCGCTCGGTGCCGGGCGTGGCCGAGAAGTGGGACCTGGTGATCTTCGGTACCGAGATCGGCACCGCCTACTCCGAGCTGGTCGACCCGGTCGAGCAGCGCGCCCGCCTGACCGCGCAGTCCCTGCTGGCGGCCGGCGGCGACGTCGAGGCGATGCAGATCGACGAGGACTTCCTGCGGGCCCTGGAGTACGCGATGCCGCCGACCGGCGGCCTCGGCCTCGGGGTGGACCGCCTGATCATGCTGCTGACCGGCAAGAACATCCGGGAGACCGTGCTCTTCCCGTTGGTGAAGCCGGAGGCGAAGGCTTCCGCCGCGACGGCGGAGAAGACCGAGGAGGAGTGACTGATGGACTACGTCAGCGCGATCGTGCCGCCGCTGGTCATGGCGATCGGCTTCGGATTCCTGGTGCGGGCCATCATCCGCAGCCAGGGCGGAGCCCAGAAGGCCAAGGAAGACCTCGACTGACCCGCGAGCGAACCCGCGACTGACACCGTCAGCCGCCGAACCACCGGCGCGCCGCCATTCCCGATTCCGGGGGTGGCGGCGCGCCGGTTTGGCGCACTTCACAAGATTTGCCCCATTCACTCCCTATCCTGGCCGCACTATGGTCCGGCAACTCGGTGAACTTGAGAACGCCATCATGACCCGGGTGTGGCAGTGGAACCGGCCGGTGACGGTTCGCGAGGTTCTCCTGGATCTGCAGTCGGAACGCGAAATCGCGTACACCACGGTGATGACCGTCCTGGACAAGCTCCACAGAAAGGGCTGGCTGCGCCGCGAGCGGGTCGGCCGGGCCTATCGATATGAACCGGTCTCGTCCCGCGAGGCGTACACCGCGGCGCTGATGAACGACGCGTGGGCCACCAGTGACAATCCGGCCGCGGCCCTGGTGCACTTCTTCGGCCTGATGTCGCCCGGGCAGCGCGAGGCGCTGCGGGACGCCTTGCGGGTCACCGCTCTGTTCCCGCCGGATCCGCCCCCCGCCGAATCCGCGGAGCCGGGACCGGATACCGGGGAGACCCCGCCGGGCGCGACACGATAACGTCCCGGCCATGGAGGTCACCATCCGCCGTGCGCGGACCACGGACGTGCGGACCGTACGCGGGCTCATCGACGCCTACTCGCGCGACGGCATTCTGCTCGACAAGCCCACAGTCACACTGTTCGAATCCGTCCAGGAGTTCTGGGTCGCCGAACGCGACGACACCGGTGCGGTGGTGGCCTGCGGCGCCCTGCACGTGATGTGGGAGGACCTGGCCGAGGTCCGCACGCTCGCCGTCGATCCGTCCTGCCGGGGCTTCGGGGTCGGACATCTGCTGCTGGAGAAGCTGCTGCAGACCGCGCGCTGGCTCGGCGTCCGTCGGATTTTCTGCTTGACGTTCGAGGTTCCGTTCTTCGCGAAACACGGTTTCGTCGAGATCGGAGAGCTTCAGGAAACCGATGATGGTACGACAGACCCGGCGGCGATCGCTACGGATGTCTATGAAGAACTTCTCCGCTCGTACGATGAAGGTGTCGCGGAGTTCCTTGACCTGGAGCGGGTGAAGCCCAACACACTGGGCAACTCGCGCATGCTGCTGCACCTCTGAGCGGCTCCGCGCCGGTCAAGGGTTTGTGTTTTCCGGAGAAAGGCGCTTTCCTTTCCTTAGGCAATGGGTCGTTTAGCGGAAAGGGAAGCCCGTGGCACAGAGGGTGCAGGTCATTCTTGAAGACGATCTCGACGGTGGTTCGGCGGACGAGACGGTGACGTTCGCGCTCGACGGCGTTGCCTACGAGATCGACCTGAAGAGCGTCAACGCGGACAAGCTGCGCGGTCTGCTGGCGCCGTACGTGGAGAAGGGCCGCAAGCAGAGCGGCCGGCTCGCCGGCCCGCGGCGCCCGGGTCGCGGCACCGCGCCGCGCCCCTCCGGCAGCGCGCCGGACACCGCGAAGATCCGCGCGTGGGCCAAGGAGCAGGGCATGGAGGTCAACGACCGCGGCCGGGTGCCGAGCACCGTCCGCGAGGCCTACGACAAGGCCAACGCGTCCTGACCCCGGCGCCACCGGAACGCCGGAGCGGATGCGGGGCCCCGGCGGCCGCACACGGCGCCGACGACACACGCGCGGGGCGCGGAGGACTCTCCTCCGCGCCCCGCGGCGCGCACCCCGGGGGCCGCAGGGCCACCGGTACCGGGGGGCGTCCGGGGCGCGGGCTCGGGCGGCGGAACAATCACGAGCTGTGCAACGCTGTAAGGGCGAAGCGGTAACGCCGGCACCACCGGGCGGCGTACCTGCCGCACCGGCCGTGCCGAACCGCCGTCGCCGCGACGCGACTTCTCGCCAGGCGAACACCGCCACCGCGGAAACTGCGCGAGAAGCGCCCCGATACCGGGTATGAATGCAGGTGGACGGGTTCTTCGACCCGTCCAGGGGCAGTATGCGTGACCGGCCGGAGACGGCCCGGCTCCGCCCCGGCGGCTCTTGTTCGCCGATGGCGTAGCGGTATCCGGTGCATCCGGGCCACCTGTGGGAACACCGTTTCCCAGCATCAGGTTGGGATTGGTGTCGGCTGGTCGCGCAGCATCTCGCTCCCGTACCGGGGAGTGAATCCGTGGGCCGCGCCGCTGAGCGGGACTAGCATGCGGAAGGACAGGGCGGGGACCGACCCCGAACTGCCCGACCGCTCTGAGGAGCGATAAACGATGTTCGAGAGGTTCACCGACCGCGCGCGGCGGGTTGTCGTCCTGGCTCAGGAAGAAGCCCGGATGCTCAACCACAACTACATCGGCACCGAGCACATCCTCCTGGGTCTGATCCACGAGGGCGAGGGCGTCGCCGCCAAGGCCCTGGAGAGCCTCGGGATTTCCCTTGAGGCCGTGCGCCAGCAGGTCGAGGAGATCATCGGCCAGGGGCAGCAGGCCCCGTCCGGCCACATTCCCTTCACCCCGCGGGCGAAGAAGGTCCTGGAGCTGTCGCTCCGGGAGGCGCTGCAGCTCGGCCACAACTACATCGGCACCGAGCACATCCTGCTCGGTCTGATCCGCGAGGGCGAGGGCGTCGCCGCCCAGGTCCTGGTCAAGCTGGGCGCCGACCTCAACCGGGTGCGCCAGCAGGTCATCCAGCTGCTCTCCGGCTACCAGACCGGCGGCGGCAAGGAGTCGGCCACGGCCGGCGGGCCCGCCGAGGGCACCCCGTCGACCTCGCTGGTCCTGGACCAGTTCGGCCGCAACCTCACCCAGGCCGCCCGCGAGGCCAAGCTCGACCCGGTCATCGGGCGCGAGAAGGAGATCGAGCGGGTCATGCAGGTGCTGTCCCGCCGCACCAAGAACAACCCGGTCCTGATCGGCGAGCCCGGCGTGGGCAAGACCGCCGTGGTCGAGGGCCTGGCGCAGGCGATCGTCAAGGGCGAGGTCCCGGAGACGCTCAAGGACAAGCAGCTCTACACGCTGGACCTGGGCGCCCTGGTGGCCGGCTCGCGCTACCGCGGTGACTTCGAGGAGCGCCTGAAGAAGGTGCTCAAGGAGATCCGCACCCGCGGCGACATCATCCTGTTCATCGACGAGCTGCACACCCTGGTCGGCGCGGGCGCCGCCGAGGGCGCCATCGACGCCGCCAGCATCCTCAAGCCGATGCTGGCCCGCGGCGAGCTGCAGACCATCGGTGCGACCACCCTGGACGAGTACCGCAAGCACCTGGAGAAGGACGCCGCGCTGGAGCGCCGCTTCCAGCCGATCCAGGTCGCCGAGCCGTCGCTGCCGCACACCATCGAGATCCTCAAGGGTCTGCGCGACCGCTACGAGGCCCACCACCGGGTCTCCATCACGGACTCCGCGCTGGTCGCCGCCGCCACCCTGGCCGACCGCTACATCTCGGACCGCTTCCTGCCGGACAAGGCGATCGACCTGATCGACGAGGCCGGCTCCCGAATGCGCATCCGCCGGATGACCGCGCCGCCGGACCTGCGCGAGTTCGACGAGAAGATCGCCGACGTGCGCCGCGAGAAGGAGAGCGCGATCGACGCGCAGGACTTCGAGAAGGCCGCGTCCCTGCGCGACGACGAGAAGCAGCTCCTTCAGGCCAAGGCCAAGCGCGAGAAGGAGTGGAAGGCCGGCGACATGGACGTCGTCGCGGAGGTCAACGAGGAGCTCATCGCCGAGGTCCTGGCCACCGCCACCGGCATCCCGGTCTTCAAGCTGACCGAGGAGGAGACCTCGCGGCTGCTGCGCATGGAGGACGAGCTGCACAAGCGCGTCATCGGCCAGAAGGACGCCATCAAGGCGCTCTCCCAGGCCATCCGGCGCACCCGTGCGGGCCTCAAGGACCCGAAGCGCCCCGGCGGCTCGTTCATCTTCGCCGGCCCGTCCGGCGTCGGTAAGACCGAGCTGTCCAAGACGCTCGCCGAGTTCCTCTTCGGCGACGAGGACGCGCTGATCGCGCTCGACATGTCCGAGTTCTCCGAGAAGCACACCGTCTCCCGGCTCTTCGGTTCGCCCCCCGGGTACGTGGGCTACGAGGAGGGCGGCCAGCTGACCGAGAAGGTCCGCCGCAAGCCGTTCTCCGTCGTCCTCTTCGACGAGGTCGAGAAGGCCCACCCGGACATCTTCAACTCGCTGCTGCAGATCCTGGAGGACGGTCGCCTGACCGACTCCCAGGGCCGCGTGGTCGACTTCAAGAACACCGTCATCATCATGACGACCAACCTCGGCACCCGGGACATCTCCAAGGGCTTCAACCTGGGCTTCGCGGCCACGGGTGACTCCACGACCGGGTACGAGCGGATGAAGGCGAAGGTCGGCGAGGAGCTCAAGCAGCACTTCCGCCCCGAGTTCCTGAACCGCGTCGACGACATCGTGGTGTTCCACCAGCTGTCCGAGGAAGACATCATCCAGATCGTCGACCTGATGATCGAGAAGGTGGACGGCCGCCTCAAGGACAAGGACATGGGCCTGGAGCTCAGCGTCGAGGCCAAGAAGCTGCTGGCCAAGCGCGGCTACGACCCGATCCTGGGCGCCCGGCCGCTGCGCCGCACCATCCAGCGCGAGATCGAGGACCACCTCTCCGAGAAGATCCTCTTCGGCGAGCTGCGGGCCGGCCACATCGTGGTCGTCGGTGTCGAGGGTGAGGGCAAGGAGGCCAAGTTCACCTTCCGCGGTGAGGAGAAGTCGGCCGTCGCGGACACCCCGGCCGCGGTCGCCTCGTCCGGCCCGGACCTGACGAAGTAGCAACATTTAACAGACAACTTCACAGCTACCGAGCCCCCGGCGTCCGCGCCGGGGGCTCGGCGCGTTCCGGCCGACCGGACCGGGGGCGCCCGTGGGCGAGGGCGGATGGCCTCGCGGCGGGCTGGTGCGGGTGCGTCCGATTTCTCAGTAAGCTTTAACGGACATACGGTTGACATATGGTCAGCTGATCGGAAGTTGCGCAGGATAGCGCCGTGGCCATGTCATGGTCAAGGGCTATCTTTTCTGTCCACGCTTGTATCAAATGACGTCCACCTGTCTTTCATTTTGGTTTGCCGGGCTTTGGCCAAGAGCTGGCCCCGGTCGGGGAGGACGTCACAACTTTGAAGAACATCAGGAGATCCGCTGCGGCTGCCACGGCCGCAGCGGTCATAGTCGCGCTCGGCGCGGGCCTGTTCCCGGCCACCGCCGTCGCCGCGGGCTCGGCTCCCGCACCCAGGGACCCGGCCGACGCCGTCCAGTCCGCCAACATCGAGCACAACCTGCCGGGCCCGCTGACCGAGAAGGTCGAGGCCGAGCAGAAGGCCGCCACCGAGCAGCTGATCGCGGGCACCGCCCAGGTCGAGCAGCACAACGGCAGCAGCAGCATCAAGCTGGGCAAGGACAAGTACGTGGAGCTCGGTCGCGAGCGCACGGACAAGATCTTCACCATCCTCGTCGACTTCGGCGACCAGGTGGACAACACCACCAAGACCGAAGACGGCAAGGTCATGTACGGCGGTGAGCCCGGCCCGAAGCACAACGAGATCGAGAAGCCGGACCGCGCCAACGACAACTCGACCGCCTGGCAGGCCGACTACAACCAGCAGCACTTCCAGGAGCTGTACTTCTCCAAGGACAAGCCCTCGCTGAAGACCTTCTACGAGAAGCAGTCCTCGGGCCGCTACTCGGTCGACGGCGTGGTCTCGGACTGGGTGCGGGTGCCGTGGAACGAGGCCCGGTACGGCTCGGACTACTGCGGCTCCAACGTCTGCGACAGCGCCCAGGACCTGATCCGCGACGCCGTGGACATCTGGTACAAGGACCAGCTGGCCAAGGGGCAGACCAAGGAGCAGCTCAAGGCCACCCTGGCGTCGTACGACCAGTGGGACCGCTACGGCTCCCACAACGACGGGAACTTCAACCAGCCCGACGGGTACATCGACCACTTCCAGATCGTGCACGCCGGTGAGGACAAGTCGGCCGGCGGCGGCAAGCAGGGCAGCAAGGCCCTGTGGGCCCACCGCGCGTACGCCTACGGCAACCTGAACGGCCAGGCGGGCCCGGCCGACAACAAGCTCGGCGGCGTCCAGGTCGGCGACTCCGGCTTCTGGATCGGCGACTACACGATGCAGCCGGAGAACGGCGGCCTCGGCGTCTTCGCCCACGAGTACGGCCACGACCTCGGTCTGCCGGACCTCTACGACACCGCCGGCACCGGCATCGACAACTCGGTCGGCTTCTGGTCGCTGATGTCCTCCGGTTCCTGGCTCGGCGAGGGCAAGGGCGCCATCGGTGACATGCCGAACGACCTCGACGCCTGGAGCAAGCTCAAGCTCGGCTGGCTGAAGTTCGACAAGGCCAAGGCCGGCACCGAGTCGACCCACCACATCGGCCCGGTCGAGTACAACAGCAGCCTCCCGCAGGCCCTGGTCGTCGAGCTGCCGAAGAAGACCATCCCCACCGACATCAACAAGCCCGCTTCGGGCAAGAGCGAGTGGTGGAGCGGCAGCGACGACAACCTGAACGTCACGCTCACCCGTGACATCGACCTGACCGGCAAGACCAAGGCCAGCCTGAACGCCAAGGCCTGGTACGAGCTGGAGGCGAACTTCGACTACGCCTTCGCCGAGGTCTCCACCGACGGCGGCACCAACTGGACCGCCCTGGACGGCACCTGGAACGGCAAGCCGATCACGAAGGACGCCGGCGGCCGCGCGGCCCTCACCGGTCTCACCGCCGCCTGGGGCGACGTGTCCTTCTCGCTGGACGCCTACGCCGGCAAGGCCGTCAAGGTCCGCTTCCACAACACCACCGACGGTGGCCTGCACTACCGCGGCTTCGCCGTCGACGACATCTCGGTGACCGCCGACGGTTCGACGGTCTTCAGCGACGACGTCGAGAACGGTGACAACGGCTGGGTGGCCAAGGGCTTCACCCGCTTCGCCGGCAGCTACACCAAGGACTACGGGCAGTACTACATCGCGGAGAACCGCCAGTACGTCTCCTTCGACCAGACCCTGAAGACCGGCCCGTACAACTTCGGCTGGGGTAACAGCCGGCCGAAGTGGGTCGAGTACTACCCGTACCAGCCCGGTCTGCTGATCTGGTTCTGGGACGAGTCGCAGCCCAACAACAACGTCAGCGCCCACCCGGGCCACGGTCTGATCCTGCCGATCGACTCGCACCCGACCCCGCTCAAGTGGAGCGACGGCGCCCTGCTGCGTCCGCGCATGCAGGGTTACGACTCGACCTTCGGCTCGCGCAAGACCAGCCAGCTGACCCTGCACAAGAACGGCGTCGAGACGGTCGTCCCGAAGGCCAAGGGCGTCGACGAGTTCTCGGACCTGAAGTCGTGGTGGTCCAAGGACAACCCGTACAGCGGCGTGGACGTCCCGAAGACCGGTACCAGCATCGAGGTCGAGAACGAGTCCTCGAACTACCTGGAGACCTGGATTCGGGTCCGCCCGGTCGACAACTGATCGGTCGAGCAGTAGCGATCAGCCTGTGACCAGGCGGTTCTGACCCACCACGTCCGGCCCGTCCCCGCATCGCGCGGGGGCGGGCCGGACGCTTTCCGGTCAGGCCCCGCTGCGGCTCCCACCGGCCCCGGCGCCCCGGGCCGGCAGCCGGTCCAGGAAGGCGGCGGCCGCCTCGGCGACGTCCGCCGCCGTCCAGTCGAGCGCGGACGCCGACACCGTGACCTCGGTCATCGCCAGGCCCGGCAGGTCCCGCTCGCGCCAGCCGCCGAACAGGGCGACCCCGGTCTCCTCGGCCAGCCCCAGCCCGGCCTCGTCCAACTCCCCGGCGGCGTACGGCAGCCAGAACTGGAACTGGTGGGTGTGCGGCGGGGCCGGGTGCACCCGGGCGCCCGGGACCGCCGCGAAGGCCGCGTCCAGCGCCTCGGCGACCACCTTGGCGTGCGTCACGTACCGCTCCAGCAGCGGGAGTCGGGCGTCCAGCCCGGCCAGCGCGGCGAGAGCCGCCGGCCACTGCTGGTAGAGCTGGCCGCCGTACCGGTGCCGCCAGGCCCTGGCGGTGCGGACGAAGCCCCGCGAACCGGCCAGCGCGGCGCCGCTGATGCCGCCGAGCGTCTTGTAGAAGGACACGTAGACCGAGTCGGCCAGCGCGACGATCTCCGGCAGCGGGTGCCCGAGGTGGAACACCGACTCCCAGATCCGGGCACCGTCCAGGTGCAGGGCCGCGCCGCACTCCTCCCGGACGACCCCGGCCAGCGCCGCCAGCGCCGCCCAGTCGGGCAGCACGAAGCCGGCCTCGCGCAGCGGCAGCTCCAGGCTGAGCGCGGCGTACGGCTCGTCGAAGGAGCGCAGTTCCTCGACGGTGGGCTGGCGCGGGGCCATGGTCGGCCAGACGCTGCGCAGGCCGGTCAGCACGCCGAGCGCGTGCCGCTCGTGCTGGTCGGTGTGGGCCAGCGGGTGGGTCGCGACGGTGCGCAGCCCGGCCGCCTCGGCGTGGATCCGCAGGGCGACCTGCTGGGCCATGGTGCCGGTGGGGAAGAAGGCCGCGTCCTCGGTGCCGAGCAGGTCGGCGACCGTGCGTTCGAGGGTGCGGACCACGCCGTCGCCGTACTGGTCCGGGCGGTGGTCCAGGTCATGGCCGCCGCCCTCCCCCGCGAGGGCGGCGAGGCGTTCGCGCATGCTCTGCGGCCGGTCGCCGGACAGGATCCGCTCGCAGCCGCGCAGGGCGGCGAAGCGGCGGTCCGGCAGGCTCGGGCGGTCATTGCCGTCGAGGTCTTCGCTCCTGTTGCCATACATGCGTCGATGGTCCCCCAGCGGGCCCGCCAGGTCAGCGGGGCGGACGGCGGAAAGGGGTGCGCGGCCGACCCAAACCCCGGACGGGCATGGCGCTGGTCACACCGGCCGGGCTCCCGTCGGGCGCGGTACGACCGGCGGTAGTAGCCCGGCCGCGGGCGCGGGCGGCCCGCCACAGGCCGGTGGTAGACGATCGGATCTCATGATCATTACTCCGTCAGCTTGAATCTCCGGCGCGACGCTGACTACACGCCGTAGTACGTCACGCCGTTTGGGACTCCGCTCGGTGACCGTTACACCTGAGTGGTCCCCCGCTCAGCACGCGCCCGAACGGGCACTTCGTGCTGCCCTCGTCCACCGTGAGGTACGGCTACCGATGTCCTCTGTCCCGCCCGTGGGGCCGGTCCTGCGCCGGCTCGCCGCCCGAACGGCGGCCCAGGCGGCGGCCTGGCAGCCCCGGCTCGGCCATGCCGCCCGCACCCATGCCGCGCCGCTGCGCGCGCTCGCCGCGCCCCGGCACCCGCTGCCCGGCGGGCACCCGCAGGCCGAACGGGAGCGCGCGGTGGTCGCCGCCGGGGCGGCCGCGGTGCTGCTCGCCGGCGCACTGCTGGTGGCCGCGCCCGGCAGCGCCTCGGCGCAGACCGTCCGGCCCACCACGCCCGGCAGCTCGGCCTTCACCGCGCCGCAGGCCGCCGTGCCCAGCCCGGGGCTGGTCCAGGTGGCCGGGCCGAGCCCGTACCGGCTGCCGAACGACGGCGACTCGGCGCAGGAGTTCGTGGCGGTGGCCGCCAACCTGCTGCCGGTGGAGCCGCCCGTCGCCGACGCGCCGGCCGAGGCCCCCGCGACGGAGCCCGAGGCCGCGCCCGCACCGGAGCCCGCTCCGGCTCCGGAGTGGTCGGCCCCGGTGCCGGACGCGCCGACCAGCAACCCGTACGGGGTGGCCAACTCCGAGTACGCCGCCGGGTACCACACCGGGGTGGACTTCGCGGTCGACCCGGGCACGCCGCTGCTGGCGGTCGGGAACGCGACCGTGGTGTCGGCCGGCTGGGACGGCTCGTACGGCAAGGAGGTCGTGCTGCGGCTGGAGGACGGGCACTACGCGCAGTACGCGCACCTGTCCTCGCTCGGGGTCTCGCCGGGGGAGCAGGTGTCGGCGGGCGAGCAGATCGGGCGGTCCGGGAGCACCGGCAACTCGACCGGACCCCACCTGCACTTCGAGATCCGCACCAGCAACCGCTACGGCGCGGTGGTGAACCCGATCGCGTACCTCGCGGGGCACGGCGTCACCGCGTTCTGAGCCCGGCCCCAGCCACCGGTCCGCCCGCCCGTCCGCTCAGGAGTGGGCGGGGGCCGGGTGGCCGATCCGGCCGCCGATCTCCAGCGCGACCTCCCGGGCCGCCCCGATCGCCTCCTCCAGGGTGGCCGCCGGCGGCGAGGACTCGCCCCACACGTTGTCGCCGTGGTCGCAGTCCGCGGCGTCCTGCTTGAGCAGGAACATCGCCGAGTGGACGGTGAACAGCGACATCGTGGCGCGCAGCCGCTCCCGAAAGTCGGCGTCCGGCCCGTGCACCAGCTGGATCATCGTGATCATGCGGTCCTTGAACGCCAGCCCGGCCGCGGACTCGCGCAGCGCGGGCTGGTTCTCGTGGAAGAAGCGCAGCAGCGGCGCCCGCTCGGCCATCCCGTCGGCGAAGCGGCGGATCAGCTCGTCGCGCATCTCCGGGCTCCAGGACTGCTGCCGGCCCCACGCGATGGTCTCGTCGATCGGCGCGGCCATCCGCTCCACGATGCCCAGGACGATGTCGTCCTTGGTCTTGAAGTGGTAGTAGAGCGCGGCCTTGGTGACACCGAGGCGGTCGGCGATCTCGCGCAGCGAGGTCTGCTCGTAGCCCTGCTCGGAGAAGAGCTCCAGGGACACCTCGATGATGCGGGACCGCGTGTCGCTGCGGGGGCTGTGCGGAGTGCCCATGGCCTGCCTCATGAGTGCGTCGGTGACTGCTGCGGACCCCGGTGGCGTCCGCCCCGGGCCCATTCTCCCTGCCCAGGCAGCCGGGCGGGAAACTGGCTTGACGACCGGCTAGTAAACAACTTACCGTGCCGACGGTCCACAAACTAGCCGGGCGTCAAGTAAGTGAATCACTGCGCGGCCTCCGCCCGTCCGAAAAACCCCTCCGGGAGACACCACCTCATGTCACAGTCCAAGACCACCGGCCCGGTACCGGAGGAGAAGTCAGCCGAGGAGGAGCAGCCGCGGTCGCCCCGCGAGATCCGCCTCGTCATGGTCGGCCTGGTCGTCACCATGCTGCTGGCCATGCTCGACAACCTGATCGTCGGCACCGCGATGCCGACCATCGTCGGCGACCTCGGCGGCGCCGAGCACCTGTCCTGGGTCGTCACCTCGTACACCCTGGCCACCGCCGCCTCCACCCCGATCTGGGGCAAGCTCGGCGACCTCTACGGCCGCAAGGGCACCTTCCTCACCTCGATCGTGATCTTCCTGGTGGGCTCGGCGCTGTCCGGCCTGTCGCAGAACATGAACGAGCTGATCGGCTTCCGCGCCCTCCAGGGCCTGGGCGCCGGCGGTCTGATGGTCGGCGTCATGTCGATCATGGGTGCGCTGGTCGCGCCGCGTGACCGCGGCAAGTACCAGGGCATGTTCGCCGCGGTCATGGCCCTCGCCACCATCGGCGGCCCGCTGGTCGGCGGCTTCATCACCGACCACCTGAGCTGGCACTGGACCTTCTACATCAACCTGCCGCTCGGCGTGATCGCACTCGCCGTGGTCGTCGTCACCCTGAAGCTGCCGAAGGTCCGCAACAACGCCCGGATCGACTACTGGGGCGCCATCCTGCTCACGACGGGCATCACCTCGCTCGTCCTGATCACCACCTGGGGCGGCCAGCAGTACGACTGGGGCTCCAAGCAGATCCTGGGCCTCGCCGCGCTCGCCGCCGCGACGCTGATCGCCTTCTGCTACGTCGAGCAGCGGGTGCAGGAGCCGATGCTGCCGCTGAGCCTGTTCAAGAACCTGAACTTCACCCTGGTCTCGATCATCGGCTTCATCGTCGGCTTCGTGATGTTCGGCTCGACCGTCTTCCTGCCGCTCTACCAGCAGATCGTCCAGGGCGCCTCGGCCACCAACTCCGGCCTGCTGCTGATGCCGATGATGTTCGGCATGCTGGTCGTCTCGCTGGTGGTCGGCCAGGCCGTCACCAAGACCGGCAAGTACCGGATATTCCCGATCATCGGCACCATCGTGATGACCGTCGGCATGGTGCTGCTCTCCACCATGGGCACCACGACCAGCAGCTTCACCTCCGCCTGCTGGATGGTCGTGCTCGGCGCCGGCATGGGCTTCCTGATGCAGATCACCATGCTGGTCGCGCAGAACAGCGTCGAGCTCAAGGACATGGGCGTGGCCAGCTCCACCGCCACCCTGTTCCGCACCATCGGCGGTTCCTTCGGTGTCGCGCTGTTCGGCGCCCTGTTCAACAACCGGGTCACCGACACCATGAAGGAGCGGCTGGGCGACCACGCGGCGGCCGGCGGCGGCGTGAAGGACCCGGGCCAGATGAGCCCGGCGGACCTGCGCAAGCTCCCCGAGAACATCCAGGACGCCTACCACCACGCGGTATCCAACGGCATGCACACCGTCTTCCTGTGGGGTGCCGGGGTGGCCGTGGTCGCGATCGCCGCCGCGGTGTTCATGCGCGAGGTGCCGCTGCGCGGCACCGGCACGGGCAAGGCGGACAAGTCCGCCGAGGCCTCGCTGGAGGCGGCGGCCGTCTGACCGCCCTCCCGCCGACACGACGGCGCCCCCGGAGGACTCCTCCGGGGGCGCCGTCCCGCGTTCGTGGCCGACTACTGGGGAAGCCGGTAGACGCCCTGCTCGACGGGCTCCACCAGGCCGTCCGCGACCAGGCCGTCCAGCGCCCGGGCCCGCTGCACCGCGTCCGGCCAGACCGCGTCCAGCCGGGCCTGCGGCACCGAGCCGTGCGACTCCCGCAGCACCGCGAGCAGCTTGCCGCGCACCTGCCGGTCCGTCCCCTCGTAGGTCTGGCCGCGCCGGGCCGGGCCCTCGTACGGCGGGCGGCCGGCCCGCTGCCAGGCGCAGTGGGCGAACAGCGGGCAGCCCCCGCACTCCGGGCCGCGCGCGGTGCAGACCAGCGCGCCCAGCTCCATCACGCCGACCGCCCAGGTGGCCGCGGTCTCGGCGTCGTCGGGCAGCAGCGCCGTCGCCGTCCGGCGCTCGGCGGCCGTGGTGGCCTGGGCCGGGTACTCGACGCCGGACACCGCGCGGGCGAACACCCGGCGGACGTTGGTGTCCAGCACCACGTGCCGCTGGCGGAAGGCGAAGGAGGCGACCGCGGCGGCCGTGTACTCCCCCACCCCGGGCAGCGAGAGCAGGGTGGCGTGGTCGTCCGGCACCTCGCCGCCGTGCTCCTCGGTGATCGCCACCGCGGCCGCGTGCAGCCGCAGCGCGCGGCGCGGGTAGCCGAGCCGGCCCCACATCCGGACCGCCTCGCCGGGCGCCTCGGCCGCGAGGTCGGCCGGGGTTGGCCAGCGGGTCAGCCACGCCTCCCAGGCGGGCAGCACCCGCTTCACCGGAGTCTGCTGGAGCATGAACTCGCTCACCATGATCGCCCAGGGCGTCGCCTCGGGCGTCCGCCAGGGGAGGTCGCGCTTGTCGGCCTCGTACCAGTCGAGGACGGTCGCGTGCAGCAGCGGCAGGGGCATCGAAAGCCGGACGGCGTCCGGCGCGGCGCCTGCCGGGGGGACGGGGGCGGGGGTGACAGTGATGGCAGCCATGGCCCTTCGATCCTCCCATGTCGACGGGCGCGACCGAAGCGGAGAAAAGAACTCCGGATATCCCTGCGGATCTCCCGGAGAACCACCGCTTCGAAGCTCCCTCGAACGGCGCAAATGGCGGATCATGTGAAGGAAGGGGCGACTGTGCGGTGTTGGTGCGTCAAGCGGCACACACAGTCTCGTAGAGTTTGGGCGTGCCCTCTCTGCGTCAACCCGTGGGACCGCTGCCGGCCTCGATCTACTGGCGTCGGCGCGTCGTCGTGCTCGTCGCCGTCGCGGCGGTCGCCGCCCTGATCGCCTGGCTGATGATCGATCAGGACGGGGGCGGTGACGGCGGCTCATCGAGCAAGGCCGCGCAGGCCGTTCCGTCCCAGAGCCAGACCCCCGCCCAGTCCATCACACCCGGCGCGTCCCCGAGCGGCCCCGCGGCGCGCCCCGGCGGCGGCAGCGGCGGCAACGCGAGCGGCGGCCCGGTGGCCGGCTCCGGCGGCGGCGAGGTCAGCCTCAGCACCGGCGGCACCGGCGGCGGCGCCAACCCGGCTCCTGCCACCGGCGGGGGCACGGGTGGCGGTGCGGCGGCGGGCGGCGCCGCGGCCGGCGGTTCCGGCGGCTCGGGCGGCGGCGCCCCGGTGGTGAACACGCCCGAGGTGATGGCGCTTCCGGTCTGCGTCTCCTCGCAGGTCACCCTGGAGCTGGCCAGCGCGCAGAACTCGTACCAGCCCAAGGACAAGCCGCGGCTCTCGCTCACCGTGAAGAACGCCTCCGGCGCCAACTGCCGGGTGGACCTGGGCCGGACGGCCTCCGCGATCACCGTGACCGCCAGCAACGGCGACCGGGTCTGGTCCTCCGGCGACTGCCCGTCCGACCGCGGCAGCAGCTGGGTGCAGATCCCGGCCAACAACGGCCTGACCGAGACCTTCACCTGGGACCGCAGCCGCAGCAAGCCGCAGTGCGCCACCGCCGACCCGGCGCCCCCCGCGGCGGGCACCTACCTGGTGGTCGCCGACCTCACCGGGCTCTCCGGCGGCCAGGTCTCGGCGCGCTCCTCGATCCGCCTGGACAGCTGAGCCCCCTCGACTCGACTCGACTCGACTCGACTCGACTCGAAGCCCCCGGCCGACGCGGCCGGGGGCTTCGGCGTCTCACGGGCCGGCCAGGGTGCGCTGGTCCGGGTGCGCTGGTCGAGGCGCGCCGGTCGGGATGGCTCGGCGGGGGTGGACTCGGCGGGGTGCGCGACGGCCCCCGGGGCGTTCCCCGGGGGCCGTGCGCGGCGGTGCGTCAGGCCGGACGTGGCGCCGGGTCAGACGTAGCGCTCCAGGATGGACGATTCGGCGAGCCGGGACAGGCCCTCGCGGACCGAGCGGGCCCGGGTCTCGCCGACGCCCTCGACCGTCTGCAGGTCGTCGATGCTGGCGGCGAGCAGCTTCTGCAGGCCGCCGAAGTGCTCGACCAGGCGCTCTATCACTGTGTTGGGCAGGCGCGGGATCTTCGCCAGCAGCCGGTAGCCGCGCGGCGAGACCGCCGAGTCCAGCGACTCCGGGGAGCCCGAGTAGCCGAGCGCCTTGGCGACCGTCTGAAGGTCCAGCAGCTCGGCGTGGGTGAGCGCCTCCAGGTCGGCCAGCACCTCGTTGACCGTCCGGCCCTTCTTGGCGGCCCGCTCCGGGAAGTAGTCCCGGGCGACCAGTTCGCGCTCCGGCTCCACGCCCGCGATCAGCTCGTCCAGCTGGAGCGAGAGCAGCCGGCCGTCGATGCCGAGCTCCAGCACGTAGCCGGCGATCTCGGTGGCGATCAGCCGGACCATCTCCAGCCGCTGGGCGACGGCGGTGACGTCCCGGACCGTCACCAGGTCCTCGATCTCCAGCGCGGACAGCGTGCCGGCCACCTCGTCCAGCCGCAGCTTGTAGCGCTCCAGGGTGGCCAGCGCCTGGTTGGCGCGGGACAGGACGGTGGTGGAGTCCTCCAGCACCCGGCGGGTGCCGTTGACGTACATCGCGATCAGCCGCATCGAGTGCGAGACCGCCACCACCGGGAAGCCGGTCTGCCGGTTGACCCGCTCCGCGGTGCGGTGGCGGGTGCCGGTCTCGTCGGTGGGGATGGTGGAGTCCGGCATCAGGTGCACGCCGGCCCGGACGATCTTGGTGATGTCCTTGTCCAGCACCACCGCGCCGTCCAGCTTGCACAGCTCGCGCAGCCGGGTCGCGGTGAACTCGACGTCCAGGACGAAGCCGCCGGTGCAGATCGACTCGACCGTCTTGTCGAAACCGAGCACGATCAGGCCGCCGGTGTTGGCCCGGAGCACCCGCTCCAGGCCGTCGCGCAGCCCCGTGCCGGGTGCGATGGCACTGAGGGAGGCCCGCAGCAGGGCCTCCTCACGGGAGGCCTTGTCCGCCCCCCGGTCGCTGGCTGCCACGTGACTCCTCCGGTCGACCCCGTGCCGCGCGCCTCGCGCCGTGCGCCGGTCCGCGGTCTGTTGCTCTGTCGCTCAGTACCGCTCGGTACTGCCTTCTGGCCAATGAGACTGGGGAAAGTCTAACTGCGTGCGGCATCGACAGGGCTTGGGTCAGCGCAGTTCGTCGGAGTCGAGCGGCTCCCAGCCCTCCATCAGCTCCTCCGGGTGCGCGACGACCCGGGCCGCGCGCGGGGCCGGCGGCGCCGACGGTGCCTCAGCACGCGGCTTGGCGGCGGCCCGGCGGCGGCCCGGGATGGCCCGCAGCGCCTCGCCGATGTCGGCCACCTCGACCACCTTCATGCCCGGCGGCACCTTGCCCGGATCCGGCGGGACGAGGGCGTGCGTGAAGCCCAGCCGGTGCGCCTCGGCCAGCCGCCGCTGCACCCCCGTCACCCGCCGTACCTCGCCCGCCAGGCCGACCTCACCGATCGCCACCAGGTTGCTGGGCAGCGGGGTGTCCGAGGAGGAGCTGGCCACCGCGAGCGCGATCGCGAGGTCGGCGGACGGCTCGCTCAGCTTCACCCCGCCCACCGTCGCGGTGTAGATGTCCTGCTTGCCGAGCTTCACCCCGCCGTGCCGCTCCACCACGGCCAGGATCATCGCGATCCGGGGCGACTCCAGGCCCGAGGTGGTGCGCCGCGGGGACGGGATCTGCGAATCCACCATCAGCGCCTGCACCTCCGCCACCAGCGGGCGCTTGCCCTCCAGGGTGACGGTGAGGCAGGTGCCCGGGACGGGCTTGTCACGCCTGGTCAGGAAGAGGCCGGACGGATCGGCCAGGCCGACGATGCCCTCGTCGTGCAGCTCGAAGCAGCCCACCTCGTCGGTGGCGCCGTAGCGGTTCTTGATCCCGCGGATGAGCCGCAGCCGGGCGTGCCGGTCCCCCTCGAAGCTGAGCACCACGTCCACCAGGTGCTCCAGCAGGCGCGGGCCGGCGATCTGGCCGTCCTTGGTGACGTGGCCGACCAGCAGCGTCGCCATGCCGCGCTCTTTGGACACCCGGATCAGCGCGCCCGCCACCTCGCGGACCTGGGCCGGACCGCCGGGGGCGCCGTCCAGCTCGGCGGAGGCGATGGTCTGCACCGAGTCCAGGATCAGCAGACCGGGGTTGACCGCGTCGATGTGCCCGAGCACCGCACCGAGGTCGGACTCGGCGGCGAGGTAGAGGTGCTCGGAGAGCGCGTTGATCCGGTCGGCGCGCAGCCGGACCTGACCGGCCGACTCCTCGCCGGTGACGTAGAGCGTGCGGTGCCGGTCGGTGGCGGCCTTGGCCGCCACGTCCAGCAGCAGGGTGGACTTGCCGACGCCGGGCTCGCCGGCCAGCAGGACGACCGCGCCGGGGACCAGCCCGCCCCCGAGCACCCTGTCCAGTTCCGGCACGCCCGTCGAGCGGGCCGTCGCGACCTGGCCGTCCACCTGGCCGATCGGACGGGCCGGCGAGCTGACCGGGCCCGCGGCGGTCGTCCGGATCGGCACCGCGCCGTACTCCTCGACCGTGCCCCAGGCGTTGCACTCCGGGCAGCGGCCGACCCACTTGGGCAGCTGGTTGCCGCACTCGGTGCAGCGGTACGCCGGGCGCGGCTTGGCGGTGGTCTTGGTACGGGCAGCCATGCGGCCCACCGTAGCGCCTGGGTCCGACAACGCCTTGCTCCACCGGAGCCGGGCCCAAACCCACACAGATGGGCGATGTTGTTACCCGAAAGAAGTACATACACGGCGAACGGCCGGGATGCGCCGCCCGCCGTCTCTACCGTCGGACGGGTGACAACGCGTACTGAAGGGCCGCCGGCCGCCGTGCTGGCGGCGTACGACCGGCAGGTGGACGGCCTGTTCACCTACTGCCTCTCGGTGCTGTGCGAGCACGACGCGGCCACCGGCGCCCTGCGCGAGGCCCGCGAACTGGCACGGCGGCACGGCGCCCGGCTGACCGAGCCCGGGCTGGTCCGGGCCTGGCTGTTCTCGCTGGCCCGGTACTGCTGCCTGCGGCGGCTCGCGGGCGGCGCCGGACGGGACACCACGGCAGAGCCGACCGAGGCCGAGGCGGCCCGGCGGCGGCGCGAGCTGGCCTCGCTCGCCTGGCCGGAGGCGGCCGGCACCGACCCGGAGCAGCGCGAGGCGCTGGAGCTGTCCGTCCGGCACCGGCTGACCCCGCACGAGGTGGCGGCGGTGCTGGGCCTGCCGTTCGAGCGGACCCGCGCGCTGCTCGCCGCCGCCGAGGCGGAGGTGGCCAGGACCAGGGCGGCGTTGCTGGTGCTCGGGGTGGGCAGCTGCCCGGAACTGGACCGGCTCGGCGGGGCCGGGGCGGAGTCCTGGCGGGACTGGGTGCTCGGCCCGGCGCTGCGCCGGGAGCTGGTGCAGCACGTGGTGGACTGCCCGACCTGCCGGGGGACGGCGGGGCGGGTGGCCGGTGCGGCGACGGAGGGCGCGGCGGGGATGTCCGGGCTGCCGCTGCTGGCGGCTCCCGCCCCCGCTCCGGCGCCCCCGGGCGCCGGAGCGGCCCACCTGCCGTCGGTGATCGGCCACCTGCCGTCGGCGGTCGGTGCGGTGCGGCGGGCGGGGGCGGTGCCGGCGGCCGAGTCGGGGCTGCGGTTCGACCAGGGCGGCTTCCCCCGGCACCGGGCGCCGGACGCGGGCCGGGCACTGGCGGTGCGTCGGCGGGTGGTGACCACCGGGGTGCTCGCGGCCGTCCTGGCGGCGCCGGTGGTCGCCCTGTGGGCGGGGCACCGGAGCAGCGGGGCGGGGACGGCGTCCGCGGTGTCCACGGTGCGGGTCGAGGAGGCCGGGCGGACGGGCGGGCAGCAGCCGTCGAAGCCGTGGCCGACGGCGGGCGCACCGGCGGGCACGGGGCTGCCGGGGGTGCCGGGGATGGAGCTGGCGGGTGCGGGGGCGGTGGGTGCCGGGGTGATCGGTGCAGAAACGTTGCCCCTTGCCTTTCCACGGCTGACCCTCCAGGGCCCGGCGGTCCCGGTACCGGCCCGCGGGGCGACCCCGATCGGCAGTCCGGCCCTGGTCGCCGCCCCCGCCCCCGCCGTCGGACAGGCGCCGACCGGGGGCGGCCCGGGCGGAGCCGAACCGGCCCCGGTCGGACTCCTCACCGTCGAGGCCGCCGAGTACGGCAGCCGGACCATCCTCACCCTCACCGACTCCGGCACCACCGAGATCCACTGGCACGCCGTGACGGACGCCGCCTGGCTGCGGCTCAGCCGCGACTCCGGCACCCTCGCACCGGGCCAGCGGATCACCGTGACCGTCACCGTGGACGAGGACCTCGCGCCCACGGCGCACTGGACCGCCCGGATCGCGCTGCCGCCCTCGCAGGCGGTCGTCACCCTGGAGGGCGGACCGCACAACCGGGGCGGCTCGGCCTCCTCCCCCGCCGCACCGGAGGCGTCGGCGTCGGCCACGGCGGACCCGCAGCCGAGCAGTTCCCCGCAGCCGTCGGTGACGGCCACGGCGGCTCCGTCCCCGTCGGGGTCGCCGTCGGCCGGCGCTCCCTCGTCGTCGGCGTCGTCCTCGGCGTCGCCTTCGCCTTCGGCGTCGGCGTCGGCGTCGGCGTCGGCGTCGGCGTCCGCGCACCCGTCCTCGCCACCGCCCTCGGGCACCGCGACGGGCACCGCGACCCCGGCTCCGCACTGAGCGTCCGGTGTCCCCCTCGACGTCCGCGCCCGGCGGCGACGGCGGTCAGCTCCGGTCGATCGGCGGCACCCGGTAACTGCCGTCCAGCACGGCCGGCTTCGGCTGGTAGAGCCGGATGATCGGCCGGAACTCGCCGACCGGGGCGGGCAACCAGTTGGCCGCCTCCACCTCGTCCTCGGGCTGCTCGTGCTGGAGCGTCAGGGTGAGCGAGCCGTCCGCGCCGTACACCAGGCCCGGGGTGCGGTCGCCGATCGCGTAGCGCTCGATCGGGTTGTCCACCAGGTAGTAGTCCGGCAGCGCGTACATCGTGACGGACCAGAACGCCTCGGCGGGCGGTGGCTGGTCGAACCGCAGTGTGTAGCGGTGCGCGCCGCTGAGCGGGCGGCCGCCGGAGTCGTCGTAGGTCATCGCGAACGAGGCCTCGTAGGCGTGGTTGCCCCAGAGGCCGGCCCGGGCGGCGGCGGCCCGGCTGAGGTAGCCGGCGCGGCGGTCGGGGATGCGCCACTCGGGGTCGTCGAGGGTGCCGGGGCCCAGGTGGTCGATGTTGTAGTCGAACAGGTGGAGCGCCGAGCGCCACTCGCCGGGCGGGTGGTCCTCGGGCGGGCGGGTGGCGTCCTCGACCCGTTCGCGGCCGGCGGCCAGGCCCTTGGCCAGCGCGAGGGTCCAGTCCGCGGCGGCCGCGCGGTACGGCGAGGTGCCCTCGTCGAGCAGGCCGAGCGGGGCGAAGCGCTGCTGGTACTCGACGTCCGGACCGGCCGGCGGGAAGGCCTGCATCCAGACCCGAAGCCGCTCGAAGAAGGCCAGCCGCTCGGGCACCTCCGGATCGGGCTCGGGCAGTCCGGCGACCAGCCCGCCGGGCTCCAGCGGCTCCAGGGTGAGGGCCTTCTGGAGGGCCCTGACCCGGGGGAGGTCGTCCGGCCCGGTGCAGGCGAAGCGGCCGACGACGGTCGCCACCCTGGTCGGCGCCTCGATCACCCGGGCCGGGTCGGACGGGGTGCCGTGCCAGCCGGGAGGGACGATCAGCCAGGTCTGCTCTCCGGTGCCGGTGGCGCGGCTGCCGACATAGGCGACGTTGTCCGTCCACGCGCCGACGACCTGCAGCACGTAGTAGGCGCCCGCGGTGTCCGGGACGCGCAGCACCTGCGGGCCTTCGGAGAGGTCGAGCTGGGCGATCGAGTAGAGGGTGTCGTTGTTGACCGAGACGAAGTGGTCCTTGGGCCCCGCCAGCCGGGTGGCGTGGCTGAAGTGGTTGAACGACGCCGCCGGCAGAGTGCCCAGGCCGCCCCTGGAGAAGCGCTCGACCATGGTGAGGTCGGCGACGAGCGGGTAGCCGTAGACGTAGGCGTCGGCGGCCAGGGCCTCCAGCTCGGGGTGGTTCATCGGGGTGTCCTTCGTCCGGTCGGCGCGGTCTCTGCGGTGCGGATTTCTGCGCTTTTCTGCGCTGCGGGTCAGCTCGGGTCGAGCGGCGGGAGGCGCCAGCGGCCGTCGAGGACGGACCGGTCCGGGCCGTGGAGCCGGACGACGACCGTGAACGGGCCGTCCGGGGCGGGCAGCCAGTTGGCGGATTGCTGGGCGTCGGCGGGCCGCTTGTGCCGGACGTGGAGGGTGAGTCCGCCGTCCGGGTCGCGGACCAGGCCGGGGGTGCGGTCGCCGATCGCGTAGCGGTCCAGGGTGTTGTCGACCAGCAGGCGGTCCGGGAGCGCGTACATGGTGGCGGACCAGAAGTACCGGGCCGGCGGCAGGTCGTCCGGGCCGAAGCGGACGACGTAGTCGCGGTCGCTGGCGTTCGGCGGCCGGTTGCCCGCGCTGTCCGCCGCCCAACCGCCGCACCAGGTTTCCTCGGTGGGCAGCCCGTAGCGGCCGAGCCTGGCGCCGAGGGCCTGGCGGAGGAAGTCCCCGCCGATCCGCTCACGGGTGCCGAAGAGTGCGGCCGGGCTGGTGGGTTCGGATTCGGCGGCGCGCTCCAGCCGTGCGCGGCCGTCCGCGATGCCGCGCTCGATCTCGGCCCGGACCTCGATCGGCAGCGTGGCGGGCTCGAACTCGCCGCGCCCGTCGATGCCGAGGTCGGTGAGGCGGCCGCGCAGGTCGACCTCGGCGGGCGGCAGCTCGACGGGCCCGCGGAGCGGGAAGAAGCCGAGCAGGAAGTCGAGGAAGCTGAGGAACTCGACGGTGTCCAGCACCTCCTCGCGCCAGACCGGCCAGACCGGCTCCGGCGCGGGGGCGGGCGCCGGGGTGCCGGCGTACTCGTGCAGCGGGCGCAGCCGGTACTGCTGCTGGACGGCCTTCAGTTCGGCGACGTCCGCGGGGGTGTCGCCGGTGAGGTGGGTGCGGCCGAGGATGCCGACCAGGCGGGTGGCGGTGCGGAGCACGCCCCGGACGCCGGGCGGGGGCTCGCCCTGCCAGTCGGGGCCGGCCACCAGGTAGTCGCCGGCCTCCTGGCCGGTGCTCCGGGAACCGACGAACCCGGCGTACACGGTGTCGAGTTCGTGCAGCGGGAGGACGTAGTAGCGGTCCGCGGCCGGGACGGACACCACCCACGGCTCGGCGCGCAGGTCGAGCCAGGCCCAGGAGTGCAGTGTGTCGTTGTCGGGGGAGGCGACGTCGGTGTCGGCCGGGGTGAACGGCTGCGAGCGGTGGCGGAAGACGCCGAAGCCGCCGACGTACCCCGGGTCCGCGTCGTCCAGTGCCTGTGCGTACAGGGTGCGGTAGTTCCGCAGGATCGGGTAGCCACGGATCCAGGCCTCGGCGGCGGTCGCGCGGATCGTGGCCGGGTCCACGAGTGCCGGGTTGGCCATGCTCGTCGCTCTCCCCAGTACACGGAAGGCCGGCGGCGCAGGCGCGCACCGGAATTCTGGACATACGAGTACATAGGGGATGCTATGCGGGGCGGGACGGGTCAGCATGTCGGGTGGCCCGACGCTTCCCGGGCGCCCGGCAGCCACCGGCCACCGGCGCTGAGGCTCCGGGCCCGGAGCGGGAAGTCGGGCCGGCCGACTTCCCGCTCCCGACGAGTCCGGTCAGCCGAGTCCGGTCGGACCAGCCCGGTCGGACGAGACCGGTCAGTGGCTGCGGCGGGTGACCAGTTCGGCCAGCACCAGCAGTTCGTCGGCCGCCGACGGCTCCGGGACGGCCGTGGCCAGCTGCGCCATCGCCGCCGCCATCCGCTCGCAGGACTCGCCCTGCGCCCAGCCGCGGCCGCCGGCGCCTTCGACGGACGCCGCGCACTGTGCCAACTCCTCAGGGCTGAGCTGGCGTTCGAGGGCGTACAGCCCGGCGAGCCGGGCCCCCTCGGGGGTGCCGGAGCCCAGCGCCGCGACCACCGGCAGCGACTTCTTCCGGGCGACCAGGTCCGCGCCCACCGGTTTGCCGGTCACCGCCGGATCGCCCCAGATGCCGATCAGGTCGTCGATCAGCTGGAACGCCAGGCCGATCTCCCGGCCGAAGCCGTCCATCGCCTGCACGGCCTCCTCCGACCCACCGCCGTACAGGGCGCCCATCGCGCAGGCGGCGCCGAGCAGGGCTCCGGTCTTGGCCTCCGCCATCGCCAGGCACTCGGCGAGCGAGACGTCGCTGCGCTGCTCGAAGGCGCAGTCGATCTGCTGGCCCTCGCACAGCTCGACCACGCAGTCGGTGAGCCGGCGGACCGAACTGCGGGCGGCCGGGTGGGCGTCCTCGGCGAGCAGGCGCAGTGCCAGCGAGTGCATGGCGTCCCCGGCCAGGATGGCCTCGGTGGTGCCGAACACCCGCCAGGCGGTGGGCCGGTGGCGGCGCGTCTCGTCCCGGTCGATGACGTCGTCGTGGAGCAGCGTGAAGTTGTGCACCAGCTCGACGGCGGCGGCCGCGGCGGTGGCCTCGGCGGCCGTGCCGCCGAGCGCCTGGGCGGCGGCGAGGACCATGGCGGGCCGGATCGCCTTGCCGGAGGGGGCCTCGACGGGCGAGCCGTCCGCCTCCCACCAGCCGAAGTGGTAGCCGGCGACCTTGCGCATCGCGCCGGGCAGTGAGTCGACGGCGGCCCGCAGGACCGGATCGACCAGGTTGCGGGCCCGGGCGAGGACGTCCGCCGCCTCGTTCCCCTCTTTGTGGTCCCGCTCCAGTGTGGAGCTCGTCATGGGTTTCTCCCCCTGTCGGCCTGCGGTGAGGCGGCCTGGTGTGAGGTGCCGGTCGTGGGTCGGCCGACCCGGTCGGCGGCCGGGCCAGTCGGCGGCCGGCCCGCTTTCCGGACGTGCCGCGGCGCACCGCCCGGCCGGGGTGTGGGTGCCCCGACCGGGCGGCGTGGAATTCCGACCGGCTCCGGTCGGTCGGTGCCCGGCCCCGGGGCCTGGGCGCGTGCCCGGATATCGCGCGCCCGGCCGGAATGACGGAGCCGCGCCCCGGACAGCGCCTAGCGCTGCGCGACGTCCACGTTCTCCAGGACGCCGACCGCGTCCGGGACGAGAATCGCGGCGGAGTAATAGGCGCTGACCAGGTAGGAAATGATGGCCTTGTCGTCGATTCCCATGAACCGCACCGAAAGGCTCGGCTGGTACTCGTCCGGAATTCCGGTCTGATGCAGGCCGACGACGCCCTGGTTGTCCTCGCCGACGCGCAGCGCCATGATCGAGCTGGTGTGCCCGCCGACGATCGGGATCTTGTTGCACGGGAAGACCGGCACCCCGCGCCAGGCCGTGACGTGCTTGCCCTCGACCTCGACCGTGCCGGGGACGAGGCCGCGCTTGTTGCACTCGCGGCCGAAGGCGGCGATGGCCTTGGGGTGGGCGAGGAACATCTTGGTGCCGCGTCGGCGGCTGAGCAGCTCGTCCATGTCGTCCGGGGTGGGCGGGCCGGAGTGGGTCTGGATCCGCTGGTCGTACGCGGCGTTCTCCAGCAGGCCGAACTCGGGGTTGTTGACGAGCTCGTGCTCCTGGCGCTCGCGCAGCGCCTCGATGGTCAGCCGGAGCTGGTGCTCGGTCTGGTTCATCGGCTGGTTGTAGAGGTCCGCGACGCGGGAGTGCACCTTGAGGATGGTCTGCGCGACGCTCAGCTCGTACTCGCGGGGCTTGAGCTCGTAGTCCACGAAGGCGCCGGGCAGCTCGTACTCGCCCCGGTGGCCGGCGGAGAGGTCGATCGCGGCCTCGCCGTGCTTGTTCTGCGCCTGCTGGAAGCCGTTCAGGTACTCGATGACCTGCAGTTGCAGGGCTTCGGAGCGGTCGTGGAGCTCCTGGAAGGCGGGCCAGGAGAGCGCCATCACGGTGCCGGAGGTGGCGGCCCGGACGGTGTACGGCCAGGTGCCCTCCTCCTGCTGGAGGGCCTCGTCGCCGAGGTGGTCGCCGTCGGCGAGGGTGCCGACCACCGTCTCCTCGCCGTACTTGCCGGTGCCGAGCCGTTCGAGCTTGCCGTGCGCGATGAGGAAGACCTCGTTGATCGTCGCACCGGCGGAGACCAGTACGTCGCCGGCGGCGAACTCCCGCTGGACGAAGCGCCCGGCCAGCTCCGTCAGGACGGCCTCGTCCTGGAAGCCGCGCAGCACCGGCACCTCGGCCAGCGTCGGCGGGACGATCCGCACCTCGGAGCCGGTCTTGACGAAGCTCACCCGACCGCGGCCGACCGAGTAGCGCAGGCGGCGGTTGACCCGGTAGGCACCGCCGGACACCTGCACCCAGGGCAGCGTCCTGAGCAGCCAGCGCGGGCTGATGCCCTGCATCTGCGGCGCGGACTTGGTGGTCGTGGCGAGGTTCCGCGCACCCGCCGTGCTCAGACTCTGCTGCTGCCGGATCTCAGGTTGCGCGCTGGGCGCGGGAACACCGGCATTGGTTTCGGTCGACATAGGGGGAGCCCTTCGCATGCCCGATGAAGTGTCGCCTTGCGCATTCATGTTGCAGCTTCATGGTGGGCCCATTCGGGTGCATGCCGCAATCACTCATTCGAGTGGTTCGGGATAACCGAACAAATAGTACGACTGGATCACTCGATCGATATCTGTTCGACAGATTATTCGAACTTATCGGGAATACCGCCTCCCATCTTCCCCCATCGACACCCCCTCCGTCGCCACCCCTTGACGCCCGCACACACGACGCCCCTCCCGTCCGGGCCCGGGGAGCCGGCCGCTAGGGTGCCACCTCACAGGGCCGCCAGGCCAGTTGACGAGCACGGCCGACCACGAGCCCTGACCCTTCGTCACCCCATGCCCTGGGAGGCAGTCTTGACAGCCCCCGTCCGTGTCTGGCTCAACCGCACCTACGCCGAGAACGTCTTCTTCATCGAACAACTCCGCACCGCCCCTCGCCCGGTGGCGGTGCACGCGACCCACGCCGACCCCGACTCCCCGGTGCTCGCCGCCGCCGACCACGGCACCCTGGAACCCGCCGACCTGCCCGCCGACGCCTACGTCGGCTACGCGCTCGACTACTGCGCCCGGCACTCCATAACCGTCTTCCTCCCGCAGCTGCACCAGCTCGCCATCGCCCTCGCCCGGCCGGAGTTCGAGGCGATCGGCACCACCCTGCTCTGCCCGCCGGCCACCGCCATCGCCACCTACACCAGCAAGGCCGACGGCTACCGGGCGATCGCCGCCGCCGGACTGCCCACCCCGCCCTGGTGGCGGGTGCGCACCGCCGACGAACTGCTCGACGCCGTCGACCGGATCGAGGCCGCCGGGCACACCGCCTGCCTCAAACCCACCACCGGCGCGGGCGGCGCGGGCTTCCGGGTACTCACCCGGGAGCCGTACGGGCCGCGGCGGCTTCACGGCTGGGACCACCGGGTCCAGGTCGAGCAGGTGGCCGCCGCCCTGTCCGCCCGACCGGGCGCGGGGGACGAGGAGGACGAGCGGGACGAGCCCGTCGACCTGCTGGTGATGCCCTACCTGGACGGGCCGGAGGTCTCGGTGGACTGCCTCGCCGACCGGGCCGGCCACCCGCTCACCGTGGTCGGCCGCACCAAGGCGGGCCGCCGCCGCGGCTTCACCACCGATCCGCGGTACCTGGAGCCGGTCCGGCGCCTGGTCAGGGCGAGCCGGATGGCCTACCTGTCCAACATCCAGTTCCGCGAACTGGCCGGGCGACCGGTGGTGATCGACGTCAACACCCGGCCCGCCGCCGGGCTCCACCAGCTGCGGCTGTGCGGCCTCAACCTGCCCTGGGACGCCGTCCGGCTGGCGCTCGGCGAACGGCCGGAGCCCACCGGGGTGGATCCGGACGTGCACGGCGTCGAGTACACGCTGGTCTCCGGCATCCAGCCGGTGCTACAGCGCCGGGCGCCCGCCCCGGTCTCCCTCGTCCGACAGCGGTAGCCCGGACGCGACGGCGGGCGGCTCGTGCGGGGCTCACCCGCGACACGCGGCTCGGCGCGGCCGAACCGGCGGCAACCCCGGTGCTACAGCGGGCCGTTCCAGTCGAGCGTCGGCCCAGCACGCCCTCCAGGGTGAGCAGCCAGCGCTTCACGTCGATCCCCACCCGGCCGCCGCCGAAGCCGCCGATCCCGTCCGCCGCCACCACCCGGTGGCAGGGCACCAGCAGGGCGACGGGATTGGCGGCCATCATCTGGCCGACCGTCCGCGCCGCCAGACCGGGCTCGGCCACGTCCTCGAACACCCCGCTGAGGGCCGCCAGTTCGCCGTAGGTGATGGTCCGGCCGTACGGCACCTCCTGCCAGAGCGTGCGCAGCACGGTGCGGTGCGGGCCGGAGCTCAGGCTCCAGTCGATCGGCAGGCCCAACTCACGGCTGCGGCCCGCCAGATAGGCGCCGATCCGGTCCCGGACGGCGGCGGTCTTCGACGCGTCGGTGCACGACGGCAGTTCGCCTTCCCGCCCGCCGTACCCGGCCGCCGCCACGCCCAGCGGCGTCACGGCGATGTGCATCGGGCCGCTGGGCAGCGGCGTCTCCACGGTCAGCCAGGACATCGACCAGGACTGCGGCACGCTCGGGCCCCCACCCTCCGCCGGACCGGCCGCCGGCCACCCCGGCGCCCGCGGGGCGCACGACGTCCGCCCGCCCCGCACGCCATCGTACGGCGGGCGGGGCGGCGCGCCTCCGGCGTCGGCGGGCACCGGAACCGTCGGCTGCGGCGGGCACCGGGGCCGTCAGCGCCGCCCCTTCAGCTCGGCCGCGAGCGCCCGGGACCAGTGCGACAGCTCGGCGCGGTCCGGCGCCCGGCCCTCGCACAGCAGGGTGAGCTGCGCGTCGTTGATCCGGTTCGGCCCCGGGATCTCCAGCAGGTACGCCAGCTCCGCCAGTACGGTGGCGAGCCGATCGGCGTCCGTGCGGTCCAGGGTGGCCGCGGACTCGTGGTGGCTGATGGTGAGCGAACCGGGCATGGTCAAACCTCCTCCGTCCACCCCCACTCCCTCCACGGTACGACCGGCCCGGCCGCGGCGCCCGCCGCGGGCGGCGGGGGTGCGGCGGCCGGACCTGGTCGCGCTCCGGAGCCGGCCGGGCGCGGTGGGCCGCACCGGGGCCGGGGGTGCGCCCCGGAGCCGTTCGGGGGCGGGTGGTCGGCGGATCCCGGGAAGGTCGGACCAGCGCGGGTCAGGGCGCGCCCTCCTGGTCGCCGTGATGCCCGTCCCCGCCCTGACGCCCGCCCTCGCCGTGCCGGCTCCCCTCCCACCGGCGGTTCCGGACCGCCGGCACCGCCAACACCACCGTACCGGCCGCAAGTTGCCAGACCGCACCGAGCAGCAGCACCTTGTCCACGCCGATCCGGTCCGCCGCCGGTCCGGCCGCCGCCAGCCCGAGCGGCCCCAGCACGAACGCGCCGAGCGCCCCGAAGGAGTTGACCCGGCCGAGCACCTCCGGCGGCACCCAGCTCTGCATCGTCGTGCTGAGCAGCGTCCCGCTGACCGCCGAGCCGACCCCCGCCACCAGTGCGCCGGCCACCACCCACGGCAGCGGCGCACCGGCCGCGAGCGCGGCGGAGGGCAGCGCCCAGGCCAGCGTGGCCACGGTGGCCACCGCGAGCGGCCGCTCGGGCCGGCGCCCGAGCATCACCAGCCCGCCCAGCACCGCGCCGACGCCGTACACCCCCATCACCAGACCCCAGGCCCGGGCGCCGCCGAGGTCCCGCTGCGCGGTGAGCGGGCCGAGCACCAGGAACGGCGCCCAGACCAGCAGGTTGAACAGGCCCATCTGGACGGTGGTGATCCAGAACCACGGCCGGGAGGCGAACTCCGACCAGCCGGCCCGCAGTTCGGCGAGCATCGACTGCTCGCCTCCGGCCGCGTTCGCCGCCCGGTCGGGCAGCCGGAGCCTGGCCAGGGCGAACGCGCCGACGCCGTACGTCACCGCGTCGGCCAGCAGGACCACCGCCGGGCCCTGCGTCGCCGTCACCAGGCCGGCCGTCGCGGGCCCGGCCACCGTGGCCACCGAACGGGCCAGCCCCAGCAGGGTGTTCGCGTCGGCCAGGAGCTCCTTCCGGCGCACCAGGCCGGGCACGATCGCCCCGAGCGCCGGCAGGAACAGCCCCTCCCCGACCCCCCACACCGCCACCAGCGCGACCATCGCCCAGACCGGCGCCCGCCCGGCCGTCAGCAGCGCGGCGAACACCGCCTGGACGAGCCCGCGCAGGACGTCCGAGCCCAGCATCACCCGGCGGCTGCCGAACCGGTCCGCGATCACCCCGCCGGCCAGCAGCACCAGCACCACCGGCAGGATCCGGGCCGCCATCACCCACCCCAGGTCGGTTCCGCTGCCGCCGCCGTCGAGCACCGCGAAGGCCACCGCCACCGGCGCCATCGAGGAGCCGAGGAGGGAGGTCGAGTAGCCGACGAAGAACCACGCGAAATCGCGCTCGCCCAGTACGGCGAGCCGGTCTCCCAGCCGCCGGCGGCGGGCCGGGATCCGTTCCGCATCCACTGCCATGGGCGGCAGTCTGCCTCCGGACGGGAACGGCGTTCAAGGGTTTCCGGGGAAAAGTTGAGTCTTTTGGCCTCAATATTTCACGCTCTGCCGACTGCCGCAGTAAACGGCCTCAAAAATGGCCGTTCATCTGCGATTTACTGCGCTTCGCAGATAGCCTTCAGGGGTCCGACCCGAGTTGATTTACTGCGGAAGAGGCCCCGCCATGGCAGAGCTCCCCCCGGTCGAGTACGCCGTCGCCGTCGAGCGCTACCTGGCCGCCTCCGGGCTCGCCGAAGGCTCCCGGCGGATCTACCGGATCGCCCTGAACACCTGGGCCTGGGCCCTCGCCGACCGCCCCGCCCCCACCGGCCCCGAACGGCGGCGCGCCCGGCCGCCCGTCCTCCCGCTCGCCCTGCTCGACCACCCGGACGCCGCCCGCCGCCTGCGCACCGCCGCCGACCGCCGCCGCACCGACACCGACCCGCGCACACTCAACCGCGAACTCTCCACCCTGCGCGCCGCCGTGGCCTGGTGGCGGGCCCAGCGCTGGCTCGACGACGACCCCACCACCGACCTGCACCCCGACCCGCGGCCCGGACCGACCGTCACTCCCCTGACACCCGACGACCTGCGCGCCCTCTTCACCCTCCGCGCGCCCCTGCGCGAACAGTCGCTCTGGCACCTGCTCCACGAGTCAGGCGCCGCCATCGACACCGTCCTCGCCCTCGACACCGACGACCTCGACCTGTCCCGGCACCGCACCCTCCACCGGCCCGGCCGCACCCCCGTCCACTGGCGGAGCGGCACCGCCCGGCTGCTCCCCCTCCTCGTCGCCGGCCGCACCGCCGGCCCGCTCTTCCTCACCGACCGCCGCGCCCCCGCCGGCACCCCCGCCCCCGACCGCTGCCCCCACACCGGCCGCGCCCGCCTCTCCTACCGCCGCGCCGCCGAACTCCTCACCGCCCACACCACCCCCTTGACCCCCGGCGCCCACGGCTGGACCCTGCGTCAACTACGTCCCGGCGCACCTCCGTCACTGGATTCCGACGGCCGGGCACGACACCCTGGCACCCCCGATCGAAGGGACCCCGAGTGATCCCCGACAACGAGACCCGGCGGCGCCGGGAGGCCGTCAGCCGACTCGCCACGGAACAAGCGGTGCTGATCGAGACCGCGGAGAGCTCCGGCACCGGGTTCCTGGTCGCCCCCGACACCGTGCTGACCTGCGCCCACGTCGTCCGCTCCGACCCGCACCCGGCGGTGACGGTGCACGGGCGCACGCTCCGGGCCGAGGTGGTCGCCCGGGAACCGCGGCAGGACCCGGACGGCGGCATCTACGCGTACCCGGACCTCGCGGTGCTCCGGCTCCCCGAAGCGCTGGACACCGCAGGCGTCTGGCTCGCCGATCAGGTGCCCCCCGGCGGCTCGGACGTGATCGTCCACGGATTCAGCGACGCGACCCTGGACGCCGGCACCCACCGGGACACCCTGTACCTCTCCGTCGTCGGCCGCTCCGGCGAAGCGGGCCACTTCGTCCGGCTCAAGAGCGACCAGGTCGTCCAGGGGTTCAGCGGCAGCCTCGTGCTCGACCCCGCCACCGGGCGGGTGTGCGGAGTGCTCAAGACCTCCCGCGACGAGACGGCCGTCCTGGGCGGCTGGATGGTCCCCGTCGACGCGGTGCGGACCTGCTTCCCCGAACTGGCCCGGCGCAACGGACTCGGCCACCGGCCCGGCACGGCCTGGTACGACCTGGCGATGGACCGGGCCGGGCGCCAGGTCCGGCTCTTCGGGGCGTACGGACACCACCGGCCCCGCCAGACGCCCCGGCCGACCCCCGCCCAGCTGCTGACGCAGGGCGCGATGCCCTTCGTGGACCGCCCGGAACTCACCGAACTGCGGGCCTGGTGCGCCGACGGGACCCCGCTGCTGCTGCGCCTGCTCCACGCGCCTGGCGGCTCCGGCAAGACCAGGCTCGCCGCCGAACTGTGCCGGCTGATGGCCGAGGACGGCTGGCTCGCGGGCTTCGTACAGCGCAGCAGCCTCGCGGGGGCGGGGTGGCTGGACGAGCTGACCACCGCCCTCGACGACGGTCTGGCGGTCCTCGCCGTCTTCGACTACGCCCAGGCCCGGCTGGAGGACATCCGCACCCTGGTGGACCACGTCTCGCGGTTCGGACCCGAGCAGCCCCGGCTGCGCCTGCTGCTGCTCGCCCGCACGGCCGAGCCCTTCTGGCGGGCGCTGCAGAGCGGCGTCGACGACTGGGCACTGGCCGACGCCAGCGTCGTGGAACTCCCCAGGACGATCCCCTCCGTCCCCTCCGTCCCCTCCGCCGCCACCGCCACCGCCACCGGGGACGCCACCGGGGACGCCACCTCCGCCGGGGACGCCTTGCCCGCCGCGCTGGTCGTCTCGGCCTTCGAGGTCTTCGCCCGACGACTCGGCCACGACCGCCTGCCCGCACCGAGGAGCCTTCCGTCGCGCGCCGGGCGGGAGGACTCGCTGCTCGGCGTGCTGGCACTCGCGCTGGACGCCGTCCTCACCCTCGCCCGGGGAAGCAGCTGGTCCGGGCACGGCGATCCGCTCGAACGGCTCTGCGACCACGAGGTCCGGGTCTGGCACGCGCAGCTCACGGCGTGGCTGCCCGCGGAGCCGGCCCTGGCCGGCGAGGCCGGCCGGCTCCTGGCGGAAGGGCTCCTCCTCGTCCCGGTCCTCGCCCCCGGGCGACGCTCGGACCGGCTGATCGCCCTGCTGGAACGGGTCCGGGCCGAGGCGTTCCCCCACCATCCGCCCCTCAACATGAACGTCGTCAACGCCCTCCTGCGCATGCTCTACCCGGCCGAGGACGGCCTGGTCGCCCCCGTCGGCCCGAGCCGGATCGGCGAGATCCTGGTCCGACGGGTGCTGAGTACGCCGGAGAGCTCGGGACGCTCCGAGGAGTACCTGCTCGCCCTGCTGGACCCGCCGCACCCCGCCTCGCCGCAGCAGCGGATCGCGGCGGCCACCGAGACCGTGGAGATCCTCGCCCGCGCCCGCGGCTGCACCGGGGTGGGGCGGGTCGTGGACCACCCCGCCCACCCGGCCCTGGACGCCGCACTGGCCCGGAGCATCGCCGAGCGGCCCGACGCGCTCCTGCCGGCCCTGGCCGCCAACGGCGCCGTACTGCCGCACGCCGAACCGCTGGCGGCCCTCATGCTGCCCGCCGTACGGGCGTGCGGACCGGACGTCCTCGCCGCCGTCGAGAGCCGGCTGCCCGGCTACCCCTCCAGCATGTCGCCGGTGGCGGCGCTGGTCCTGAAGCGCCTGCTGGACCAGCCGGACCCCGAATTCGGCGAGGAGGACCAGCTGCGCAGGCTGCGCCGCCTCATCAGCTACAGCCTCCGGCTCGACGAGACCGCCGCGGACGGACCGGCCGCGGACGGACTGGCCCCGGGCGGACCGGCCCCGGGCGGACCGGCCTCGGACGGACTGGCCCCCGGCGGACTCGGCGCGGACGGCGTCCGCCCCGGCGACTCGGCGCTGACCGCCGCCCAGCAGGCCGTCCGCCTCAGCCGGGACCTCGTCCGGCAGACCGGACGCCACCTCCCCGAGTACGCGAGGGCGCTCCACAACGTGAGCCTCCTGCTGCACCGCGCCCACCGGACCGAACCGGCGCTCGAACACGCCAGGTCGGCCGTCGCCCACTACGAGGAACTCCTCGCCGGGGCGGATGGGGACGACACCCTGCGCCAGACGTACCTCCTGGACACCGCGACGGCGCTGAGCACCCTGGCCCTGGTGCGGATGGAGGACGGCCAGGTGAGCGCCGCCCTCGACGCGGCCGCGCACGGCGTCGAGCTGTGCGAGGAGGCCGAACCGGGGGCCCGGCAGGACGACACCCTGCTGACCTGCCTCCAACTCCTCGCCCGGTGCGGGCAACTGGCCGGCCGGCCCGTCGAGGCGGTGGCGGCCGGCTACCGGGCGCTCGCGCTGCTGCGCGAGCTCGCCGACCAGCAGCCCGGCCGCTACCTGGCCAGGCTCCCGGAGGCGTTGCACCGGCAGGCGATCGGCCTCGTCCGGGCCGGACGGGACGACGAGGCGTACCGCGCGCTGCGGGAAGCCGCACAGCTGCGCGCCGCCCTTCCGCCCGGCGACCGGCAACGGCTCGCCGCACAACGGTCCTCGCTCCGGATGCTTGTCCAACTCTCCTCGGAGATAACCGAGTTCACCGACGAGCGCGCACACTGGGTGGAGCAGCTGGCGACCATGGGCAATCATGGCAGGTGAGGCCGTCGCCACCTGCGGCCCTACGACGGCAGGTAGGAGCATGATGCCCACGGACTCTCAGGACCTCGCCGTGCCCGCCCCGATCCGACGCCGCCAGGCCGTCGAGGTCTTCGGGAACCGCTTCGGCCGGCTCTACAACGACGAGGTCGTCGCCCCGGGCGGCACGGCCGGCAACTACCTCCGGTGGCAGTGGTCGCAGACCGGCGTCGTCGTGGTGGCGACCGGCCCCGACGGCATCGCGCTGGTGCCCTCCTACCGCTACCCGGTCGGCGCCGCCTCGCTGGAGTTCCCGCGCGGCGGCTGCGAGCCCGGCGAACCCCCGGAGGAGGCCGCCGCGCGCGAGCTCAGGGAGGAGACCGGCCTCATCGCCTCCACCGTGGAGAGCCTCGGCCTGATCCACGCGGACACCGGCCTGATCGAGAACGGCATCCACGTCTGCCGCGCCACCGTGCTCCCCGGAGGCACCGCCACCGCCCGTCCGGAGGCCATGGAATCGGTGACCGACCCGGTCTGGGTCTCCCCCGACCTGATGGCGCGCTGGCTGCGGCAGGGCCGGATCACCTGCGGCGTCACCCTGGCCGCCTTCGCCCTCCTCCAGGCCCACCCCGACCCGCAGACCGGGACCGTCAGAGGGTGACCACCCGCTCGAAGGGGTCGAGCTCGCGCAACGGCCGCGGCTGGGCCCGGCGCTGCGGGTCCGGGCCCGCCGCACCCGGGCCGTTCACCACGTGGAGCGACAGGTCGCGAACGCCGTCGGTCGCCGGGGAGACCACCTCCAGGCCGGCCCCCAGCCGACCGGCGACCGGGTCCTCGTCCAGCCCGAAGCGCATCAGCCGGACCTCACCCCGCAAGTGCTCCCACGCCAGACCCCCGACACGGCGGAAGGTGCGCTCGAACGCCTCCAGCGTCCACGAGCTGAACTCGTCGACCGCCGAACGCAGCACCGCCGTGTCCGGCTGGATCCCCCGGCGCAGCCGCCCCAACTCCGCGACCAGGGCCACCCGGGAGGGCTGCTCGATCGCCTCGAACACCACCTCCACCGGGAGTTGGGACAGCAGCAGGTTGTCGAGCATCACCGCCGGGAACCCCGCGTACTCGACGAGTCGCCGGCTCCGGAAGACCGGGATGGTGCCCTCGCCGTCGCGCGGGCCGGCCATGCCGACGCCCAGGGCCTGCGGCAGCGCCCGCCGGTAGGACTCGCCGGCCCAGTCGTCCACCGACTGGAGCACGAGGACGAGTTCGGCGCTGCCCCCCGGGCGCGCGCTCCGGTAGTCGGCCAGCCAGTCCCGGAGTTGCTTGTAGAGCAGCGGATCCTGCTCGGCGACCCAGGCGCGCGCGGCTTCGAGGGCCTCCCGCGCGCTCCCGGCGAAGTCCCGCTCGGCGGCCTCGATCCGCGTCAGGACACCGGACTTGAACGCGGCGGCGACGGCCGACCCGTCGTACGGCACCGTGTGCGCGGACGACACCCCGGTCAGCCGCTCCACGTAGGGGACGTCGGGCGCGTTCTCCACGCCCTCGGCCCGGTGGCCGTCGCTGATCCGGTGCAGGCTCCCGCCCGCCCGCAGCGCGACCCGCAGCCGGCCGGCCTCCAGGAGGGCGCCGAAGTCCGAGAGCGCCGCCGTACCCGGGGACCAGCGGACCTTCCGCGCCTCCTCGGCGTCGACGAGTGCCCGGAAGTACCTGTTGTTGAGGCCCTGCGAGTCGCCGATCAGCAGGGTGTCGGCGAAGAGGACATGCAGCAGGACCCGCGACCGCAGGTCCGAGGCCCGGTCGATCGGCGCCGCCGCGTGCGGCTCCACATCGGAGAGGTAGATGCGTTCGGTACCCGCCGCCCGCTGTCCCATATCCATGGCCTGCCACCCCTCGGCGCCCGATACAGTTCCCCTCGCGAAGAAGAAGGATAGGCCCACGGCCCGGGCCGGTCACCGGTTTTCCGGCAATTCGACCCCGGCAACGGCACCCCTTGGAGGAGAAATGTCGGAGCTTGTCCAAGTAGTGACGCCCGAGGGGACATTCTGGGCCCGCATCGAGGAGCAGCGCGGGCCCAGGGACGTCGCCCTGCGCCGCCCCAGCTACCAGCTGGACGACCTCGCGAGCACCCTCCAGACCGTGGTCGGCAACGTGCGATCCGGTCTGCGGGCGGCCGCCCCCGACGAATTCACGCTCGAATTCGGAATCGAGCTCTCCGTCAAGACGGGAGTCCTCGTGAGCGCGGTGACGGGAGTCGACGGAAAGGCCAGCCTGAAGGTGACGGCGACCTGGCGGAAAAGCGGCGAGACCGCCCTTTCCGGCCCGCCGAACGAACCGGAGGAATCGGAAGGGTCCGACGACCCGAACGAACCCACCGAACCCGCACCCGAACCCAGCTGACCAACCACCCCACACCACCCCACAGCCTCCGGCACGCCACCCGCAACGACGAAGGGCCAGCCCCACCGGATCCCCGGCGAGCTGGCCCTTCTGGCACTTCCGCCGCTGAGCCCCCTGTCGGGCTCGAACCGACGACCCCCCGCTTTACAAGAACGGCCGTCCGCCACCCTGCGTGACCTGGGGCTCAGCCACCCTGCCGGTTTCGCGGCCATCGCACCACCGGCGCCCGCGATTCACCGCCACATACCGCCTGTTCTGGCACGCCTGTGGCACGGGCACACCCGCGCTTCAATCCACCGGGAAAGCAGTGGTCATCGAGGTGTAATGTTGTAGTGGTTGGAATACGCCCGAAGCTTTTTCATGATATAGGCAGAAATCGATGCCGCCCTGCAGTGAGCGTCGCTCAGATGGTGAAATTCAAGATGGATATCATCAAATCCAATTGAAATCACAGCGTCCGCATATATATCCTGCTCGCCCAGGTTCACTTCAAATCCCCCCAGGCTCGCCTTAAATTCGGGAACATTCTTTTCTGCGAGGGCACAAATGGCCTGGTTTATCGCCTTGTGGCGGCGGGCCGATGACCCTTGAATCACGTCAAAGGCTCCGAGGATGGAATCAGACGTCTTCCCCTTAGTAGTCGACGTTAGCTCATTCACCCCAGCTCCCGTGATGTACTTATAGAAGTCTGTACTCTTGAAGGTCGTATCCGCATTGGCGGGGCTTTTGTTGACACCCTTTTCGCGGATCACTTCCCGCATATCGCCCGGGCCATATTCAAGAATTGAATACACGACGGAGCTGGGAGTCATGGTCACCAGCTTGGCCCGGAACAGAGAAATCACATATGCCAGATGGTGGCTAGGGTCAGAGTTCCTCTCCTGCCACCACTTGCCGGCTTCAGAGCGGGGGGAGTACCCCACCAATTCCTCAGCCTTAAGAATCATCGTTCCAGCGCGCCGCAGCCGGTTCGCCTCACCCACGACCGGGCTCGTCGAGGTGACAACGAAGAGGATCTCAGGGAGATCGCGGGTGACCTGAACATGGTCAACACGCTCGGCAATTGCGTCCCGAATGGCTGCCAGAAACTCCCCGACGGAGTTACTTGAAGCGATCGACGAAGCAATTGTCTCGCCACCCATTCCCAAGTCTTCTAGCCTCTGATCAAGCTGGATAAACAGCCTTTCGAGGACATCGCTCCACTGCTCTTTTGGTGGGCCAGAAATTGAAATATCGGCACTTGCAGGGGTAAGTGAGCTACCGCCGACTGATCGCGCAAGCTGAATCAGCTCGCCCTTCCAGTCGTCATTAGTGGTCGGCCAGCACACGATGATGTCCGACCGACTCCGAAGGAACTGGTTAAGGGATGCCATGAACTGCCGAAGGCCAACAGTGTCGTCTGATGCCTCTCGGCCATCCATCAACACGAGAATGGACTTTTCAGTGGGCTGTGAAATGTTCTCGCCCATCCACTGGGCGACCTCTCGCAGAGGCACCGTTGCTGGCACTGAGACGACCCGCTCAAAACGGTCCGCCATATTAATAGAAGCCGACCATACGGAGGTGGTTTTTCCACAACCGCTCAGGCCGCTAAGAAACGCCAGAAGTCCGCCGCTTTGAATTTCGGCAGTCCGCCTAAGAATTTCAAACTTCTTCATGTCGGCTTGCACTTTGATAATGAGCGGAGCCGAGCTTAGCGTACGACTTCCAAGAATGTGCTCAAACCTGGTGGGAATTTTCACAGTCACTATCGAGCTCCCCTGCCTGTCACCCATGCGCCGCGTGATATGAACTGCATGATACGGGTCGCGAGCCAGCGGCGGAGTCTCAGCGGCCAAAGTCAAGGGCGTGGCGAGCACTGAGCTTGGGAATCTCGTCCCCTCTTGAACCTTCCACCACTCCTGGCCTGCGATTACGTGGCCTTCAGCGCCGCTTACGGCCTGGTTGTCCGTCCCGTTGTTTGCCGTGACTTCCCGCTCCTGACCCCTCTTTGGGGCACGGATGGGGCATGGCAACAGCCCTTTGCTCCGAGCTTGGCCGTGGTCCTTACGGCTGCCGCATCTCCCACGCCCAATACTCGTCGAACACGGTCAGCCACTCCTTACCACTGCTCTCGGCAGCGGCGGTCATGTCATCCGCGCCATAGTTCTCCTGCAACCACTCACGTTCGCGCTGTTCTTGGAGCCTGCGGTCAGCCTCCCGCTTCCGGTCCCTGCGGAGCCCCGCCTGCCTCGCTTGCTCAGCAACCTGGGCCTTCAAGCGAACGGCCTGCTGACTCAGCCCCGTGAGCGTTGCGGCGCAGTCCGCGCCGAAGTATCTGAGGTACCCACACGGATTCCCGTCCAAGTCCATCGAAGCCAGGACAATCGCCTGCTTCAACGTCGCCCCACATCGGTCGCACATGGCCTCATGGTCTGCGGTGCCTTCAACGCGGTACTCGATCACGGCGCTCCAATCGCAACATCGGCCGCGCCAGCTTGTCGGGTTCGGATCGCACTGGCTACTGAAGCGTTCGAATTGATCACCGGTGCCATCACTTGCGCCCGGTGGGGCGGTTTTGGCCGCCAGCCAGTCCTCGGGCTGAGCGGGTGGTCCCCTCCGCGACCCGCCCACGATCACCACGTCGAAGCCGCACCCAGGCGCCTACCCCCGGTCCCCTCCGAGAGAGGGCCCGGCGGAGCCTCATGCCCTGACCCGCACTGTCCGTCCGGCGGGCGCTCTCACCATCGGCATCCACCGGCCGCACGCTCGACGTGCGCGGCCGGCCGCCGCCGTCGTGGGGCGCAGACAGGAGCGGCGGCGAGCGGCTGGGCCGCGCGCTGGCGCGCTGTGCGCGCCCTTGAACCAGTAGCGAAACTCGTAACAGTCATCTTCTGACCCCACCCCCTCACACCCACTCCCCAGCTACCCATCCCCATCCCACACGCCGCCCGCCTGGGCCTTCGCAGCACTGACGCTCACGCCCTGGAGATCACTTACCGCCGCTTGCCCAACAAGCCCTCCGGCTCTCGCTGCATGAACGCCACCGTGGCATCGTCGTGGCACTTCGAGCGGGGCCAGCGTCGCCGTTGCGGGTCTGAGCGTTCGAGCTCCCGCGTGTGGCCGATGACGCCGTGTGGGCCACCTGTCTCCAGCTGGCTCATGAGGTCGGGCCAACCCATGACTGCGAAGTCGTCAACGGCTCGGGCTGCGCCGTCTGTCAGAACTGCCGCGGCTTGGACAGTTGGCAGCGGGACCTCCCCGGTCAGGCTCTGCTCGGCCGTCTCGGGATCGGTGGCGGCTACCCAGTAGCCCTCTGCGGTGTTCATGAGCTGCCTCTGGGCGTGAGCCAGAGCCGTCCGTCGCTCGGCTTCGCCAAGGCTCTTCAACTCTGCTGCCATTTCGACTCGTTGCCGGTCGGTGACCTGCGACACCTGGTGATCCGCAATCGCATCGATTCTGTCGGGCAGGCTGAGTACGACGGTTGAGTCCGCCAGAACCAACCACTCGAAGGCATCTCCGCGGACTCTCACGATGGCCACCGTGGACGTCGGCGTCATCGGGTTGCCCAGGTCGCACGTCCCTGCGTGAAGCCGAGCCGTGGAGTCGATCGCGTCCGCCAGGCACTCGGTCAGCGCCGCCGGCCGTTCGGTCGCGTGCTTGAAGATGCTCGCGCCGAGGGCCCGCACGAACCACGGCACACCGTGAGTGCAGCCGGTGTCCATGCCGCTGGGGAGTCCGGCTCCGTCGAGGAGAACAACGGTCTCGGGGCTGGCGATTGCGAAGTCCTCGTTGGTCCGGCCCGGGTTCGGGGCCGTCGCGACCGAGACCAGCATGTCAGGCTTCCTCGTGGCGGAGTACGCCGGTCAGAGCCCGGCTCGTGAGCACGCGCTTGGTGCCGGCCTCGTAGTCGCAGCCGCTGACCATGGAGAACGGCTGGTTTCCGATCTCGCCGTACAGCTCGGCGACATGAGTCGACAGGTAGTGCGCGACCCCGAGCGACCAGCACCGGAGCAACGACCGCGACCGTGGCATTGCGGACCGCATGGGCGAAGCCGCCCGCAAGGCTCTCGGGAAGGACGATCCGCCGAACGCTTCTGGCACGCCCGTGGCACAGCCCGAGTTGAGCTTCCCCCGGTGTGTGGGAGGTGCTGATTAGCTGGTCAGGACGGGTGTGGGTGGTTCGTCGACCACTGGTTCGGCCGTCACCTGGTCGGCGTAGTAGTTCGCCTCGTACTCGTCGGGGCTGAGCCAGCCGAGACGCTTCTGGATGCACTGGGTGTTGTACCAGCCGTCGATGTAGGCGAACAGCGCCAGGTCGGCGTCCGTGCGGGTCGCGAAGGCCGTGCGGCGCACGCATTCGGTCTTCAGCACGCTCCAGAAGTTCTCCGCCAGGGCGTTGTCGAACGAGTCGCCGACCGTGCCCATGCTTGCCTCAATTCCGGCCTTGAGCAGGCGGGTTGTGAGCTTGATGGATGTGTACTGACCGGGTTCAAGGGGTCGTTGCAACACCGCTGGTTTGGGGCGAGAGTAGCTGATCGTCGAGTGCCTCTGCGGGAGTTCTCCAGCCGAGTGTCTTCCGCGGCCGGGTGTTGAGTGCCCCAGCGATGGCTGCGAGGTCGCGAGCGGTCCAGCGGGCAAGGTCTGTGCCCTTCGGGAAGTATTGCCGCAGCAGCCCGTTCGTGTTCTCGTTCGTGCCGCGCTGCCAGGGGCTGTGCGGGTCGGCGAAGTAGACGGCGATGCCGGTGTCGGCCTTCAGCTGGGCGTGCTGGGCGAGCTCCTTCCCCCGGTCCCAAGTCAGTGATCGTCGCAACTGCTTTGGGATGTTTGCCATTTGGACTGTGAGGGCCTTACGCATCGCCTCGGCGCCGTATCCGGCCAGCGCGGGGCCGTTCTTCACCCGTGGCTCGACGCCGTAGCCTTCCATTCGCGGCAGGTGGACCAGGATCGTGAACCTGCTCGTGCGCTCCACGAGCGTGCCGATGGCGGACCGGTTCGCCCCGATGATCAGATCGCCTTCCCAGTGGCCCGCGACGGCCCGGGTCTCGACCTCGGCGGGACGCTCGCTGATCATCACGTCGGGCGTGACGTGACCGGCCGCCTTCCTGCGGGCGCGGGAGCGAGGAACCCGCAGGGCACGCCCTGTCCGCAGGCACGGTCGGCGTCGGCGCGTTCGGAGGTGTGCCAGCCCACGATCCGGCGGGAGAAGGCGTCGCGGATCGTGGCCAGCCACCACGGACCCTCGCCGGTGGGGACCAGCGAGATGTCCGCGACCCACAGCCGGTTGGCCGCGTTCGCGGTGAAGTCGCGCCGGACGAGGTCCGGGGCGGGGTCGGCTGCCGGGTCGCTGCGGGTGAAGGAGCGGGGCCGGCGCGGGCTGACGCCCTGGAGTCCGGCCTCGCGCATCAGGCGCTCGACCCGTTTGCGGCCGACGCGGGTGCCCTCGCGTCGCGGGACGGCGTGGACGCGCGGGGAGCCGTAGGTGGCGTCCGAGTCCGCATGGACGCGGCGGATCCGCTCGGTCAGCTCGGTGTCCTGGCGCCTGCGCTCGCAGGGCGCGTGGACGTCCCGGCGCCAGCGGTAGTAGGTGGAGGCGGGGATGTGCAGTTCCCGGAGGTCGGCCTCGGCCCCGAAGCGGTCCTGGTGCTCGTCGATGAGCTTCAGTACCGTCGCCGGGTCGGGTCGAGCTCCTGGGCGAAAAAGCCGAGGCGGCCTTGAGAATCTCGCAGGACCGGCGCAACTCGGCGTTCTCCTTGCGCAGAGCGGCGAGTTCCTCCTTCTCGGCGCTGGTCAGCCGGTCGTCGCGTTCGCCTCGGTCGGCCTCGTCCTGGCGGATCCAGTTGCGCAGGGCCTCGTGGTGCACGCCCAGGTCCCTGGCCATCTGCCGGATCACCGGTTTCGGGTCGGCGGCTCGGTATGCGGCAACGGCTCGCTGACGCAACTCGGACGGGTACTTCATCGGTGCAGCCATGGCAGAGGCTCCCTTCTCGCGACCTATCAGGTCATGTCCGGCAACCTTCCGCACCTCGGGGGAACCTCAAGTAGGACCGCAGCAACGACGAAGGGCCAGCCCCGCCGGATCCCCGGCGAGCTGGCCCTTCGTGCTGCGAGCCCCCTGTCGGGTTCGAACCGACGACCCCCGCTTTACAAGAGCGGTGCTCTGGCCAGCTGAGCTAAGGAGGCACGGTGACCGTCCGCGAGGGATCACGGCGGCACCGGGGGCAGTCTACCGGGCCCGGCAGGTGGGGTGGGGGGATATCCGGGGGTTGGCGGGCTGGGTAGGCGTGATGGAACCGATGCCGAAATCGGGCGGGCTGGGGGCTGACAAGCGGCGGAGGCGCAGGTAGCGTCGCCCGGAGTCGGTTCGTGAGGTGGTTCAGACCACTGGGCGGGCTGACGGAGGCGAACGAACGCCCCTTTACTCGGATCGTCCGGCACGTTCCTGCCGGTGAAGGAGAGAACAACCATGGCTTCTGTCACGTACGACCAGGCGACCCGCGTCTACCCCGGGGCGGACAAGCCCTCGGTGGACGCGCTGGACCTGGAGATCGCGGACGGCGAGTTCCTCGTGCTGGTCGGCCCCTCGGGCTGCGGCAAGTCGACCAGCCTGCGCATGCTGGCCGGTCTGGAGGACGTCAACAGCGGCTCCATCCGGATCGGTGACCGGGACGTCACGCACCTGCCGCCGAAGGACCGGGACATCGCCATGGTGTTCCAGAACTACGCGCTGTACCCGCACATGACCGTCGCCGAGAACATGGGCTTCGCGCTCAAGATCGCCGGCGTGAACAAGGCGGAGATCCGCACCAAGGTCGAGGAGGCCGCGAAGATCCTCGACCTGACGGAGTACCTGGACCGCAAGCCGAAGGCGCTGTCGGGTGGTCAGCGGCAGCGTGTCGCGATGGGCCGCGCGATCGTGCGCCAGCCGCAGGTCTTCCTGATGGACGAGCCGCTGTCGAACCTGGACGCGAAGCTGCGCGTCTCGACCCGTACCCAGATCGCCGGCCTCCAGCGCCGCCTGGGCATCACGACGGTGTACGTCACCCACGACCAGACCGAGGCGCTCACCATGGGCGACCGGGTCGCGGTGCTCAAGGGCGGCGTGCTCCAGCAGGTCGACACCCCGCGCAACATGTACGACCGGCCCTCCAACCTGTTCGTGGCCGGCTTCATCGGCTCGCCCGCGATGAACCTGGTCGAGGTCCCGCTGGTGGACGGCGGCGTGAAGTTCGGCGGCTCGGTGGTCAACGTCTCGCGCGACGACCTGGCCGGCGCCGGCACCGACAAGTCGGTGACGGTCGGCATCCGCCCGGAGCACTTCGAGATCGTCCCGGCGGGCGGCATCGAGGGTGTCGCGGTGACGGTGAACGTCGTCGAGGAGCTCGGCTCCGACGGCTTCGTGTACGGCACCACCAAGATCGGCGGCGAGGACAAGGAGCTGGTCGTCCGCGTGCACGGCCGGCAGATCCCGGCCCGTGGCGAGACGATCCACGTCGTGCCGATCGCCAACGAGACCCACGTGTTCTCGACCAGCTCGGGCGCCCGTCTGAGCAGCTGAGCACGGCGCGCCCTGCCGGTCGGTCGACCGGCAGGGCAAGCCGGCACGACGGAGCCCGTCGGACCATTCCTGGTCCGGCGGGCTCCGTCCGTACACCCCCACGTCAACACGGTGGGGGGACGAACCCGGACACGGTGTCACTCGATGGTGTCACGGAGGGCGATCCGGCCCGTACCCACCGCTACTCTCCTGAGGGTGAAGCAGCTTGTACGCCGTATCGGCCAGACCGTCGCCCTGACCCTGCCGGTCGTCCTGGTGACCACCGGCACCCTCGCCGTGACCCGGGTGCCATGGGCCCCGCCGACCAACCTCGACCAGCAGGTCGTGGCGGCGTCCAGTGGTGACGGCACCGGGATCGGGCGTTCCGCCACCGCCACCGCGGGCACGTCCCCGGACGGGCTCGCCCCGCAGGAATCGCTGCGGGTGGTGCTGCTGGACGAGCTGCGGGCCAAGAACCCGTCCGCCGCGCTGGACCTGCTGGAGCGCTCGATGCGCGAACAGCCGTCGCTGACGCCGTACTGCACCTCGCTCGCCGGAGAGCTGGGCAAGGCGGCGGTGCGCAAGTACCAGGGCGACGTCCAGCGGGCCCGGTCCTTCGCCCGCCCGGTCTGCGACGGGTCGTTCGCGGCGGGCATCGCCGGCTGACCCCCTCGGCCGCGGGCCGACGGCGCCCGCGGCCTCGGGTTCCCACCCCCGGTGGGCGCCCTATTCTTCAGGCATGACCGCTGACTCCGGCCCCACCGCCGACCTCGCGTCCCCGCCGACCCACCCGTCCCGGCCGACCACGACGCCCGTCACCCAGGCCGTGATCCTGGCCGGCGGCCAGGGCTCGCGGCTGCGGCCCTACACGGACGACCGCCCGAAGCCGCTGGTCGAGATCCCCGGGACGGGCACGCCGATCCTCGGCCACCAGCTGGCCTGGCTGGCCTCCGAGGGCGTCACCGACGTGGTGGTCTCCTGCGGGCACCTCGCCGCCGTGCTGGAGGAGTGGCTCGACAAGGCGGATCTGCCGCTGCGCGTGCGCACGGTGGTCGAGGAGGAGCCGCTCGGACGCGGCGGCGGCCTCAAGTACGCGGCCAAGGCGCTGCCCCGCCCGGACGAGCCCTGGTACGCCACCAACGGCGACATCTGGACCCGGTTCAGCCTGCGCGACATGGCCGCCTTCCACCACGAGCGGGACGCCGTCGCGACGCTCGCGCTGGCCCGACCGCGGATCCCGTGGGGGGCGGTGGAGACCGACCAGTTCGGCAACGTGCTGGACTTCATCGAGGCGCCGCCCTCGCCGTTCCTGATCAACGCCGGGCTGTACGTGTTCAGCCCGGAGTTCGCCGAGCTGCTGCCGGACGTGGGCGACCACGAGCGCACCACGTTCCCGCAGCTGGCGCGCAGCAAGCGGCTGGCGGGCTACCAGCTGCCGCAGGGCGTGTACTGGCGCGCCATCGACACCGCGAAGGACCTCACCGAGGCGGCCAAGGAGCTCGCCTCCGGGGCCGGCCGCACACCGCAGTAACCGCCGCTCCCCCAGCCTCGCGCCCCAGCACCCGCGCCCCAGCACCTCAGCCCCCTGCGCACGACGATCGGCCGGGTGCTCCGCCAAGGAGCACCCGGCCGATCGCGTCCACGGGCCGTCAGGTGGACGTGGGCGCCCCCGGGTGGGAGGAGCGGGCGCCGCCGGACAGGTCGGCGAGCGGGCCGCTGCCCAGCACCCCGCCGAGCAGCCCGGGGCTCGCCCCCGAGCTCGGGCTGGGCTTGGACGCCGCCCCCGAGCCGGCGGGGGCCGGGGTGCTGCGCTGGGCGGGCGAGGAACCGGCCGACGGCGCGGCGGCGGCCGGCGCGGCGGGGGTCGGGGTCGTGCCGGCCCCGGTCTCCGCCTTGGTGGAGTGCCCCTTGCCGCTCGGCGTCGGGCTGCCCGGGCGGGTTGCCGGGGCGGAGGAGGGCGGGGTGGTCGGGCTCGGCGTGGGGGTGGCCGGGCGCGGGGCGGGCGAGGGCGAGGTGGACGAGCCCTGGCCGCCCGGGGTGCCGGTCGGGGCGCCGCTGGGCCAGACCGGCGTGCCGTAGTCGGTGGCCGGACGGGCCGGTGCCTGGTGCGTCCGGGCCCCGGTCCGCACCGCCGCGCCGAACATCGAGCCGAGCAGCAGGGTCGCCCCGACCACGACCGTGGTGACCACCGTGCCGCGGCGCAGCACCCGGCGGCGCAGCGCGGCGGGCGCGTCGGCGCCGTAGCGCCGCCAGGCCTCCAGGTTGAGCCGCCCGTCCAGGGAGGCGAACGGCGCTCCGGCGATCAGCAGCGGGCTCCAGGCCGCCAGGAAGATCAGGTCGGGGGTGTCGTAGACCGGCACGGCCCGCCAGCTGACGGTGAACAGCAGCGCGGCGGAGAGGAGCATCGCCGCCCCGGCCGCGAGCCGCTGCCAGAGGCCGAGGACGGTCAGCACGCCGACCACGACCTGGGTGAACGACACCACCAGGCCGGCACCGACCGGGTGCGCCATGGCGAAGGCCAGCAGCGGTTCGGCGACCTTCCAGGGGTGCAGCGAGGCGAGCCAGCGCATCATCGAGCCGCGCTCGCCGCCGTCGAAGTAGACCGGGTCGCAGAGCTTGCTGAACCCGGCGTAGACGGACAGCGAGCCGAGGACGGCGCGCAGCGGCAGCAGGACCAGGCCGAGGTCGACCCGGCGGCCGGGGTACCAGGGCTGCTTGCCCTCGGCGGCCGTCGCGGAGACCTCGGGGAGCTCGCCGCTCGGGGTCCAGCCCTGCGGTGCGCCGACCGGGCCGATGCCCGCGTCGGTGGCGGTGCCGGCACCCTCCCGGGGCTGGCGCGGGACGGTCCGGGCGCCCGAGTAGGACGGGATCACCCGGGTGTCCGACACGCCCGGGCCGCCGCCGTCGGGTCCGGAGCCGGTGAGCCGGACGGCGTCCAGCAGCTGGGTGGCCGCGAGGTCCCCGGGGGGCGCCTGCCCGGTCCAGGTGACGGCGGTGACCCGGCCCTTGCGGCGCGGCGCACCGCCCCCGGCGGCCCCCGCGAGCGCCGGGACGGCGGAGGCGGGCACCACGACCTGCGGGGTGACCAGCGGACGGCGGATCAGGCCCTGGTCGGCGTACGGGTCGCCGAACGCGGCGCCGGTGGACAGCAGTCCGGCCGGGGCCTCGATCAGCGGCGCCACCGGGGCGCCGAGCCGGAGCCGGAAGCTCGCCTGGGTGATGCTGAGGCGCGCGGGGTCGGACGGCACCTTGACCGTGTCAAGGCCGGGGCCCGCGTCTATCCCGGTGCTGCCGCCGCCGAACAGGGGGCGCCGAGGTGTTCTGGTGTCCACGCCCGTCTAACCGGGTGACCACCGCTTAGGACACTCTCCCGAGTGGATGTCCGGCGCATACTTGAAATGATCATGAGAAAAGCGATCGGGCCTGGTCGGGCCCGATCGCTTTTCACTCGGATTGCGGAGAATTCAGAAGTTCCCCTGCGCCCCGCACACCGACTGTGCTCAGCGCTTGGCGCGCAGCCGCGCGGCCTCGTAGAGCACGATGCCCGCCGCGACACCGGCGTTCAGCGACTCGGTCAGCCCGGACATCGGGATCCGCACCCGCATGTCGCAGGTCTCCGAGACCAGCCGGGACAGACCCTTGCCCTCGCTGCCCGCGACGATCACCACCGGGCCGGTCAGCAGCTCCAGGTCGCCCAGCTCGGCCTCGCCGTCGGCGGCCAGGCCGACCACCATGAGGCCGGCCTTCTGGTAGGCCTCCAGGGTGCGGGTGAGGTTGGTGGCCCGGGCGACGGGCAGACGGGCGGCGGCGCCGGAGGAGGTCTTCCAGGCACCGGCGGTCATGCCGGCCGCGCGGCGCTCGGGGATGACCACGCCGTGCGCGCCGAAGGCGGCGGCGGAGCGGACCACGGCGCCGAGGTTGCGCGAGTCGGTGACGCCGTCCAGCGCGATGATCAGCGCGTCCTGGCCCGAGTCGGAGGCCTCGACCAGCAGGTCGTCGGGGTGCGCGTACTCGTACGGCGGCACCTGGAGCACGAGGCCCTGGTGGTTGAGCCCGCCGGTCATCTGGTCCAGCTGCGGGCGCGGGGCCTCCATCAGCGGGATGCCGCGGTCGTTGGCGGCCTGGAAGGCCTCGCGGACGCGGTCGTCGGTGTCGACGAACTGCTGGACGTACAGCGCGGTGGCCGGGACGCCGCCCTGAAGGGCCTCGACGACCGAGTTGCGGCCGAAGACGAGCTCGGCGCTGCCCGCGCCGCCCCGGCCACCGCGACCGGCGCCGCCGGCGCGGCGCATGCCGGCGCGGGCCTTGGCGTCCCGCTCGCGCTTGACCGCGGCGTTGGCGGCGCGCTGCTTCGGGTGGCCCTTGCGCTCCGCTCCGGGCGGGGTCGGGCCCTTGCCCTGGAGCCCCTTCCGGCTGTGGCCGCCGGTACCGACAGACGCGCCCTTCTTCGACCCGGGGTTGCGGCGGTTCCTGCGCTGGCTGTTGCCGGCCATGGCTGTACTTCCTGTCTGTCCGGCATGCCCGGCCGCCCCGTTCTGTCCGGCGGCGGCCGACTGCATGCGCTACGTCATGCGGGAGGGCCGCACCGGTCCGGTACGGCCCACCCTCACCCCGATCGTCAGATGGGGTTACTGGCTGTTGATCGTCCAGCGCGGGCCGGACGGGGTGTCCTCGATCACCAGCCCGGCCAGGCCGAGCTGGTCGCGGATGGCGTCCGCGGTGGCGAAGTCCTTGCGCTGACGCGCCGCCTGCCGCTGGTCCAGGACCAGGCGGACCAGCGAGTCGACCACACCGTGCATGCTCTTCATTGTCCCAGGCTCGCCGCGCTCCGACCCGGCCCACTGCGGGGCGAGCGGGTCGAGACCCAGCACTCCGAGCATCGCACGGACCTCGGCCAGACGCGCCACCGCGTTCTCCTTGTCGTCCGCGTTCAGGGCGCTGTTGCCCTGGCGGACGGCGGTGTGCACGACGGCGAGCGCCTGCGGAACTCCCAGGTCGTCGTCCATCGCCTCGGCGAAGGCCGGCGGCACCTCGGGGGCGGCGTCGACCGCCCCGCAGCGCTCGACGGTGCGCTGGATGAAGCCCTCGATCCGGCCGAACCCGGCCTCGGCCTCACGCAGGGCGTCCTCGCTGTACTCGATCATCGAGCGGTAGTGCGGGGTGCCCAGGTAGTAGCGGAGCACGATCGGACGCCAGCGCTGGACCATCTCGGAGACCAGCACCGAGTTGCCCAGCGACTTGCTCATCTTCTCGCCGGCCATGGTGACCCAGGCGTTGTGCACCCAGAAGCTGGCGAAGGCGTCGCCGTAGGCCTTGGACTGGGCGATCTCGTTCTCGTGGTGCGGGAAGATCAGGTCCAGCCCGCCGCCGTGGATGTCGAAGGCCGGGCCGAGGTACTTGTGGACCATCGCCGAGCACTCCAGGTGCCAGCCCGGCCGGCCGCGGCCCCACGGGGTCTCCCAGCTCGGCTCGCCCGGCTTGGCGGCCTTCCACATCGCGAAGTCGCGCTGGTCCCGCTTGCCGGTCTCGCCCTCGCCCTCGGGCTGGCGCAGGTCGGCCAGCTTCTGGTTGGAGAGCGCGAGGTAGTCCGGGTACGACTTCACGTCGAAGTAGACGTTGCCGTCGGCCGCGTAGGCGTGGCCCTTCTCGATGAGCCCCCGCATCATCTCGACCATCTCGGGGATGTGCCCGGTGGCCCGCGGCTCGACGGTCGGCGGCAGGCAGCCGAGCGCGGTGTAACCGTCGTTGAACGCCCGCTCGTTCTCGTAGGCGATCTGCCACCACGGGATGCCGAACTCGCGCTCCTTGGCGATCACCTTGTCGTCGATGTCGGTGACGTTCCGGGCGAAGGTGACCTGGTAGCCGCGGTAGGCGAACCACCGCTGCATGATGTCGAAGTTGAGACCGGACCGGATGTGCCCGATATGAGGCGCCGACTGGACGGTAGCGCCGCACAGGTAGATCGAGACACAACCCGGTACAAGCGGGACGAAGTCGCGTACCTGGCGGGTGCTGGTGTCGTACAGGCGAATGCTCACAGCGTCAAGCGTAGTGGGCAGGAGGGGGTGCCCCGCGACATTCCCCGGGAATGATATGCCGCACTCCCGGGGAACCACGGGCCGCGCGGGCCGGTCAGATGTTGCCGACCACCTTGCGCGGGCTGAGCCGGACGACCACCCGGACGTCGTCCGGGCCGTCGAACCCGTACTCCTCGCCGCGGTACTTGCGGGACAGTTCGTTGATCAGCTCCCGGCCGCCCTCGGTGGTCATCGTCGCCGAGCCGCGCACCTCGACGTACTCGTACGGGTTCTCCGGCGGGTTGACCACGAGCGAGATGCGCGGGTCCCGCACCAGATTGAGGTGCTTGCGGCGGCCCTGGACGGTGGAGAACAGGATGTCGTCGCCGTCCCGCGTGACCCAGACGACCGAGGACTGGGGGCTGCCGTCGGGCTGGATCGTGGACACCACGGCGAAACTCTTGCGGTCGAGCAATTCCTTGGCGGGGCCAGAGAGTTCGACGCCCATCGAGAACCTCTTCTCATCGTCGGCGGTACGGCCCGAGGGGAAGCCCCGCCCGGGCCCGAAACCGCACACTACCGACCGATCCACCGCCACGCCGGGTGAACACTCGTCAGGACCCGCCTATTCCGGCCCTGCTGACCGCGCCCGGCTCAACGCCGTTCGTACACCAGGGCCGTGGCGATCGCGGCCAGCCCCTCGGCCCGACCGGTCAGGCCCAGGCCGTCCGTTGTGGTGCCGGACACCGACACCGGCGCACCGGCCGCGGCCGACAGCGCGGCCTGCGCCTCGGCCCGCCGCTTGCCGATCTTCGGCCGGACGCCGACCACCTGGACCGCGATGTTGCCGATCTCGAAGCCCTCGGCGCGCACCAGCCGGGCCGCCTCACCGAGCAGCTTCACCCCGGAGGCGCCGGCCCACTCCGGCCGGTCGGTGCCGAAGTGCGCGCCCAGGTCGCCGATCCCAGCGGCCGAGAACAGCGCGTCGCAGGCCGCGTGCGCGGCGACGTCGGCGTCCGAGTGCCCGGAGAGCCCGACCCCGGCGTCCGGCCACTCCAGTCCGGCCACCCAGAGCGGGCGGCCGGCCTCGAAGGCGTGCACGTCGGTGCCGATGCCCACGCGCGGCAGCACGGGGGCCGGGGCCTGGGCGGCGGGCGTCAGCGGGTCAGTAGGCATCGGCGGCCCTCCGGCGGGCGAGTACGGCCTCGGCGAGCACGAGGTCCAGTGGACGGGTGACCTTGAACGCCTCCTCGTGGCCGGGCACCACGACGACCTGGCCGCCGTAGCGCTCCACCAGGCCCGCGTCGTCGGTGACCGGCGGCGCGCCGTCGGCGCCCGCGGCCTCCTCGGCCAGCGCCTTGGCGTGCACCCCGACCAGGGTGGCCCGGTCGAAGCCCTGCGGGGTCTGGACCGCGCGCAGGGTGGCCCGGTCGGGCGTGTCGAGCACCGGCTCGGGGCGGCCCGGGCTCGACTCGACCCGCTTCACCGTGTCGGCCAGCGGCACCGCGGGCACCACCGCCCCGGCCCCGGCCCGGACGGCGGCCGCCACCGCGTCCACCACCTCGACCGGGACGAGCGGGCGGGCCGCGTCGTGCACCAGGACGATCTCCACCTCGGCCGGGATCGCGGCCAGGCCGAGCCGGACCGATTCCTGGCGGGTGGCGCCACCGGCGACCACCCGGATGTCCTTGCCGTCCAGCCCGTGGCTGTCCAGCAGGGCGACCACCTCGGCCACCCCGTCGGCGGGCGCGGCGACCACGACCAGGCCGACCGCCCGACTGCGGGCCAGCGCCCGCACGGCGTGCACCAGGAGCGGCACGCCGCCCAGTTCCCGCAGGGCCTTCGGGGCACCGGGCCCCAGCCGCTCACCGCGTCCGGCGGCGGGCACCACTGCTGCTGCGACTGCTGCTGAGGCGTTCAGGTTTCACTCCTTCGGAGAAGTGGGTATGGCCTTGGCGTGCCCGGCGGGCGCTACGGGCCCCTTCCGAAGAATTACGGTCCAACCGTCCGCCGCACAATCCCGCAGAATCGGTCTTGCAGGACGGAAAACGGTCTTGCCGGGCCTGGACCGGCTCGGGGCGGGGGCGTCGTCCGGACACGCCTCAGCGCCCGAAGTGCCACTGCACCACCCCGGGACGCTTGGTCCTGGGAGCGGCGCGCCGACACCGGGCGCTGTGAGCGGTGGGCGGCAGCCCGACTGTGCTACGAGGCCAGCACCTCGTCGAGCAGCGTCTCCGCCTTGTCCTCGTTGGTGTTCTCCGCCAGCGCGAGCTCGCTGACGAGGATCTGGCGCGCCTTCGCGAGCATCCGCTTCTCGCCGGCCGAGAGGCCGCGCTCGCGCTCACGACGCCAGAGGTCGCGCACAACCTCGGCGACCTTGATAACGTCGCCAGAGGCGAGCTTCTCCAGGTTCGCCTTGTAGCGACGGGACCAGTTGGTCGGCTCTTCGGTGTACGGTGCGCGCAGCACCTCGAAGACCCGGTCCAGACCCTCCTGGCCGACTACATCGCGCACGCCGACGAACTCCGCGTTCTCAGCGGGCACGCGGAGCGTCAGGTCTCCCTGCTGCACCTTGAGCACCAGGTAGGTCTTGTCCACACCTTTGATCTGGCGAATTTCGATGGCCTCGATCAGCGCGGCCCCGTGATGGGGGTAGACCACCGTGTCGCCAACCTTGAACGTCATGTGACAGGACCCCTTCCGTGGCTTTCCAGAATAACACGCTTTTCAGCGCACCCGAAGGGCGTTTTCGCAGGTCAGGGCCGGTCTCGGGGCTTGACAAGGACCCCCATGACGTGCTGCGACCGGTGTTCGAGGGAGGCTTCCCGCAGGTCGGAGGCGGTTCCAGCGTTCGGCGAAACCTTGCGCAACACCCGGGAAACCATGATTGGATCTTGGGTTTTCACCGTTTATCGGGCCGTATCCACATCGTTATTCGATCTTGGTCGAAGCTTGTCCCGAGGGTGACCCGGACACGCCACAAGTGCGGCCGGACGGCCGCCCCGCGAACCCCGGGAGTGCGACACGGGGACCACCCCGTGAGGAGCGCATAAGTGAGGTCGATAATCTGAGGCCTGACCTATCGACACGTTGACTTAGGAGAAGCCGCCGCCGTGAGCCGCAGCCTTCGACGCGGCAGCATCGCCGCCATCGCCGCCATCGCCATCGCCTCGCTGTCGTCCTGCGCCGCCGGCAACACGCCGGACACGCTGCAGGTCAAGCCCGACAACGCGGCGGCAACCCTCGGAACGAACCTTCGGCTGAACAACATCGTGGTCGTCACCGGGGACGAGTCCTCGGGCGAGCACAACGGTCCCGCCAACGTGACCGTCAACATCGCCAACACGGGCAGCACCCCGGCGGAGCTGCAGTCCGTCACCGTCGGCAACGGTGCCACCGCCGCGTTCTCCGACGCCGCGGGCGCCCCGCTGTCCACCATCGTCGTCCCGGCCGGCGGCGCCGTGGCGATCGGTGGCGAGGGCAACCCGTCCGCCAAGGTCGCCTCGGTCGGCGTCCAGGTCGGCGGCTTCGTCCCCACCTCGTTCACCTTCAAGGACGGCCAGAAGGTCGACGCCCAGGCCGGCGTGAGCCCGAACAAGGGCCTCTACAAGGGCTTCGGCCCGACGTCGGCCCCGGCCGCCGCGCCCACCAAGGGCGCCACCACCGCCGCGACCACCCCGGCCGCCGGCACCACCACCCCGGCCGCCCCGGCCACCACCGGTGCGGCCACGCCGTCCGGTGCCGCCACCCCGGGTGCCACCCAGTCCGCCGGCGCCCACTGACGCACCACCCGGTGTCCGGCAGGCCCTCCCGGGCCCGCCGGACACCAACGCGAAGGCCCCCTCCGGCAACTGCCGGCGGGGGCCTTCCGCGTCTGTCCGCGCCCGCGGTTTACGGCTCGAACTTGTAGCCCAGGCCGCGGACCGTGACCAGGTAGCGCGGGGCGCCCGGGTCCGGCTCGATCTTGGCCCGCAGGCGCTTCACGTGGACGTCCAGGGTCTTGGTGTCGCCGACGTAGTCCGCGCCCCACACCCGGTCGATCAGCTGCATGCGGGTGAGCACCCGGCCCGCGTTGCGCAGCAGCATCTCCAGCAGGTCGAACTCCTTCAGCGGGAGGTCGACCTTGGCGCCGTCCACGGTCACCACGTGCCGGTCGACGTCCATCCGGACCGGGCCCGCCTCCAGGGCGCCCGGGCCGCCGCCGTTCTCGCCGGCACCGCCGTCCTCGCCGCGGCGGCGCAGCACCGCCCGGATCCGGGCGACCAGCTCACGGGTGGAGTAGGGCTTGGTGACGTAGTCGTCCGCACCTATTTCCAGACCGACCACCTTGTCGATCTCGCTGTCCTTGGCGGTGACCATGATCACCGGCACGTTGGAGCGCACCCGCAGCTGACGGCAGACCTCGGTGCCCGGCAGGCCCGGCAGCATCAGGTCGAGCAGGACGAGGTCGGCGCCGTTGCGCTCGAACTGCTCCAGGGCGTCGGGGCCGGTGGCGGCGACGGCCACCTCGAAGCCCTCCTTGCGGAGCATGTACGACAGGGCGTCGCTGAACGACTCCTCGTCCTCGACCACCAGTACTCGGGTCACGATCAGGCCTCCGGGGCAAGCTGGGGGGTTGCGTCTGACAGGGGGTGTTCCCGCTCCCCCGTGGGGAGCGGACGGTCCGTGCGGCCTGTGGTGGCCGTCCGGTCCGTGGTGAGGGTTCTGGTGGGCGCGGCGGCGGCGCCACGGCCGCCGGTGGCACCGCGGGTGCCGAGGTCGCCGGTGTCGTCGAGGTCGTCGCCGTCCTCGGCCTCGGGCGCCTGCCCGGCGGGCAGGCGGATGGTGAAGGTCGAACCCTGGCCCTCGACGCTCCACACCGAGACCGTGCCGCCGTGCGAGGCGGCGACGTGCTTGACGATGGACAGGCCGAGGCCGGTTCCGCCGGTCGCCCGGGAGCGGGCCGGATCGACCCGGTAGAAGCGCTCGAAGACGCGCTCGCGGTCCTTCTCCGAGATGCCGATGCCCTGGTCGGTGACCGAGATCTCGATCAGCTCGCCGTCCGCCTCCCCGAGCGCCGCGGCGCTGGAGATCCGGCGGGTGGCGATCGCCACCCGGGTACGGGGAGGACTGTAGTTGACGGCGTTCTCGACCAGGTTGCCGAGCGCCGCGGCGAGCTGGCCGCGGTTGCCGTGCAGGTAGAGCCCGGCGATGCCGCCGGCCGTGATCAGGATCTGCTTGGCGGCGGCCTGCTGGCGGCAGCGGTCGATCGCCTCGGCGATCAGCTCGTCCACCGCGACGGGCTCCGGGTCCACCATCAGCCGGTCGTCCTGCACCCGGGAGAGGTCGATGATCTCCTGGACCAGGCTGGCCAGCCTGGTTGCCTCGATCTGCATCCGGCCGGCGAAGCGCTGCACCGCCTCCGGGTCGTCGGACGCGTCGGCGACCGCCTCGGAGAGCAGCGACAGGGCACCCACCGGGGTCTTCAGCTCGTGGCTGACGTTGGCCACGAAGTCCCGGCGGACCGCCTCCACCCGGCGGCGCTCGGTCTGGTCCTCGACCAGCACCAGCACCAGCCGGGAGCCCAGCGGGGCGACCCGGACGGAGACCGCGAGCGGCTCGCCCGCACGGGCCACGCCAGGGCGGGGCACCTCCAACTCGACCTGGCGGATCTCGCCGTCCCGGCGGGTGGCGCGCGCCAGCGAGAGCATCTGGTCCACGGCGACCGCGCCGCCGCGCACCAGTCCCATCGCGTACGCCGCGGAGCTGGCCTTGACCACCTCGTCGCCCTCGCCCAGCACGATCGCGCAGGAGCGGAGGACGGAGAGGACGGTGTCCACCCCCGGCGGCAGCGGGGGCTCCGGGGTGCCGGCGCCCAGGCCCTGGTGCCGACCGTGGTGTCTGCTGCTGGTGCCGCCGTACCTGCCCCTGGCCTGCTCGCGCTCGCTCCAACGGAAGGCGATGGAGGCCGTGAGGCCGACGCCGAGCCCGGCTATGGCGCAGGCAGCGGCGGCGGCCACGTTCACGTCCATGTGGCCAGCGTAAGCGCACGGCCAGGCCACTCCCCAAGGGCCCGATCAAGGCATCGGCCACGCGTTGCCGAGAATTCACCTTCACGTGGCCGCTGATTCACCACACCGGCCGTGCATCGTCGCCCGGACGGCCCAGAGTTGGCCATGCAGCCCGTGTGGGAGTGGGCGGCGGGCCGAACCACCGGCCGTCGCCTCAGGTGTGCGCGTACGATTCGCGCCACCAGCAGCGGTCACCCGGACGACAAGACGATCGTCGGACGGGCCGGCCGGTCGGCACCGCCACCGACACAGCTACTGAGGAGAGAGCATGCGCGACGCGTACCACGAGGAACTCGATGCGATCGGCGACAGCCTGGTCGAGATGGCCCGACTGGTCGGCTCGGCCCTGGGCCGGGCCACCACCGCACTCCTGGACGCGGACCTGGCGCTGGCGGAGAGCGTGATCGCCGCCGACGAGAAGATCAACGACCTCCACCACGAGCTGGAGAACCGCGCGATCGACCTGCTCGCCCGCCAGCAGCCGGTCGCCACCGACCTGCGCATCGTCGTCACCTCGCTGCGGATGAGCTCCGACCTGGAGCGCTGCGGCGACCTCGCCCGGCACGTCGCCAAGGTCGCGCGGATGCGCTACCCCGACTCCGCCGTGCCCGGCGACCTGCACTCCACCGTCCTGGAGATGGGCCAGCTCGCCCAGCGCCTGGTGGCCAAGACCGGCCTGGTGATCGCCACCAAGGACGTCGACAAGGCACTGGAGCTGGAGCAGGACGACGACGCCATCGACTCCCTGCACCGCGAGCTGCTGTCGCACCTGATCGACGACCGCTGGCACCACGGCATCGAGACCGCCGTCGACATCACCCTGGTCGGCCGCTACTACGAGCGCTTCGCGGACCACGCGGTGTCGGTCGCCAAGCGCGTGGTGTACCTGGTGACGGGCGAGCACGTGGCCGAGTTCGTGGCCGCCTCGGAGGCCGCGGCGGCGGAGTGACCTCGTGCGGGTGCGGTGCGGCCGCCTCGGGGCTCGGCGTCTCGGGGCTCGGCATATCGGGATCGGGATCGGGCTCGGGATCGGGCTCGGGCTCGGGCTCGGGCTCGGGCTCGGGGCTTCAAGGGGCGGCCGCTCCCCTCGCGGGGTGAGTAAACCTGCGACAGGGGTGGTGGGGGCGCACGACGCCCCGTACATCCCACCACTGCGCGCCTGTTGACGCTCCCTCCGATCGGCGGCTTCACTCGACGTTGGGGGCACAGGACTGTGCCCGTCACTAGGAGGGAACAGCTCGATGAAGGCCAACCCCACCCGACCGGCACGCGCCCACGAAACCGTCGAGCCGCCCACCCCGAAGCTCCTGCCCGTCCTCGCGGCCGGCTGCGGCTGCGGCCCCGGCTGCGGCTGCGGCTGCCAGTCCGGCGCGCCCTGCCAGTGCGGCGGCGCGGACGGCGGCTGCTGCGGCGGCCACTGAGCGGTCCGCCGCCGAGGAGTTCCCGAGGTGCACGGCCTTCCGTCGGCCGTGCACCTCGTTGCGCGTCCTGGTGCCGCGGGTCCGCGGCACGGCGTCACCGTGCCGCCCCGGGCGTCAGAACTGGACGTCGGTGCAGGAGTAGAAGGCGTTCCCGGTGTCGGCGATCGTCCAGACCGCGACCACGACCTGGTGGCCGGTGCGCCCGCTCGGGACGGTCGCGGTGTGGCTGAGCGTGCTGGGCACCTGCTTCCCGCCGTACGGGGCGATCAGGAAGGGCGTCAGGTCCAGGCTGTCCCGGGTGACCGGCTGGCTCGCGTCGTAGCCCGGCTTGGTCAGGTAGTAGCGGAAGTCGGTGGTCGCGTGCCGGGCGGTGAACGTCCAGGTGAAGGTGAGCTGCTGCCCCGCCGTCACCGCGGTGGTCGGCCAGGCACCGCCGTGCGGGTCGTCCAGCTCGGCGAAGCGGGAGTTGCCGCCGGCGCAGATGGTGCCGTCGGCGGGCCCGGCGTTCGGGAAGCCCTTGGGGCCCTCGACGCTCTGCGGCTCCCACTGGATGTCGCCGCAGTCCCACGACACCCCGCCCGCTCCGCAGAGCGCGGCCCTGCTGGGCGGCGTCGAGATGTACCCGTGGGACTGCGCCGGGACGGCGAGGGTGAGCGGCACCGCGAGGGCGGCGACCACCGCCCCGACGATGTGACGTGTGCGCATGATGCTCCTCCGTGGGGGTGGATGGAGAGTGCGCCGGGACGCAGACGCGCGCGCGTGGGGGTGCGGCGGCCGGGACGGGGAGATCCTTGGCATGCCTGCGGCAGTCCGGCGCCCTCACCGTAGGAGCGGACTCCGCCACCCGTCAATGGTCTGAACCACTATTGGGACGAGTCCGGATCCGGCCGCCGAATCCGGACTCAACTCGACTTCCGCACAGGCCGGTTGAACGACGAAGGCCCCGCCCCCGGCGAACCGGGAGGCGGGGCCGTTTCGCCAGGCGGGTTACTTCTTGCCCTGGTTCTTGACCGCCTCGATGGCCGCGGCGGCGGCGTCGGCGTCGAGGTAGCGGCCGCCCTTGGTGACGGGCTTGAAGTCGGCGTCGAGCTCGTACACGAGCGGGATGCCGGTCGGGATGTTCAGGCCCGCGATGGCCTCGTCGGAGATGCCGTCGAGGTGCTTGACCAGCGCGCGCAGGCTGTTGCCGTGGGCGGTGACCAGGACGGTCTTGCCGGCGGCGAGGTCCGGGACGATGGCGTCGTACCAGTACGGGAGCATCCGGTCGACGACGTCCTTCAGGCACTCGGTGCGCGGACGCAGCTCGCTCGGGATGTCCGCGTAGCGGGCGTCACCGGCCTGCGAGTACTCGGCGTCATCGGCCAGCACCGGCGGCGGGGTGTCGTACGAGCGGCGCCACAGCTGGAACTGCTCCTCGCCGAACTCGGCCAGGGTCTGGGCCTTGTCCTTGCCCTGGAGCGCACCGTAGTGTCGCTCGTTCAGGCGCCAGCTGCGGCTGACCGGGATCCAGTGGCGGTCGGCCCTGTCCAGGGCGATCTGCGAGGTGCGGATCGCACGGCGGAGCAGCGAGGTGTGCAGCACGTCCGGGAACAGGCCCTCGGCGGCCAGGAGCTCGCCACCGCGCGCGGCCTCCTTCTCGCCCTTCTCGTTGAGGTCGACGTCGACCCAACCGGTGAACAGGTTCTTCTGGTTCCACTGGCTCTCGCCGTGGCGGAGCAGGATGAGTCGGTACGTCGTGTCAGCCATGGCCCCCAGCTTAATGGAGGCAGGAAAAGCGCTGGTCCGGACCTACGGCAGATGTGTAATGTGTGCACCGCCTATCTGACACTTACATACGTCGGCTGACCGGACCTGCCCGTGCCGCTCGGCGGACGCCTGCCCCGGGAGCCCCCCACATGCCCGTCGCCCTGTTCACCAACCCCCGGATCCGAAAGCTGATACAGGAGACGGTGGGCGGGCTGCCACGGGAGTTCTGGTGGCTCTGGGTGAGCACGCTGGTGAACAAGCTGGGCGCTTTCGTGCTCACCTTCCTCGCGCTCTACCTGACCACCAACCGGGGGTACTCGGCCTCCTACGCGGGCCTGGTGGCCTCCCTCTACGGCCTCGGCTCGGCGGTCGCCGCGATCGGCGCCGGCGTGCTGACCGACCGGATCGGCCGGCGCCCGACCCTGGTCGCCGCCCAGCTCGGCACCGCACTGTTCACCGCCGTACTCGGCTTCACGGACGGCCAGGTGGCGATCGCCACGGTGGCCTTCCTGGTCGGCCTCTGCAACAACGCCACCCGGCCCGCGACCTCGGCGATCATCGCCGACCTCGTCCCGGCCGAGGACCGGGTCCGCGCGTACTCGCTGAACTACTGGGCGATCAACATCGGCTTCGGCCTCTCCGCCGCCGTGGCCGGCCTGATCGCCACCCACGGCTACCTCACGCTCTTCCTGCTCGACGCGCTCTCCACGCTGGTGTGCGCGGTGGTGATCTTCATCCGGATCCCCGAGACCAAGCCGCAGGACTCGCCGCAGCACGGGAAGGGGACGGACGAGCCGACGGTCGGCCTCGGCGCGGTGTTCCGGGACGGGCGGTTCATGGCCGTCGTCGGGCTCAACCTGCTGCTCGCCCTGATCCTCCAGCAGGGCAGCACCACCCTGGCCGTCGACATGGGTGCCGCGGGCATCAGCTCCACCGAGTACGGGCTGGTCATCGGCCTGAACGGACTGCTGATCGTGGTGCTCCAGATCCCGCTCACCCGGTGGATGGAGGCCCGCTCCCGGACCGCCATGCTGATAGCCAGCTGCCTGATCACGGGCTGGGGCTTCGGGCTGGCGGCGCTGGCCGGGTCGTCCGCGTGGCTGTTCGCCCTCTCGGTGGCGGTCTGGACGGTCGGCGAGGTCCTGAACGCGCCGACCATCATGGGACTGGTCGCCGAACTGGCGCCGACCCACGCGCGCGGCCGCTACCAGGGCGTCTACTCGCTCTCCTGGTCGCTCGCCTCGTTCCTCGGCCCGGCGATCGGCGGTCTGCTGCTGCAGCACGCCGGCTCCGCAGTGCTCTGGATCGTGTGCGGGGTCTGCGGCACGGTCGCGGCGGCCGGGCACGTGGTGCTCGGGCGGCGCACGGACGCGACGGCGGGCCGCGCCGGGGCGGTGCCGGATGTCGCGGTGACGGAGGTCGCGGTGACCGAGGTGACGGAGGTGCCGGAGGTGCCGGAGGTGCCGGAGGTGCCGGTGACCGAGGTGACGGAGCCCGCCGCGGAGAAGAAGGCTCCGGCGGGCATCTGAGGGCGTCGGCCCCGCTACCGGGTCAGTCGGCCGCCGGGGCGGCCAGGTGGGCGAAGGCGGCCAGGTTGCGGGTGGACTCCCCGCGCTTGGTCCGCCACTCCCACTCGCGCCGGATCGCCGAGGCGAAGCCCAGCTCCAGCAGGGTGTTGAACGGCTCGTCGGCGTTCTCCAGCACCGTCCCGAGCAGCCGGTCCACGGCGTCCGGGGTGAGCGCCTCCAGGGGCAGGCGGCCGGCCAGGTAGACATCGCCGAGCGGGTCGATCGCGTACGCGACGCCGTACAGCCGGGTGTTGCGCTCCAGCAGCCAGCGGTAGACGGCCTCGTGGTTCTCGTCCGGTCGGCGGATCACGAAGGCGTTCACCGACAGGGTGTGGTCGCCGACCCGCAGCGCGCAGGCGGTGCTCAGCTTGCGGGTGCCCGGGAGCGTCACCACCAGCGTGTACGGGTCGGTGGCGGCGGGCTCCCAGGCCGCTCCGGCGTCGTCCAGGGCGGTGCGCAGGAGGGTCAGGGCCTCGTCCTTGGTGCGGATTGCCATGGGGGTGACGTTACTCGGCGGTACCGGGGGCGCGCACCAGCGGTGCGTGCCCCCGGCCGCCGCAGTCGGGCCGCAGTCGGGCCGCAGTCGGCTCGTGGTCCGGCCGCGGTCAGGCCAGCCGCCGCCGGGCGGCGGCCAAGCGGCCGGCCGGGCGGGCCAGGCTTCCGGCGTACACCTCGGCGGTGCCGGCCGCGGCGGTGTCCCAGCCGAAGCCGGCCGCGTGCCGGGCCGCCGCCGCGCCGCGCCGGGCGACCAGGCCCCGGTCGGTGACGTACGGCTCCAGCGCGTGCGCCCAGGCCGCCGGGTCGTGGCCGTGCACCAGCGTGCCCGTCTCGCCGTCCCGCACCGCGACCGGCAGGCCGCCGACCGAGGCCGCCACCACCGGGGTGCCGCAGGCCTGCGCCTCCAGAGCGACCAGCCCGAAGGACTCGCTGTACGAGGGCATCACCAGCGCCGTCGCCGCGTGGTACCACTGCGCGAGCTCGGCCTGGCCGACCGGCGGGTGGAACCGCACCACGTCGCCGATGCCCAGCTGGGCGGCGAGCTTGTGCAGGCTCTCCGGCCGGGCCAGTCCGGTGCCGGACGGACCGCCGACCACCGGCACCAGCAGGTGCTCGCGCAGCCCCGGGCGGCGCGCCAGCAGCTCGGCGACCGCCCGCAGCAGCACGTCCGGGGCCTTCAGCGGCTGGATCCGGCCCGCGAAGAGCAGCACCGCGGCGTCCTGCGGCAGGCCCAGCCGGGCCCGGGCGGCGGCCCGCGCCGACGCCCCGCCGGGGCGGAAGACGTCCAGGTTGACGCCGGGGTGGACGACGGCCAGCTGGTCCGGCCGGGCAGCGTAGTGCAGCGCCAGCTCGGCGGCCTCCTCGGTGGTGTTGGCGATCAGCCGGTCGGCCGCCTCGACCACCTGGGTCTCGCCGATCACCCGGGCCGCGGGCTCGGGCGTGTCACCCTCGGCCAGCGCGGCGTTCTTCACCTTCGCCATGGTGTGCATGGTGTGCACCAGCGGCACCCCCCAGCGCTGCGCGGCCAGCCAGCCGACCTGCCCGGAGAGCCAGTAGTGCGAGTGCACCAGGTCGTAGTGGCCGGGGCGGTGGCCCGCCTCCGTCCGCAGCACCCCGTGGGTGAAGGCGCACAGCTGGGCGGGCAGGTCCTCCTTCAGCAGGCCCTCGTACGGGCCGGCGGTGACGTGCCGGACCAGCACGCCGGGGGCCAGCTCGACGGTGGGGGCGTCGTCCGAGCAGATCGCCCGGGTGAACACCTCGACCTCGATGTTGAGCGCGGCCAGGCGCTTGGCCAGCTCGACGATGTAGACGTTCATCCCGCCGGCGTCCCCCGTGCCGGGCTGGTGCAGCGGCGAGGTGTGGACACTCAGCATCGCTATCCGGCGCGGGCGGCGGCGGCCCGGGACGAGCGACTGGAGCCGGCCCCGCGCGGGCGCGGCGGGCTGGGCACGGCGTACCGAACGGACGGGGTGCTGGATCACCTGGCTGAAGCCTCCTCTGTGCGGCCCGTCTCGGCGGCCCGCGCACGGGCCGCCCGCTGTCCGGTGTGCGCTGCCCCGTCCCGGGCACACATCACCACCAGACAGCCAACCACCCGGCCCGCGTCCGGCATTCCCGGTCCGGCGGACGAGATGCCGGACGAGATGTCGGACGGGGTGACGTCCCAGGTCACAGCGGTGCCGACGCGGACCCGACTACCCTTCCAGGCATGGCTGCCTCCTTCGACTCCGCGACCGCACCCACCCGTGGGCGGACCGGACGGCCGGTGGGGACGGTCACCCGGGGCACCACCAACACCAATCGGCTGCGGCGGATGGACCGCTGGATCGCCCACACCCTCGGCCGCACGCTGCGCGCCGGTGGCCGCCCGCCGGTGGCGGTCGACCTCGGCTACGGCGCCGCGCCGTGGACGGCCGTCGAACTGGCCGGGCGGCTGCGCACGGTGCGCCCGGACGTCCGGGTGGTCGGGATCGAGATCGAGCCGGAGCGGGTCACGGCCGCGCTGCCGTACGCCGAACCGCCACTGCTCACCTTCCGGCGCGGCGGCTTCGAGGTTCCGCTGGACGGCGGCGCGCCGGCCCAGCTGATCCGGGCCGCCAACGTGCTGCGGCAGTACGACGAGTCGGCGGTGGCCGGGGTCTGGGAGCGGCTCTGCGCCCGGCTGGCCCCGGACGGGCTGCTGGTGGAGGGCACCTGCGACGAGATCGGACGGCGGCACGTCTGGGTCGCGCTCGGCCCGGAGGGGCCCCGGACGGTGACCTTCGCGGCCCGGCTGAGCGGCCTCGGCCAGCCCTCCGACCTGGCCGAACGGCTGCCGAAGGCGCTGATCCACCACAACGTGCCGGGCCGACCGGTGCACGCCTTCCTGGCCGACTTCGACCGGGCCTGGGCGGCGGCCGCGCCGTACGGGGCGTTCGGGGCGCGGCAGCGCTGGGTGGCGGCCTGCACGGCACTGGCGGGCGACTGGCCGCTGGTGGACGCGCGCGGGCGGTGGCGGCAGGGCGAGGTCACGGTGCCCTGGAGCGCGCTCGCACCGTAGTGGGTCGCGCGGCCGGAGCCGCCGGCCAGGCACGGACCGGGGCCGGTGCGGGTGAGCGACTCGCCGCATTCACTCGAACGAGTTATCGAATACCACTGGCGTGTTGACGCCCCATCACGTCACGATGGACGCCGCCGGACGACCCGCCCGTGCGCCGTCGCCGCCCGGTGCCACGGCGTCCACCTGCGGCCCCCGACGTCACCCTCGACCAGGGTGATCCGCGTCACCCTCGCCCGTCCCCCTTCCTTCCCCGCCGACGGGGATCCCAGCCGTCGTCCGAGTCAGATCACCGCACCGCCACCGGCGTGGCAAAAACCACAACGGCGCCGGTCGGCCAGAGAAATCCCCGGAGATCACGTTATGGTCGCGAGAAGTTCCCCGGCGCACGGTGCCAGGCGGGCACTGCGGACGGGCGCTGACCGTTACGCACTCGGGGAAAGGGAGGAACCACCGATGCCCGCAACGGGAGACGGGCGGGCACCTGGTGCCACGAGCCTGTCGGGCGCCCAGGCCGGCGCCCCCGTTGACCATGCCCGCAACCGCCCGGCCCTGACCGGCCCGACGCCGGCCGGCCCGGTGACGGCCGCTCCCCCGATACCGCACCCCCGGCACCAGACCGGACACACCTCGGCCCCCGCCGACGCCCCCGCCGCGGTGGCCGCCAGCAGCACCGCTCCGCTCAAACTGCTGGTGATCGAGGACGACGCCTCCGACGCCCAGCTGATCAAGGCGGCGGTCGCCGACAGCGGCACCTCGATCGAGATCCACTGGGCCCGCGGGCTGGAACAGGCCACCGAACTGCTCGCCGTGTCCCCGTCCGGCACCCGGCGCGGGCGCTCCCGCGGCAGCGAGTTCAGCTGCGTGCTGCTCGACCTCGCCGCCCCCGCCGACCTGCCGCACCCGTCCGACGACTCCGACGGCCTCGAAGGCCTGCACGAACTGCTCCGCCGCGCCCCGCACACCGCGGTCGTGGTGCTCACCGACGCGGCCGGCGCCGAACTGGGCGCGGCCGCCGTCGCCGCGGGCGCCCAGGACTTCCTGATCAAGCACGCGACGGACGGCCCGCTGCTGGGCCGCGCCCTGCGCTACGCCGTCGAGCGCAAGCGCGCCGACGAGTCGCAGCGCCGCCTCGTCGAGGCCGAACTGCGCGGCCAGGAGAACGCCCGGCTCCAACGCCACCTGCTGCCCACCCCGCTGCTCGACGGCGCGGGCCTCTCCTTCACCCGGCGCTACCGCCCGGGCCGCCGCCGCGCCCTGCTCGGCGGCGACTTCTACGACGCCGTCCGCACCGACGACGGCACCGTCCACGTCGTGATCGGCGACGTCTGCGGCCACGGCCCGGACGAGGCCGCGCTCGGCGTCGCCCTCCGGATAGCGTGGCGCACCCTCGTCTTCGCGGGCCTCACCGGCGAGGCCCTGCTGACCACCCTCCAGCACGTGCTGGAACACGAGCGGCGCAGCGACGAGATCTTCGCGACGCTCTGCATGCTCGTCATCGAGCCGGGCGGCGCCAGCGGCGGCCTCGACTCGCTCGGCGCCGGCGAGCCTGCCCGGCTCTACCTCGCCGGGCACCCGGCGCCGCTGCTGCTCGGCCGCGACCACCAGCCGGTCACCCTGCCCGCCGACCTCGCCGGTCCGGCGCTCGGCCTGCTGCCGTGCCACGACGGGCAGGCCGCGTGGCCCGCCCACCAGCTCGAACTCCAGCCCGGCTGGCGGTTGTTGCTCTACACCGACGGGCTGATCGAGGGCCGGGTCGGGGCCGGCTCCCGCCGCCTCGGCCAGGACGGCCTGGCCGACCTCATCGGCGACCACCAGTCCGCCGGGCTCACCCGGGGCCGGCTCGTCGACAGCGCCATCGCCGAGGTCGAGGAGTTGAACGGCGGCGCGCTGACGGACGACGTCGCGGTGCTGCTGCTGGAACGCAACCCGGTGCAGCTGATCCTCGGCTGAGCCGGCTGGATACGGCGAGGCCCGGGCGGGTGAACTCCCCGCCCGGGCCTCGCCGTTGCCTGGTCGTCGCCCGATCGCGCGGCCTACCAGGGGCCGTACGGACCGGTGTTGCTGCGGCCGCCACGGCCGCCACCACCGGTCAGCTCCCGGATCGCCGGACGCACGTCCACCATGTAGACGATCGACGCGACCAGCCCGGCGAGCGTCCCGATGCCGGTGAAGAAGTTCACCCCGAACAGCAGGTCCCAGCCGAAGGCGATCGCCAGGATCGCCAGCCAGAACGGCTTGGTCTTCTTGTCCGCCGCCCGGTAGGCGTCCTCACGGCGGGTGACCGCGTCGCCCAGGGCGAACAGCTTGAAGCCCAGGATGGCGACGGACAGCCACCAGATCGGGTTCAGATAGGCCAAGTCCAGAATCTGGGCCACTCCGCCCATCACGCTCTCCTCTGTCTCTCGCCTCCGGCGCTCCGGCCACCGCCCATCCTGGCACGGTCGACCGTCCGCTCTCCTGTCAACGTCCTGCGGTCACCGGATGTGCCCGTCCGGCGGCCCTACCCTCACTCCGCGCGGTCGGTGGCCTTCCGGGCGCGGGCGGCCTTCTTCGGGGCGGGCCGGGCGTCGGCGGCCGGGGTGTCAGTGTCGGTGTCGTCCTCGACCAGCTCGGCCTCGACCGGCTCGGACGCCCGGGCGAGCTCCGATTCCCCGGCCGGCTGCCCCGGCTCGGCGGGCGCGCCCGGGCGGGCCCGATCCACCACGACCTTGCCGCGCTCGGCCAGCTCGTCGTACGTCTCCTTGGCTTTCACCGCCAGCTCGACCGCGCGGCCGACCTGCTGGAGGGCGAAGCCCTGCGCCCGCTCCTGGAGGGTCCGCAGGTCGACGGGGAGCGTCGTGACGGTCTCGGTGACCTTGGCCTGCGCCTCGGCCAGCTTCGTCTGCGCCTCCTGGAACCGGGCGGTGGCCTTCTCCTGCGCGCCCTTGCGGTCCGCGGTGAGCGCCTCCACCCGGCCCGGCACCTCGCGCAGCTTCTCGTACGCGAGATCCCCGGCGCCGGCGATGGCGTACAGCGGGGTCGGGTCGCTCAGGGTCTTCTTGATCTCGTCGGTGATCGGCATGCTTACCGGTCCTCCCGGTGGATGTTCTGGGTGGCTGAGCCGTCGGTCGTCGGGCCGGAGGCTGGTGGAACGCCGGTGCCGGTGCCGGCCGCGGGCGACCGCTCGGCCACCGCGCCCCGCTGGACGGCGTTCTCCTTCAGGAAGGCGTCGTAGACCGCGAGCAACGCCTGCTTCTGCTGCTCGTTGACCAGCGGATCGGCCAGGATCGAGGCCCGCAGCTCCAGGCCCTCACCACGCCGCTCCTCCAGGATCCCGGCCTGGACGTACAGCGTCTCCGCCGAGATCCGCAGCGCCTTCGCGATCTGCTGCAGGATCTCCGCGCTCGGCTTGCGCAACCCGCGCTCGATCTGGCTGAGGTACGGGTTCGACACGCCTGCGGCCTCCGCCAGCTGGCGCAGTGAGTACTGCGCGTTCCGGCGCTGCTCGCGGATGTACTCGCCCAGCGAGCCGACGTTCAGTGAGGCCATGCCAGCAGACTGCAACATCCTGCTTGCAGATGCAAGCAGGATGTTAACAACAGCAAACGGCGGGCGGGCTCAGCCGAGGTCGGGGACGCGGACCGGCATCAGGAGCGAGAAGGTGCCCTCCCGGCCCGGCGTGCGGATCGCCAAGGGGGCGATCGGGCCGCCGAGTTCGAGCACCAGTTGCTCGGGCCGGCCGACCCGCAGGGCGTCCAGCAGGAAGTCGCGGTTGACCGCCACCCTCAGGTCTCCGGACGCGGATTCGGGGCCGGGCTCGGCACCGGCCACCGCCAGGCGGCCGTCCGCCGTGAGGGTGAGGACGGTGACCGCGCAGTCCGCGCCGTTCGGGCCGGAGGGCAGGGTGCGGGTGGCGCCGGTCTCGACGGCGCCGCGCAGTTCGGCGGCGGACAGGTCGATCCGGTGCTCCGGTTCGAGCCGGGTCAGCACCCGGTGGTCGGGGTAGTCGAAGTCCAGGGCGGCGCCCTCGATCCGGTGGCCGCCGGTCTCGGCCCGGACCAGGCCGCCGCCGAGGGTCACCGCGACCTCGGCCGCGCCCGCGCCCGCGCCGAGCAGCGCGCGCAGGGCGTCGACCAGGGCGGTGGGGACGATCGTGCCGCCGTCCGGCCGGGCGGGCGCCGTGGTGGCGGGCACCTCGGCGAGCGCCATCCGGTAGCGGTCGGTGGCGACCAGGCGCAGCACCGGGCCGTCCGGTTCGAACAGCACCCCGGCGAGCGCCGGGGTTCCGGGGTCGCCGCCGACGGCGAAGCGGACCGCGTCCAGTGCGGCGGCCAGTTCCTCGGCGGGGACGGTGAAGTGGGCTTCGGCGGGGGTGGTGCTCATCGGTTGCTCCCTCTGGTCGATCATCACGCGGATCAGGGAGAGCTCGCGGCGGGCGTCGGCGAGGCCGTCCTCCAGCCGGCGCAGGTGCGCGTCGAGCACCCGCGCGGCCGCGCCTGAGCCGGGCGCCGCGCCGAGCACGGCGCGGATGCCGGCCAGCGGCAGGCCGACCCGGCGCAGCCGGGCCAGCAGGCGGGCGTCGGCGAGTTGCCCGGGCCGGTACCAGCGGTAGCCCGTCTGCGGGTCGACCCAGGCGGGGGTGAGCACCTCGGCGCCGTCGTAGTAGCGCAGGGTGCCGACGCCCAGGCCGCTGGCGCGGGCCAGCTCGCCGATGCTGTGCAGCTCGCTCTCCATGCCGGTGACTCTGCGGGCTCGACCAGGTCGAGGGTCAAGCCCGGCCGGCGAGGTGGGCGAGCTTCGACGGGTTGCGGACGATGCGCAGCTCGGCGATCCGGGGCCGACCGTCGGGCCCCTCGACGAAGTCGAACACCGAGACGGCGTCGATCGCGCCGTCCTGGGTGACCAGCAGCCCGGGCTGGCCGTTGACCAGGACCGGCCGGAGCTCGACGCCCTCGCCCAGCTGGCCGAGCACCCCGAGCAGGAAGCGGGCGACGTTGCCGGCGCCGGTGACCGGGCGCAGCGCGGCGCGGACCACGCCGCCGCCGTCGGTCCAGGAGGTGACGTCGGGGGCGAGCAGGTCCAGCATCCGGTTGAGGTCGCCGCCGACGCAGGCCGCGAGGAACTCGTCGGTGGCGCGGCGGCGCAGCTCCGGCGGGGCGTCGTAGCGCGGCCGACGGGCCCGGACGTGCGCCTTGGCCCGGCTGCCGACCTGCCGGCAGGCGGCCTCGGTGCGCTCCAGCGCCTCGGCGATCTCCCGGTAGGAGAAGCCGAAGGCCTCGTTGAGGACGAAGACGGCCCGCTCCAGCGGGGACAGGCTCTCCAGCACCACCAGCAGGGCGAACGAGACCATCTCGACGCGCTCGACGTCGGCGGTCGCATCCGGCTCGGCGACCAGCGGCTCGGGCAGCCAGGGGCCGACGTAGGCCTCGCGGCGGACGGCGGCCGAGTCGAGCCGGTTGAGCGCGAGGTTGGTGACCGTCCGGGCCAGGTAGCCGCCCGGGTTGGCGACCGGGCCGCTGACCCCGCTCCAGCGCAGCCAGGTGTCCTGGACCAGGTCCTCGGCGTCGGCGACGCTGCCGAGCATCCGGTAGGCGATACCGAAGATCATCCGGCGGTGCCGCTCGAAGTCGTCGAGGGCGGGGTCGGTGAGAGTGTCGGTCACCGCTCCGACGCTACCGCACGGGCCGTGGCGAGCCGAGGCCTCGTCAGCCGCGGAACGCCTCGTACGCGGGGGCGAGCAGGGTGGCGAGGTCGCGGCCGCGCACGGTGACGCCGGAGCGGCCGAGACGGCGCAGCGAGGGCTCGTCGGGCTCCTCCTCGGGCCCGGGCGGGGCCGGGCGCAGGGTGAAGCCGCCGCCCCAGTAGGCGGCGACGTTCACGGCGGGGGCGTTCACGGCGGGGGTGTTCCCGGGTTGGGCGTCCCCGGGTTGGGCGTTACCGGCGGGGGCGTTACCCGGCGGGACGGGGGCGGGGCGGTCGGGTGTCATGCGTCCTCCTCGGCGACGGCGTCCTCACGGGTGAGCGCGACCAGTTCACGCAGCGCCTCGACCGGCAGGTCGGTGAGCCAGCGCTCCCCCTCCCCCACCACCGCTGCGGCCAACGAGCGCTTGGCGGCGAGGAGTTCGTCGATCCGCTCCTCGACGGTGCCGACGCAGACCAGTCGGCGGACCTGGACGTCCCGGCGCTGGCCGATCCGGAACGCGCGGTCCGTGGCCTGCTCCTCGACCGCCGGGTTCCACCAGCGGTCCAGGTGGATCACCTGGTTGGCGGCGGTCAGGTTGAGGCCGGTGCCTCCGGCCCGCAGCGAGAGCAGGAACACCCTTGGCCCGTCCGGGGACTGGAAGCGCTCGACCATCTCCTCGCGGCGGGCCCGGGGGACGCCGCCGTGCAGGTAGAGCACTTCCTCCCCGAGCCGGCGGGCCAGGTACGGGCGGAGCATCGTGCCGAACTCGGCGTACTGGGTGAAGACCAGCGTCCGGTCGCCCTCGGCCAGCGCCTCCTCCAGCAGCTCCGCCAGCCGGGCCACCTTGCCCGAGCGATCGCCCAACGCCGAGCCGTCGTGCAGCAGTTGGGCCGGGTGGTTGCACACCTGCTTGAGCTTGCCGATCGCGGCCAGCACGGTGCCGCGCCGCTCCACGCCCCGGATCCCCTCGACCCGCTGCAGCAGGTCGGCCACCACGGCCTGGTAGAGGCCCGCCTGCTCGGCGGTGAGGCTGCACCAGACGGTCATCTCCTGCTTGGCCGGCAGCTCGGCGGCCACCGCCGGGTCGGACTTGAGCCGGCGCAGCACGAACGGGGCGGTACGGCGCTGGAGTTCGGCGGTGCGCTCGGGGCTGCGGTGCAGTTCGACCGGGATCGCGTAGCGCTCCTTGAAGCGCTCGGCCGGGCCGAGCAGCCCGGGATTGGCGAAGTCCAGGACGGCGTGCAGTTCGGCGAGCCGGTTCTCCACCGGGGTGCCGGTCAGGGCGATCCGGTGGCGGGTGACGGGCAGCGCGCGGACGGCCCGGGACTGTGCGGTGCCGGCGTTCTTGACGTACTGCGCCTCGTCGGCGACCACCCGGCGCCAGCGGATCGCCCGCAGCGCGGCGAGGTCGCGCTGGACCAGCCCGTAGGTGGTGATGACGAGGTCCGCACCCCGTACGGCTTCGGCGAGTCGGTCGGCGCCGAGGCGGCCGGAGCCGTGGTGGACGTGGCGCCGCAGCGCGGGGGCGAAGCGCTCGGCCTCGCGCTGCCAGTTGCCGACCAGGGACATCGGGCAGACCAGCAGGGTGGGGCCGACCGCCCCCTCGGCCTGCTCGGTGGCCAGCAGGGCGAGGGTCTGGACAGTCTTGCCGAGGCCCATGTCGTCGGCCAGCACGGCCCCGAGGCCGAGCCCGGCCATCGCCCGCAGCCAGGCCAGGCCGCGCTCCTGGTAGGGGCGCAGGGTGGCCCGGAAGTCGGGCGGCAGCACGGAGGCGGGGGCCGGGGCGGCGCGCCCGGCCAGCAGGTCGCCGAGCGGGCCGTCCGCGCGGACGGCGGTGACGGGCAGCCCGGCGACGGTCGCCTCCGGATCGAGGGCCAGCCGCAGCAGGTCGGCGGTGGCCAGCACGCCGTCGCGCCGGTCGGCGAGGAAGGCGAGCGCGGCGGCGATCTGCTCCGGGTCGGCCTCCAGCCAGGTGCCGCGGACCCGGACCAACCCCTGCTTGGCGGCGGCGAGTTCGGCCAGTTCCTGCTCGGTCAGCGGCGCCCCCTCCGGGCCGAGCGCGGCCTGCCAGCGGAAGGCGACCACGGCGTCCCGGTCCACCTGGGAGGCGACGGCGAGCGAGCCCGGCGCGGGCGGGGTGGTGGCCCGCAGGGCGAGCCCGAGCCTGGGCCGGCGGCGCCACCAGGCGGGCAGCAGCACGCCGAAGCCGCCCTCGGCGAGGGCGGGCGCGGCGGTGCGCAGGAAGTCCAGCGCGCCGGCCCGGTCGAGCGGCAGGGCGGCCGGGCGGGAGCGGTGCCGCAGGCCGTCCAGGGCCGGCCAGCGGTGGGCCGCGCGGGCGAGCTCGGTGACCAGGACGTCGGCCGGGTCCGGCGCCTTGCGGGCCAGCGCGGCGTGGGCGGCGCCGCCTTCGTGCAGGTCGGCGGCGCGGACCAGCAGGGAGGGCTCGTCGACGGCCTGGAGCAGGAACTCCAGTTGCCAGGCGTCGTCGGAGGGCCGGCCCTCGGGGTCGTCCGGGTCGGGACCGAGCGGCTCCAGCAGGCGGAAGCAGAGCCGGAGCGCGGGCGCGGTGGGCTCGGCGGCGGCGTACCAGGCGGCGAGCCGGCGGCGCAGTTCGGCGAAGCCCTCGGACTGGACGTTCGCGAGGCCGCCGTCCGGGGTGGTCAGGGCGTGCAGCCAGCGTTCGGCGGCGGCCCCCACCGCGGCGGTCCCCATCGCAGCGGCCGTCGGGGCGTCGGCTCCCAGCGCGGCGGCCGTCGGGGCGGGCGCCGGAGCGCCACCGGTTCGGGCGTCGCCGGTCCGGGCACCGCCCGGGCCCAACGGGGGCGTGCCGGCCAGGGCGGCCCGGGCCTCGGCGTCCACCAGCGCGCCCAGCGCGGCGTCCAGCAGGGCCTCGCCGGTGCCGGCGGCGCCGGCCGGCCACTCCCCCAGCAGGACGGGCGGGCAGCCGTCCGCCAGTGCGGCGGCCTCCCGGCGGCCCGCCGGGGTGGGGTCGGGCCGCCAACGGGCCTGCGGACGGCCGTCCGCCAGGACGGGCAGCGGCAGCACCCGGCCCCGGCCGACCGTTCGCCAGGCGAGGTCGTGCACGCCGGTCAGCCAGCGCAGCGAGGGGCCCTGGACGACCTCTACGCGCCCGGTACCGGGCAGATCGGTGCTGGTGACGGCCCAGTGCGGGTCGAAGACCTCGCCGAGCAGTTGGGCGGCCGCCCCGGTGTCGAAGAGCAGCGCGGGGACGCGCCAGGGCGCCAGGACCGCCGCGCCCCGGACCGGGGTGACCGGCAGGTCCGGCGAGGGCGCGGGCAGGGCGCCGGTGGTGGGCAGCAGCAGGGTGGCCCAGCGCTCGGGGGCCTGGCCGGCGAGCCAGCCGAGGCCGGGCCCGATGCCGCCGAGGACGGCGGCGAGTTCGCCGGCCGGGCAGGCGTAGGGGTGGGCGCGCGGGGCCGCCCGGCCGGGGCGGGGCTCGGCGGCGCCCGGATGGGCGCGGGCGTCCTCGGCCCACAGGGCCAGCCGTCCGCCCGCCCGCCAGAGCGCGTGCAGGACGAACATGCGGGAGGCCTTCCGGTCGGCGGAACCGTCCTTCGCAGCCTAACCGGGCGGTCCGACAGTGCCGCTCCGCCAAGTCTTTCGCGAAACGCCGAGGGCTGTGGTTGAAATTTGAACGAAAGCGGCCTACGCTGAAACCAACAAGTTGAAGCCTAAACAAATGGCTTCGGACCCGAGGAGGAGCCATGGGCCTGTTCAACCGCACCAAGACCGCCACCCCCACCGCCGTCGCCGAGACCCCGACCGGCCCGGACCTCGCCCACCTGACCGGCGACTGGACCATCGACACCACGCACAGCGAGGTCGCCTTCTCGGTGCGCCACGCCATGGTGACGAACGTCAAGGGCCGCTTCACCGAGTACGACGGCAAGCTGCACCTGGACGGCAGCACCCCGGGCAACTCCTCCGCCGACCTGGTGATCAAGGTCGCCAGCATCGACACCAACCAGGCCCAGCGCGACGAGCACCTGCGCACCGGCGACTTCTTCGCCGCCGACACCTACCCGGAGATCCGCTTCCGCAGCACCTCGGCCGAACGGCTGCGCGGCGACACGTACCGGATGAGCGGCGAGCTGACCATCAAGGACACCACCCGCCCGGTGGTCCTGGACCTGGAGTACACCGGCAGCGCCACCGACGCCTACGGCGCCGAGCGGGTCGGCTTCGAGGGCAGCGCCGTCCTCGACCGCACCGAGTTCGGCCTGACCTACAACGCGGCCCTGGAGACCGGCGGCGTGCTGATCAGCGAGAAGGTCAAGCTCAGCTTCGACATCTCCGCCGTCAAGGCGGCCTGACCCGGCCGTCCACGGCTGCCACCCGGGCCACCGGACCCGCCGCGCGGCCCGGTCCGCCCACCCGCCGCCCCTGCCGACCCCCGACGGCAGGGGCGGTGTCGCGTCCCACGGTTTCCGGCGGCTGGTCCCGGCGGCCCGGTCTCACCCGAGCAGCGCCGCGTCCGCCACCGGTAGCCAGCTGCCCGCCGGCCGGCGCAGCCAGCCCTCGGCCGCACCGAGCCCGGCGGCCGCGGCGCCCAGTGCGGCCAGCCCCGGGTGGCGCTCGCCGGGCCGGTGCACCAGGCTGACCAGGCTCAGCGGCACCGGCTCCACCAGCGGCACGTTCACCACCCCCGGAATCCTCGGCCCGCCGACGGTGGTCAGCATCGGATCGCCGTGCCGGGCCAGGTAGCGGGCCGTCTCGTCCACGCCCACCGGCGGCACGTACGGCGCGGCCGGCGTCAGGCCGTGCTCGCGCAGCAGGCGGACGCCGAGATCGGCCCACTCGGTGGTGGCCGGGTTGCCGGCGCAGACGTCGACGGGATGCCCGGTCAGCTCGGCGACCCGCAGCACCGGACGGCCGGCCAGCGGGTGGGTGTCCGCCATCATCACCGAGATCCGCTCCAACCGGACCGGCCGCTGGGCGAGTTGGTCGCGCAGCGGGGCGGGCAGTCCGGCGAACCGGCCGAAGGACACGTCCAGCCGGTGGGCCAGCAGTTCGGCGGCGGCCGCGGCGAGGCCGCCGTGGAAGCGGGCCAGCAGTTCGCCCTCCGGCCAGGCGGCGCGGGCGCGTTCGAGCACCCGGTCGGCGGTGAGGTCCGGGCCGGTGACGTCGCTGTTGAGGTCCAGCAGCAGCGGCCGGGCCGCGGCGCCCGCCAGGATCTCGTCGTGCAGGGCGAGGAGCCGACGCGCCCGGGGCAACAACCGCTGCCCGGCCGGGGTGAGTTCGACGCTGCGGGTGGTGCGGGTGAACAGCGCGTCGCCGAGCAGCCCTTCCAAGGTCCGGATGTCCCGGCTGAGCGCCTGCTGGGCGACGTGCAGCCGCCCGGCGGCCCGGCCGAAGTGCAGGCTCTCGGCGGTCGCGACGAAGCCGCGGAGCAGTCGGGGGTGCAGGTCACGGGGCATGGGCGGCAGATTAACAACAACCTGCTGTGAATGCGACGGAACAGGTGTTGGACCGCCGCCGGGCACCGACGGGAGGCTGATGGGCACCCCCCTCACCCTCCCCAGGAGCCCGATGCCCTCGCGCGCCCTCCTCACCTCCTACCGGCGGCTGTTCGCGGCCCCCGGCGCAGCCGCCTTCACCCTCGCCGGGCTGCTCGGCCGGCTCGCGTTGTCGATGAACGGCGTCTCGCTGGTCGTGCTGCTCGCCGAACGGCGCGGCTCCTACGCGCTGGCCGGCACCGTCTCGGCGGCCGGGCTGATCACCGGCGCGATCGGGATGCCGCTGCTCGGTCGGCTGGTGGACCGGTACGGGCAGGCGCGGGTGACCGTACCGGCCGCGCTCTACAACGCCGCCCCGCTCGCCGCCCTGCTGCTCTGCCTCCGGCTCGGCGCACCCGACTGGACGCTCTACGCCTGCTGGGCGGCCGGCGCGGCCGCGCCCAACCTCGGCGGCATGGCCCGGGCCCGCTGGGCACACCTGTACCGGGCCGACCCGGCCGCCCGGCACCTGGCCAACTCCCTCGAACAGGCCCTGGACGAACTCTGCTTCACGGCCGGGCCCGTCCTCGCCATGACGCTCTGCACGGCGGTCGCCCCGGAGGCCGGACTGCTCGCCGCCGGGGCGCTCGGCACCACCGGCGCCCTCCTGTTCGCGGCCCAGCGGCGCACCGAACCACCGTTGCCCGCCCGCTCGGAGGGCGACCGCCACGGCTCGCCGCTGCGGGTGCCCGGGCTGCGGGTGCTGCTGCTCGCCTTCCTCGCCACCGGCGTCGTCTTCGGCTCGACCGAGATCACCACCGTCGCGTACGCCGACGCGCTCGGGCACAAGGCGGCGGCGGGCGCGCTGCTGGCCCTGGTCGCGGGCGGATCCTGCCTGGCCGGGCTGCTGTTCGGACTGCTGACGCCGCGTCGGGCGACCGGGGTGCGCTTCCTGTCCGGGGCCGCGGCGATGGCCGGGGTGCTGCTGCTGCCGCTCGCCGCCGGACTGGGCGGGGCCGGGCTCGGCCTGCTCGGGATCGCGCTGTTCGCGGCCGGCACGGCCACCGCGCCGACCATGGTGACCGGCATGACGCTGGTCCAGGAGCTGCTGCCGGGGCGGCAGTTCAACGAGGGGATGGCGGTCGCGGTGTCCGGCATCGTGGTCGGCATCTCGGGCGGCGCGGCGCTCGCCGGCGCGGTCGCCGAGCACGCCGCCCCCGGCACCGGCTACGCGCTGCCGGCCTGCGCCGCCGCGCTCGCCCTGCTGATCGCCCTGGCCGGGCGGCGGCACCTGCGCGCCGGCGGGGTCGGGGCGGCACCCGCCGCCGGGGCCCCTGCGGAAAATGCCGAGCGGACTGTCAGAGCCTCGGTCTAGCGTTCGAGGCATGGCGGAAATCACCTATGTCCGGGGCGATGCCACCGCGCCGCAGGGCAAGGGCGTGAAGGTGATCGCGCACGTCTGCAACGACCTCGGCGGCTGGGGCAAGGGCTTCGTGCTCGCGCTGTCCGGACGCTGGCCCGAGCCCGAGGCCGCGTTCCGGCGCTGGCACCGGGAGCGGGCGGGGAACGACTTCGGGCTCGGCGCCCTGCAGTTGGTGCAGGTCGAGCCGTACGTCTGGGTGGCCAACCTGGTCGGCCAGCGCGGCATCCGGACGGGGCGCTCCACCGGGGTGCCGGTCCGGTACGAGGCGATCGACACCGCGCTGGCCGCGCTGGGCGACCACGCGCGGGAACTCGGCGCCTCCGTCCACATGCCGCGGATCGGCTGCGGGCTGGCCGGCGGGCGCTGGGAGCGGGTCGAACCGCTGGTGTCCGCGCGGCTGGTGGAGCGAGGGGTGCCGGTGACGGTCTACGACGTCGGCTGAGCCGGCGCCGCCTGCGCTGACACCGCCTGCGCCGCGAGGCTCTCGGCGGACCAGCTGTACACGCACTCGGGCAGCACGTACCCGCCCGGGAACACACCCTCCTGCACCCGCGTCCGCACGCCGCCCTCGCGCTCGTAGAAGGCGATCGCGCGGACGTTGTCGCGCAGCACCTCCAGGTACAGCTCGGCCCCGGGGTGCCGTTCGGCGACGTGGGCGCGGGCCGCGGCGAACAGCGCGCGGCCGACGCCGCCGCCGGTCCGCCCGGGGCGGACGTGCAGGTTGTCGACCAGTACCCGGCCGTCCGGCTGCGGGACGAGGTAGATGAACCCGACCGCCTCCCCGGCCTGTTCGGCGATCAGCAGTTCGGGCTCGGCGGCCGGATCGCCGTAGTCGACGGTCAACCGCAGCTCCCACAGCTCGCGCCGCTGGACGGGCAGCCCGTCGCCGAGCGCGTCCGCGGGGACGATCCCGCGGTAGGCGGTGCTCCAGCTGTGGGCGTGCAGGTCGGCGACGGCCGCGGCGTCCTGCGCTCCGCCGCGCCGGATGGTGGTCTGCACGGGACTGATCATGTGACGAGCCTCCCACAGATTGGAGTTGAACATGTTCAAGCGAAACCTCTACAGTGCTCACATCATTTTGAACGCGTTCGAAATGGCGGGGGTGGTGGATGTGGCACCGAGCACGGAGGGGACGCCCGGTGCCGCGTCCACCGACACGGGTCGGAGCTTCGTCTCCGGTTAGGCTCGTGCCCGTGGACGACCTGGCAGCGACGAACCGAACGGACGGCACGAGCGGTGCGGCCGACAGCGGGCCCATGCCCGGCGGCCGGGCGCAGCCGAAGACCGACAAGAGCGAGCAGACCCGGGCACTGATCCTGGAGACCGCGATGCGGCTCTTCCAGGAGCGCGGCTACGAGAAGACCACCATGCGCGCGATCGCCACCGAGGCGGGCGTCTCGGTCGGCAATGCTTACTACTATTTCTCGGCGAAGGAATTCCTGATTCAAGGGTTCTATGACCGAATGACGTACGACCATGCGGCGGATGCCAGGAACCGCATGGCCCATACGCGGAACTTTGCCGAGCGCCTGGAAATCGCGCTGACCTCCTGGCTCGACACGGCCGCGCCGTACCACGAGTTCGCCGCGCAGTTCTTCCGCACGGCCGCCGACCCCACCAGCTCGCTGAGCCCGTTCTCCAACGAGTCCCACCCGGCGCGAGCGACCGCCGTGGAACTGTTCCGCGACGTGTTGCAGGGATCGGAGCTGGCCCCCAAGCTGGACGCCGAGCTGGGCGAGCTGCTGCCCGACGTGCTCTGGCTGCACCTGATGGTCGTGGTGCTCTACTGGGTCTTCGACCGGACCGAGGACACCGAGCGGACGCGGGAATTCGTCCGCCGGTCCACTCCCATGGCGGCCCGGGTGATCAACCTCTCGCGTTATCGGGTGTTCCGCCCGATCGTCCGCGATGCCAAGGGCCTCATTCAGGACTTCATCCTGCCCACCATCGGGAAAACCGCCGTCAAGTAACCCGCCCGAGGGCAGCTCGGACGCGTCGAGGGCCGGACCGCAGCGGTGCGATCCGGCCCTCGGCGTGGCGGTCGCTCAGAAGCCGTCCGGGTTCCAGGGCTGCAGCGGCGTGCGCAGCAGCAGGTCGGCGGCGGCCGCCGCGCCGGGGCGCAGTTCGGTGAGCAGGCCGGCCGCGAGCAGCCGGGGCGCCGTCTCGCCGCCCAGGTAGAGCGACGCCAGCTCGGAGGCGTCCAGGGCGAGGTCGGCGTCGTCCGTGGTCCGGGTGCAGCGGCCGGTGCCGTCCGCAGCGACCTCGATCGCCCAGCGGCCGGAGGCGTAGCCGAGCCGGTCCTCGACCTCCAGGACCACCCGGCCGGGCGCGCCGTACGTCCGGGCGTCGAACGCGGCCGCCACGTCCAGCACCCGCAGCCAGGTGAAGTCGGCGTTGTCCACGTACGGGGTGGCGGCGCGCGGGTCCTGGAGCAGCAGCGGCAGCGGGTCGTCCGGGCCGATGTTCTCCGCGACGACCTTGTGCACCCAGTCGACGGAGAGGACGAAGCGCCACAGTTCGGCGGCGGTCGCCCGGTCGAGGGCGAGGAAGTCGGCCACGGTCAGGGTGCAGTTCGGGTAGCTGCCGTCCCAGGTGTCGTCGACCCGGTAGGCCACCAGGCCGGTGACCGTACCGTCGGCGTCCCGGTGGACGGCCGCGAACGGCTCCTTGAACTCGTTCCCCGGCACCTTGAGTTCGCCGGTGTTCCGCTTCCACCACAGCTCGTCGCGGGCGATCGCGCCCGGCTGGGTGCGCCGCCAGCGCTCGTGCAGGTCGGGGCCCAGCTCGCGGGCCTGCGCCATGGTCACGAAGTCGATCCGCCCGCCGGGCACGGTGGGCAGGCCGTCGCGCAGACCGCGGGTGCGGTGCAGGTCGATGTTCCAGCCGTGGCCGCGGGTGGCCGGGCCGAAGCCGTAGCGGCCGTAGATGTTGTACTCGGCGGCGATCAGGATGGCGACCGCCGAACCCCGCTCGGCGGCGGCCGCGAGGTCGCGGCGCATCAACGTGCCGAGCAGGCCGCGGCGGCGGTGGGTGGTGCTGACCGTCACGGCGGTGACGGCGTCGGCCCGGACGGTGGCCCCGCCCGGGACGGTCAGCTCGACGTCGAAGCTGCGGAAGGTGGCGATGCAGCGGTCGCCGTCGAAGCCGGCCAGCATCCGGCCCGGCTCCCACTGCAGGCGGCGGAAGTCGGCCGTGCTCTCCGCGTGCGAACGCAGGAAGCCCAGAGCGAGCGCCCGGTCCCACGCGGCCACCTCGCTCTCGGCGATCGCGCGGATCTGGAGGCCGTTCACGATGTCGACGGCCCCGTCATCGGTTGTGTTGCCCATCGGGCCACCGTACGGGCGCCGCTTTCGGGCGGCATCCCATTTATTCCGTGCCCGATGCGTGGTGCTCCCCCGGCACCACCACCCAGTGGTTGCAGTGCAGGACTCGGTCGGCGAAGTCGACGTCCAGCTCGCCGAGCAGCCGGAAGCCGAGCGCCCGGCAGATCCCGTTGGACGGGCCGTTGGCCGTCGCCGGGAAGGCGTGCACCGGGCCCCACCGGCCGTCCCGGGCGGCCGCGTCCAGCAGTTCCCGGACGGCCGCCTTGGCGAGGCCGCGCCCCTGGAACTCGGGCAGCACCATCCAGCCGATCTCGGCCACGGCGGCGCCGTCCTCCTCGTGCGACCAGAGCGTGACGGAGCCGGCCACCACCTCCGGCCCGGCGCCGTCCGGGACGATCACCTTGATCCACGAACGGTCCTCGGCGACCTCCACGACGTCCTTGCGCAGCCGCTCCCGCACCCGCTCCTCCGGCAGCGGCCCGCCCAGCTGGGCCATCATCACCGCGTCGCACCGCATCCGGACGTACGCCCCGACGTCCCCCGCCTCGACGTCCCGCAGCCTCATCGCGTCTCCTCCCGAGTGATCGACGCGGCCACGCTAGCGCCCGCCGCCGACAGCCCCGACGCGAGCCGGGCGCGCACATCGGGCCCTGCGGGCGGGCGCGGAAGCGGGCCGGGCGCTACGGGCGGGCGTAGAAGTCGGGGGTGCCCATGATCCAGAGGCTGGCCTGTTTGACCGGCATGCCGACGCGGGGGGCCTCGATCATCTGGTCGTCGCCGATGTAGAGGCCGACGTGGTGGATGTCGACGGCGCGGCCGGTGTCCGTCCAGAACACGAGGTCGCCGGGGCGCAGCTGGCGGTAGCTGACCGGGGTGCTCTGGGCGTACTGGTCGGCGGCGAAGTGGTTGAGCTGTTTGCCGCCCTCGCGCCAGGCCATCATGGTGAGCCCGGAGCAGTCGTAGCCGGCCGGGCCCTCGCCGCCCCAGATGTAGGGCAGGCCGATCTTGGAGCGGGCGAAGGCGATGGCGGCGGCGGCGCCCTCGGCGGACCACGGGCCGCCGGCGGCGGGAGGTGCGGCCGGGGTGGCCTTGGCGGCGGCCTCGGCCGCGGCGGCCGCTTCGGCGGCGGCCTTCTCGGCGGCGGCGCGGGCGGCGGCCTCGGCCTCGCGGGCGGCGATCGCCTCCAGGGCCTCGCTGCGCCGGCGTTCCAGGTCGACGGTGGTGTGCCGGGCGGCGGCCAGGTCGGTGAGCAGTTGTTCGCGGCGGCGGTCGGCGGCGGTGACCGCCTCCTGCTGGGCCGCGAGCCTGGCCTCGGCCCTGGCCTTGGCGGCGCCGACCTCGGCGGCGGCCTTCTCGGCGTTCTCGGTGGCGGCGCGGGCGGCGGCGGAGGCGCGGGTCGCGGCGGCGGCGGTGGAGGTGGCGGCGTCGAGGATCTGCCGGGTGCGCTCGCTGGCGACGCCGATCACGGCGGCGCGGTCGCCGGCTTCGCGCGGGCCGTGGGCGCCGAGCAGGGCGTTGAGGGCGGAGAGTGCGGCGCCCGCGCCCTGGCGGTACGTTTCGGCGGCGAGCTGGGCGGCGTCCTCGGCGGCCGCGGTGCGGTCGGCCTCGGCGGCGGTGGCGCTCCGGGCGGCGGCAGTCTCGTCGGCGCGGGCCCGGACGAGGGCGAGCTGGGCGCCGTTGTAGGCCTCGACGGCCTGTTCGGCGCTGCGGCCGGCCTGGTCGAGTTCGGTCCGGGCGGCGGCGAGGCCGGCTTCGATGGCGGTGACGGAGGCGGCGGTGCGGTCGGCCTCGGCGCGGGCCCGGTCGATCTCCCCGGTGGTCGGGTACGGGTCCTCCGTCCGGGCGGGGCCGGCGGCCGGTTCGGGGTCCGCCGGGGCGGCCTGGGCTGCGGGGAGCAGCCCGAGCAGGGCGGTGAGGGACAACAGGAGGGTCGGCAGGAGCCTGCGCGCCACGAGACATCCCCTTCTCACGGGTCCGGAGGGGACGGCGGCGGACGGTCCGCGGCGCTCGGGCGGGGCGGCCGGGCGGAGCAGGTCCGACGAATCATCCCATCACATGACAGAACGGTCACTCGCCGATCATGTTCTCAACTCCGGCGCTTTTCACACCTCGGACGCACTCCGCCGGGCGGGTGACCATCAGATGATCTGACCACAAGTCACCTTCAGCCGGGCGCACAGGGTATGCGAACTACCGGTGGATCCGGCGGGTGTGCGGCCGCAGGTGGGGGTGTCGCCCGGACCGGTGCTCCACCCCGGTCGGACGAACCGCGTACGTCCGATTGCGCCCCGCCCGGATCGCACGACGGCGCTGCTGCGCCCCGAGGGACGGGCCCGCGCCGGGGCCGCCCCCGCCGTACGGCCCACCCGCCGCCGGGGAGTTCGCCGCCCCGGCCCCGGCGGCGGCCGCCGAGCGGCGGTCCGCCAGCCGCGCCTGACGCCGGGCCAGCGCCCGGGCGGCGTGCGCGTCGAGGTGGGCGGTGGCCCGGGCGGACATCCGCTCGGCCACCCGGTGGGCGGCGGGGTGGTTCGCGGGCACCTTGTCGGGAGCGCCGGCGATCAGGTCGAAAAGCCAGGTACGGGCCCGGTCCGCACGCCGGTGCAGCAGGCGCTCGCGCCGGAGCGCACGCGCCCGGCGGCGCGGGCGCGTGGCATACCGCCAGCGGGCCCACGGGCTGCTCGGGCGGGCCAGCCGGATCGCCCCGATCCAGGACAGGCCGGGGACCATGATGCCGAGCAGGCCGGTCCACATCTTGCCCTTGATCAGGGTGATCACCGAGGCCAGGGCGTTCACCGAGATCACCGTGATCAGGCCCCACCTGGTCTCCTGGCTGGGCACCACGCCGAGCGGCACGTACCCGACCAGCAGGAGGGCGGTGAACAGGATCCCGAAGATCACCGCGTCCACCGACTTGCGGCCCTGCTCGCTCCAGTACACGTCGTCCAGGTGCAGGATCAGCGCGAACTCGTCCAGCACCAGACCGCAGCCGATGCCGAAGACCAGCCCGAACCAGTCGATCCACGGGTGCCCGCCGTACGTGGCGAACACCCCGACGCCGCCGACCAGCAGGAATCCCAGGCCGAACACCATGTGATGGATGTGCAGGCCGCCGGGGGTGACGTTGCCGAACCACCACCGCACCTCGGCGCGGATCATCCGGACGCTGAACCGGATGCACACGAAGGAGGTGATGAAGCCGACCAGCAGCAGGAACAACGGCTGTTTGTGCGCGGCGACGATGTGCTCGCGGTAGCCGTCCAGCAGTGTGGTCATGCGTCTTACCTTCGTTCCTGGTCCTGCGTGCGGCCTGCCGTGACATGGCCCGGAGCCCAACACCGGTCCAACGCGCGGTCAGAACCCGCGAGTGCGTTTGGCCGCCCGGCGCGGCACGACCGGGTACAGCGACGGGCGCTCGCCGCCGACCGGCAGCTTCATGAACATCCGGGCGATCTCACCGCCGAGGTTCACCCCGATCGCCAGCGCCATCGCGATCGCCGCCGCCCGGGAGACGGACACCAGGCCCGCGCTGGCGTGGCCCTGGGCGAAGGACAGCATCCCCAGGTAGAGCGCCGAACCGGGCATCAGCGGGCCGATCGCGGCGGTCACGTACGGCAGCGCGGAGCCGTTGCGGTAGCGCGCCATCAGCTGGCCGAACAGGCCGACCAGGCCGGCCGCCACCCCCGTCGCCACGATCGGGGAGATGCCCGCGTTGTACGCCAGCACGCCGTAGCTGGCCCAGCCGATGCCGCTGTTCAGGGTGACCAGCGCGAGCGAGCGGCGGTCGGTCTGCAGCAGCGTGGCGAAGGCCAGGGTCAGCAGCATCGCGGCGATCATCTGGACCGGCGGGTAGGTGACGCCCGCCAGGCTCTCGTCCGGCCGCAGCTTCGCCTCGAAGCCGACCCCCAGGTAGAGGATCAGCATCACGCCGATCACGATGCCCGCGACCAGGTAGATCACCTCCAGCAGGCGGGCCGCGGCGGTGATGTAGAAGCCGGTCAGGCCGTCCTGGACGGCGGCGACCAGCGCCCGGCCGGGCAGCAGCGCGAACAGGCCACCGGTGATCACCACCGAGCCGCGCAGGCCCCAGTCGTTGAAGGACAGGATGATCCCGGAGGCGGCGGCCGGCATCGCGGCCGCCACGAACTGGTAGAACTCCGGCAGCCGGCGCCGGGCCAGCGTGGAGGCCAGCCGGTCGCCGAGGACGGCCGCGACGAAGGCGCTGGCGAACACCAGCCAGGCCTTGTCGTCGATCCGCCCGCCGACCAGGAAGGTGGCCGCGCCGGCCAGCAGACCCGTGGTCAGCGCGAGCATCCAGCCCGGGTACGGGTGCCGGTTGCGGCGGATCAGGGCGAGCCGGCGGTAGGCGTCGTTGACCGTGACCTTCTCCGCGGTGATGTCCGCGACCAGCTCGTAGACCGCGTTCAGCCGGGTGTAGTCGGAGGTGCGGCGGCGCACCACCCGGTCGGCGGTGATCGGCGGCTCGACCAGCGAGGGCTGGTGCGAGATGCCGATCAGGGTGAAGGTCACCTGCGGCTCGCAGCGGTCCAGCCGGTAGGCGTGCGCGATGCCGAGCATCGCCGCCTCGACGTCCTCGGCGGCCTCGCCGCTGGCGAGCAGCAGCTCGCCGATGCGCAGCGTCAGGTCGAGGATGCGGGGGACGTTGCGGGTCGCACCCGCGGAGGGGTGCAGCTCGCGGGCGGTCCGTTCGAAGGCGGGGCGCTCGGACATCGGCATGCGCAGCAGGGTGCGCATCCGGTCCGGCCAGGGCGCCTCGCCGGGGGCACCGGCGGTCAGCTCCGGGACCGGGATGCCCATCGGCGGGGTGTAGCCGGCGGCCCGCCACTCCTCGGGGGTGAGGGTGTCCTCGGCGACCGATCGGCGGCGGGCCGGGCGCGCGTCCTCCGGGCCGGGCGCCTGCCCGGGCACGGGGTGCGGCCCGAGCGCGGGGTGCGGCCCGGACCCGGCGGGCGCCCCGGACTCGGGGGCCGGCTCCGGCTCCGGCTCCGGGGACAGCAGGCCCCTGGTCTCCGTGATCGGCGGGACGAAGGGGACGACGGTGGCGGGCTCGACGGTCGGGGCCGGATGGCCCAGCAGGCCCTCGGTGGGCGGCGCCTCGGCGGGGTTCACCGGCCGTACCGGCGGCGTCCGCCGGGTCTGACGGACCGCCCGGCCTCCCCTCGCCCGCTTGCCTGCGCCCGGTCGGCCCCGCTTAGGCACTTCCGCTCCTTGCCGCCCCTGGTGGCCGTCGGCCACCGTTCGATCTCGGGTTACACCTTGCCTGATCGAACTGCCGGACGCACATGTACGTGGCGTACCCCGGCGGGGGCCGCGGACGCCTACCCGGCGCGGTGGCGGTCGGCGGACGCCGCGCCGGAACGGCGGGCCCGCAGCAGTTCGACCGCCACCGGGACCACCGAGACCAGCACGATGCCGACCAGGATCGCCTCGATGTTCTCCCGGACGAACGGGATCTGGCCCAGGAAGTAGCCGAGCACGGTGACACCGGCGCCCCACAGCACGCCGCCGACGAGGTTGAAGACCACGAAGGTGCGGTAGTTCATCCTGCTCACCCCGGCGACGATCGGGGTGAAGGTGCGCACGATCGGCACGAAGCGGGCCAGCACGATCGCCTTGGGACCGTGCCGGTCGAAGAAGGCGGCGGCCTTCTCCACGTTCTCCTGCTTGAAGAGCCGGGAGTCGGCGCGGCGGAACAGGCTCGGCCCGACCTTGCGGCCGAACAGGTAGCCGACCTGGTCCCCCGCCACCGCGGCGGCCACGATCAGCGCGCAGACCAGCCAGAGCGGCTGGTGCAGGTAGGTGCCGCCGGCCACCAGCAGGCCGGTGGTGAACAGCAGCGAGTCCCCCGGCAGGAAGAAGCCGATCAGCAGGCCGGACTCGGCGAAGACGATGGCCAGGATGCCGATCAGACCGAAGGCGGAGATCAGGTTGGTCGGATCGAGCCAGGACGGGCCGAGGGCGAGGCTGGTCACGGGCGGACACTCCTGGGGGTCGAGTCTTGGCAATGAAATGGTAAAGCATTTACCAAGACTCGACAGATCCCGGGATGGTTCCCGGTCCGGGCACGCGCGCCCCGCCCCCGTGGCGCGCGTGCCCGGACCGGGCCGGGGCCGGACCAGACCGGGGCCGGCGGCCGGGGCCAGACCGGGTCAGAGGCCGTAGCGCTCGACGACCTCCTCGTGCCGGGCGGCGTCCGCGCCCGCCGCCTTGGCCAGGTCGAGCCAGGCGAGCGGGTGCGCCCAGTCCCCGGTGAGCCGGTGCAGCAGCGCGTCGGCCTCGGCGGCGGAGGCCGTCGGCGGCACCCCGAGGGCGGCGTACACGCCGGGCAGCGTGCCGTCCTCGTCGGCCGGGTCGGTGATGCGGTACTGCTCCCCGCTGTACGCCCAGACCGCGTAGCCGGCCTGCTGGAGGCTCTCGCGCAGCGCCGCCCACGGCTCGTCGCCGGGCCAGCCGCCGTCGATCCAGTACGTGGTGTACCCCGCCGGGTCGAGCAGGGTGAGCAGCTCGAACACCGGGCGCCAGCCGCGCCGCTCCTCCTCGGGGGCGTCCTCGGCCGGCGGCGGCTCCAGCAGCGCCGGGGCGAAGACCACCACGTCGCCGTGGTTGAGCGTCAGGTCTTCGCCGAGCACCGGCAGGATCCGGGCGGTGGCCGGACCGGTGCGGACGGCGGGCAGGTCGGCGGTGGCGCCGTTGGTGCGGGTGGCCCGGACGGTGACCAGCTGCCACTCCTCGTCCACCGGCCCCTCGGGCTCGTCGAACTCGATGCCGAGCAGCGCGCCGGCGGAACGGACCGCGGCCCAGTCCCGGTTGGCGGTGGCCGCCGTGATCAGGTGCCAGAGGTCGGACTCCTGGACGGTGCGGTGGCGCTCCTCCTCCGGGGCGGCCTCGGCGGGCAGCGCGTGCTCCAGGAGCTCCTGGTACAGCCGCTGCGCGGTGGCGTGGTCGCCCAGCTCGGTGGCGGCGCCGGCGGCCAGCCGGCGGGTGTTGATCCGGCCGGCGTCCAGGGCCAGGATCGCCTCGCACTGCTCCAGCACCTCGGCCCAGCGGCCCTCGGCGGCGGCCCAGCGGGCGCGTATCCAGTGCCCGTCCTCCGGGCTGTCGTCGGCCAGCCGGTCGGCGAGGCGGCGGACGCCCTCGCCGTCCCCCGCGTCGATCAGGGCGGAGCCGAGCATGCCGATCAGCACCTCGTCGGTCGGGGCGGTGTCGAGCCAGTGCCAGAGCAGGTCGCCGGCGGCCCGGGCGTGGCCGAGGCTGCCGAGCACCGCGGCCAGGTTGACGGCCAGTTCGGTGGCACCGGCCGGCTCGCCCCGGTACTGGTCCAGGGCGACGGAGAGCAGGTCGGCGCCGGTCTCGTAGGGCACACCGACCTCGGCCAGGTGCGCCGCCAGCTCGCCGGGCGGGACGGGCAGCTCGGGCTCCGGCAGCGCCTCGGCGGCCGCCCGCAGCGCGGCGACCTCCGCGGCCACGCCGTCGGTGCGGCGCAGCTGGGCGAGCTTGCGCTCCCCGGTCGCGGCGAGGGTCAGCGCCACCGTCCGGGCGCCGCGGGCGAGGGCGAGCCGACCCGCCGCCAGCAGCAGGTCCACGCACGGGCGGTGCGAGCCGGTGCCGTCCAGGTAGCCGACCCAGCCGGCCACGGCGGCGCCCAGCTCGGCGTCGTTCTCCCAGGCGCCGGCCGCGACCAGCAGCTCGACCGTGTGCGTCCAGCCGTCCCGCAGGTCGGCGTGGCGCTCGGCGGCCTCCCGGTCGGGCAGCAGCGCCAGCGCCTCCTCCGTCCGACCGAGCGAGGCCAGCGCGCGGGCCCGCAGCAGGCCGCCCCAGAGCCGGTCGCTCTCGTCGATCTCGTGGCCGCGGGAGCGCTCGGCCTGCTCGGCGGTGTCGAGCAGCGCGAGCACCTCCTGGTGCCGGCCGAGCCGGTGCAGGGTGCCGGCCCTGGCGTGGTGGAAGTGCAGCGAGAGCCGCTCGCCGGCCGCCTGGATCCGGGTGGCGGCGGTGTCCAGGTGGGCGAGCGCCTCGGTGTGGCGGCCGTCGTCCTCCAGCGCGTCGGAGTACTCGCGGGAGAGGCAGTCGAAGCAGGCGCGGCCGGGCTCGATCCGCTCCAGCGTCTCGCCGAGCACCGCCAGCCGCTCCGGCACGTAGCCGGGGCCGTCGACCCGGGCGTGGCAGATCGCGAAGTCCTGCACCACGCAGACGGACTGCGGGCAGCCCGCCGTCTCCTCGCGGTGGGCGAACTCCAGCAGGTCGACCGCCTCGGGCAGGGCCTGCTCGCCCTGGTGGCGCTTGTTCAGCAGGTTCTGCATCCGCCAGTGCCGCAGGTAGACCTCGACCCAGGGCAGGCCGAGCGCCCGGGAGGCGGCCAGCGCCTCCGGGTAGACGGCGTCCACCTGGTCGTTGCGGCCCTCGTTGGCGTGGCCGGGCAGCTCGTAGATGGCGTCGGCCAGCCGCCGGTGGCCGGCCTCGGCCAGCTGGCGGTGGGCGTCGTGGACCCAGGCCCAGATGTCGGTACTCATGTGGTGTCCCCCTGCGTGGTGCTGATGTGATGTCTACCGCGGACCACTGACAATCCGTCCGTCACGCCTCGTCCGGGAGGGCGCCGAGGGTGTCCGGGACGCCCGGCAGGCCGGCCGGGACGGCGGCGGTCAGCGCCGAGACCGCGGTGCCGACGCCGGACAGCGCGGCGGTGAGGTCGCCTCCGGACGAGCCGGCCGGGCCCGCCGAGGCGGCTGCCATGATCACCTTGAGCGAGCGGAGCAGCCCCGCCGCCGTGGCGCTGCCGGTGTGCCCGGCGCGGTAGGCGGCGAGCAGGTCCAGCACGGCCGGGCAGGACAGGTTGAGGTAGAGGCGGGCCCTGACCTCGCCGTCGGTGCGGGCGGTGAACGCCCGGGCCAGCCGCAGCGCCGCGGACGGGATCCGGGCGTCGGCCTGGTCGTCCTCGATCCGGGCCTTCAGCTCGGCCTCGCGGTCCGGCACCAGGACCAGCGGCAGGCCGGGCGGGTCGAACCGGGCCGGGACGAGCTGCTCGCCCTCGTCCGCGAGGGCGCCGGCCAGCCAGGCCGCCTCGCCGGCCGGCAGCGGGCGCTCCGGGTCGCGGAACAGCTCGCGGTCGCCGTGCTCGCTGCCCAGCTCGACCAGGCGGCAGCCGCGCAGCTGGGCGTAGCGGCGCAGGAAGGGCAGGACGGCGTAGCGGTCGCCGCGGGCGATCGGCACCCGCATCGCCCGGTACAGCATCTCCTCGAAGCCGCCGCCGCTGCCGAGCGCGACGTGCACCGCGCCCCCGCCCGCGGCCCGCAGCGCGCCGGCGGTGAGGTCGCCCTGGGAGGTGGGGACGGGGACGTCGTCGGCGAGCAGGGTGAACAGCCGCTCGTCGCAGAGCGCGGCGCCGAGCAGGTCCTGGCCGTGCCGGGTGAGGATGCGGCGCCAGGCGGCGGGCCGCAGCCGGGCGGTCTCGTACAGGCCGTCGACGATGGCGTCGGTGAGGGCGCGCTGGAGTGCGCGGTAGTGGTCGTCGCGCTGGAGGTCCTCGCGGCTGGCGGTGGGGGTGAGCCGGCTGGACTCGACCACGCCGCCGATGAACCCGGCCCAGCTGGGCAGCAGGTCGCGGGCGTCCTCGGCGAGCAGCATGCCGCGCAGGTAGACGGCGAGGTCGCGGTTGTCGCTGCTGCCGTAAGTGCCGCCGTCCTGGACCCAGAGCAGGCCGATCGCGTCGGTGCCGCCCGCGGCCCCTCCCCCGGTGCCGCCCTCGGCCGGGTGGACGGGGAAGGCGGTGAGCGGCTCGAAGCGGCGGCCGAAGGCGGTGGCGAAGCGCATCCGGGCGGCGTGCTGGTCACCCGGCACGCTGTGGCGCCAGGGCACCTCGACGTTGTTGACGGGCTGCTCGTCGTCGCCGACGTGGACCGGGATCGGCAGCAGCACGCAGTACCGGCCGAGCACGTCGCGCAGCGCGTCCTCGTCGGCGAGGTGGGCGTGTTCGGCCTTGAGGGTCAGCTCGACGACCGTGCCGGGGCGGGGCCGGGCGGGCACCGGGTCGACCTGGTACTGCTCGCCGCCCCGGCTGCGGTAGCGGTGGCCGAGGTGCGGTTCGCGGTGCGAGGTGGTGGTGACGGCGACCTCGTCGGCCACCGAGAAGGCGGAGAGGAAGCCGAGGCCGAAGGCGCCGATCAGCTCCTGGTTGCCGGTGAGGTCGCGCAGCATCCGGGTGTAGCCGGTGCCGACGGTGGCGAGGTAGGCATGGATCTCCGGCTCGGTGAGGCCGGCGCCGGTGTCCTCGATGGAGACGGTCCGCCGGGCGGCGTCTCCGCGCACCCGGATCAGCGGGCGGTGGTCGCCGTCCGGGTCCTCCAGGAGTCGGCGGGTGTGCGAGTCGTGGGCGTTCTGGACGAGTTCGCGCAGAGCGACCAGCGGGGTGGAGTAGAGGTGGGTGGCGAGGACGTTCACCAGTCCGCCGAGATCGACCTCGGTCGTACGCAGATCCTCGGCGGGGGCGGGCTCGGGCGGGGCACCTTCAGACATGGGTCCCCAGTGTGCCAGTGCGACTATCCGGCCACCATTTCTTTCTCCCTGAGAAAACTCGGTCAACTCCGCGTTGACAGCTCAGGGTTGTCCGGCCTTGCCGCCTTGCACGTCAACTTCCATCTCCACCAGCAGTTTTGAGGAGTGGAGATGCCGCCGTCGCAACCATCGGGCTATCTCCGGATACGGCGTCACCATGACACCATCGGGGGAATTGCCACCTGTTTGGTGGAGTTCGTCCACGCTGCTGGTGAATGCTGAACGTGCGACGTCAGGCAACGGCGCCACGGAGCGGCCACTCCGGATCGCGCCACATTTCGCACCCCCAGCTCAGGGAGACCACCGTGTCCCGTATCCGCGCAGCCGCCGCCACCGCCCTCGGGGCGTTCCTCCTCGTCGGCTTCGGCGCCGCCAGCGCCCACGCCGACAACGGCGCCGGTGCCATCGACCACTCCAACAGCAGCGTCGTGAGCAACACCGGCTCCGCCAACGTCATCGGCAACGTCCACGGCAACGTGGTCGTCACCCAGCAGACGGCCACCGGCTCGGGCGCGAGCAACCAGAACAACGGCCTCGCCGCGACCGGCAACGGCGGCAACATCGGCGCTCTGCAGGGCAACGGCAACCTCGACGCCCGGGCCTTCTTCCCGGGCGCCGTCGGCTAGGTCCTGTCCGGCCCCGGGCGCAGCCACACCCTCCGGGCCGGGTGCCCACCCCGTCAACGCGGGGCGGGCACCCGGCCGCCGTCCGTTCCGGGCAGTCCGAGGACGGCCCGGCCGAGGTGCAGCAGGCAGTTCCCGAGGTCCGGGCGGGCGCTGTGCGGGCGGTTCCGCACCCCGTCGTTGACCAGCGCGAACAGGGCGTGGACCCGGATCCGGGCCTCGACCGCGTCGTACTCGGGCCGGACCCGCCGCAGCAGGCCGACCCAGGTGCGCAGGAAGTCGCGCCGGAAGTCCACCGCGACCCGGCGGTCCGGCGGGGCCAGCCGCTCCGTCTCGCTGAGCATCGCGCCCAGGTAGTCGCCGTTGCGCAGCGCGAAGCCGACGTACGCACCCAGGCCGGCCGCCAGCGCCGCCTCCGGCCCGGCGGCGGCGGCGAACGCGCCGTCCACCTCCTGCCAGAGCCGTTCGCGGCTGCGCACCAGCGAGGCGGCGAGCAACTGGGCCTTGCTGTCGAAGTGCCGGTAGACACTGGGGCCGGAGATGCCGACGGCGGCGCCGAGTTGGTCGGTGCTGACGTTGTCGAAGCCGCGCTGGTGGAAGAGCCGGACGGCCGCCGCGAGCAGCTCCTCGCGGCGCGCCTGCGGCCTGGGCTCCGGCGACCCCGGGGCGACGGGATCGGCGGCGGGGACGGGAGCGGGGGCGACAGCGGGACCTGGGTGGACAGCGGGATCCGGGTGGGCGGCGGCACCGCCCGGGGAGGCCGCGAGGACGGCGGCGACGAGTTCGCGCAGCACCGCCTCGGCGCGGCGCGGCTGCGGCGCGGCCGACTGGTAGGAGAGCCCGGTGCAGGCCGAGAGCGCCGACCAGCAGAGCAACTCGGCGTCCGGCAGCGGAAGTTCCGGCCGTCCGGCGCGCAGCACGGCGGTCATCAGCGCGACGTCGGCGCGCAGTTCGCGGCGCAGCGCCGCCCGCCGGGCCGGCGGCAGCAGCCTGGCGTCACGCTGCACCAGGGTGCCGAGCGGGCGGTGTCCGACCGCGACGGCGGCCAGCGCGGCGCCGAGGTCGCCGGTGGTGCGGGCCCCGCGCAGCCCGCAGGCCAGCGCGTCCAGCCCCAGCCGGACGGCGCGGTCGAGCAGTTCGGGCTTGCCCCGGAAGTGCCGGTAGAGGGCGGGCGCGGTGATGCCGACCCCGGCGGCGACCTCGGTCATGGAGACCTGGTGGTAGCCGCTGCGGTGGAACCGGTCGGCCGCCACGGCGAGGATCTGGGCGCGCCGCCCGGGAGGTCGTCGGACCACCATGGCGAGCCCCCCTCCCGCGCTCCGGACTGCCGCCCGAAGGCTAGCAAGGATTCACTTGAGGACGCCGACCGCCGGTGGCCACCAGCCTTTTCCGGTGCCGTCGACCCTGGACAGCCGAAGCTACCCGAGATTAACTTGTGAGGCCATCACCTGGCACGTTCAGCCCCCGCCGGCGCCCGCAGCCGGTCACCACCGAAGGGAGCGCCGCCGTGCGCCGCACCGTGTTCAACGAGGACCACGAGGCCTTCCGGGAGACCATCCGGGACTTCATCGCCAACGAGGTCGTCCCGGTCTACGAGAGCTGGGAGGCCGACGGCCACCCGCCGCGCGACTTCTACCGGCAGCTCGGCGCGCTCGGCGTCTACGGCATCGAGGTGCCGGAGGAGTACGGCGGCGCGGGCGAGAGCGGCTTCAAGTACCAGACGGTGATCACCGAGGAGACCGCCCGGGCGGGCGTGAGCTTCGGCTCCTCGGGCGTGCACACCGCGCTGGTCCTGCCCTACCTGCTGGAGTACGCCACCGAGGAGCAGAAGCGGCGCTGGCTGCCCGGCTTCGTCTCCGGCGACATCATGACCGCCATCGCGATGACCGAGCCGGGCGCCGGCTCCGACCTCGCGGGCATCGCCACCACCGCGAAGCTCTCCGAGGACGGCACCCACTACGTCCTGAACGGCGCCAAGACCTTCATCACCGGCGGCGTGCTGGCCGACCTCGTCCTGGTGGTCTGCCGCACCGCCCCGTACGACCCGGACAACCGCCGGGCCGGCCTGTCCATCCTCTGCGTGGACACCACCTCCCCCGGCTACACGGTCGGCCGCAAGCTGCAAAAGATCGGCCTGCGCACCTCGGACACCGCCGAACTGGCGTTCAGCGACGTCAGGGTGCCGGTGGAGAACCTGCTCGGCGAGGAGGGCCGGGCCTTCTCCTACCTGACCCACAACCTGGTGCAGGAGCGGCTGGCCATCGCCGTCAGCGCGTACGCGTCGGCGGCCGCGGCGGTGCGGTTCGCGCTCCAGTACGTCAAGGACCGCAAGGTGTTCGGCAAAGCGGTGGCCGAGTTCCAGAACACCAAGTTCACCCTGGCCGACTGCGAGGCCCAGGTGGTGGCGCAGCAGTCGATGGTGGACCGCGCGCTGGAGCTGTACCAGCAGGGGGAGCTGACCGTCGCCGACGCGGCAGCCGCGAAGCTGTTCTGCACCGAGTCGGCCTCCACCGTCATCGACAAGTGCCTTCAGCTGCACGGCGGTTACGGCTACATCCTGGAGTACCCGATCGCCCGGCTCTACACCGACAACCGGGTGTTCCGGATCTACGGCGGCACCAGCGAGGTCATGCGCAGCATCATCGCCAAGTCCCTCGGCCTGTAGGCGGGTCCACAGCCGCGGCGGGCCGCACCCCCATGGCGGCCCGCCGCACCCGGACGGGCGCACTCGGCCGGGCACACTCGGCCGGGGCCGTCGTGCTCAGTTGGGCGGGTGCGCTCAGTTGGGCGAACCGTGCTCCGCGCGCCAGGCCTCCCAGCCCGCGCTGGACGCCACCTTCGCCTCGCGCAGCGCCCGCTGGGCGAACGCGGCCGGCGCGGTCTCCAGGCTGCGCACCCAGCTGCGGCCGGCCGTGGCCAGCGCCGCGCACACCATCGCCGCCCCGGCCACGCCGAGCACGGCGCCGATACCGGTGAGCAGCGCGCCGCCGGCCAGCAGCGAGCGGTTGACCTGGAACCCACCGGAGACTGTCTCGTTGATCGCCATGCCTCCACGATGCGGGCACTCGCCGGGGGCTGCACGTCGAACGGCTCCGGGTGCGCGAGCCGAGCGCGTCCGCGAACCTGGGCACACGGCGCCGGTCCGGGCGCCCGGGGTCGGCCCGGCACGCCGGGTCAGGAGGACGCGCGATGCCCGATCTCGAACAGCTCGCCGTGGAGCACGCCGCCCGGGCGGCCGAGAGCCCGCACGGGCGCAGCGCCCACCTGGTGCTCCACGACGGCGTCCTGCGGCAGACCGTGATCGCGCTGACCGCGGGCACCTCGCTGGACGAGCACACCCCGCCGACCGCCGGCAGCGTCCAGGTGCTGCGCGGCCGGGTCTCGCTGACCATCGCCGGCCGGCACCAGGAGCTGCCGGTCGGACGGCTGGAGCCGGTGCCCCAGGAACGGCACGGGCTGCTGGCCCACGTCGACTCGGTGGTGCTGCTGACGGTGGTCACCGCCTAGCGGGGCGGCGCGGGCGGCAGCGGGCGACGGGCGACGGCCGGCCGCCGTCAGCGGGCGGTGGCGGGCGGTGACGGCACCGCGGGGCCGAACACGCTTCCGCTGACCAGCCGCAGCCCGCGCAGGAAGTCCCGCCCGTTCGGCGCCAGTTCGGGGGCGGCCAGCCACTGGGCGGCGTACCCGGCCAGCAGGGTCTGGTAGAAGGAGCCGCGGACGACCTCCTCCTCGGTGTCCGGCACTTCGGGCAGTCCCTGGAACAGCGCGGCGAGACCGAGCCGGCCCTCCTTCTGCGCCTCCGCGAACGCGTGCGCCAGCTCGGGCGCGTGCGCGGCCTGGGCGAGCGCCTCGAACTGGGCCGCCCAGAGCCCGCGGTGCTCGGTGAAGACGGTCCTGAGGCCGTCCCAGACCGCGGCGAAGCGCTCCTCCGGATCGTCGGACACGCGGTTGGCGGCGTTCACCACCGCGCCCAGGGTCTCCCCCACCATCTCCCCGATCGCCTCGATCATCGCCGCGTTGAGCAGCGCGTCCTTCGAACCGAAGTGGTAGCCGATCGCGGCCAGGCTGACGCCCGAGGCGGTCGCGACGTCACGGGCGGTGGTGCGCCCGTACCCCTTCTCGTACAGGCAGCGCTTGGCGCCGGCCATCAGGTCTTCGCGGTTTCCCATGACCCGAATCCTACGGAAGGACTGCACAGATGTCTTGCACGAATGTCTCGCACTGACGTCTCGCACGAGCGATTTACACATACGTACTAGACAGGTGTCTGACACGTCCGTACCGTCTTCCCCATGACCGCAACCACCGGCCGCGCAGGCCGTCGCGAATGGATCGGCCTGGCCGTCCTCCTGCTCCCGACCCTCGTCCTCGCCATGGACATGGGCGTGCTCTTCTTCGCCGTCCCCTTCATCTCCACCACGCTGGCGCCCAGCGGCACCCAGCAGCTGTGGATCATGGACGTGTACTCGTTCCTGCTCGCCGGGCTGCTCATCACCATGGGCTCGCTGGGCGACCGGATCGGCCGCCGCCGGCTGCTGATGATCGGCGCCGCCGGCTTCATCGGCGCCTCGCTGCTGGCCGCCCGGGCCGACACCGCCGGCCAGCTGATCGCCGCCCGCGCCCTGCTCGGCGTCGCCGGGGCCACCGTGATGCCCTCGACGCTCGCGCTGGTCCGCAACATGTTCCACGACCCCAAGCAGCGGCAGATCGCCCTCGGCGCCTGGGGCGGCGTCCTCACCGCCGGCGCCACCCTCGGCCCGGTCGCCGGCGGCCTGCTGCTCGACCACTTCTGGTGGGGCTCCGCGTTCCTGCTCGCCGTCCCGGTGATGGCCCTGGTGCTGCTCGCCGCGCCCGTCCTGCTCCCCGAGTACCGCTCCACCGCCCGCACCGGCCGCTTCGACCTGCCAGGCGCCGCGCTCTCGATGGCCGCGATCCTGCCGCTGGTCTACGGCGTCAAGACCCTCGCCGTGGACGGCTGGAGCCCGCTGCCCGCCCTCGCCGTCCCGGCCGGCCTGCTGCTGGCCGCCGCGTTCGTATGGCGCCAGCGCACCGCCGCCGACCCGCTGATCGACCTCGGCCTGTTCCGGATCCGCACCTTCAGCGGCGCGATCAGCGTCAACACCATCGCGATGTTCGCGATGATGGGCTTCTCCCTCTTCACCTCGCAGTACCTGCAACTGGTCAAGGGCATGAGCCCGCTCACCGCCTCGCTCTGGTCGCTGGTGCCCAGCGTCGGCGTCGGCGCGGCCGTCGGCACCAGCTCCGCACTGGCCGGCAAGGTCCGCCCGGCGGCCCTGATGGGCGGCGGGTTCCTGGTCGGAGCGGCGGGCTTCGCGCTGATGACCCAGGTCGGCGCGCACTCCCCGCTGGCGCTCATCCTCGTCGCGGCGGGCGTCCTCGCCGCCGGCACCGTCGGCACCATGACCATGACCGCCGAAATGGTCGTCTCCGCCGCCCCCGCCGAGCAGGCCGGCGCCGCCTCCGCCACCTCCGAGACCGCCGTCGAACTCGGCAGTTCGCTCGGCATCGCCCTGCTCGGCGCGGCCGGCGCCGCCGTCTACCGCCACCAGCTGGACGGCGCCCTCCCCACGGGCGTCGACGGCGAGGCCGCCCGGGCCGCCCAGGACACCCTCGGCGGCGCGGTCACCGTCGCCGGCCACCTGCCCGGCCGGATCGGCACGGACCTGTTGGAGACCGCCCGGGCCGCCTTCACCGACGGCCTGCACGTCGCCGCGGTGGTCGGCCTGGTCTTCGCCCTCGGCACCGCCCTGCTGGCCTACCGCCTGATGCGCCACCTCCCCGCCGCCGCCCCGGCCCCCGAGGCCGTCACCGCCTGACCCACCCGGCCCGATCCACGCGAGTCATCGAGAGCCCCCGCCCCCTCGGACGGGGGCTCTCCGCCGTTCCCACCGGCCCCTACCGGTGCCGGTAGACCTCACGACGGTTGCCGACCGCCATGACCCAGACGATCAGCACCCCGCCCTCGACGGTGTACAGCACCCGGTGAGCACGGAGCAGCCCCTCAGGCTCGGCCGTGGTGATCGCGGAGCAGGGCGGCCATCCCCTCCAGCGAGACGGAGCCTTCGAGGCCCTCGGCCTCGGCCTCGGCCGCGAGGCGGTTCAGCCACTCGTCCTCGGCCTGGTCGGCGACTTCCCGCAGGCGCCAGCACTCGGCGATGTCGATCACCACCGCCTCCTGCCGGCCGCGCCTCGTGATGATCGTCGGAGTTCCGTCACGTCGTGCCCGGTCGATCACGTCCGCGAGGTGGCCCCGGACCTCGGCCATCGACTCGATCACTGGCTCGCCCATGGCGTCAAGGTAGCGGTTGTAACGTCCATCGGCGTGCCAGGGTCGGCGGCACGGCCGCAGATCGCAGGCGGCAACGAACGGGCCTCGTCAACGGGCGGGCCGGACGGTCCACCTGGGGGTGGAGGCCGGGGCGTCCACCCCCGGGGGCGTGCGTCGGCGGTCCCCGGGGAGGACCGTGAAGGGGTACTTGGCCCGCATCTCCTATCCGCCGGGAGCCGCCGCATGTCCCTGACGACCCTGCTCTCCCTCCTCGGCATGCTCTGCTGGGTCGGCTACGAGCTGATGCTGCGCCGCCGCGAGGACTCCGCCGCCGGCACCTGGCGCGCGGACGGCCGCGACCGCGGCTCGACCCGGCTGCTGCTCGCCTGCTACGCCGCCGCGGTGCTGGTCGTGGTGCTGTTCGGCCGCGCCGGGATCGGCGAACTGCCGCTCTGGGCCCGCTGGTTCGGGATCGCGCTGATCGCCGCCGGGCTGGCCCTGCGGGCCTGGGGCATGCGCACCCTGGGCCGCTACTACACCCGCACCCTGCGCACCGTGGACACCCAGCGCGTCGTCCGCAGCGGCCCGTACCGGCAGATCCGCCACCCCGGCTACGCCGGCAGTCTGCTGGTCTGGACGGGCTACGCGCTCGGCCTGGGCAGCTGGCCGGCGGCCCTGCTGGTGCCGGCGCTGCTGCTCGGCGCGTACGGCTGGCGGATCACCGCCGAGGAGCGGCTGCTGCTGGCCGCCTTCGGGCCGGAGTACGCGGAATACCGGCGGACGTCGAAGCGGCTCGTGCCCTTCGTGTACTGAGCCGCCGCCGATCGGGCGGTTGCCGGCTGCGGACCCCGGCGACGGAACCGAAGGGGCTGGAGGGGTCGGAGAGGCAGGTGCTGCGCGGTGCGGTGCCGTGCGGGCTGGTCACGGGTGCGCGAGCCGGACCGGGCCGGCTCCGGCCGCCGCCGCGGGCGCTCGCGTTCCGCTCGAACGGCACCTGCTTTTTGGCCAGCGTTTCCCGGCCGGTGTATCCGTTCGCCGTCGTCGCCAGGCATACTGGCCAGCACGGGCGCTCGCCCACCCTTGACTCTAGACAAGAAGGGACCGGTGGCCAGGGATGCTGCGGAACGGTCTTGAGCCCTGGCACCTCCTGGTGGTGCTGGCGATCGTCATCCTGCTGTTCGGGTCGAAGAAGCTGCCGGAGATGGCCCGCGGCCTCGGCAAGTCGATGCGCATCCTGAAGGCGGAGACGAAGGCGCTGCGCGAGGACGAAGCCCCGGCGGACGCCGCGCAGAGCGCCGGCACCGCGCAGAGCACCGCCGCCCCGCAGAGCACCGCCGCCCCGCAGCCGGCCGCCACGACCCCGCCGGCCGTCACGCCGACCAACGTGACCAAGGCCACCGAGACGAAGCGGCCCGAGACGGCCGTCTGAGTCCCGCTCTCCTCCGGAAGCCCCCGGTACCGTCCGATGACGGTGCCGGGGGCTTCTGCTGCATCCGGGCTGCTCACGGCCCTCCCGGCTGGCCGTCCGATCTGATCCGTTATCTCCTGGTATGCACCCAACGGAGGAACGGAGTCGCGGCATGCCCACCGACGAGCCGGGCGACGAGCCGCCCGCCGGAACACCCGCCGGACCGCCAGGCGGACCCCCCGCCGGACCCCCGGGTGAACCGCCCGCCGGGTCGCCCGACGAGCTGGCCGACCTGCGGGCCCGCCTGAGCGCCGCCGAGGCCCACCAGGCGCAGCTCACCCGGCAGTTGGCGACCCGCCCGGACCGCCACCGGGTGCGCTCCCTCGTCGCCGTCCTGCTGATCCTGCTGGCCTGCGTGCTGACCCCGCTGAGCGCCGTCGCGGTGTGGGCGAGGTCGGAGATCGGCGACACCGACCGGTACGTCGCGACCATGGCGCCGCTGGCCCGGGACCCGGCCGTCAGGGCGGCCGTCACCAACCGGGTCACCGACGAGGTCGTGGCGCGGATCCCGGTCGACTCGCTGCTCGACAACATCGCCCCCGACGACCGGCCCAAGCTCGGCGCGCTGCTGAACGGCATCGGCCAGGCCCTCACCGACGGGCTCACCGGCTTCGTCCGCGACCAGGTCCAGCGGGTGGTGGACAGCGACGCCTTCGCCACCCTCTGGACGGACGTCAACCGGCAGGCGCACACCGCGATCGACCGGATGCTGACCGGGCAGGGCGGCGGCGCCGTCGAGGTCAGGAACGACACCGTGGTGCTCGACCTCGCCCCGGTGATCGCCCGGGTGAAGACCGCGCTGGTCGACAACGGGCTCGCGCCGGCCGCGAGGATCCCGGAGATCCACACCTCGTTCACGCTGGTGCAGTCCGACGCCATCCCCAAGGTCCGCACCGGCCTGCGGCTGTTGGACCTGGCCGGCTTCTGGATGCCGGTGCTCACGCTGGTCTGCGCGGTCGGCGGGGTGCTGCTCGCGGTCCGGCGGCGCCGGGCGGCGGTCACGGCGGCGCTGGGGATGGCCGCCGGGGCGCTGCTGCTGGGCATCGGGCTGAGCGTGTTCCGGGCCGTCTACCTGGACGGGCTCCCCGCCGGGGTGGACCAGGCGGCCGCCCAGGCGGTGTACGACGCGCTGGTGCGCTACCTGCGCTCCGCCGTCCGGGTGGTGATCGCGCTCGGCCTGGTCGTCGCGCTCGGCGCCTGGATCAGCGGCGGCGGTCGCTGGGCCCGCACCGCGCGCAGCGGCTGGCACGCCGGGCTCGGCGCGGCCCGGAGCACCGCCGAACGGGCCGGGCTGCGGCTCGGGCCGGTCGGGCGGTTCGTCCACCGCTGGAAGGCCTGGCTGGGCTGGGCGGCGGTCGCGGGCGCGGCGCTGGCGTTCGTGCTGTGGAGCTATCCGACGGTGCTGGTGACGCTCTGCCTGGCACTCGCGCTGGTCGCCGTCCTGGCCCTGCTGGAGCTGCTGGACGAACCCGGCCGACCGGACGGAGGAACCCCGGCCTCCGCCTGAGGGGCGGTCAGCGGGGGCCGGTGCTACGGCCGGTGGAACGGCGGCGGACGGTCCGGCCCGAACGGCCCAGCCCGGGACGCGGCCGGCCCGGCGCGGCCGCAGGCTGGACGCGATGTCCGGAAGCCAGCCACCACCACCGCAGGGCCGGGTCGACCCGCGGTCCGCGCTCTGGCTGCTGAGCGCCTGCACCGCGCTGATCCTCGCGTACTGGGCCCTTCCCCTGCGCCTGCTCGGCTACCAGCACCCCGTCCTCAGCTGGCTCGTGTTCGCCGCCGCGCTGGTCGGCCTGAGCGGCCTGCTGCTGGCGAAGACCACCGCCGTGCTGCGGGGCGACGCGAAGCGCCCGGTGGTCTGGCTGTCGTTCCTGATCTTCCTCGCGATGACCATCTTCTCCGCGACCTACTACGTCATGGCCGCCCGTCCGGGCGATTTCGAGGGGCTGGTCACCCGGCTCGACGCCCTGTACTTCACCGTCGTCACCCTGGCCACCGTCGGCTACGGCGACATCACCCCGACCGGTCAGGCCCCTCGCCTCGTGGTGATCCTGCAGATCGGGTACACGTTCGTCTTCCTCGCCACGGCGGCGGGGACGCTGTCGCGGGCGATCCGGGCGAACGTCGAGACCCGTAGCCACCGCAAGCCGTGACGTTGTCCACAGGCTGTGGACGGCCACGCCCGATCGGTCAGGATTCGAGAAGCACGCCCGCGCGGCCACACCTAGCATCGGCGCCATGGACATCACCATTCACACCAGCGTCCTCCCGCACGACGACCCGGACGCGTCCCTGGTCTTCTACCGCGACGTCCTCGGCTTCGAGGTCCGCGGCGACGTCGGGCAGGGCAAGATGCGCTGGATCACCGTCGGCCCCGCCGACCGGCCCGACACCTCCATCCTCCTGGCGCCGCCGGCCGTCGACCCCGGGGTCACCGAGGACGAGCGCCGCACCATCGCCGAGATGATGGCCAAGGGCACCTACGGCTGGATCCTGCTGGCCACCCGGGACCTCGACGGCACCTTCCGGGCGGTGCAGGCCGGCGGCGCCGAGGTCGTCCAGGAGCCGACCGAGCAGCCGTACGGCATGCGCGACTGCGCCTTCCGCGACCCCGCCGGCAACCTGATCCGCATCCAGGAGCTGCGCTGAGCCGACCGGCCGAGCGCCGACCGTGCGGGCGGCGCGGTCCCTGACGGCCGCCACGGCTGCCACGGCCGCGACGGCCGCGACGGCCGGAGTCGGGCCCGGTGAGAGGAGTCCTCCCGTGTGTCACCCCTCGTGGGCCAGCGCCCGCGCGGCGGCGCAGCGCCTGAAAGACCTCGCGCGGCTGCGCCGCGTCCGGGACCGGATCGACCGCGAGTACGCGCGGCCACTGGACGTCCTGGCGCTCGCGCGCGACGCCGGCCTGGCGGCCGGGCAGCTCAGCCGCGAGTTCCGGCTGGCCTACGGCGACTCGCCGTACGGCTACCTGACGGCGCGCCGTGTCGAGCGCGCGGCCGCGTTCCTGCGCTGCGGCGGCCTCGGCATCACCGCGGTCCGCCGCGCGGTCGGCTGCACCTCGCCGGACGCCTTCCGCGCCCGTTTCACCGAACTGGTCGGCATGCCGCCCGACGACTACCGGCGCCGCGCGCGACGGGCCGCCGGACCGGTCAGAATTCGAGAAGCCCCGGCCGCCGGGCCGCACCTAGCGTGGAGGACATGACTTCCATCGACTCCCTCATCCTCGACGTGGCCGACCCCACGGCCGCCCGCAGCTTCTACACCACCGCCTTCGGCCTGGACACGCAGCTGCGCCTGCGGGCCTCGCAGGAACAGACCACCGGCTTCCGCGGGTTCACGCTGTCGCTCACGGTGTCCCGGCCCGCCACCGTCAACGGCTTCGTCGACGCCGCCCTCGACGCCGGCGCCACCGCCCTCAAACCCGCCGCGAAGTCGCTCTGGGGCTACGGCGGCGTCGTCCAGGCCCCGGACGGGACGATCTGGAAGATCGCGACCTCCGCGAAGAAGGACACCGGCCCGGCCACCCGGCAGATCGACCAGCTCGTGCTCCTGCTGGGAGTCGCGGACGTCTCCGCGAGCAAGCGGTTCTACGTCGACCGTGGCCTCACCGTGGCGAAGAGCTTCGGGCCGGTGTACGTCGAGTTCGCCACCGGGTCGAGCCCGGTCAAGCTCGCGCTGTACAAGCGCCGGGCCCTCGCCAAGGACGCCGGCGTCTCCCCCGACGGCAGCGGATCGCACCGGCTCGTGATCGGCGGCACCGCCGGAACCTTCACCGACCCGGACGGGTTCGCCTGGGCGGCCGAGCGGCCCGCGGCCGCGCGCTGAACCGCCGCGCCACCGTCGGACCGGACCTGAGGCCCCGCGGTCACCAGTCCTGGTTGTCGGCGGCCGTGGCGTGCAGGGTGATCAGCAGGGCGCCGAGGCGGGCGTTCCAGTTGGCGTTGGTGGGGCCGTCGATGGCGTGCTTCTTGGCCAGGTCGCGGATCACCTTCTGGGCGTCCTTGAGCTCCTGGGCCGCGTCGTCCGGATTGCCCTCGTTGAGGCGGGCGGAGGCGTCGTCGAGGATGCGCAGCAGCTCCGCCTGGCGGTCGTGCTCCTTGCCCGCGACCTGGGTCTGGACGACGGCCTGGCGGAAGGCGTTGAGCTGGAGGGCCGGCCCCTGGTTGCGGGGGACGGCCGGGTTGGGGGCCGTGGGGAGGCCGGCCGGGGTGGTGGGGGCCGTGGTGGTGGGCGTCGGGGTCGCCGCGGGGGTGGACGCGCGGGCCTGGGTGCTGGGCGCGGCAGCCGGGGTGCTGGGGGCGGTGGCCGCCGGCGGCTTGGTGGGAGCGGGGGCGGCGGCGTTGCCGGCGGGCTCGTCCAGGGCGGCGACGGCCAGGGCGGTGACGCCGGCGAGTGCGGCCACGCCCAGTGCGCCGAGGACGAGGGGCCTGCCGCGGCGGCGGCTGCGGCCGGCGGGCGCGGGCGGGCCCTGCCGGACGGGCGCCATCAGCGAAGTGGCCGGCGGGGCCTGCGGGACGGGTGCCATCAGCGAAGTGGCCGGCGGGGCCTGCGGGACGGGTGCCATCAGCGAGGTGACGGCCGGGGCCTGCGGCGGGAGCAGGGTGGTGTGCTGCTGGTTGGGGTTCACCGGCCTTACGGGCGGCAGCAGTTGGGTGGCGGCGGCGGTGGCGAGGAGTTCCGCCGTCGGGTCGCCGACCGCCAACCCGGGGATGGTGGAGAGGAGTTCGGCCCGCGCCGCGACGGCGTCCGCCGGCCGGTCGGCGGGGTTCTTGGCGAGCAGGCGCAGCACGGCCGCGTCCAGCGCGGGCGGCAGGCCGGGGCGGCGGTAGGACGGCGGCAGGGGCTGCTCGCTGACGTGCTTGAAGGCGATCGCCACCGGGGTCTCGGCGGTGAACGGGGTCTCGCCGGTGAGCATTTCGGTGAGCACGCAACCGACCGCGTAGAGGTCGGTGCGGCCGTCCAGGGGCGAGGCGGTGGCCTGCTCGGGCGACAGGTAGGCGGCCGTACCGAGCACGCTCGCCGTCTGGGTCAGGTTGCTGGACGAACCGGCCCGGGCGATGCCGAAGTCGACGACCTTCACCCCGCCGTCGTCGGTGATCATGATGTTTCCGGGCTTGATGTCCCGGTGGACCAGCCCGGCCGCGTGCGCGACGGCCAGCGCCTCGCAGACCGCCGCCGCGATGCCGACGGCGCGTTCCACCGGCAGGCCCGGCTGCTGCACCAGCACGGCGGCGAGCGAACGGCCGTGGACGAGCTCCATGACGATGAACGGCGTGCCCTGGTCGACGCCCGAGTCGAAGACCATGACGATCCTCGGGTGCACCAGCATGGCCGCGTGCTGCGCCTCGCGGCTGAACCGCTCGGCGAAGCGGGGGTCGTCGGCGAGTCCCCCGTTGAGGACCTTGACGGCCACCTGGCGGCCCAGCACGTGGTCCAGCCCGCGCCAGACGGTGGCCATGCCGCCGACGCCGAGTATCTCGACGAGTTCGTAACGCCCGTTCAGCGCCCGTCCGATCACCTGGAACTCCCCTCACGTGCCGTGCCCGGTGTTCCGGGCCGCCTCGTGCACCTGTGCACGATAGCCGCACCGCCGGACCGCACCGCCTGGGGCGGGGAGGCGGTCGGGGGACCGGGCAGCGGTCCCCCGGCCGCCGGCGCGGGGGTGCGACCCGCCCTGACTGCGGGAGGGCGGGCCGCACGTTCCAGGCCGACCGGGCCGACGGCGCGTCCGGGGTGGGCGCCTGCCGGGCCGGCCGGGGCCGGGCGGCCGGACGGCACGGGGAGCCGACCGGCCACCCGGGGTCTTCGGGTGGTACTGACGAGCGGTCCTGCGGGTGGTGCGGTCCTGCGGGTGGTGCGGTCCTGCGGGTGGTGCGGTCCTGCCGGTGGTGCGGTCCTGCGGGTACTGCGGGTGGTGCGGTCCGGGTGGGCGGCGAGCCCGGGGGGAGTCGCTCGCCGCCCACCCGGAGTTCCTGGGTTACCTCCGGCCCGACTGGCTGTCGTCGGAACGGTCGGTCCTGCTCGGACGGACGTCGGGCAGGGACGGCGCGGCCGGCGGCGCCGGGACGGTCACGCCGGACCGGCCGGGCCTGGCCCCGTTGCCGCCGTTGCCCTTGTCCTGGCCCTTGTCCTGGCCCTTGTCCTGGCCGTTGCCCTTGCCCTTGTCCTTGTTCTTGTCCTGGCCGTTGCCCCGGCCGTCCTCGGTGTTCCCCTTGCCCGCGCCCGCACCGGGGCCGGGGGTGGTCCGGCCGGGGTCGTGGGGCTTCGCGGCGGCACCCGGATGGTCGTCGTCCTCGTCGCCGAGCACCTCCGCGCAGTAGTCCGCCACCTTCTCCGCCCCGCCGGCCGCCGTGACCAGCGGGCCGAACCGCGGCTCGGTGGCCGGTGAGCGCTCGCCCCGGCCCGACCAGTCGGCGAAGCCGTGGCAGAGGGCGACCAGTCCGGGCGCGAGCGGCCGGGCGCCGTGCCCCTCGACGTCGCCGTCGCCGTCGGTATCGGCGGAGGGGGTGCCGGGCTTCGGGGCGGTGGACGGTCCGACCAACTGCGGACCGCCCGAGGCGGAGCCGCCGCCGGACGGGCGGACGGACGGGGTGCCGGGCGCGGCACTGTCGGGCGAGGTGGCGGACGAACCGGCCGACGCATCGGCGGACGCGGTGCCGGGCGCACTGCCGGAGGGCCCGCCCGCGGCGGCGAGCGCGTGCTCGGGCGCGCCGGACCCGCCGCCCAGCGGGGACGGCAGGTTGCCGGTGCCGGCGGCGACCGCGACCCCGCACAGCGCGGTGGCGCCGAGCACGGCGGCAGTGGCCTTCGTGCTGAAGGCCCTGGCCAACGTGGCGGTTGCCATCGATCGTCTCCGGACGGGTGTGGTCACTACGGGGTCGGACGTGAGACGCGCCTCCCGGAACGCGGTCAGGGCGGCCTGCTCCCCGGCCAGTTCGTCGGCCGTCGCCGGGGCGGCGGCCGCGGCGAGGATCCGGGCGAGCGGCCCGGGACCGCCGTCCGGTCCGGTGAGCGAGGCGTCCTGCCCGGCCAGCGGGCCGCCCACGGCACCGCCGAGCAGATGCTCGGCAGCGTCACGGTCGATCCGACGGGATCGGTTGGTGCTCATCTCATGTCCTTCAGCGTCGCGGCCCGGCGTTCTGTCACACCTTGCGGAGAACTTTTTCCCGCAGGCTTTCCCGCAGGTTTCCCCGTGGGCTTCCCGGCCGCCTTCCCCGCGGTTTCTTCGACGGGTTCCTCGACGGGTTCCTCGGTACGGCGCCGGCCGGTCCGGCCGGGCCGCCGCACCGCCGGTTCGGCCTCGCGCGCGGCGGGGATCCCGACCCCGGCCGCGAAGGACTGCTCCAGCAGCGTGGCCAGTTTCCGCAGCCCCCGGTGGGCGGCCATCCGGACGCTGCCGGCCCGCTTGCCGAGCACCCGGGCGGCGCTCTCGGCGTCCAGTTCCATGACCACCCGCAGCAGGACGGCCTCGGCCTGGTCGCGCGGCAGCCGGGAGATCAGCGCCAGCGCGTCGGCGGTGCCGACGGTGGCCAGCGCGGCGCCCGCGGTGTCGTCCCCGGCAGCCAGCCCGGCCAGGTACTCGAAGGGCAGGTCGGCGACCGGGCGGCGGCGCCGGGCGCGCAGGTGGTCGAGCGCGCGGTGGCGCGCGACGGTGGCGGCCCAGCCGCGGAAGCCGTCCCCGTCACCGGAGAAGCCGCCCAGGTCGCGGGCGATCTGAAGCCAGGTCTCGGAGGCGATGTCCTCGGCGTCCTGGGCGTCCTCGGGGCGACCGCCGACCAGGACCCGCAGGTAGCGCAGCAGGCCCGGCTGGACGGTCCGGAACAGCAACCGGAACGCCTCCTCGTCCCCGACCTGGGCGGCCCGGACGGCCTCGGTCAGATCGGCGGGAGAGGGGGCCCGGCCCGCTGGCGGGCCGGCGGAAGGGACTGGTCCGGACCGGCCGACGGGGCTGCCGGTGCCCGCTCCGGGGCGCTCTGCACTCTGCACCCGCCACATCATGGGCCATCCGGGCGAACGCGACCCCGCGAGCCGGGAGAAGTCGCAGGTCGGAGCGGCTGTCACGGCCCGCACCATGACAGCTGTCACGCGGATCCCGCAACGGACGGCACTGCTCTGACGGAGGGTCGGACGGAAACACTGGAGGCACGACGCGGGCAGCGGCCCGCGGCCACCAGCAGGGAAGGAACCCGCCGTGAGCCGAACCGTCACCACCGCCACCGCCGCCGCCACCACCGGGACCGGCACGACCCCGAACCCGTCGGCCTCCGGGCTCCGCCCGCTCGCCATCGACGTGGTCGCCCCGCTGGCCGGCTACTACCTGCTGCACTCGGCCGGCGGCCTGAGCGTGTTCGCCGCGCTGGCGTGGAGCAGCGCCATCCCGGCCGCCCGGACCGTGCTCGGCCTGCTGCGCGAGCGCAGGCTCAACCTGTGGGCCGCGCTGATGCTGACCGTGAACCTGGCGGGCCTGGCGCTCACCTTCGTCACCGGCGACGCCCGACTGATGATCGCCAAGGACGGCGGGCTGAGCGGCACCGTGGCGCTGGCCATCCTGTTCTCGGCGCTGGTCGGCCGGTCGGTGATGACCCCGGTGCTGATGCCCTTCCTCACCAAGGGCAAGCGCGACCGGGCCGCCGCCTGGCAGCGGCTGGTCGAGGGCCGGGCGGCCGGCTCCCGGGCCTTCCAGCGCCACGAGCGGGTGTTCGCGGGTGCCTGGGGCACCGCGCTGCTGGCCGAGTGCGTCGCCCGGGTGGTCGGCGCCTTCACCCTGCCGGTGGCGACCATGGCCTGGCTGTCCACCGTGTTCATGATCGGCGCGATCGCGGCCGGCGCGATGCTCGGTCGGATCGCGGCCGATCCGATGGAGAAGCTGGTCGCGGCCGAGACCGAAGCCCCGACCGCCGTCTGACACCGCCTGCCGTCCACCTGCCGCCCGGGGGAGCATCACCGCCCCCGGACGGCGCCCGAACCGGCCCCAACGCCGGGTGTCGGCGATCCGAACAGCACGGAACCATCCGGATCTCCCGGGAGTCCTTCATAACGAGGGGGTAACGGGACCCCCGGTCGAGGAAACGGGGCCCCCATGAGCCGGACGCACGCGCTGACCGCCACCGAGGACCGCACCCTCGTGTGGGACGGCTGCCTGAACGTCCGCGACCTGGGCGGACTGCCCACCGCCTCCGGCCGGCCGACCGCCCGCGGGGCGATAGTCCGGGCGGACAACCTGGACCGCCTCACCGCCGAGGGCTGGGACGCCCTCCTCGACCACGGTGTCCGCACCGTGGTCGACCTGCGCAACGCCGAGGAGTACAAGCCGCTCCTCCCGCTCCCCGAGGGCGTCGAGCTGATCCGCGTCCCGCTGGACGAACTCGCCGGCCCCGCCTGGTGGGAGGCCTACGGCCGGCTGGACGGCACCCCGCTCGCGCTCCGCCCCTACCTGGACCACTGCCCGCACGCCGCCGCCGCACTGATCGCCGCCATCGCCGGCGCCCGCCCCGGCGGCCTGGTCGTGCACTGCGGCGCCGGCCGCGACCGCACCGGCCTGGCGGCCCTGCTGCTGCTCGCCCTGGCCGGCGTCGAACGGGCCGCGATCGTCGAGGACTACCAGCTCAGCGGCCCCAACGTCCGCCCGCTGTACGGGATGCTGGGCCTGCCGGACCAGTACCACCGGATCGACGCGGTGCTCGCCGAGGCCGGCACCACCGCCGAAGCCGTCCTCGCGGGCGCGCTGGAGGGCCTCGACCCGGCGGGCTACCTGCTCGCCGCCGGGGCCACCCCCGCCGAGGTCGCCGCCGTCCGGGCCCGGCTGCTGCCCGCCGCGTAGCGGCCACCGGGCCAGGCCGGCTCCTGCAACTCGACGACCTGGAGCTTGAGTTCGCGAGACAGCCCGGCCTCGGGCAGGGCCGGGATCCTCGACCCGCCCATCGGACGCCTCCCGTCCCGCAGGGGCCGCCGAAGACTACTCGCGCGTATCGTCAACCGATGGTTGACGGCCCAGGATCGACAACCTACGGTTGACGCATGGAGAATCCCGTCGTTCCCAACACCACTCCGCTGCGCCTCGACGACCTGATCGCCGCGATCAAGAAGGTCCACCCCGACGCGCTCGACCAGTTGTCCGACGCGGTCATCGCCGCCGACCACCTCGGCGACCTCGCCGACCACCTGATCGGCCACTTCGTCGACCAGGCCCGCCGCTCCGGCGCCTCCTGGACCGACATCGGCCGCAGCATGGGCGTCAGCAAGCAGGCCGCCCAGAAGCGGTTCGTCCCCAAGGACCCGGGCACCCCCGCCGACCTCGACCCCAGCCAGGGCTTCGCCCGGTTCACCGACCGGGCCCGGAGCGTCGTGATGGCCTCGCAGGAGGAGGCCAGGGCGGCCGGCAACGCCGAGATCACCGCCGAACACCTCCTGCTCGGCCTGCTCGCCGAACCGGAGGGCATCGGGCTCAAGGCGCTCGCCGCCCAGGGCGTCACCCCGGAGGCCGTCCGGGAGGCGACCGCCGCCGTCCTGCCGGCCGCCGCCGAGCAGGTGCCCGCGCTGATCCCGTACGACGCGCAGGGCAAGAAGGCGCTGGAACTGACCTTCCGTGAGGCGCTGAAGCTCGGGCACAACTTCGTCGGCACCGAGCACATCCTGCTCGCCCTGCTGGAGCTGGAGAACGGCTCGGGCGTGCTCGCCGGCCTCGGCGTCGAGAAGTCCGAGGCGGAGACCTTCACCTCCGAGGCCGTCAAGGCCATCATCGCCGCCCGGAACGCCGAGCAGGCGTGAGACGGGGCCCGGCCCCGGGCGGAACTCCCGCCCGGGGCCGGTCGGTTGGGCTCGGGCGGGACTCAGAAGCCGGAGACGGGCGTGGTGACGATCCGCACCCGGCCGTCGGCGGCCGACTCCAGCGCCGCCCGCAGCCGGAGCGAGCGGGCCGGGCCGAGGAGTTCCAGCGCCTCCTCGACGGTGGCCCACTGGTGCCGGTCCAGTTCGCCGGCCGGGACGGTCACGGGGGTGCCGTCCGGGACGGTGCCGAAGTCGAACATCAAATGCTGCGCCGGGTGGTCGAGTTCGGACGAGGGGTGGGTCCAGGAGATGGCCAGTAGCTCCCCGGTCGCCCTGACGATGCCGGTCTCCTCCAGCAGCTCCCGCGAGGCGCACTCCACCGGGCCCTCGCCGAGGTCGATCGTGCCGCCCGGGAACTGCCAGTGCTCGCGGTACCCGGCCTTCACGATCAGGATCCGGCCGGACTCGTCCCGCAGCAGGCAGCCCGCCGCCGCGTAGATCCTGGGCAGGGACGCCAACCATTCCTCGCGGGACTTCAAGGGCTCAGCCGTCACTGCGATCCTCCTGGGGCACGGTGGTTCTGCACCGCCCACTCTGCCACCGACCCGCCCGGGACCGTCAGTTCAGCGCTGGGCGGCGAGGTGCTCGACCAGGCGGTCGAAGCTGGAGTTGAGGCCCGCCCGGGCCTCCGGACCGCAGTACATCGCCGGCACCTCGGTCTGGTGCAGGACCACCTCGGTGCGGCCGTCGCCGAGGTCCTTGAAGGTCATCGTGGAGCGCAGGCCCACGCTCTCCTCGACCAGGGCGATCAGCTCGCCCGGGCGGATCTCGGTGATCTTGGCGCACATCGGGTACGCGTCGCCGGTCGCGTCGATGGTCATGGTGCTGTCGTAGCGCCCGCCCACCCGCGGCTCGATGGTCACGGTGTCCAGCTCGACGTGGGTGCCGACCGGGCCCCAGAAGCGGACGAACTGCTCGGGCTCGACGTAGGCGCGGAAGACGGCGTCCGGGGTGGCCGGCAGCTCGCGGGTGATGGTCAGCTCGCCCAGGTTCTCGGTCATGGTGTCGTCCTTCGTGATCGCGGCGCCACGGTGGCGCTTTCACAGGAGTAGACCGAGGGCGCGACCGAAACTCATCGCTCCACGCGGAAATTCTTTCGAGAAGTTCTGCGGAGTTCTGTCGAGCTCCGGGAAGTTCCGAGAAGTTCCGCCGGAGCCGATGAGCCCGGGCCGCCGGGCCGGTCCAAGCAGTATGGACACCACGCCGAAGCCCCCGCCCGCCCCCGCCCTGACCTGCGACCTGGACGCGCTGACCGCGCCCGACCTGGCCGTCGTCGACGCCCTCGCCCGGCTGCGGCTCGCCGCCGCGCGGCACGGGGTGGGCGTGGTGCTGGTGAACGCGAGCGGCCCGCTGCGGGAGCTGCTCGCGTTCAGCGGGCTCGCGGCCCTGCTGCCGGGGGGCGTGGACCCCCTCGACCTCCGGCAGCCGGACAGGGCCTAGTCGGCGGCCAGCCGGGGCGGGAGGCCGAACAGCGGGAAGAGCACGTCGGTGTCCAGGAAGTTGGTGAACCCGGTGATCCGGCCCGCTGACACCTCCAACACGATCAGCGCCCACGGCTCGTGCCCGCCCGCCGGGCTCGGCCGGTACTGGGCGAAGGCCGGAGCGCCGTTGGCCGTCACCGGGACCAGCCGGGAGCCGCGGCAGCCGTGGCCCGGGCCGAGCATCCAGGCCCGGATCTCGCCCCGCCCCCGCAGCCACATCGCGTACGGCGGCATGTTGAGCGTGACGTCCTCGTGCAGCAGCGCGGCGAGGCCGTCCATGTCGTACGCCTCGAAGGCGCGGACGTAGCGGTCCAGCAGCGCGCGGTGGTCGCCGTCCAGCGCGGGGGCCGGGCGGGCGGCCGCGCCGTCCCCGGCGAGCACCGCGCGCGCCCGCTGCAGCGCGCTGTTCACCGAGGCCACCGTGACGCCGAGCAGTTCGGCCACCTCGGCGGCCTTCCAGCCGAGCACCTCGCGCAGGATCAGCACGGCCCGCTGCCGGGGCGCGAGGCGCTGCAGCACGGCGACGAAGGCCAGCTTCACCGACTCGCGCTGGGCCGCCACCTCGGCCGGGTCACCCGTCTCGGGCAGCACCCGGCCGTCCGGCGCGGGGCCGATCCACGTCACCTCGGGCAGCTGGGTGTCGCTCGCCGTGGCCACCGTCACCGGGCCGGCCAGGTCCATCGGGCGGGCCCGGCTGTTGCGGCCGTTCAGCGCGTCCAGGCACACGTTGGTGGCGATCCGGTACAGCCAGGAGCGCAGCGCGGCGCGGCCCTCGAAGCCGCGGTGGCCGCGCCAGGCGCGGACCATCGTCTCCTGCACCGCGTCCTCGGCCTCGAAGACCGAGCCGAGCATCCGGTAGCAGTAGCCCGTCAGCTCCGTCCGGTACCGCTCCAACTGGAGCTCGACCGGCTCCTCCGTGATCAGGTCGGCCATGGTGCGCCCCCGTCGTCCCGCCCCGTGCTGGTGAACGGCACGAAGGTACTCCAGCCCACTGACAACGCCCCGGCGCGCCCCCGCACCGACCGCGAACCACCCCGGACACCGCCCCCGGACACCACCCCCCGAGCACGCGTCGGGGGCGGGCGCCGGAACGCGGCGCCCGCCCCCGGACCCGGATCCGCTCAGTGGGCGGAGTGCTTCTCCGCTCCGCGGTGCCGGTGGCCCTTGAGCTCGGCGTGCATCGACGGGGCGGCGTGCCCCGCCGAGGCCGCCTGATCGCGGCCGCCGTGCCGGAAGGCGTCGGGCGCGGCGTACCCGGCGGTGGCGGAGGACATGGCGTCGGCGCGCAGCATCGGCACCAGCCGGGTGGGCGCGGTCGCCATGCCGCGGCGCTCCAGCAGTTCCTGGGTGCCCCGGCGGAGCTGGGCAGTGCTGCCCGGTGTTCGCCTGGTCATCGTCGGCCTCCCTTCGGCGGTCACCGGCGGGACGGATGTCGACCGGAGGGGCCGGGGGCCGCGCGGGCGTTATGTCCGGATTTTATCCGGGTTGCGCCCGGATGCCACCGGAAACGGGCCCCGGCTTCCCCGGACCGGCCCGATCCGCGGGACGCGCCCCGCGCCGGGCCTCAGCCCATGACCTCGTGGACGAAGCACCAGCGCCAGTCCTCGCCCCGCTCGTACGAGCGGATCACCGGATGCGAGGTGTTGTGGAAGTGCGCGGTGGCGTGCCGCTGCGGCGAGAAGTCGCAGCAGCCGATGTGGCCGCAGTCCAGGCAGATCCGCAGGTGCACCCAGTCCCGGCGCCCCTGGGCCAGGCAGTCGGCGCAGCCGTCGGCCGGGGGGAGGGGCTCGATGTCCTGGGGGGCCGCGGCGAGGTCTTCGCAGGCACTCATGCCCGCAGGGTAGTGACGGCCCGGCCGGCCCCGGCCTCAAGACACGCCGCGCGCCCGGTCGGCCTTCCCGACGCCAGGGTGGTACCGCCGTACCCAGGAACGCGGATCCCGGGAGGGCCGCACCCGGGACGCACACGGCCCTGGGCGAACCTCCGCCGCCCGCACACAGTTGTCGTCGTCAGCCCCACCACCCTCCCAGGCCCAGGAGCCACCGATGAGCTACCCCGCCCTCGCCGCCCGCACCGCCGTCGTCACCGGAGCCGCCAGCGGCATGGGCGCGGCCACCGCCCGCCTGCTCGCCGCCCACGGCGCCCGGGTCGCCCTGCTCGCCCGCCGCACCGACCGCCTCGACACCCTCGCGGCCGAGCTCACCGCCGCCGGCGGCCAGGCCCTCGCCGTCACCGCCGACATCACCGACCAGGCCTCCGTCGACGCCGCCGCCAAGGCCGTCCACGACGCCTACGGCCGGGTCGACCTGGTGGTCAACAGCGCCGGCGTGATGCTGCCCAACCCCCTCGCCGACGGCCGGACCGACGAGTGGACCCGCATGGTCGACACCAACCTCACCGGCGCCCTGCGGATCATCCGCGCCTTCGCCGACGACCTCACCGCGGCCGCCGCCGACGGCCGGGCCGCCGACCTGGTCAACGTCTCCTCCATCGCCTCGCGCGTCGTCTTCCCCAACTACGCCGTGTACAGCGCCACCAAGGCCGCGCTCACCCAGCTGTCCGCCGCCCTGCGCTCCGAACTCAGCCCCCGCGACGTCCGGGTCAGCTCCATCGAGCCCGGCCTGACCGACACCGAACTCGGCGGCCACATCGACAACCCCGCCCTGCGCGAACAGCTCGGCGGGATGTTCGCGGCCATCCCCGCACTCACCGCGGAGGACCTCGCCGACCTGATCGCCTACACCGTCAGCCGCCCCCGGCACGTCAACCTGAGCCACACGGTCGTCGTGCCGACCCGGCAGGCGTAGGGCCTCCCTCGGACTCCCCCGATCCGGGCCGGCTTCCGGGCTCCGGCTCCACCATCGGGGGAGGCATGGGAGCATGCCACCCGTGGCGATCGTGACGGGGAGAACGAACGGCGACACCGGCGGTGGCGACACCGCCGGCACGCCCGCACCGGCGGACACCGGCATACCGGCGAGCGCCGGAGCCGGCCGGGGCCCGGCCCGGGCGGTGTCCGAACCCGGCCGGATCCGGCAGCCCGTCGCCCTGATCCGGCTGCTCACCGGGCTCATCGCCATCGCCCTCACCCTGCTGCTCGCCGACTACGCCCGGGCCACCACCGGCGGCATCGCCGCCGACGTGGCCGAGGCCGCCGAACTGGTGCCCCGGCCGCTCGCCGGCCTCGCCGGCGGCCTCACCACCGCCGCCGTGCTGCTGGTGCCCGTCGTCCTCGCCGCCCGCCGCCTCCTCGGCCCCGATCGGCGACGCGCCCTCCAGCAGGTCTCCGACGGCCTGCTCGCCGCCGTCCTCGCCTACGGCGCCACCCTGCTCCTCGACCTGTGGGCCGACGGCGTCGCCCCCGTCTCCCTGCTCGCCGCCCTCACCCAGGCCCTACCGGGCGGCGCCCTCGGCCACACCGAGCCCGTCTACGGCTACCTCGCGCCCGTCCTCGCCTTCATGACCGCCTCCGGCAACCGCGAACACCGGGCCCCCTGGGCCGTCCTCGCCCTCTCCGGCCTCGCCGGACTCGCCGGCGGGTACGCCACCCCCACCGCCCTGCTGCTCGGCCTGCTCATCGGCTGGACCGGCGCCCACGGCACCCTCTACGCCGTCGGCACCCCCGACCCGCTGCCCAGGCCCGGCGAGATCCTCCGGGCCCTGCGCGAGAGCGGCCTGCACCCGGCCGAGGCCCACCCCGCCGGGCCCGACCGCTACCTGGTCCGGCAAGCCGACGACCGGCCCGACCTCGACGTCCAGCTCCTCGACCGGCAAGCCGTCACCGCCGCCGCCGTCCAGCGCGCCTGGCGCCGCCTGCGGCTGCGCACCGCCCCCCACCCCCGGGCCCTGCGCTCCCCCCGCGCCGGCCTCGAACACGAGGCGCTCGTCACCTACGCGGCCCTCGCCGCCGGCGTCCGCACCCGCCGCATCGCCGCCACCGCCGGCCTCGGCCAGGACACCGCCCTCATCGCCTACGAACACCTCCCCGGACGCACCCTCGACCGGCTCCCCGACGAGGAGATCACCGACGACCTGCTGGCCGACGCCTGGCGGCAGCTCGCCCGCCTCCAGCGCCGGGAGACCGCCCACCGGGCGCTCGTCCCGTCCTCGCTGCTGGTGGACGCGACCGGCGCGGTGCACCTGGTCGACTTCGCCGACGGCGACATCGCGGCCAGCGAACTCGTGCTGCGCTGCGACATCGCCCAGCTGCTCACCACCCTCGCCCTGCGGGCCGGCGCGGCCCGCTCCGTCCACACCGCTGTCACCGTCCTCGGCGCCGACACCGTCGAGGCCGCCCTCCCCCTCCTCCAGCCCATCGCGCTCGCCCGCACCACCCGCCACGCCCTCAAGCACACCGCCCGCCCGACCGCCGCCGCCCGCACGGACGGCCCGGCAGGCCCCGGGCCCGACGAGGCCGCCGCCGGCGGGGGCGGGCTGCTGGAGGAGATCCGGGCGGAGGTGCTGCGGACCAGGCCGCAGGCGGAGGTGCGGCCGGTGCGGTTGGAGCGGCTGCGGCCGCGGACCCTGCTGGCGGTGGTGGGCGGGGTGGTGGCCGGGTGGCTGCTGATCCCGCAGCTGTTCGCGGCCGAGGACAACCCGATCTCGGCGGTGGCCGACGCCGATCCGGCGTGGCTGGCGCTGGCGCTGCTGGCGGCGGCGCTGAGCCACGTGACGGCGGCGATGGGGTTCGTCGGGTTCGTGCCGGAGCGGCTGGACTTCCGCAACGCGGTGCTGGCGCAGCTGGCCGGGGCGTTCGTGAAGCTGGTGTCGCCCGGGGGCGTCGGCGGGATCGCGCTGAACACCCGGCTGTTGCAGCGGGCCGGGATCCCGACCGCGCAGGCGCTGTCCAGCGTCGGGGTGGGGCAGTTGATCGGCCTGGTGCTGCACCTGCTCCAGCTGGGCGCCTTCGTCTACCTGCTGGACCTGCAACCGGGCGGTTCGGAGCTGGACGCGCTGCCCGCCGTGGTGGGCGGGCTGGCGGGGGCGGCGGCGCTGCTGGCGGTGGTGTCGGCGGTGCCGCCGGCCCGGCGCTGGCTGGCGGCGCGGCTGCGGCCGCTGACCACCGAGGTGCTGCCGCGGCTGCTGGACCTGCTGCGCAGCCCGGCCCGGCTGGCGGTGGGACTGACCGGGCAGCTGCTGGTGTCGATCTGCCTGATCGGCTGCCTGTACTGCTGCACCCGGGCGATCGGCCGGGAGCCGTCCTTCGCCTCGGTGGCGGTGGTGTTCCTGGTGGGCAACGCGGCGGGCAACGTGGCGCCCACCCCGGGCGGGGCCGGCGCGGTGGACGGGGCGCTGATCGCGCTGCTGCAGCAGACCGCGTCGATGGAGAAGGGCGGCGCGCTGGCGGCGGTGGCGACGTACCGCCTGCTGACGCTGATCCTGCCGGTGCTGCCGGGCTGGGCGGCGATGACCTGGCTGCAGCGCCGCCGGGCGCTGTAGGGCCCCGGACAGCGCGCGCACCCCGGACGGCGCCCCGGACCGGGCCCGGCGGCGGCTACTCGCGGTACTCGTCCTCGTCGAGCTGGACGACGCGGCTCTGCTCGGCGGCGTCGGCGACATCGGTGGCCGGGTCGGCTCCGACGGCCCGGCGTTCGGCCACCTCGTCGTACTCGTCGCCCTCGGGTGCCTCGTCGTCGGGTTCGACGGTCTCGACGGCCTCGTCGATCAGGTAGTCCTCGTGATTCTGCGGCATGGCGTCCGTCCTCACTGTTCGGAGGCACTGTCCGGAGGCTCCCACGGGCGCGGGGGCGGTACTGGCAGTATCCGTCGCCGGGCGGCCGGGCGCGATTGCGCCGCGGCGGCCCCGCGGCGCCCGGGCCGCCGGCCGGCACGGAACGCGCCGCAGGCCACCGGGGGTACGATCGGTGCCGTACCAAGGGCTTACCCACACCCACCCGGTGGCCCCGAGGCCCTTACGAACGACGGGGAAATCATGTCCGGCTCGCACTACTTCACCGGTGCACCCGAGGTCGCCAGCGAGCGCCGGCCGATCACGGTCTCCCTGCCGGACCTCACCCTCGAACTGACCACCGACACCGGAGTGTTCTCGCGCGGCCGGCTCGACCCGGGCACCCGGATCCTGCTGGAGCACGCCCCGCAGCCGCGGGTGCGCGGCCCGATCCTGGACGTCGGCTGCGGCTACGGCCCGATCGCGCTGACCTGGGCGAGCCGGCGCAGGCGGCTGCCGGTCTGGGCGGTGGACGTGAACGAGCGCGCGCTGGAACTGGTGCGGCTGAACGCCGAGGCGCTGCGGCTGGGCAACGTCCAGGCCGCGCTGCCCGAGGACGTCCCGCAGGACGTGCGGTTCGCCACCATCTACTCCAACCCGCCGATCCGGATCGGCAAGGCCGCGCTGCGCCGGCTGCTCACGCACTGGCTCGGCCGGCTGACCCCGGACGGCTCGGCGTTCCTGGTGGTGCAGAAGCACCTGGGCTCGGACTCGCTGCAGAAGTGGCTGAACGAGCAGGGCTACCCGACCACCCGGGTCGCGTCGGTCAACGGGTTCCGGATTCTGGAAGCACGACCCCGCCCGGAGCCGGGCGAGGGCACGGAGAGTGGACGGGGAACGTCGTCGTGAAGCAGTTGCGCGGGACCGAACTGAAGCGACTGCACCGCTCGTGGCGGCGCAGCAACGAGTTCCGGCTCGCGATGATCCTGGAGAACCTGCAGTCGCCGTTCAACGTCGGCTCGGTGGTCCGGACCGGGGCCGCGATGGGCGCCGAGAAGCTGTACCTGGCCGGGGAGACCCCGTCGGTGCGCTCCTCGGGCGCGCAGAAGGCCGCGATGGGCACCGACAAGTACCTGAAGGTGGAGCACTTCCCGACGGTCGCGGAGGCGGTCGCGGCGGCGAAGGCGGACGGCTTCAAGGTGGTCGGCCTGGAGCTGGCGGACGAGGCGGTGCCGATGTTCGCCGCCGAACTGACCCCGGCGGTGGCCTTCGTGCTGGGGCACGAGGACCGCGGGATCACCCCCGACGCGCTGGCGCTCTGCGACCAGGTGGTGTTCGTACCGCAGCTGGGCCGGGTCGGCTCGCTGAACGTGTCGGCGGCCGCGACGGTGGCCTGCTACGAGGCGCGCCGCCAGGGGTACGCGATCAGCGGCACCCCGGACGGCACCGACCTCGGCGACCTCGGCGGGGCCGACGACGAGTAGGACCTGATCCGATCCGGAGGGGTGTGCCGAAAGGCCACCCCTCCGGTCGTTTCCGCCCGGCGGTACGGGACGGTCGACCACGCCTGCGGGCCGGACCTCCCCGGCGTCCGCGGGGAGCTCGCCCCGGCCCCGCCGGCGGTGGTCAGCGCAGCGTCAGCTAAGCGTCAGCGCTCCAGGCGACTGTAGTTGGCATGACGTCGATCACGGCAGTCTCCAGCTGTCTTCCCGACACCATCCCGATCGCGCGCTTCCAACAGGAACTCCAGCTGACGGATGTGCAGCTCCGGCGCTACCAGCGCTTCTACGGGCTCTCCGAGGTGTGCCGCGACCCCGCGGCCACCGAGACCGAGCTGCTGCTGCGCGCCGCGACCAAGCTGGTGGAGCTGCGCGGGCAGGAACAGCGCGTCAAGTACGTCCTCCAGGCCCGCACGATGCCGTCGCCGCTGCCGTACCCGATGACCTCGCTCCGGCCGATCCAGGTCGAGCTCGGCCTGGAGCACGCCGCCGGCTTCGTCGTCTCGCACCACGCCTGCGCCTCCGGGCTGCTCGCGCTGGACCTGGCGGGCACCCTGCTGGCCGCCGACCCGGATCCGAACGCGCTCGCCCTGGTCCTGGCCGGGGAGAAGGCGTGCACCACCCGGACGCAGTCCATCCCGGACGTCACCGTCATGGGCGAGGGCACCGTGGCCTTCCTGGTGAGCGCGGACCGTGCCGGCTCCGACCGGATGCTCGGCTACGCGACGCGCACCCACACCCAGTTCGGCGACGAGTTCATCATGGGCGACGCCGCCGCCAAGGAGTTCCAGGACCTGTACGGGCCCGGCCTGTGCGAGGTGATCGGCGCCGCCCTGGAGGAGGCCGGCTGCGGCCTCGACGAGCTGGCGCTCGTGCTGCCGCACAACGTCAACCGGCTGTCGTGGATCGGCGTCTGCAAGGCGCTCGGGCTGCCGCTCGACAAGGTCTTCCTCGACCTGGTCGGCGAGACCGGGCACTGCTTCTGCGCCGACCCCTTCATCAACCTGCAGAAGGCCACCGAGCTGGGGCGGCTGCGCCCCGGCGACCGCTACCTGATGACCAGCGTGGGGCTCGGGGCGACCTTCGCCGCGATGGTCCTGGAGCACTGACGGCCGCCCACCGGATCGGCCGGCCCCCGCAGTACCGGCGCACCCGCACCACCGCAGCACCGCAGTACCCGCGCACCCGCCGCACCGCGCCCGAGCGCACACGAGAAATGACGAGGTCGACATGCATCTACCGTCCTCCGGCTTCAGCGCGCGCCTCAAGCGCGCCGTGACCGGGTCCGCGGACACCCCGCTGGTGTTCCTGGGCAACTTCGAGGTGGAGAACCACTGGGCGCTCGGCGAGCCCGCGCTGCCCCGGGTCGCCTCGCACGCGGGCAGTGCGGTGGTGAACCGCATGGACGAGTTCGCGCTGCTGCTCGGCGGCAAGGACGACCACGTCGTGCTGAAGACCGCCCTGGACGAGGGCTACCGCGGCTACCTGGAGGGCCTCGGCCTGGAGCTGCCCACCGTGCACGTGGTGGCCGGCCAGGACCCGCAGCGCACCGTCAGCGAGGACGCCCTCGCCGACCCCGAGCTGCTGCGCGCGCTGTCCGCCGTCGCCGCCGAGGGCGCCCGGCTGACCGCGCACGGCATCTCCACCGTCGAGGAGGAGCTCGCCGAGCGCACCGGGCTGCGGCTGGGCGCGCCGACCGCCGCGGTCTGCAAGCGGGTCAACAGCAAGGTGTACAGCCGCCGGCTCTCCGACGAGCTGGGCATCCGCCAGGCCCGCGGCTGGGCCTGCGAGACGCTGGAGGAGCTGGCCGAGGCGGTGGCCGCGGCCGGTGAACTGCTGGCGGCGGGCCGCAAGGTGGTGCTGAAGGACGCGTTCGGCGTGTCCGGCAAGGGCATCGTCGTGCTGGACTCCGAGGCCCGGCTGGGCCGGCTGCACCGGATGGCGGTCCAGCAGGCCGAGCGCGCCGCCAAGGCCGCGGGCGGGGCCCCGCGCACCGCGCTGGTGATCGAGGAGTGGGTCGCCAAGCGCTGCGACCTCAACTACCAGTTCACGGTGGGCCGGGACGGCTCCACGCACTTCGACTTCGTCAAGGAGCTGCTGACCGAGGGCGGCGTCCACAAGGGCCACCGGATCCCGGCCCGGCTGACCGACGGGCAGGTCGCCGAGATCGGGGCGACGGCGCTGCGGCTCGGCGAGCGGCTCGCCGCCGACGGCTACTACGGCGTGGTCGGCGTCGACGCGATGGTCGACCCGGACGAGGGCCTGTACCCGGTCATCGAGATCAACGCCCGCAACAACATGTCCACGTACCAGAACGTGGTGCACGAGGGCGGCCTGGCCGGGGCCGACGAGGTCGCCGTCGCCCGGCACTTCCCGCTGCGGCTGACCCGCCCGCTGCCCTTCGCCGAACTGGCCGAGGTGCTGGACGGGCTGCTGCTGACCGAGCGGGGACCGCGCCCGCGCGGCCTGTTCGTGAACAACTACGCCACGGTGAACGCCGCCGCGGGCACCGCCGCCGACACCGAAGCGGACGGCTTCGAGGGCCGGCTGTACGGCGTGCTCGTCGGTGCCTCCGACGAGGAGATCGAGGCGCTCGACACCGACATCACCCGCCGCCTCGCGGCCTACCCGGAACGGAGCTGACCGTGAGCGTCGCATTCGAGGTGCAGGGCCTCGGGATCACCGAGCTCGCCGAGGATTTCGGCACCCCGCTCTACCTGTACGACGGCGAGGAGATCACCACCCGCTTCCAGGGGCTGCGCGAGGCGCTGCACCCGGCGCTGGAGGTCTTCTACTCGCTCAAGGCGAACCCCAACATCTCCGTCTGCGCGCTGCTGCACAGCCTGGGCTCGCGCGCCGAGGTGTCCTCGCTGACGGAGCTGGTCACCGCCCGCCGGGCCGGGGTCGAGCCGCGCGACATCATCTTCCTCGGCCCGGGCAAGAGCCGCGGCGAGGTGGCGGCCTGCCTGGACGAGGACATCCACGCGATCGTCTGCGAGTCGATCGGCGAGCTGGACCTGATCGACGAGGTGGCCCGCGAGCGCGGGATCACCGCCCGGGTCGCGCTGCGGGTCAACCCGAGCTTCTCGGTGAAGGGTTCGGGCCTGACCATGGGCGGCAAGCCGCGCCAGTTCGGCACCGACGAGGAGCTGCTGCTGGCCGAGGGCAAGGACCTCGCCGGCCGCTACCCCAACATCCGGCTGATGGGCGTCCAGGTGTACCTGGGCACCCGCATCCTGATCGAGGAGTCCGTCGTCGAGAACACCCGGCGGATCCTGGAGCTGGCCGAGCGCCTCTCCACCGAGCTGGGCTTCCCGCTGGAGACGGTCGACGTCGGCGGCGGCCTCGGCATCGCCTACTTCGACAACGAGAAGGACCTCGACGTCGCCGAGCTGACCGCCGGGCTCAACCCGCTGATCGCGGACTTCCGCACCCGGCACCCGGACACCCGCATGATCATGGAGCTGGGCCGCTTCCTGGTCGCCGCGTCCGGCACCTACGTCACCCGGGTGCGCTACACCAAGACCTCGATGGGCGAGAACTTCGCGGTCACCGACGGCGGCACCAACCACCACATGGCGGCCGTCGGCATCGGCTCGTACGTGAAGCGCAACTTCCCGATGGCCGCGCTGGAGCGGCTGGACGAGCCGGCCACCGAGCCCTGGCACATCACCGGCCCGCTCTGCACGCCCAACGACGTCATCGGCAAGAAGGTGCCGATGCCGGCGCTGCGGGCCGGCGAGCTGATCGGGGTGCAGCGCTCCGGCGCGTACGGGCCGACGGCCTCGCCGGTGCACTTCCTCAGCCACGGCTACCCGGCGGAGGTGCTCGTCCTGGACGGGCGGGCGCACCTGATCCGGGAGCGCGACGACGTCGAGGCCATGCTCGGCCGCCAGCGGCTGTACGCGGCCCCCGGCGACGACCAGAACTGACCACCGACCGGCCGACCCACGGCCGGGACCAGCCCGAGGAGAACACCATGAGCGACACCGCCAACACCGTGGCCGACGTGAAGTACGTCGACGCCGTCCGCAAGGGCCTGTCGGAGGTCCTCAACAAGGACGTCTCCGGCGCCGACCCGGGCGTCCGCCTCTTCGACGAGCTGGGCCTGGACTCCAGCAGCGCGCTCGAACTGCTCATCACCATCGAGGAGATCCTCGACGTGCAGTTCGACGCCGACGAGCTGGACATGACCCACTTCGAGACCGTGGGCTCGCTGGCCGGCTTCGTCGCCGCGGAAGCGAGCGCCTAAGCATGTTCCGCGCGACTGCGCCCGTGCGGCGGCCGGCCCCGGCCGGCGCGGACGGCCCGCCCGGCACGCCCGGCCCGGCCCCGGCGGCGGTCCTGCCGCGGCTGATCCGGGCCGGCGCCCACACCCCGCCGGGGCCTGGCGCGCCGTACCGGCCGGAGGCCGCGCGGGAGGACTTCTACCGCGAGCTCGGGGCGCTCTACGGCGCGGACTTCGACCGCAAGCAGTTCGCCGCCTCGGGGCGGCGCACCTCGGTGGAACTGGCCCACGGCGCGCTCGACGCGCTGGGCCCGCTGACCGCCGAGGAGTGCCCCGAGGTGGTGGTGGTCGCCTACTCCGCACCGGACTTCGACCACGCCGAGCTGGTCGCCTCCTGCGTGAAGGGGCGGCTGCCGGGCGAGCCGCTCGCCTTCGCCCTGTCCGACCAGGGCGTCCTGGCGCCGTTCAGCGCGCTGCGGGTCGCCGTGGAGTACGCCCGGCGGTGCGGCTGGTCGCGGCTGCTGCTGCTGGTCGTGGACCAGGGCACCCAGCCGTTCCCGCTGCCCGCGACGGGGCAGAGCGCCGTCCACGCGGACGCCGCGGTCGCGCTGCTGATCCACTGGGACGGCGGCGGCGCGCCGCTGGGCGGCGCGGCCCAGGGCCTCCCGGAGCCGGGGCTGTTCGCCGGCTGGGACACCTCGGCCGCGCTGGTCACCGGCTCCGGCCTGTCCGACGGCTGTGCTGAACTTCCGACACACGGCGGTCCGTGGACCAAGGTGGCGGCCGGACAGCCCGCCACCGGCGGCTGGGCCGCCCTGCTCGCCGCCGCCGACCGGGACCGCCCGGTGGTGGTGGCCGACTACGACCGGGAACGCGGATTCCTGGCCTACTGCACACTCGACACGGGGGAGTTGGGGGTCCGATGACGGTTCCGGCCGAGGTGCGCGAGCACTGGCAGGAGGCCCGGACGAGCGCGCGCAACGACGGCCTCGTCCCCGCACTGACCCTGCTCTCCCGCGCGCTGTCCCCCGGGGTGGCACCGCGCGGGCCGCGCGGGCACGCCGTGGTCCCGCGCGAACTCCTCGGCGAGTACTCCGAGTTCGGCGACGACGAGGACGGGGACGGGGGCCGGGATCCGGTGCCCGGCCTGGCCGTCCTGGGCCCCGCCGGTGGCGATCGGGCCCCCGCCGGCCCCGACGCCCACGACTGGGGCACCGGCCTCGCCTGGCTGCGGCTCGGCGCGTCCGAGCGGCTGCGGGAGGCCTGCCTGGCCTACCTCGCGGGCCGCCAGGTCGAGGGTTCCTCGCTGCTGCTGCAACAGCTGGTCAAGGGCGCGCTCGCCGACGTGCTGATCGACCACCTGGAGATCGAGGGCGTCCTCGACGACCTCGCCGAGGGGCCGGACGACTCCCCGTCGGCCCCCGCCCACCCCCTGGACGGCCCGGCCCTCGCCCGCCTCCAGGCCCAGATCACCCAGGCCGACCGCGCGCTGCTGCGGCTGCTCGGGGCGTACGGTTTCACCGCCGAGGGGCCGGGCCGGGCGGCGTACGCCTCCGAGCTCCTCGCCGACGTGTACTGCGGCTGGCCGGGGCCGGCCGGGGACACGGCACAGAACGTCGACTCCCGGAAGGGGAACGTGTGATCAGCCTGCCCGGCCCGCTGGAAACCACGCACCGGTACGTGCGGCGGTGGGCCGAAGACCTGCGGGCGGGCGCGCTCGACCTCGACCGGGACCCGGACGCCGTCCACCGCTTCCTGGACCTGCCCGCCGTGCGCTTCCTGGCCGGCCACCAGGTGCCGCCGGAGTGGGACCGGGCGTCCGCCGAGGCCGGTGCCGGCCCCGCGCACGGCCTGGCCACCCTGGAGCGGGTCCTGGTGAGCGAGGAACTGGCGCGCGGCGACGCCGGGATGATGCTGGGCGCGCCCGGCGCCTCGATGTGCGGGGTGCTGCTGAGCGTGCTCGGCAGCCAGGCGCAGAAGGACTGGGTGTACGGCCGGCTCGCCGAACGCCCCCGCTGGACCTGCTTCGGCCTCACCGAGCCCGACCGCGGCTCGGCCATCGGCGAGATGACCACCACGCTGACCCCGGTGGGCGACGGCTCGTACGTCCTGGACGGCGAGAAGCGCTACGTCGGCAACGCCGCCCGGGCCGACCTGGGCGCCGTGTTCGCGCGGGTCGCGGGCACCGAGCGGCTCGGCGTGCTGGCCGTCCTGGTGGACACCGCCGACCCCGGCTTCCGGGCGGAGCCGCTGCCCACCCTCGGCCTGCGCGGCGTCCAGCTGACCCGGATCACCCTCGACGGGGTGCACGTGCCCGCCGAACGGGTGCTCGGCGCCCACCTGCCGCCGACCCGGCGGGGGATGTGGAGCATCGTCTCGGTCTTCAACCAGCTCCGCCCGAGCGTGGCCGCGATCGCCCTCGGTATCGCCCGGGCCGCCCACGACTACGTCGCCGAGAACCGCCGGGAACTGCGCGGCGCGGAGCGCGAGCTGTTCGAGTCGCTCGGCCAGCGCATCGACGCGGCCCGCCAGTTGACCTACCGGGCGGCCCTCGCGGTGGACCGCAGGCCGGCCGCCGGGCACCTCTCCTCGGCCGCGAAGGCCCGCGCCTGCGAACTCGCCGAGGACGTCACGATGCGCGCGCCGGGTTTCTTCGGGCCCGGCGCCCGGCTGGACCACCCGCTCCTCGACAAACTCGCCCGGGACGCACGGGGCGTGGAGTTCATGGAGGGGACACGGAACATCCAGAAGCTGAATCTGTTCCAGGGGCTGCACACCGGAAAGGTGGGCCGGTTCTGAACGGGACAGAACAACCGGTCGGTCGGGACACGGTCGAGATCTGGCAGATTCCGCTGACCGGTGGCGAGCACCCGGACCGGCCGGGCGGCGAGGCCGTCCGGGGCGCCCCGGACGGGTACCCGCCGCACCTGGAGGAACTGCTCGACGAGCAGGAGCGGGCCCGCGCCCGGAGCGGACAGCTGCCCGGGCTGCGGCGCCGCTTCGTGCTCGCGCACGCCGCCACCCGGATCGTCCTCGGCGAGCGCCTCGGCCGCCACCCGGCCGGGCTGCGCTTCAGCCGCGGCCCGTGGGGGAAGCCGGCCGTCGAGGACGCGCCGGGCCTGCACTTCAACCTGTCCCACTCGGGCGAGATCGCCCTGCTCGCCCTGGCATCACGGCCGGTCGGCGTGGACGTCGAGCTGGCCCGTGCCGAGCTGGACACCGCCCGGCTGGCCGGTCGCTTCTTCCCCCCGGACGAACGGGAGCTGGTCGCCCGGGACGGGCCCGACGCCTTCACCCGGCTGTGGACCAGGAAGGAGGCGTGCGTGAAGGCCTCGGGCGCCAGGCTCACCCAGGGCATGGGGATCCCGGTCGCCCACGACGGACCGGAAGCCACCGTGTACGCACGCTCCGGGCCGTTGCCCGGGCCGTGGAGAGTCACCGACCTGCCGCTGCCCGAGGAATACGCGGGGTCCGTCGCACTGATCGGCGACGGGCCCTTTAACGTGTCCCGGCGGATGTGGTATCAAATTCCGCCCGGGGAATCCGGCGGCAGCCCTCTCGGGTCGGCTGTCAAGTAGAAGAAACTCCCCCTCCAATCGTCGAAGTTGTACCCGTGATCATGCGTCGAAGCGTCACTAGATTCAGTGATGCAGGCGAACGCCGCACCGCACCGGCCGGACTCATAAGTCAGGCCCGTGTCTTGATCCGGGCATTTCTTTTGAGGAGGGGAACGTGATCGTGGAAGGCAGGAACGTGATCACCAGGGCCGCTCGGTGGAGCGCCGTCCACCCCTGGTGGGCGATCGCGCTCTGGGTGGCGTTCGTCGTGGCGGCCCTCGTGGTCGGCGGCGTCACGGGCACCCGGCAGGCCACCACCTCCGACCTCGCCATCGGCCAGTCCGGCCGGGCGGCCGCGATCGCCCGCAGCGGCGGCCTCCAGGAGCGCGCGGTGGAGAACGTCCTCATCACCCCGTGGGGCGGCGGCCGGCTCGACCCCGTCCAGGCGCAGTCCGCGGCCTCGGACGCCACCCGCGACCTGAAGGCCCTCCCCGGCATCAGCTCGATCGACGCTCCGGTGCCCGCACCGGACGGCTCGGCCCTGCTCGTCCCGGTGACCCTCGACGGCGATCCGGAGACCTCCGCCGACCGGGTGCAGCCGCTCATCGACACCGTGGCGAGGACCCACGCGTCGCACACCGAGCTGCGGATGGAACTCGTCGGCGCCGGCTCGATCAAGGCCGGGCTCAACGAGATGCTGAGCAAGGACCTCGGCAAGGCGACCGTGCTGAGCCTGCCGGTGACGCTGCTCGTGATGGTCTTCGTCTTCGGCGCGATCGTCGCCGCGAGCGTCCCGGTCGTCCTCGGCCTGTCCTCGGTGCTCGCCGGGCTGGGCCTGTGGGGGGTGGCCTCCCAACTGGTGCCCGACCCGGGGCCGGTGACGCACGTCATCGTGCTGATGGGCATGGCCATCGGGGTCGACTACTCGCTGTTCTACCTCAAGCGCCAGCGCGAGGAGCGGGCGTTGGGCGCCAACAACATCGACGCCATCGAGATCGCGGCCGCCACCTCCGGGCACTCGGTGCTGGTGTCCGGCGTGGTCGTCATGATCTCGATGGGGGCGCTCTACCTCGCCGGACACATCGCCTTCGAGTCGATGGCCACCGGCGCGGTGCTGGTGGTCGCCATCGCGATCACCTCCTCGCTGACCGTGCTGCCGGCCATGCTGTCCCGGTTCGGCCGCTACCTGGACGCGCCGCGGGTCCCGCTGGTGTGGCGGCTCACCCAGAAGGGCGGGGTCAAGCCGCGGCTGTGGTCGACCATGCTCAAGCCCGCCCTGCGCCACCCGGTGATCGCGCTGGTGCTCTCGGTCGGCGCGCTGCTCGTCCTCGCGCTGCCCGCCCTCGGCCTGAAGCTCAAGGCCACCGGGATCGACGACCTGCCCCGGTCGATCCCGGCGATGCAGGCCAACGAGCGGCTGACCGACTCCTTCCCGAGCCAGGCCGACACCCACACCGTCGCGGTGAAGGTCCCGGCCGACCGGACGGCGGAACTGGGCGGCGCGGTGGAGGCGCTGGTCGAACGCGCCTCGCAGGACGCCCTCTTCGTGCACAACCCGGCGCCGACCGTCCGCACCTCCCCCGACGGCACGGTCGCCACCATCGCGATCGGCACCCACTTCGACAGCGGCTCCCCGCAGGCCCGCGCCTCGCTGGCCCGGCTGCGCCAGGACCTCGCCCCGCAGACCCTCGGCACGGTCGCGGGCGCCGAGTTCGCGGTCGGCGGCAGCGACGTCGCGTTCGACGTCGACTACCGGGCGAACGTCATGCACAAGATGCCCTGGGTGCTCGGGGTGGCCCTGGTCCTGACCTTCCTGGTGATGACCGTCGCGTTCCGCTCGGTGATGCTCGCGCTGATCACCGTGGTGCTCAACCTGCTGTCCGCGGCGGCCTCCTTCGGCCTGCTCGCGCTGATCTTCCAGCACACCTGGGCGGAGGACCTGCTGCACTTCGAGTCCACCGGCCGGGTGGTGGCCTGGCTGCCGCTGATGCTCTTCGTGATCCTGCTCGGCCTGTCGATGGACTACCACGTCTTCGTGGTCAGCCGGATCCGGGAGGCGGCGCGCGGCGGGCTCTCCGTGAAGGAGGCGGTCGAGCAGGGCATCACCCGCACGGCGGGCGTGGTGACCAGCGCCGCGGTGGTGATGGTCTGCGTGTTCGCCCTGCTGGCCTCGCTGAACTTCATCGAGATGAAGCAGATGGGGGTGGGCATGGCCTGCGCGGTGCTGCTCGACGCGACGGTGATCCGGATCGTCGTCCTGCCGGCCGTGGTCACCCTGCTCGGCTGGAAGACCTTCTGGCCCTCGCGGCTCGCGCGCCAGACCACGACCCGGACCCCGCGGATGCCGGCCATCGTGGCCGCGGCGGCGGCGGCCTCGGCGGCACGCACGACCCTCCCGTAACACGGGACCCGTCCAACTCGACGGCCGGGGAAGGGCTTAGCCCCTTCCCCGGCCCTTTTCGTGTGCGTTTCGTGCAGGCACCGGCCACAACCAGTCGTGGCAAGGGGTTTGACGCCGACTGTCCCGTGGTGGTTTGTTACGGGAGTTGTAGAATCGCATGCGCGTTCGTCGGCACGTGAACGACCTTCCCGGTGACGGGGGGGCGCAACTGCCGCCGGACGCACCACGGGGAAGCAGGGGGCGGTCAGGGGGGTGGCCATGCACAGTGACGGCAGCCTCGCCTCGGCGCGCTGGCGCAACGAACTCACCCGGGTCGGGACGCTGTCCGGACGGGAACGGCAGGTCTTCGACCTGATCGGTGCCGGACACTCCAACCGCGGCATCGCCGCCCGACTGCACGTCACGGAGCGCACGGTGAAGGCGCACGTCGCCAACATCCTCGCGAAACTGGGAGTGGAGTCGCGGCTTCAGGTGGGGTTGGTGGCGCAGGTTCATCAACTCATGTACGAAGGTACATGGCCGGACGACCCAGGCGTGTCCGATACTTGACCAGCGCGAATGATACCCAGGCTTTTCCCCTTTGTCAGGCCACCCCAAACACGTCGACCACTGTTGGCGGTGGCCGGGCCGAGGTCACAGGAGAAAGGCTTGTGGCTGGAGTTCACCGCTAGGGACGGGGAATTTGGTGTACATCTCCATATTAGGCCCACTATTGATCGGCGACGGTCAGCGCACCGTAGGTCTACGGGCGAAGAAGAATCGCGTGATGCTCACCATGCTGGCGCTCAACGCCGGCCAGGTGGTCGCGTTCGACGAACTGATCGACGAGCTGTGGGGGGAAGCGCCGCTCAAGAACGCGCGCAACGCCTTGCAGGCCAATGTCAAACGCATGCGCAAGTCGTTGGCGGAACTTGGTCTGGAGGGGCCGGACCAGGAACTCATCCGCACGGTTGACAACGGTTACATGCTCAACGTCTCGGAGGACGCGGTCGACGCGTACCGATTCCTGCGGACGGCGGAGAAAGGCGCGGGGCTGGTCAGCGACCGGCCGTACGAAGCGATGGACACGCTCCGCAAGTCGCTCGCGATGTGGCGCGGACCGGCCCTGCTCGACACGAGCGACGGGCCCTGGTGCCGGGCCGTCGCGCTGCGTCTGGACGAGCAGCGCAAGACCGCGCGGGAGGACCTCATCTCGGCGCAGCTGCAAGCGGGCGAGGCGGGGGCGGTGGTGGCCGAGCTGAAGCAGTTGCTCGCCCAGTACCCGGAACGCGAGCGGTTCAGCGAGCAGTTGATGATCGCCCTCTACCGGTGCGGCCGGCAGTCGGAGGCCGTCGACATCTTCCATCGCACCCGGAAGTGGCTCGACGACGAGTTGGGGCTCAAACCGAGTCGTCGTCTCCACCACCTCTATCAGGCGATCCTGATGCAGGACCCCTCGCTGTAAGTCCCGTCGGGGCGAGGGCAGTTCGCCCCGGCACGCCGGCGGCTCCCCTCCTGGGGCGCCGCCGGCGGCCCCGTGACGGCCGGGCCCGGATTCCGGGCCCGGCCGTCCGGTCGTTCAGGACCGGCGCAGCGCGGCGTCGGCCACCGCGCCGATCCGGCCGGCCGCCTCCCGGCCGAGCATCTCCTCGTGGCCGCAGGCGACGTCGTACACCGTCAGCGCGCCGGTCAGGTGCGCGCGCCAGCGGTCGGCGAGCTCGGCGGCGGGGGCGCCCTGCACCTCGTCGGCAGCGGCGAACAGCAGCAGCGAGCCGTCGAACCGGCCGGGGGTGAACTCCCGGGCGATGTCCGTGTGGTGGCGCATCACCGCCATCAGCCGGCGCAGCTCCCCGTCGTCGATGCCCGCCCCGGTGGCGTGGTGGGCGAGGAACGCCCCGCGGATCTCCTCGTCGGTCGGGTTGTGGTCGCCCGGCAGCACCGGGAAGACGTCCAACGCCGCCAGGAAGGCCACCCGCTCGCCCGCCGCCTGGAGCTGCACCGCCATCTCGTGCGCGACCAGCCCGCCGAAGGACCAGCCCAGCAGGTGGTACGGGCCGTGCGGCTGCACCCGGCGGATCCTCGCCAGGTACGTGGCCGCCAGCTCCCGTACGCCCTGCGGCCGTTCCCACTCCCCCTCGGGCGCGGCGACACCGTCGGACTGCAGCGCGTACACCGGCCGGGCCGGGTCGAGGTGCGGGGCCAGCTCCGCGTACGGCAGGCCGAAGCCGACCCCGCCGTGCACGCAGAACAGCGGCTCGGCGGTGCCGCCCGGCCGGATCGGCAGCACCGGCTCCAGCACCGTCGCGGGGAGCCGCTGCGAGGTGGCGGGCCGGGCGGCGGCGGCGAGGGCCGCCACCGTCTTGTGGGTGAAGACGTCGGCCAGCGAGAGCGTGAGCCCGGCCTTCGCGGCCCGGCTGACGATCTGCACCGAGCGCAGGCTGTCGCCGCCGAGGTCGAAGAAGTCCCCGTCGGCGCCGACCTGGTCGAGGCCGAGGATCTCGCCGAAGACCCCGGCGATGACCTCCTCGGCCGGCGTGCCCGGGCGCCGCACCGGGGTCTGCGCGGCGGCGGGCGCGGCACCGGGCGCCGGCAGGGCGCGGGTGTCGAGCTTGCCGTTCGCGGTCAGCGGCAGCGCGGACAGCGTCACCAGCGCCGCGGGCACCATGTGCGCGGGCAGCGACTCGGCGACGAACGCGCGCAGCACCGGCACGTCGACGGCGGCGACGCCGGGCAGCGGCACCACGTACCCGGTCAGCTGGGGCACGCCGGTGGGCGAGGGCGCGACCTGCACCGCGGCCTGCACGACCACCGGGTGGCGCACCAGCGCGGCCTCGATCTCGCCGAGCTCGATCCGGAAGCCGCGCAGCTTCACCTGGTGGTCCACCCGGCCGACGTAGTCGAGCGTGCCGTCGGCCCGCCAGCGGGCCAGGTCGCCGGTGCGGTACATCCGGGTGCCGGCCGGGCCGTACGGGTCGGCGACGAAGCGCTCGGCGGTGGTGACCGGGCGGCGCAGGTAGCCGTGCGCCAGGCCGGTGCCGGCGATGTACAGCTCGCCGGTGACGCCGACCGGCGCGGGCGCGAGGGCGTCGTCCAGGACGTACAGCCGGTGGTTGTCCAGCGGGCGGCCGATCGGCGGGCGGCCGCCGCCGGCGCGCAGCGGGTCGCTCCAGGTGGCGCAGACCGAGGCCTCGGTCGGGCCGTAGGCGTTGCGGAACTCGGTCAGCGGGGCGAACCGGTCGACCAGCGCGGCCGGGCAGGCCTCGCCGCCGACCAGCAGGTGCAGGCCCTCGGGCAGCACCACGTCCTCGGGCAGGCCGGCCACCACGGTGGGCGGCAGCACCACGTGGTTGACCTGGTGCTCGGCGAGCAGCGCGCCCAGCACCTCGCCGGAGACCCGGCTCTCGTCGGTGGCGACCACCAGGGTGCCGCCCGAGTACAGCGAGACGCCGAGCTCCCAGACGGTGGCGTCGAAGCTGAACGAGGCGAACTGGAGCACCCGGGTGTCCGGCCCCGCGCCCATCCGCGCCTGGTGGTTGGCGGCCAGGTTGGCCGCCCCCAGGTGCGGCACCGCGACGCCCTTGGGGCGGCCGGTGGAGCCCGAGGTGTAGATCACGTAGGCGACGTCCTGCGGGAGGAGCGGCCGGGTGCGGTCGGCGTCGACGGGGTTGCGGTCGGGCCAGCCGGTCAGGTCAGACCGGGTGCGCAGGGAGTCCAGGACCAGCGGGACGACACCCTCGGGCAGCCCCGGGATCCGGTCGGCGACCGCCTCGACGGTCAGCACCTGGGCGGGCGCCGCGTCGTCGAGCATGTAGGCGATCCGCTCGGCCGGGTACTGCGGGTCGACCGGCAGGTAGGCGGCGCCGGTCTTGAGCACCGCCAGCAGCGCGACCACCAGCGGCGCGGAGCGCGGCATCGCCAGCGCGACCACGTCGCCCGGCCCGACCCCGCGCTCCAGCAGCAGGTGGGCGAGCCGGTTGGCCCGCTCGTTGAGCGCCGCGTAGGACAGCCGCATCGTCGCCGGGCCGGCCGGCACGCCGTCCGGGCCGATCAGCGCGGGGTGGTCCGGGTCGGCGGCCGCCAGGCCCTCGAACAGGGCGGTCAGGGTGACCGGGGTGAACGGGGCGGTCGGGCCGGCCCACTCCTCCAGCAGGACGCGGCGCTCCTCGGCGGGGAGCAGGTCGAGGGCGCTGAGCGGCGCGTCGGGGGTGCGGGCTGCGGAGTCGAGCAGGGTGGCCAGGGCCCGGGCGAGGCGGGCCGCCGTCGCCCCGGTGAACAGGTCCTCGCGGTACTCCAGGCGGATGTCCAGACCGGCCGGGGCGCCGTCCGGACCGGTCCGCTCCAGCACCTGGAAGGACAGGTCGAACTTGGCCGTCGTGCTGCCGATCGGCAGCACCTCGGCGCTCAGGCCGGGCATCTCGGGCAGCGGGTCGGAACTGTTCTCGAAGGCCAGGATCACCTGGAAGAGCGGCTGCCGGCCCATCGAGCGGACCGGGTTGAGCTCCTCCACCAGGTGCTCGAAGGGCAGTTCGGCGTGCCCGTAGGCGGTCAGGTCGGTCTCCCGGACCCGCCCGAGCAGGGCGGTGAACGCCGGGTCGCCCGAGGTATCGGTGCGCAGCACCACGGTGTTGACGAAGAAGCCGACCAGGTCGCGGACCGCGTCGTCGGTGCGCCCGGCCACCGGGCTGCCGAGCGGGATGTCGGTGCCCGCGCCCAGCCGGGTGAGCAGTGCGGCCAGGCCCGCCTGGACGGCCATGAACAGGCTGGCGCCGCCGCGCCGGGCGAGTTCGGCGAGCCGGGCGTGGGTCTCGGCGGGCACCGTGCACTCGACCTCGGCGCCGCGGTGCCCGGCGCGGGCCGGGCGGGGGAAGTCGGTGGGCAGGTCCAGCTCCTCCGGGATACCCGCCAGCGCCTCGCGCCAGTGCGCGAGTTCGGCGCTGGCCAGGCTGTCCGGGTCGTCCTTGGAGCCGAGCAGTTCGCGCTGCCAGAGCGCGTGGTCGGCGTACTGCACCGGCAGCGGCGCCCAGCGCGGCCCGGCGCCGTCCAGCCGGGCCCGGTAGGCGTCGGAGAGGTCGCGGGCGAGCGGGCCGAGCGACCAGCCGTCGGCGGCGATGTGGTGCACCGTCAGGGCCAGCGCGTGGCTGTCCCGGCCGAGGGTGAACAGCCGGGCCCGCAGCGGCACCTGGGCGGACAGCTCGAAGGGGTGGACGGCCTCGGCGGCCAGCGCCGCCTCCAGCGCGCCCGGCGCCGCCCCGGAGAGGTCCACGACGACCAGCGGGGCGCCGGCCCGCTCCGCCTCCTCGGCGGAGAGCACCAGTTGCGACGGCAGCCCGTCGGCCTCGGCGAAGACGGTGCGCAGGCTCTCGTGCCGGGCCACCACGTCCCGGACGGCGGCGGCCAGCGCGGCGGCGTCCAGCGGGCCGGTGAGGCGGACCGCCAGCGGGATGTTGTAGCTGCCGGTGGGCCCGTCCATCTTGTCCAGGAACCAGAGCCGCTCCTGGGCGTGCGAGAGCGGCACCGAGGACGGCCGGTTCGGGACGGCGCGCAGCGCGGGGCGCCGGGGGGCCGGCTCCGCCGCCTCGGCGACCGCCGCCGCGTCCGGGTCGAGGGCGCGGGCCAGCGCCTCGGCCGTCCGGGCGTCGAACAGGGTCCGCACCGGGACGTCCACGCCGAGCGCGGCACGCAGCCGGTTGGCGACCCTGGTCGCGGACAGCGAGTGGCCGCCGAGTTCGAAGAAGTCGTCGTCGGCGCCGACCCGGTCGAGCCCGAGGGCCTCCGCGAAGACCGCGCAGAGCAGTTCCTCGCGCTCCCCCGCGGGCTCGCGTCCGGTGCCCGCCCGCTCGTCCGGCGGGGCGGGCAGGGCCTTGCGGTCGACCTTGCCGTTGGGGGTCAGCGGCAGGTCGTCCAGGGGAACGTACACGGCAGGGATCATGTGCGTGGGCAGCACCGATGACGCCCGCTCCCGCAAGCGGTCGCGGTCGATCCCTGCCGGTACGACATAGGCGACCAGGCGGGCGTCCCCCGCCCGGTCGGTGCGGGCCGTGACGACGGCCCGCGTCACTCCGGGCTGCGCCGCGAGCACGGACTCGATCTCGCCGAGCTCGATGCGGTAGCCACGGATCTTCACCTGGTGGTCGCTGCGCCCCGCGTACTCCAGGGCGGTGCCGGCGGCGTCCCAGCGGACGATGTCGCCGGTGCGGTACATCCGCTCGCCGCTCGGGCCGTACGGGTCGGCGACGAAGCGCTCGGCGCTCAGGCCGGGGCGGCCCAGGTAGCCGCGGGCCAGGCCGGTGCCGGCGAGGTAGAGGTCGCCGAAGGTGCCGTCGGGGACGGGGCGCAGCGCGCCGTCCAGGACGTACACCCGGGTGTTGGCGATCGGGCCGCCGATCGGCGGCGGCCCGGCCTCGGCGGCGGTCAGCGGCGCGGCGGTGGACCAGATGGTGGTCTCGGTCGGGCCGTACACGTTGGTCACGGACGCGCAGTGCGCGGTGAGGGTGCGGGCCAGCGGCTCGGGCAGCGCCTCGCCGCCGACCAGGGCGCGCAGGCCGGCCAGCCGGGGGGCGTGGTCGGCGGCGAGCGACTGCCAGAGGCTGGGGGTGGCCTGCAGCAGGGTGGCGTCCAGGCCGGTGACGGCGTCCGCCAGGGCGGCCGGGTCGCGGACCGTCTCGCGGTCGGCGACCAGCAGTTCGGCGCCGGCGGCGAGCGGGACGAACAGCTCCAGGTTGGCGATGTCGAAGCCGAAGGTGGTGACGGCGAGGAAGCGGTCCTCGGTGGTCACCTCGAAGCGGGCGACCATGTCCTCGACCAGGTTGACCAGCGCCCGGTGCGGCACCACGACGCCCTTGGGGCGGCCGGTGGAGCCCGAGGTGTAGATCACGTACGCGGGGTGGTCGGCGCGCGGGGCCGTGCCCGGTACGCGCTGCCCGGGCGCACCGGTCGCGGCGTCCGGGCCGTCCAGCACCCACAGCTCGCCGGTGCTCATCTCGCCTTCGGCGGCTACGGCGGCTTCGGCGGCGAGGAGTTCGCGCACCCGGCGGTGGGTGAGGGTGACCACCGGGGCGGCGTCGGCGAGCATGTAGCGCAGCCGGTCGGCCGGGTAGTCCGGGTCCAGCGGCAGGTAGGCCGCGCCGGACTTGAGGACGGCCAGGGCGGCCACCACCAGGTCGCAGGAGCGGTCCAGCGCGATCGCCACCACCTGCTCCGGGCCGGCCCCGGCGGCGTGCAGGGCGTGCGCCAGCGCGTCGGCGCGGGCGTGCAGTTCGCGGTAGGTCAGGCGCTCCTCGCCGCAGCGCACGGCGGGCGCGTCCGGGGTGCGGGCGGCCCGGGCGGCCAGCAGCGGGGCCAGCCAGTCGCCGGGCAGCGGCGCCCCGGTGGCGTTGCGGGCCTCGGTGATCTCGGCGCGCTCGGCCTCGTCCAGGACGTCCAGCCGGCCGCACGGCTCGTCGGGCCGGGCGACGGCGGCGGCCAGCAGCCGGGCGAAGCGCCGCCCGACCAGTTCGGCCTCGGCCCGGGTGACCAGCGCGGGCACGTGGTTGACGGCCAGGCCGAACGGGGTGCCGGGGAAGACCGTGAGGGTGACCGGGAAGTGGGTGGCGGAGCGGACGTCGGCGCCGGTCACCCGGGGGCCGGTGCCGGTGACCAGCGGCAGGCCGCCCATCGGGTAGTTCTGGAACATCAGGGCGGTGTCGAAGAGTTCGCCGCGCACGGCGGTGAGCTGCTGGACCTCCGCCAGGGTCAGGTGCTCGTGCGCCAGCAGCGCGGTCTGCGACCGCTGCACGTCGGCGAAGAGCTCGGCCGGGGTGCGGGCCGGGTCGACGTCCACCCGGACCGGGAGCGTGTTGGCGAACAGGCCCACCATCCGCTCGACGTCCGGGACCTCGGCCGGCCGGCCGGAGGTGACCGCGCCGAACAGCACGGTGTCCTGGCCGGTCAGCCGGGACAGCAGCAGCGCCCAGCAGCCCTGCACCACCGCGTTGACGGTCAGGCCGCGCGAGCGGGCGAAGCCGGTCAGCGCGGCGGAGACCTCGGGGGTCAGCTCCAGCGGGACGGCCTGCGGCAGCGCGGCCGCGCCGGCGGCCCGGTCGCGGCCGGCCGGCACCAGCCGGGTCGGGTCGACGACCCCGGCCAGGGCGGCGGTCCAGGCCTGCCGGGCGGCCTCCTTGTCCTGCGCGCCCAGCCAGGCCAGGTGCGCCTGGTAGCGGGCCGCGCCGGCCTGCGGCTGCCTGGCGGGGGCGCCGCCGGCCTTCAGCTCCTCGGCGAGCGCGGCGAGTTCGCCGATCAGCGAGACCATCGACCAGCCGTCCACCAGGATGTGGTGGACGGTCCAGACCAGCCGGCAGCGCCCGCCCTCGGCGCGGGCCAGGGTGAGCCGCTGGAGCGGCGGGCGGGCGAGGTCGAAGCGGCGCAGCCGGTCCTCCTCGGCGAGCCGGTCGAACTCCGCCTCCGGCCCGGCCGCGCCGACCGCCACCGCGACCTCGCGCCACGGCAGTTCGACCGACGTGGGGATCACCTGGATCGCCTCGCCGTTCCTGCGGTGCCGGAAGCAGGCCTTCAGGTTGGGGTGCCGTTCCAGGAGCAGGCCCGCCGCGGTGCGCAGCGCGGCGGCATCGGCGTCGGTCAGCTCGTCCAGGTCGAGGACCAGCTGAATGGTGTAGACGTCCGTCCCCTCACGGTCGTACTCCGAGAGAAAGAGCAGTCCCTGTTGCAGCGGCGAGAGCGGAAGGACTTCACTGATGGCGGACGGCCGATTCAAACCGGGCTCCTCGTGGAAGGCCTGCAAGTGCGGAATAACAAACGCTTTCCGATGGCGCTGACGAGCAACTGACCGGCAACTGACGGACGGCTGACGCGCGCCTCCGGGCGGGTCCGAAACCCTGGTCGCCGACCCCGTCAGCAGTCCGTCAGCCCCTCGTCAGCGCCCGGCGGGAGGCTTGCCGCCGAGGCTAATTCGTTACCGAAGGCCAGGAGTCTCCAGTGCCGGTCATTTCCGCGTCGCACGAATTCGAGGTCAGCGACCTCTTCGTGAATCTGCAGCCGTTCTTCGGGCACCGTCTCTTCCTGAAAGTCGAAGGGTTCAACTTCGCCGGGTCCATCAAGCTGAAAGCGGCCCGGGAAATGGTCGCGCAGGCCGAGGCGGCGGGCGTCCTCGGCCCCGGCTCGACCCTGGTGGAATCCTCGTCCGGGAACATGGGCGTCGCCCTGAGCGTGCTCGCCGCCAGCCGCGGCTACAAGTTCATCTGCGTCACCGACTCTCGTTGCAACGAGGTCACCCGCCGCACCATGGAGTCGTACGGCGCCGAGGTGCACCTGATCACCGAGCCGCACGAGACCGAGGGCTTCCTCGGTGCGCGGATCCGCCACGTCAAGGCGCTGCTCGCCGCCGACGAGAAGCGGGTCTGGCTCAACCAGTACCTGAGCCCGGGCAACTGGATGGCGCACTACCGGACCACCGCGCCGGCCATCGCCCGCCAGTTCCCGGACCTGAACGTGCTGTTCATCGGCGCGGGCACGACCGGGACGCTGATGGGCTGCGCCCGGTACTTCCGCGAGCGGCGGCCCTCGGTGCGGGTCGTCCCGGTCGACAGCGTCGGCTCGGTCACCTTCGGCGCCCCGCCGGCCACCCGGCACATCCCGGGCCTGGGCACCAGCGTGCGGCCCGCGCTGCTGGACGAGTCGCTGGTGGAGCGGGCGGTCCACGTCGAGGAGACCGACACCGTCCGGACCTGCCGCGAACTGATGCGCGGCGGCTTCCTGTTCGGCGGCTCCACCGGGACGGCCGTCAGCGGCGCGCTGCGCTGGCTGAACGAGCACTACGGCGACGGCGCGGGCGGCGTGCGCGAGCGGGTGACCGCCGTGACCATCTCGCCGGACCTGGGCGAGCGCTACATGGACACCATCTACCACGACGAGTGGGTGCGCGGTTCGGTCGGCCCGGAGGGCCTGCTGCCCGGGGTCGAGCACCGGGGCCTCGGGGCGGGCGTCGCCGCCGGGCTCCAGACGGTGTCCGGCTGACCGGACCGGCGGGGTCGGGGCCTGCGGGGCCGGGGCCTGCGGGGTCAGAGGGTCGAGAGTTTTCAAGGCGGGGCTGAGGCTGAGAATGACGGAGAGCAAAGCAGTGACGACAAACCGGAACGCTGTCCTTCCGCTCACCGCGGCACAGGCCGAGATCTGGTTCGACGAGCAGTTCGCCGCCGGGCCGCTGGCCTACAACATGGCGGACTACATCGATCTGCGCGGACCGCTCGACGCCGAGTTGCTCGGACGGGCGCTGCAACGCCTCGGCCACGAGGCCGAGGGACTGCGGGTGCAGTTCGTCGAGGAGGACGGCGCCCCCGGCCAGATCATCCGCCCGCTCGCCCAGCTCCCGCTCAAGACGCTGGACTTCAGCGGCGAGGCGGAGCCGTCGGAGGCCGCCGAGCGGTGGATGCGGGCCGACCACGCCGACCCGATGAAGGTCACCGACTTCCCGCTGTTCCGCGGCGCGCTGATCAGGCTGGCCCCGGAGCACCACCTGCTCTACCTGTGCATGCACCACATCCTCGCGGACGGCTTCAGCCGCTCGCTGCTCTACCCCAAGCTGTCCAGCGCCTACACCCGGCTGGCCGCCGGCGAGGGCCCGGCCGAGCTGGACGCCGACGCCATGCCGGCCTTCCACCGGCTGCTGGACGCCGAGCGCAAGTACCTCGACTCGTCGATGGTCGAGAAGGACCGCGCCTACTGGACGGACCGCCTCACCTCCGACCGGCACGGCGCGGTGCCCGAGCTGGTCTCGCTCTCCGAGCAGGAGCCGGCCCCCGGCCGGGTCGCGCTGCGCGAGACCGCCCGGCTCTCCCCCACGACCACGGCCGCGCTGCACGCCCTCGCCCAGGACGGCAAGGTCACCATGCCGGTCCTGATGGTCGCCGCGATGGCCGCCTACACCCAGCGCGTCACCGGGGTCCCGGCGCCGCTGCTCACCCTGCCGGTCACCGGCCGGGTCGGCGCGGTCAGCCGCGAGATCCCCGGCATGCTCGCCAACTACCTGCCGCTGGCCGTCCGGGTGCGCCCGGAGATGACCCGCACCGAACTGCTGCGCGCGGCCTGGGTCGAGGTCGCCGGCACGCTGAAGCACCAGCGCTACCGCGGGGACAGGGTCCGCCGCGACATCGGCCTGCGGATCGACGACCAGCGCGCCTTCGGCCCGTTCATCAACGTGCTCAACCAGGACCCCGAGCTGGCCTTCGGCGACTGCCGCGGGGTCGTGGTCAACCTGTCCACCGGCATCGTCAAGGACCTGATCATGACGGTCCTGAACGCGGACGACGGCACCGTCGAGATCCACCTCGACGGCAACCCCGAGCTGTACGAGCCGGCCGAACTCGCCACCCACCTCGCCCGGTTCGAGACCTTCCTCGGCGCCCTCGCCACCATGCCCGCGGACCGTCCGCTCGGCCAGGTGGGCCTGGGCGCGACCGGCGAACCGCTCGGGCTGCTCGGCGCCTGGGATCCGGCCACCGCCGCCGACCAGGGCCTGGTCGAGCGGGTCCGCACCGTCGCGGCCGGTACGCCCGACGCGGTGGCCGTGGCCGACGGCGCCGAGCGGATCGACTACCGCGAACTGGTCGCCCGCGCGGCGGGCCTGGCCGCCCGGCTGACCGCCGCCGGGGTCGGCACCGGTTCGGTGGTCGCGATGTTCGCCGAGCCCGGCGTCCCCTTCGTCACCGGCGTGCTGGCCGTCCAGGCCGCCGGCGGTGCCTACCTGCCGCTCGACCCGGCCGCCCCGGCCGCCCGCAACACCGGGCTGCTGGAGGACGGCGGCGCCCGCCACCTGCTGGTCGGCGCCGGGTACGAGGCGCAGGCCGCCGAGCTCACCGCCGGGGCGGCCACCGCCCTGCCGCTGACCGACCCGTCCGACTCCAGCAGCGGCGCCGAACTCACCTCTGTCGGAGGTGAGTTGGACCTGGCGTACGTGATGTTCACCTCCGGCTCCACCGGCAAGCCCAAGGGCGCGATGGTCCAGCGCTCCGGCATGATGAACCACCTCTGGGCCAAGGTCGGCGACCTCGACCTGGCCGCCGGGGAAGGCGTCGTCCAGAACGCGCCGCTCACCTTCGACGTCTCCGTCTGGCAGATGCTCGCCCCGCTCATCGTCGGCGGCACCGTCCGGGTCTCCGGCACCGACATGGCCGCCGACCCGGCCGCCCTGTTCGCCATGACCCGGGACGAGAAGATCGCCGTCCTGGAGGTCGTCCCCTCCCTGCTGCGCGCCGCCCTGGACGCCTGGGACCTCGACGGCACCGCCCCCGAACTCCCCCACCTGCGCTGGCTGATGGTCACCGGCGAGGCCCTTCCGGCAGACCTGTGCCGACGGTGGCACGCCCGCCACCCGCACATCCCGATGATGAACGCCTACGGCCCGACCGAGTGCAGCGACGACGTCACCCACGCCGTCATCCGCACCGGCGACACCCTCACCGCCCGCGTCCCCATCGGCACCGCCGTCCGCAACACCCGCCTCTACGTCCTCAGCGACGAACTCCAGCCCGTCCCCGTCGGCGTCCCCGGCGAGCTCTACATCGGCGGCGCCGGAGTCGGCCGCGGCTACCTCCACGACCCCGCCCGCACCGCCGGCACCTTCATGGCCGACCCCTACGCCGGACCCGGCACCCGGATGTACCGCACCGGCGACCGCGTCATCCAACGACCCGACGGCCAACTCGAGTTCATCGAACGCCGCGACCACCAGGTCAAGATCCGCGGCCGCCGCGTCGAAACCGGCGAGATCGAAGCCGTCATCCGCTCCCTCGACACCGTCGCCGACACCGCCGTCGCCGTCCTCCCCGACGCCTCCGGCAACCCCCGCCTCATCGGCTACCTCACCGGCCCCGGCGTCGACCCCGCGCAGGTCCGGGCCGAACTCTCCCAACTGCTGCCCGGATACATGATCCCGGCGTCCTGGCTCGTCCTCGACGCCATGCCGCTCACCCCCAACGGCAAGCTCGACCGCAAGGCCCTGCCCAAGCCCGCCCTCGCCGAGCAGGACACCCTCCGCGGCCCCCGCACCGAGCGCGAGCGGGTCCTCTGCGACATCCTCGCCGAGGTCCTCGGCACCGGCCGGGTCGGCATCGACGAGGACTTCTTCGCCCTCGGCGGCGACAGCATCCGCTCCATCCAGGTCGTCAGCCGCGCCCACAAGGCCGGACTCACCCTCACCACCCGCGACATCTTCACCCACAAGACCGCCGCCGCCCTCGCCCGGGTCGCGGGCGGCGCCGACCCCACGGCGGCGACCGCGCCCGCCGAGGACGCCGGCGGCACCGGCCCGTACGAACTCACCCCGATCATGGGCCAGTTGCACGACGACACCACCAGCCTCACCGGCCCGGTCGTCAAGTACAGCCAGCACGTGGTCGTCCGGGTCCCCGCCGCCCTGGACGCCGAACTGCTCGACGCGGCCCTGCACACCCTGGTCGACCACCACGACGCGCTGCGCACCCGGGCCACCGAACCCGCCCCCGGCCTGTGGCACCTGGAGGCACTGGCCCCCGGCGCGCTCGCCGGCGTCCGCCTGGTCGCCACCGCCGAGAACGGCGCCGGCAGCGGCGCCGATGACCAGGACGCCCTCGGCTTCGCCGAGCGGCAGGCCGCCGCCGCCCGCGCCCGGCTCGACCCCGCCGCCGCCGTGATGATCCAGGCCGTGCTGATCGGCGCGGCCCCCGGCGCCGACACCGCCCTGCTGGTGCTCTCCGCCCACCACCTGGTCATCGACGGCGTGTCCTGGCGGATCCTGCTGCCCGACCTCGCCGCCGCCTGCGAGGCGCTGGCGGCCGGCCGCACCCCCGCACTCGACCCGGTCGGCACCTCCTACCGCGCCTGGTCCCAGCTGCTCGCCGCGCAGGCCCGAACCCAGGTCCGCGGCCCCGAACTCGCCCTCTGGCAGTCGATCCTGACCGGCCCCGACCCGCTGGTCGGCACCCACCGGCTCGACCCCGAGACGGACGTCTACGGCACCCAGCGCACCCTGCGACTGGAGCTCGGCCCCGAGGTCACCGGCCCGCTGCTCACCGACGTCCCGGCGGCCTTCCACGCCGAGGTCAACGACGTCCTGCTGACCGGCCTCGCCCTCGCCGTCGCCGACTGGCGCCGCCGGCACGGCCGCGCCGACTACGCCCAGACCCTGATCGAGCTGGAGGGCCACGGCCGCGAGCAGCTCGGCGACGGCCTCGACCTGTCCCGCACCGTCGGCTGGTTCACCAGCGCCTTCCCGATGCGCCTCGACCCCGGCACGCTCGACTGGGACGAGCTCTGGGCCGGCGGCCCCGCCCTCGCCGCCGCCCTCAAGCGGATCAAGGAGCAGCTGCGCGCGCTGCCCGACCGCGGCGTCGGCTACGGCCTGCTGCGCTACCTCAACCCGCACGCCGCCCGCGCCCTGGCCGGCCACCACAAGCCGCAGATCGGCTTCAACTACATGGGCCGCTTCGACGCCCGCGAGGCCCGCCTCTGGGAGCCGGCCGGCGGCGACGGTGTGGTCGGCACCGGCGCCCACCCCGGCATGCCGCTGCCGCATCTGCTCGACGTCACCCCGGCCACCGAGGACCGGCACGACGGCCCGCACCTGATCGCCAACTGGTCCTGGGCCGGCCGGACCGTCGCCGAGGAGGACGCCCAGGACGTCGCGGCCACCTGGTTCCGCGCCCTCGAACTGCTCGCCCGGCACGCCACCGCCCCCGGTGCGGGCGGCCGCACCCCCTCCGACCTGCCGCTGGTCGCCCTGGCCCAGGACGAGATCGAGGAGTACGAGGCCGAACTCGCCGAGGCCGGCACCGCCCTCGCCGACGTCCTGCCGCTCACCCCGCTCCAGCAGGGCATGCTCTTCCACGCCGACTACGACACCGCCGCCGGGGGCGGCGCGGACGCGGTCGACGTCTACACCCTGCAGATCGTCGCCGACATCGAGGGCGACCTCGACGCCGACGCCCTGCGCGCCGCCGGGCAGGCCCTGCTCGACCGGCACCCGAACCTGCGCGCCGCCTTCCGCGCCCGGGCCACCGGAGAGCCCGTCCAGGTCATCGCCCAGCACGCCGAACTGCCCTGGCTGGAAGCCGACCTGACCGACCTGCCGGAGCCCGCCCGGGCCGCCGAGCTGAGCCGCATCACCGAGGCCGAGCGCACCCGCCGCTTCGACCTCGCCGCGCCGCCGCTGCTGCGCTTCGCGCTCGTCACCCACGGCGAGGGCCGGCACCGGTTCATCTGGACCAGCCACCACATCCTGGTCGACGGCTGGTCGATGCCGCTGCTCGTCCGCGAGCTGTTCGCGCTCTGCGCGCCCGGCGCGGACGTCGCGCTGCTGCCCGACCCGGCCCCGTACCGCTCGTACCTGGCCTGGCTGACCGCGCAGGACCGCACGGCGGCCCGGGCCGCCTGGCACGAGGTGCTGGCCGACGTCGACGAGCCCACCCTGCTCGTCCCCGCCGACCCGAGCCGCCTCCCGGTGCTGCCCGACGCGGTGCTCGCCGAGGTGCCGCGCGAGCTGACCGCCGCGCTCGCCGGCTGGGCCCGCACCCAGGGCCTGACCGTCAACACCGTGGTGCAGGGCTGCTGGGCGCTGCTGCTCGGGCGGCTCACCGGCCGCCAGGACGTGGTGTTCGGCGCCGTCACCTCCGGCCGCCCGGCCGAGGTCCCGGACGTCGAGTCGATGATCGGCATGTTCCTCACCACCGTGCCGGTCCGGGCCCGACTGCACCCCGATGCCACCCTCGCCGAACTGCTGCACGCCCTCCAGGACCAGCAGACCGCGCTGCTCCCGCACGAGCACCTCGGGCTCGCCGCGATCCACCAGGCCGCCGGCCTGTCCGGCGAGGTCTTCGACACCGTGGTGCTGTTCGAGAACTTCCCGCTGGACGAGAACGGCCTCGACACCGGCGTCGCCGACGGCCCGCGCATCGTCCGCACCGAGGCCCTCGACGCCCGGCACCACCCGCTGAGCCTGGTGGTCCACCCCGGCGACAGCCTGCACCTGCGGCTGGACTACAACCCCGGCCTGTTCGGCCGGGCCGAGGTCGAGCGGGTCTCGGCGATCTTCCAGCACCTGCTGCGGACCGTCGCCGAGCGGCCCGGACTGCCGCTCGCCCAGATCGACGTGACCGGCCCGGCGGACCTCACCGGCACCGGCATCCCCGGCGAGCTGGGCGGACTGCTCGGCGCCTGGGACCCGACGATCCCCGAGGAGAGCCTCGGCGTCGTCGAGCGGGTGCGCGCCGTCGCCGCCCGCACCCCCGAGGCGACCGCCGTCACCGACGGCGCCGGCTCGCTGACCTACCAGGAACTGGTCGAGGCGGCCGGCGGACTGTCCGCGGGCCTCGCGGAGGCCGGGGTCACCACCGGTTCGGTGGTCGCGATGCTCGCCGAGCCCGGCGTCCCGTTCATCACCGGCGTGCTGGGCGTGATCGGCGCAGGCGGCGCCTACCTGCCGCTCGACCCGGCCGCCCCCGCCGCCCGCAACACCGGGCTGCTGGAGGACGGCGACGCCCGCCACCTGCTGGTCGGCGCCGGGTACGAGGCACAGGCCGCCGAGTTCGCCGCCGCCGTCCAGGGCGAGCCGGTCACCGTCATCGGCCTGGAGCAGGCCGCCGGCACGCGGGCCCTGCCCGACTGCGTGGGCACCGGGCTGGACCTGGCGTACGTGATGTTCACCTCCGGCTCCACCGGCAAGCCCAAGGGCGCGATGGTCCAGCGCTCCGGCATGATGAACCACCTCTGGGCCAAGGTCGGGGACCTCGACCTGGCCGCCGGGGAAGGCGTCGTCCAGAACGCGCCGCTCACCTTCGACGTCTCCGTCTGGCAGATGCTCGCCCCGCTCATCGTCGGCGGCACCGTCCGGGTCTCCGGCACCGACATGGCCGCCGACCCGGCCGCCCTGTTCGCCATGGTCCGGGACGAGAAGATCGCCGTCCTGGAGGTCGTCCCCTCCCTGCTGCGCGCCGCCCTGGACGCCTGGGACACCGAGGGCGACGCCCCCGAACTCCCGGGCCTGCGCTGGCTGATGGTCACCGGCGAGGCCCTTCCGGCAGACCTGTGCCGACGGTGGCACGCCCGCCACCCGCACATCCCGATGATGAACGCCTACGGCCCGACCGAGTGCTCCGACGACGTCACCCACGCCGTCATCCGCGCCGACGACACCCTCACCGCCCGCGTCCCCATCGGCACGGCGGTGCGCAACACCCGCCTCTACGTCCTCAGCGACGAACTCCAGCCCGTCCCCGTCGGCGTCCCCGGAGAGCTCTACATCGGCGGCGCCGGAGTCGGCCGCGGCTACCTCCACGACCCCGCCCGCACCGCCGGCACCTTCATGGCCGACCCCTACGCCGGACCCGGCACCCGGATGTACCGCACCGGCGACCGCGTCATCCAACGACCCGACGGCCAACTCGAGTTCATCGAACGCCGCGACCACCAGGTCAAGATCCGCGGCCGCCGCGTCGAAACCGGCGAGATCGAAGCCGTCATCCGCTCCCTCGACACCGTCGCCGACACCGCCGTCGCCGTCCTCCCCGACGCCTCCGGCAACCCCCGCCTCATCGGCTACCTCACCGGCCCCGGCGTCGACCCGGACCGGATCCGCCGTCAACTGGCCGAGCTGCTGCCCGGGTACATGATCCCGGCGTCCTGGCTGGTGCTGCCCGCCATGCCGCTCACGGCCAACGGCAAGCTCGACCGCAAGGCCCTGCCCAGGCCCGACCTGGGGGACCAGGAGGAGGCCCGCGCGCCGCGCACCGAGCGCGAGCAGGTGCTGACCGAGATCCTCGCCGAGGTCCTCGGCACCGGCCGGGTCGGCATCGACGAGGACTTCTTCGCCCTCGGCGGCGACAGCATCCGCTCCATCCAGGTCGTCAGCCGCGCCCGCAGGGCCGGACTCACCCTCACCACCCGCGACATCTTCACCCACAAGACCGCCGCCGCCCTGGCCCAGGTCGCCGAGGAGCAGGAGCAGAGCCCCGCCGAGTCCGCCCCGACGGAACCCGAAGGCAGTCTGATCGCCCTGTCCGACGAGGAACTGGCCGATCTGGAATTCGAGTTGAATGAGGAACTTTCGTGACGACCGCCCCCAGAACCGGGTCGAAGATCAGCGAAGTACTTCCGCTCTCCCCCCTCCAGCAGGGGCTGCTGTTCCTGTCCTCGTACGACCAGGCCTCGCCCGACCTGTACACCCTCCAGTTCGTCGCGGAGATCGACGGGCCGGGCGCGGGTGACGGCGAGCAGCTCGCCGCCCGGCTGCGCGCGGCCTCAGCCGCGCTGCTGCGCCGGCACCCCAACCTGCGGGCCTGCTTCCGCAACCGCAAGACCGGCGAGCCCGTCCAGGTCGTCCTCAAGGAGACCGAGGTCGAGCCGGAGTGGCAGCTGCACGACCTCACCCACCTGCCCGAGGCCGACCGGGAGGCGGCGGCGCAGCGGCTGACGCGCGAGAACCGGCTGCGCCGGTTCGACCTGGCGCGGCCGCCACTGATGCGGTTCACCCTGATCCGGCTCGGCGCGGGGCACCACCGGTTCGTCTGGTCGGTGCACCACATCGTCATGGACGGCTGGTCGTTCCCGCTGGCCGTCCGCGAGCTGGTGCTGCTCGGCGACGAGGCGGGCGCGGCGGGCGCGGCGGCGCTGCCCGCGCCCGCGCCGTACCGCTCGTTCCTGACCTGGCTGAACGGCCGTGACCGGGCCGCCGCGCGGGCGGCCTGGGCGCAGCTGCTGGACGGCCTGGACGGGCCGGTCCGGGCGCTGCCCGGCGCCGGTGCCGGCGATTCCCGCGAACTGCCGTCGCTCGTCCGGGGGTTCCTGTCGCCGGAGCGCACCGCGGCGCTCGCCGGCTGGGCCCGCGGCCGGGGCCTGACCCTCAACACCGTGGTGCAGGGCTGCTGGGCACTGCTGCTCGGCCGGCTCACCGGCCGCGAGGACGTGGTGTTCGGGTCGGTCACCTCCGGCCGCCCGGCCGAGGTCCCGGACGTCGAGTCGATGATCGGCCTGTTCGCCAACACCCTGCCGGTCCGCGCCGACCTGCGCCCGGACCAGCGGGCGAGTGAGCTGTTCGAGGCGCTGGCCCGCCAGCAGCTCGCGATGATGCCGCACGAACACCTGCCGCTCGCCGAGGCGCAGGCCGCCTCCGGCGTCCAGGGCGAGCTGTTCGACACCGTCCTCGCCTTCCAGAGCTACCCGCTGGACGAGGCCGCGCTGTTCCGCGAGTCGGGCGGCACCGTCAGTTCCGCGCAGGTGCTCTCGGCCACCCACTACCCGCTGAGCCTCACCGTCTTCCCCGGCGAGCGGCTGGACCTGCACCTCGCCTACCGGCCCTCGGCCTTCGCCGGGAACCCCGAGGGCCTCACCGAGGACCCGCGGCCGTCCGCGCAGCGCGTCCTGGACCGGCTGGTCCGCGTCCTGGAGCAGGTCGCCGACGACCCGCAGGCCCCGCTCGCCCGGCTCGGCGCGCCCGAGCCCGCCGAACTGGCCCGCATCCTCGGCGAGTGGAGCGGCGCCTCGGCCGCCCCCCGGGAGCCCGCGCGGCGCGCCACCATCGCGGAGCTGTTCGCCGAGCAGGCCGCCCGCACCCCGGACGCCGTCGCGGTCACCGCTCCCGGCGAGGCAGCCCTCAGCTACCGCGAGCTGGACGAGCGGGCCAACCGGCTCGCCCACCTGCTCGCCGCCCGCGGCGCCGGCCCGGAGAGCCTGGTGGCCGTCGCGCTGCCGCGCGGCGCCCAGCTGATCGTCGCCGTCCTGGCCGTCCTCAAGGCGGGCGCGGCCTACCTGCCGCTGGAGCCCGGCCACCCGGCCGACCGGATCGGCTACACCCTGCGCGACGCCCGTCCGGCACTGCTGCTGACCGCCGGCGGCGTGCTGCCCGAACCGCCCGAGGCCCCGGACCTGCCGCGCCTGGACCTGGACACCCCGAAGACGGCCGCCGCGCTGGCCGCCCACCCGGCCACCGCCCCGGACACCGCGGCCTCCCCCGAGCACCCCGCCTACGTCATCTACACCTCCGGCTCCACCGGCCGCCCCAAGGGCGTCGTGGTGCCGCACCAGAACGTGGCGCGGCTGCTGGAGGCCACCGACGGCTGGTTCGACTTCGGCCCCGGCGACGTGTGGACGCTGTTCCACTCCATCGCCTTCGACTTCACCGTCTGGGAGCTGTGGGGCGCGCTGCTGCGCGGCGGCCGGCTGGTCGTGGTGCCGTACGACGTGTCGCGCTCCCCCGACGCCTTCCTGGACCTGCTCGCCGAGGAGCGGGTGACCGTCCTCAACCAGACGCCGTCCGCCTTCTACCAGCTGATGCGCGCCGACGCCGACCGTCCGCGCCCGCTCGCCCTGCGGACCGTGGTGTTCGGCGGCGAGGCGCTGGACATCGGCAGGCTCGCCGACTGGTACAGCCGGCACTCCGACGACGCGCCGCGCCTGGTCAACATGTACGGCATCACCGAGACCACGGTGCACGTCTCCTACCAGGAGCTGGACGCCCCGACGGCCGCCGCCGGCGGCGGCAGCGTGATCGGGCGCGGCATCCCGGACCTGCGGGTCTACCTGCTCGACGGCGCCCTGCGGCCCGTCCCGGCCGGCGTGCCCGGCGAGCTGTACATCACCGGCCCCGGCCTGGCCCGCGGCTACCTGCGCCGCCCCGACCTCACCGCGGCCCGCTTCGTCGCCTGCCCGTTCGAGCCCGGCGGCACCCGGATGTACCGCACCGGCGACCTCGGCCGCTGGCGGGCCGACGGCACCCTGGAGTACCTGGGCCGCGCCGACGAGCAGGTCCAACTGCGCGGCTTCCGGATCGAGTTGGGCGAGATCGCGACCGTCCTCGGCCAACACCCCGCGGTCGCCGAGGCCGCCGTGATCGCCCGCGAGGACCGGCCCGGCGACCAGCGCCTGGTCGCCTACGTGGTGCCCCGCGACGGCGCGAACCCGGACGGGCTGCGGGAGTTCGCCGCCGAGCGGCTGCCCGAGTACATGGTCCCGGCGGCCGTGGTCCCGCTCGCCGCGCTGCCGCTGACCGCCAACGGCAAGCTCGACCGCCGCGCCCTGCCCGCCCCCGCGTACACCACCTCGGCCCGCGGCCCGCGCACCGCCGAGGAGGAGCAGCTCTGCGGCGTCTTCGCCGAGGTGCTCGGACTCGACCGGGTCGGTGTCGACGACGACTTCTTCACCCTCGGCGGCCACTCGCTGCTCGCCACCCGGATCGTCAACCGGGTCCGCGCCGAACTCGGCGCCGAACTCCAGGTGCGGGACCTCTTCGAGGCCCCCTCCCCCGCCCGCCTCGCCGAACGGCTGGCCGCCGCCGCACCCGGCCGCGCCCCGCTCGCCGCCGGGCCGCGCCCGGCCGTGCTGCCGCTGTCGTACGCGCAGCAGCGGCTCTGGTTCGTCGAGCACCTGGGCGCACCCGGCGGGCTGTACGCCATCCCGCTGGCGATCCGCCTCTCCGGGCGGCTCGACACCGCCGCCCTGGCGGGCGCCCTGCACGACGTGGTCACCCGGCACGAGGCGCTGCGCACCGTCTTCCCGCAGCGCGCCCCCGAGAGCACCGGGTCCGGGGCCGCCCCCGGGGCCACCTCCGGGACCACCGGCAGCGGACCGGCCGAGCAGCGGGTGCTCACCCCGGCCGAGGCCGCCGTCCCGCTCCCGGTGAGCGAGACCACCGAGGCGGGCCTGCCCGCCGCCCTCGCCGCCGAGGCCGCGCGCGGCTTCGACCTGGAGCGCCACCTCCCGCTCCGCGCCCGCCTGTTCCGGCTCGGCCCGGACGAGCACGTGCTGACGATCGTCCTGCACCACATCGCCGGCGACGGCTGGTCGCTCGCCCCGCTCACCCGCGACCTCACCGCGTACTACCGGGCCCGGGTGGCCGGCCGCCCGGCCCAACTGCCGCCGCTGCCCGTCCAGTACGCCGACTACGCCCTGTGGCAGCGCGGACTGCTCGGCGCGGAGGACGACCCGCGGAGCGAACTCGCCCGCCAACTCGGCTACTGGACCGCCGCCCTGAAGGGCCTGCCGGAGGAACTGGCGCTGCCCTTCGACCACCCGCGCGGCACCCGGGCCGAGCACCGCGGCGACGTCGTGCGCACCACCGTGCCGCAGCCGCTCACCGCCGAGCTGCACCGGCTCGCCGCCGCCTGGGGCGTCAGCGTCTTCATGCTGCTGCGGGCCGGGCTCGCCGCCCTGCTCACCCGGCTCGGCGCGGGCACCGACATCCCGCTCGGCAGCCCGATCGCGGGCCGCACCGACGAGCGGCTCGACGAGCTGGTCGGCATGTTCGTCAACACCCTGGTGCTGCGCACCGACACCTCCGGCGACCCGGGCCTGCGCGAACTCGCCGAACGGGTCCGGGCCTACGACCTGGCCGCCCACCAGCACCAGGACGTGCCCTTCGAGAAGCTCGTCGAGGTGCTCAACCCCGAGCGCTCGATGGCCCGGCACCCGCTGTTCCAGGTGATGCTCGGCTTCCAGCAGGCCGGCCCGGCCCCGGCGCCCGAGCAGGACCCGGAACTCGCCGTGGCCGAGCAGCCGGTGCCCGTCCGGACCGCCAAGTGGGACCTGTTCTTCCAGCTCACCGAGCAGGCCGGCGGCGCGCTCGCGCTCGCCGTCGAGTACCGCACCGACCTGTTCGAGCCCGCCACCGCCCGCCGGATCACCGACGCCTACCTGCGGCTGCTCGCCGCCGCCCTCGCCGAGCCCGCCCGGCCGCTGTCCCGGCTGGACCTGCTCGGGCCCGAGGAGGAGGCCGAACTGCTCGCCCTCGGCACCCACCGGGCCGGCACCCCGCGCAGCACCCTCACCGCCCTGGTGGACCGCCGGATCGCGGCCACCCCGGACGCGGTCGCGCTGGTCCACACCGAGCCCGGCCACCCCGAGCGGCTGCGGCACACCAGCTACGCCGAACTGGACGCCGAGGCCAACCGCCTGGCCCACCTGCTGACCGCGCGCGGCGCCCGCCGGGGCGACCTGGTGGCGCTGCGCCTGGAGCGCGGCCCCGCCGTGGTGAGCACCCTGCTGGCGATCGCCCGCACCGGCGCGGCCTACCTGCCGATCGACCCGTCCTACCCCGACGAGCGGGTCCGCGACATGCTGGCCGACAGCGGCGCCCGGCTGCTCGTCACCGAACGGTCACCGGCCGGACGGGAGCTCCCCGCCGGGGTCGTCGAGCTGCTCCTGGACGCCCCCGAAACCCTGGCCGACCTGGCCGGCCGGCCCGTCACCGCCCCGGTGCCCGCCGCCCCGATCGACCCCGACGACCTGCTGTACGTCATCTACACCTCCGGCTCCACCGGCAAGCCCAAGGGCGTCGCGGTCCCGCACCGCGCCGCCGTCCGCCTGGTCCTGGGCCTGCCCGAGCTGGCGCCGACCGCCGCGGACACCTTCCTCTACTTCGCGCCGGTCGCCTTCGACGCCTCCACCTTCGAGATCTGGGGCGCGCTCGCCCACGGCGCCCGGGTGGCGGTCCACCCGCCGGGCCCGGCCGACCCGCGGGCCCTGGAGTCCTTCCTGGCCCGCGCCCGGGTGAGCGTCGCCTTCCTCACCACCCAGTTGTCCAACACCATCGCCGACACCCGGCCGCGCGCCCTGGCCCCGCTGCGGGCGCTGCTCACCGGCGGCGAGGCGCACTCCCGCGACCACCTGGACCGGCTGCGGGCCGCCCTGCCGGACACCACGGTGTTCAACGTGTACGGCCCCACCGAGACCACCACCTTCGCCACCGGCCAGGACCTCGGCCGCGCCGAGGGCACCGTCCCGATCGGCCTGCCGATCGGCGACACCCGCGCGTACGTCCTGGACGAGGCGCTGCGGCCGGTGCCGCGCGGCGTGGTCGGCGAGCTGTACCTGGCCGGCGAGGGCCTGGCCCGCGGCTACCTCGGCCGGCCCGCGCTGACCGCCGCCCGCTTCACCGCCTGCCCGTTCGGCGCGCCCGGGGAGCGCATGTACCGCACCGGCGACCTGGTCCGCTGGGACCGGCACGGCCGGATCGAGTACGTCGCCCGCGCCGACCAGCAGGTCAAGATCCGCGGCTACCGGGTCGAACTCGGCGAGGTCGAACGGCTGCTGGCCGAGCACCCGGACGTCGCCCGGGCCGCCGTCCTGGCCCCCGCCGACGCCGCCGGCCAGCGCCGCCTGGTCGCCTACCTGGTGCCCGCCGACGGCCGGCCGGCCCCCGGACCGGCCGAGTTGCGGGGCCACCTGGCCCGCTCGCTGCCCGGCCACATGGTGCCGGAGAGCTACACCGCGCTGCCGGAACTGCCGCTGAACGCCAACGGCAAGCTGGACGTCAAGGCCCTGCCCGCCCCCGCGGCCACCCCCTCGGCCCGCGCCCCGAGGGCGCCCCGCACCGAGCCGGAACGGCTGCTCTGCGCCGCCGTCGAGGAGGTCCTGGGCACGGGCCCGGTCGGCCCCGAGGACTCCTTCTTCGCCCTCGGCGGGGACAGCCTGAAGGCGATCCGGCTGGTCAACGCGGCCGGCCGGGCCGGGCTGCCGATCAGCCTCGGGGCGGTCTTCGAGCACCGCACCCTGGAGGCGCTGGCCGCGGCCGCCACCACCGGGGGCGGCGCGGTCGACCTGCTCGGGCCCGTCCTGCCGATCCGGCCCACCGGCGGGCGGCCCCCGCTGTTCTGCGTGCACGGCGGCCTCGGCTTCGCGATCCCGTTCGCGGCGCTCGCCGAGCACCTCGACCCGGAGCAGCCGGTCTACGGCCTCCAGGCCCGCGGCCTGTCCGACGACGGCCCGCTGCCGACCGACCTGGGCGACGTCGCCGAGGAGTACCTGGCCCGGGTGCGCGCCGTGCAGCCGCACGGCCCGTACCACCTGCTCGGCTGGTCCTACGGCGGCGTCGTGGCGCACGAGATGGCCGTCCGGCTGCACGCCGCCGGCGAGCGGGTGGCGTTCCTGGCCAACCTGGACGCCTACCCCGACGACGCCCTCGGGGCCCGGCCCAGCGACGCCGAGTTCCTCGCCGACTTCCTGGCCGAGGCCGGGGTCGACGCGGCGGAGCCGGAACGGCTCACCCCGCAAGGCGTCGCCGCGCACCTGGCCCGCACCGAAGGCCCCCTCGCCGCGCTCGAACCGGGTACGCTGGAACGGCTGCTGGGGGTCATGCGGAACAACCTGGAGCTGTTCCAGCGGTTCACCCCGGGCCGCTTCGACGGCTGCCCGATGACGCTCTTCGTGGCGGCCGGCGGCGACACCCGCCCCACCCCGGAGGAGCGCGCCCTCAAGGTCAAGAGCTGGGAGCCGCACGTCGGTTCCGCCGTCCTCGCGCACGACGTGGACAGCGGGCACCAGCAGTTGCTGCAACCCGCACCGGCGGCGGCGATCGGCGCGGTCGTCGAACACGCCCTCGCCGCCCTGGCCGCGGACCCGACCGGAACCCCGGCCGCACCGGCCACCACCCCGACCACCTGACGCCCGATCAACCCGGCACGTCCCGAGATCCCGAGACCTGGAGAACAGTCATGGCGAACCCCTTTGACCGCGAAGACGGCACCTTCCTCGTCCTCGTCAACGCGGAGGGGCAGCACTCCCTGTGGCCGTCCTTCGCCGCCGTCCCGGAGGGCTGGTCGGTGACCCTGGAGGCCACCGACCGGGCCACCGCCGTCGCCCACATCGAGGGCAGCTGGACGGACATGCGCCCGCTCAGCCTCCAGCAGCAGGGCTGACCGGCCGGGCCCGCGCCCGGAATCCGGAAGAACGCCGCCGGACGGCTCCGACCCCGCCGCCCGCCGCACCCCCAGGGCCTTCGCCCGACGGTGCGGCGGGCGGCCGTTTTGTCCCCGACACCCCTCCCCACCAGGCACGCGACACCCCGCCAGGACCCGTCAGTGAGCGGTCAGTTGGACGTCATCGACCCGTCATCGGGCCTGACTAATTTGCTGCCCAGAGGCCCGGTTTCCGGGCACCCCAGGGCACCCCCACAGGGCGCCCGCGAAAACGGAGGAAAACGAGCATGACGACGGTAGCGCCGGAGCGTCTCACCCGGATCCGCGAGATCATCGCCGAGAACATCGACGTGCACACCGAGTTCGCCGACACCGCGCTGTTCGTCGACGAGCTGGGCGCCGACTCGCTGAAGCTCATCGACGTGCTCAGCGCCCTGGAGATGGAGTACTCCATCGTCATCGACATGAACGAGCTGCCGAAGATGGTGAACGTGGAGGCCACGTACCAGGTGACCGCGACGGCCGCCAGCTGGTGATCGGGGCGGGTTCCGGGACCGGAACCCCCGCCCGCAGGCATCCCACTGCTTAAGGAGTCCCATGTCCACCGCACAGTCACCAGCGGCACCCCGCGCCGGCGTGCCGGCCGACCGCCGCCGGGTCGTCCTCACCGGCCTCGGGGCGATCTCCAGCATCGGCACGGGTGTCGAGGAGTACACCGCGGGGCTGCGGGCCGGCCGCTCCGGTGCGCGGCCGATCACCCGGTTCGACACCGAGGGGTTCGGCCAGAACATCGCCTGCGAGGTCCCCGACTTCGAGCCGGAGCGCTGGATCCGCAACGTCCCCCTCGACGACATGGGCCGCGCCGGGCAGTTCGCCGTCGCCGCCGCCCGGATGGCCGTGGAGGACGCCGGGCTCACCGAGGCCGACCTCGGCGAGCGCCAGGCCGTCATCAGCGTCGGCACCACCGACGGCGAGGGGCACGACATCGGCGTGCTGGTCGAGCAGGAGCTCGCGGCCGGGGACCCTGGGGCCATGGACCCGGTGCTGTCCCGCCGGATCAACGCCGGCCGGCTCACCACCGTCATCGCCCGCGAGCTGCGGATGCCGAACGTGGAGCCGACCACCATCACCACCGCCTGCGCGGCGGGCAACTACTCGATCGGCTACGGACTGGACGCGATCCGCTCCGGCGAGGTCGACATCGCGCTGTGCGGCGGCGCCGACGCCGTCTGCCGCAAGGCCTTCGCGCTGTTCAAGCGCTTCGGCGCGCTCACCCCGGACGTGGTCCGCCCGTTCGACAGGAACCGCCAGGGCATCCTGACCGGCGAGGGCGCGGGCATCCTCGTCCTGGAGAGCCTGGAGTCCGCCCTCGCCCGCGGCGCGCACATCTACGCCGAGGTGCTCGGGTACGGCCTCAGCTGCGACGCCGCCCACCCGACCGCGCCGAACCGCGACGGCATCGCGCGCGGCATCCGGCTCGCCCTGGACGACGCCGGGGTCGAGCGGGACGAGATCGACTTCATCTCCGCGCACGGCACCGGCACCAAGGCCAACGACAAGACCGAGTCGGCCGCCATCGTCGACGTGTACGGCGACGCACCGCCGCGCACCGTCGCGGTGAAGTCGATGCTCGGCCACTCGATGGGCGCGGCCAGCGCGCTCGGCGCGATCGCCTGCAGCCTCGCCATCGAGCACCAGTTCATCCCGCCGACCATCAACCACGTGGAGACCGACCCCGACTGCCCGCTGGACGTCGTGCCCAACCAGGCCGTCGACGCGGAGGTCCGGATCGTGGAGAACAACTCCAGCGCCTTCGCCGGCAACAACGCCATCCTGATTCTGGGCACGTACGGAGAGCGAGTCTGACGATGACCACCGCAGCCACCCCGGCGGCCCTGCCGCCGGAGACACTCGTCATCACCGGCTGGTCGGCCGTGTCGCCGTACGGCCTGACCCGCCAGGACTTCGCGTCCGGCGTGCGCGCCGGTGCCAAGACCGCCGTCAAGGCGGACGCCGCGCTCGGCACGCTGCCGTCGCCCGACGTCTGCCTGGTGCCCGGCTTCGACATCAAGGGCCTGCTCGGCCCCACCGGCACCGCCAAGATGGACCGGCTCACCGCGCTGGCCCTGGTCGCCTCCGACGGCCTGCTCAAGGACGCCGACGGCAACCGAGTGGTGGAGACCGACGACCGCACCGGCGTGGTCCTCGGCATCTCGATGGGCAGCCTGGAGAACGTCACCAACTTCCTCAAGCAGTCCTACACCAACGCGCTGCCCTTCCACGTCGACGCCGGCCGCATCCCCTTCGGCAGCCTCAACCACGCCGCCGGCGCCACCGCCATCCGGCACGACCTCAAGGGCCCCAACACCACCGTCGCCGGCGGCCGGGTCAGCGGCCTGCTCGCCCTCAACTACGCGCGGCGCCTGATGGGCCAGGGCCGGGCGACCAAGTACCTGGTCGGCTCGGCCGAGGAGTTCTCCGCCGCGCACGCCTGGATCGAGCACACCGCCGTCGCGGCCGGCGACTCCACGCCGCTGCTCGGCGAGGGCTGCGGCCTGTTCGTGGTCGAGCACGCCGGCACCGCCCAGCGCCCGGCGCTCGCCGCGGTGCTCGCGGTGGAGACCCGCGTCGACATCGACGACGACCCGAAGGCCGCCGTCACCGCGTGCGTGCAGCGCGCCCTGGCCCGCGCCGGCGTCACCGCCGACGAGGTCTGGGCCGCCGTCCCGTGCGCCGCGCCCACCGCGGCCGGCCGGGCCGAGTACGACGCGCTCGCCGCGCTGCTGCCGGCCGAGGCACTGGGCCGGGTCCCGTCCATGGAACTGCTCGGCGACACCGGCGCGGCCTCCGCGTCCTTCCAGATCCAGGCGGTGCTCGGCGTGGCCGGGGCCGACCCGGCGGCCCGGGGCCGGATCGCCCTGGTGTCCGCCGTCGACCGTGACGGCGCGGTGGGCTGCGCCGTCCTGAGACTCTTCGGGGAGCACGCGTGATCGCCCTGGTCAGCGGCGGGTCCCGGGGCATCGGCAAGGCCATCGTGCTGCGCCTGGCCCAGGACGGCTACGACGTCGCCTTCTGCTACCGCTCCAACGCCGAGGCAGCCGAGCAACTCGCCAAGCAGGCAGGCGAGTTCGGCACCCGGATCACGGCCACCCAGTGCGACGTGGCCGACCCGGAGCAGGTCCGCGACTGGTACAACCGCACCGAGCGCGAGGTCGGCCCGGTGGACGCCGCCGTCACCTCGGCCGGCATCACCCGGGACCGCCCGGTCATCCTGATGCCGGAGGACGACTGGAACCAGGTCCTGCGCACCAACCTGGACGGCGTGTACCACGTGTGCCGCGCCGCCGCCTTCGCGATGAGCAAGCGCCGCAGCGGATCGATCGTCAACCTGTCCTCGGTGTCCGGCATCTACGGCAACCTCGGCCAGGCCAACTACGCCGCGTCCAAGGCCGGCATCATCGGCTTCACCAAGTCCCTCGCCAAGGAGTGCGGCCCGCGCGGCGTGCGCGCCAACGTGGTCGCGCCGGGCCTGATCGCCACCGACATGGTCGGCGACATGTCCGACGCCGCGGTCGAGCGGATGCTGAAGAACGTCGCCCTCGGCCGGGCCGGCAAGCCCGAGGAGGTGGCCGACCTGGTCTCCTTCCTGCTCTCCGACCGCGCCGCCTACATCAGCGGGTCGGTCTTCGAGATCCACGGCGGCGGCACGTTCTGATGGGAGCACGCATGCAGGGGGCCCAGGGACTGCGCGACCACTACGACGCGATCGTCGTCGGCAGCGGCATCGGCGGCCTGACCACCGCCGGCTACCTGGCGGCCGACGGGCGCAGCGTCCTCGTCCTCGAACAGCACGACATCGCCGGCGGCAACGCGCACGTGTTCCGCCGCCGGCGCAAGTACGAGTTCGACGTCGGCACGCACTACCTCGGCGACTGCGGCCCCGACGGGCACTTCCCGGCGATCCTGGCCGGCCTCGGCGTCCTGGACCGGGTGCGGTTCCGGCCGATGGACAACGAGCAGGGCTTCGACCGGATCATCACGCCCACCGCGACCGTCGACGTGCCGGCCGGCTGGGACGCCTACCGCGACCGGCTGCGGCAGGCCCTGCCCGAAGAGGCCGACCGGATCGCCGGCTTCCTCGAACTCGCCGAGAACGTGGCCGGCTCGACCCGCGCCGGCCTGAACGGCGTCTCCCTGGTCGACCTGTTCCGCAAGTCCCCGCAGACCATGCGCTGGTCCCGCCGCACCTTCGCCGACGCCCTGGGCCACTTCGGCCTCTCCGCCAAGGCGCGCACGCTGCTCGCGGCACAGGCCGGCAACTACGGCACCATGCCCGACGGCATCAGCCTGGCCCACCACGCCTCGATGATGGACCACTACCTGCGCGGCGCGTACTACCCCGAGGGCGGCGGCCAGGCGATGGTCGCCGCGTTCGTCGAGGCGCTGGAGGCGCACGGCGGCGAACTGCGCACCCGCTGCGACGTCCGCCGCATCCTGATCGAGAACGGGCGCGCCACCGGCGTCGAACTCACCGACGGGCAGCGGGTCTCGGCCCCGCTGGTCATCTCCAACGCGGACTACCGGCGCACCGTCCTCGACCTGTGCGGCGGCGAGGACGCCTTCCCCTCCGAGGTGGTGGCCCGCACCCGCGCGGCGACCATGCGCGGCTCCTTCGTCTCGGTGTACATCGGGCTCGACACCGAACTGCCGGGCCTGCCCAACGCCAACCTCTGGTGGCACGACAGCGACGACATGGAGGGCGCGCACGCCGCCATGCTGGAGCGGTACGCGCGGGACGGCTCGATGGACTCGGTGCCGGCGCTCACCTTCTCCTTCGCCTCCCTCAAGGACCCGGGCGCCGCCGCCGTCTGCCCGCCCGGCCACAGCAACTTCCAGCTCATGACGGGCCTGCCGCCCGGCTACGGGTTCTGGGGCCTGGAGAGCGGCCCGGCCGACGGCGAGCCCTACCGCCGCAACGCCGCCTACCTCGCCCGCAAGCAGCAGCTCACCGAGGTCATGCTGGCCACCGCCGAGAAGGTCATCGGCCCGTTCCGGGAGCGCGTCACCCACCTGGAGACGGCCACCCCGCTCACCCACGAGCGCTACATCCGGGCCACCGGCGGCACCCCGTACGGCATGGCCAGCTGGGGCGGCTCCAGCCAGCGGCCGGACGTGCGCACCGAGGTCGAGGGCCTGTACGTGGTCGGCCAGAGCGTGCGCTACGGCAGCGGCATCGCCGCGGTCGCGAACAGCGGCATGGCCGCCGCCTCCGACATCATCGGCCGCGCGCTGCTGCGTGAGGTGTTCGGCGGCGCGGTGCTCGGCGACCCCTCCCGGCTGCCCGAACGCGGCCCGGACTGGGACCCGCTGGTGGTCTCGCGCGGGCGGGCGCGGCAGCGTGCCAAGGGCCTGGCCCGCATCGGCTGACCCCTCCCCCTCCGTTTCCTCACCCTCCGATCCTCACCCCTCCGATCCTCACCCCTCCGACCAGGAGCACTGTTCCCATGAATCAGGTACCTCCCTTCGCCGTGGTCTCCGGCGCCCAGGTGCACGAGGCCCTCAACGGGCACGAGGACGAGGTCGTCGCCACGGTCGAGGCCGCGTACCGGCTGCACGGCGAGGGGCAGACGGTCAACCCGGACTCGTACTTCCTGCGCTTCCCCGACCGCCCGTCCTCCCGGATCATCGCGCTGCCGGCCTCGGTCAAGGGCGAGGTCGGCGTGCACGGCATCAAGTGGATCTCCAGCTTCCCGGACAACGTGGCGGCCGGCCTGCCGCGCGCATCGGCCGTCCTGATCCTCAACGACGCCGAGACCGGCTACCCGTTCGCCTGCCTGGAGAGCTCGATCATCAGCGCGGCGCGCACCGCCGCCTCCGCGGCCCTCGCGGCGGCCCGGCTCGCCGACGCCCGCGGCGAGCGCCCGACCCGGGTCGGCTTCTTCGGCGTCGGCCTGATCGCCCGCTACGTGCACACCTACCTCGCCGCCAACGGCTTCGACTTCACCGCGGCCGGCGTCCACGACCTGTCCGCCGAGCACGCCGAGGGCTTCTCCGACTACCTGCGCCGGGCCGAGGGCGAGGGCGTGGAGATCACCGTCCACGACAAGGCCGAGGACCTGATCCGCTCCAGCGACCTGGTGGTCTTCGCCACCGTCGCCGGCGAGCCGCACGTGACGGACCCGCAGTGGTTCTCGCACAACCCACTGGTGCTGCACGTCTCGCTGCGCGACCTCTCCCCCGAGATCGTCCTCGACTCGTGGAACGTCGTCGACGACATCGAGCACTGCATGAAGGCCGGCACCTCGCCGCACCTGGCCGAACAGCGCGTCGGCCACCGCGAGTTCGTCGCCGGCACGCTCTACGACGTGCTCACCGGCACGATCACCCCGCCGTCCGACCGGCCGGTGGTCTTCTCCCCGTTCGGCCTCGGCGTGCTCGACATGGCCGTCGCCAAGCACGTCTACGACCGCGTCCTCGCGGCCGGACAGCTGCACACCGTCCCGGACTTCTTCCACGAGCTCAAGCGCTACGGCTGAGCCCTCCCCGCCCCGTCCCGGAGGCCCGCCCGCGCTCCCGGCGCCGGCGGGCCTCCGGCCTTTCCCGCCGCCCCGCCCCCTCCGCTGACGGCCAACTGACGCCGCGCTGACCGAACGGCCCCCCGGCCCCCCGACGCCTTGTCCGCGCCATGGACGGCCGCCCAGAATCACCCGCATGAGATCCTTTGCCAACCTGGCCGAGTTCACCGGGGCGACCGGGGAGCACCTCGGCTACAGCGAATGGCTCGACGTCACCCAGCACAGCGTCGACCAGTTCGCCGACGCCACCGGCGACCTCCAGTGGATCCACGTGGACCCGGAGCGCGCCGCCACCGGCCCGTTCGGCGGGACCATCGTCCACGGCTACATGACGCTCGGCCTGCTGCCCGCGATGATGCGCGCGATCTTCGAGATCCACAACGTCGAACTGGGCGTCAACTTCGGCCTGGACAAGGTCCGCTTCCCCCGCCCGGTCCCGGTCGGCGCCCGGGTCCGCGGCGGCGCCAAGGTCACCAGCGTCCGCGAGACCCCGATGGGCCACCTGGCCGCGGTCCGAATGACGGTGGAGGTCGAGGGCCAGCAGCACGCGGCCTGCGTGGCGGACACCCTGTCCCTCTTCGTCGCCGCCCCCGACACCGCCGAGGGCGCATCGGACGGCTTCTGAGCCCGCCCGCCGACGTCACCGCCGCCGCCAGGTAGAAGAACCTCCCCCTCCGGTCGCGCAAGAGGGGGGTTATTACTACCGATTTCGCCGCGCCGCCCCCGCCAGAATGGTCACACGGCCACCACGGCCGGGGCACAGCGAACGGCACCAGAGAGGAGCGGGCCATGGACCGCACGATGAAGCTCGGGGGAAGCCCCTCGGCGGTCGAGATCAGGGGATTCTCCGTCCCCGCCGGATTCACCGGACTGCGGCGGGCACTGGCCCTCTGCTGGATGTCCGTCGCGGCCTTCGGGCGCTCGCTCGGGGTCACCGGCGCGATCTCCCTGGTCGGCCCCGGCCTCGGCCTGGTGCCGCGGGCCATGGAGCGCGTCCGGGCACTGGCCGCCCGCCAGCGCGGCCTGTCCGAGCGCTGGTCCGGCGTGCAGATCCCCGGCCCGCCCAGCGGCCTGCCGGCCGCCCCCGAGGGCGCCTCGGGAGCCGTCGCCCGCTACCGCTGGATCATGAGCGACCCGCAGACCAAGCGGGAGTTCACCTGGGTGCTCACCGACCCGATCGTCGGCGGCTTCCTCGCCTTCATGCCGATCGCCGTCCTACTCAGCGGCTTCTGGGGCATCTTCCTGGCCTTCTTCGGCGTCCCGCTGTCGACCCAGTGGGACGGCCTCTGGTACCAGTTCATCCCGATCGACGGCCAGGCCACCGCGGTGCTGGCCGGCGTCCTCGGCGTCCTGCAACTGCCGCTGGCCCTGTGGATGGCCCCCCGCGCCATCCGCAAGCACGCCCGGTACACCCACTCCATGCTCGCCCCCAGCGAGCAGGAACTGATGGCCAGCCGGATCGAGCACCTCACCACCACCCGCAGCACCGCCGTCGACACGCAGATGGCCGAGATCCGGCGGATCGAACGCGACCTGCACGACGGCGCCCAGGCCCGCCTGGTCGCGATGGGCATGACCCTGGACGCCGCCGAACACCTGCTGGAGACCAACCCGGAGGCCGTCCGGGCCCTGCTCATCGAGGCCCGCCAGTCCTCCTCCAAGGCCCTGGAGGAGATCCGCAACCTGGTCCGCGGCATCCACCCGCCGGTCCTCGCCGACCGCGGACTCGCCGACGCGGTGCGGGCGCTGGCCATGGTCTGCCCGGTCCCCACCGAGGTCGTCGTAGACCTGCCCGGACGCCCCGAGATGCCCGTCGAGTCCGCCGCCTACTTCGCGATCTCGGAGATCCTCACCAACGTCGCCAAGCACTCCGGCGCCGACCGGGCCTGGATCGACATCCGTTACGATCACGGCATGCTGCGCATCACCGTGACCGACAGCGGCCGCGGCGGCGCCGACGCCACCCGGGGCACCGGCCTGCGCGGCATCGAGCGACGACTCAGCACGTTCGACGGAGTCCTGGCCGTGAACAGCCCCGTCAACGGCCCGACCATGGTGACGATGGAGCTTCCGTGCGTATTGTCCTCGCCGAAGACCACTTCCTCCTGAGGGACGGCCTGATCCGCCTCCTCCAGGCCTACGGACACGAGGTGGTGGCCGCCGTCGACAACGGCGCCGACCTCCTCGCGGCCCTCACCGAGCAGCAGCCGGACGTCGCGGTCGTCGACGTCCGGCTTCCGCCGAACTTCACCGACGAGGGCCTGCGGGCCGTCCTCACCGCCCGCCGCACCATGCCCGACCTCCCGGTCCTGCTCCTCTCCCAGTACGTCGAACCGCTCTACGCCCGCGAACTCCTCGCCAGCGGCGGCCGCGGCGTCGGCTACATGCTCAAGGACCGCGTCACCAACGGCTCCCAGTTCCTCGACTCGATCCGCCGCGTCGCCGACGGCGGCACCGCGATGGACCCCGACGTCATCTCCCAGCTCCTCGTCCGCAAGGAACGCGACGAGAACGTCGGCAGCCTCACCGACCGCGAACGCGAAGTCCTCGAATGGCTCGCCCAGGGCCGCTCCAACGCCGGCATCGCCCAGGGCCTCTTCATCACCGAGAAGGCCGTCGCCAAGCACATCAGCAACATCTTCACCAAGCTCGGCCTCCTCCCCACCGACGGCGACAACCGCCGCGTCCTCGCCGTCCTCGCCTACCTCGACCAGTAACCCGCCCCACCCCGCTCGCCTCCGCCGGCCCGCGAGCGGCCGGTTCAGCCGTGGCGGGCGCCCGAGTCCCAGACCCAGGCCGCGATGCCGACCCGGTTGTTCACCTTCAGCTTCCGCTGCACGTGGGTCATGTGGGTCTTCACCGTGCCGGCCGAGATGAACAGCGCCTCCGCGATGTCGGAGTTGGTCAGACCGTCCGCGACCAGCCGCGCGACCTCGAGCTCACGCGGCGTCAACTGCTCGACCTTGGGCGCCTTCTTCTGCTTCGGGCCGGCCAGGCTTCGCAGCAGCCGGGTGGTGATCTGCGGGCTGATCAGCGAGTCGCCCTCGACGGCGGCGCGCACCGCCTCGATCAGCAGCGGCGCACCGGAACGCTTCAGCAGGAAGCCGTACGCGCCCGCCTTCAGCGCCGAGTGGACGTACTCGTCGAGGTCGAAGGTGGTGACGATGACGACCCGTACGCCCGGGCTCTCCTCGGCCAGCCGGCGGGTCAGCTCCAGCCCGTCCATCCGCGGCATCCGGATGTCGGCGAGCAGGACGTCCGGCCGCAGCGTCCGCGCGATCTCGAGCGCCTCGTCACCGTCGCCCGCGACCGCGAGCACCTCCATGTCCGGTTGCAGGTCGAGGATGTGTCGAAAGCCTTCCCGCACGGTTGCCTGGTCGTCAGCGATCACGATGCGTGTCGTCATGGGCTGATCCTCGCACGGGGTAGCATCCGAGCACATGACAAATCAACTGGCCAGGATCGGACGCCCAGTTGGCGCGGCGTTCCTCGCGGCGGTCGCCATCTCGGTTGCGGTGTGGGCGGGTTCACCGGTTTCGACACTGATCCGGGGCTCGACGACGGCGACAGTGCTGGCCGCCGCGGTCCTGATCGTGTGGCTGCCGGGGCAACCGCGGACCCGAAACCCGGTGACCGTCCCGGTGGCCTGCGCGATCTCGCTGTACGCGACGTTCCGCTACGAGGGCCCCGCCGACAACACCTCGGGGCTCTGGATCCTGGTCGAGTCGGTCGCCCTGCTGGTCACCGTCATGCCCGCGGTGCGCGGGTCCGCTCCGGCGGTCGCCGCCCTGCTGGGGCTGCTCCTGCTGGTGACCGTGACCCTGCTGCCGCTGCGGATCGCGCTGACCCTCGACCCGCCGGCCGGGCCGCGCGAGACCATCGGGCTCTGCGTGGTCTGGGGCCTGGCCGCGGTGGCCGCGGTGGGGGCGTCCTGCTACCTGCGCTCACTGGACAGCCGACGCAAGCTGGCGGTCACGGAGGAGCGGCGCGCCCAACGGCTGCACGTCGCCCGGGATCTGCACGACTTCGCCGCGCACGACGTGACCGGGGTGATGGTGCTGGCGCAGGCGGCCCAGATGCTGGCCAAGGAGTCGCCGGAGAAGGCGCTGGCGCTGCTCCCGCAGATCGAGAGCGCCGGCATCCAGGCGCTGAAGTCGATGGACCGGACGATCCGGATCCTCAGCGAGCTGGAGGAGGACCGCCGGCCGGGCCGGGGCGGGGAGGAGCCGGCGGCGGACGATCCCGAGGAGAACGCGGCGGCCCGGCCACACTCGCTGGACGAGCTGCCGGACCTGATGAACCGGTTCGAGCGCACCGGGATGATCCCGGCCCGGCTCGAACTCTCCCCCGGCGCCGTGGACGGCCTGCCGGAGCAGGTCGGCGCGGTCGGCTACCGGGTGGTGATGGAGGCGCTCACCAACGTCCGCCGGCACGCCCCCGCCTCGCCCAGGGTGACGGTCACCGCCGAGCGGGTGGCCGACGGCGGCGCCCTGCGGGTCCTGATCTACAACGAGCCGGTTCCGGCCGGCGCCCGGGCGGACGCCGCGGCGGCGGTCGACCGCGAGGGCGGCGGCACCGGCATCCGGGAGCTGCGTCGACGGGTCGCGGGGCTGGGCGGCGAGCTCACCGCCGGGGCCTGCGCGAACGGCGGCTGGCAGGTCGCCGTCCTCCTGCCGCTGGACGGCGTCCCGGCCGCCCGCGACGTCGGCGACGGGGCGGGCGGCCCGGCCGGGCACGCTCGGGGCACTCTCACCCGTTCGGGCGATTAGTCCTCTCCGGGTTGACCGACGTCCCTCACCTGATCGGCGGACGGCAGCCGCAGCGAGCCCGCCGCCGCGCCGGCCAGCCCGAGCATCGCCAGGCCGACGGCGCAGCCGAGCATCGCCTCGGTGCCGCTCAGCCACTGCGAGAGCAGCCCGCCCAGGGCCGCGCCGCCGGCCTGCGCGCCGCCGTTGAACAGGTTGGTCGCCGAACTCAGCCGGCCGCGCATGCCGTCCGGGGTGAGCAGGATCTGCTGCGTACCGACGACGGTGTACGCGGTCGGCGCGAGGAAGGCCATGGCGGCCAGGAAGCCGCCCCAGACCAGCGCGCCACTCGTGACGGACATCAGCGGGACGAGCACCGCGAGCAGCCAGATGATCCCGACCACGGCCTGGTAGGGCGTGATCGAGCGGGAGATCCGCGGCGCCGCGAGCGCGCCGATCAGGCCGCCGACGCCGAACATCGCGGCCATCGTGCCGACCTTCCCCGGCGAGGCCCCGTTCTGCTCGGCGGCCACGATGACGACCAGGTAGAGCGCCTGGAACAGCAGGTTGAGGCCGAGCAGCAGCAGGGTGGTCGAGCGCATGAACGGCTGGCGCACCAGGAAGGCGAAGCCGGCCACGATGTCACGCGGGATGGTCGAGATCGGGGAGGGCTTGCGCTCCTGCTTCGGCAGCCGGACGAACAGCAGTGTCACGAAGGCCACCAGGTGGGCGACGGCGTCGGCGAGGAATGGAACGGCCCGCCCCAGGCCGAACAGGAACCCGCCGCCCGAGGTGCCGACCAGCTGCCCGAGGTGCATCCGCGCGGTGTTCACCGAGAGCGCCGTGGGCAGTTGCCCGCGGGTCACCACCAGTGGCAGCGAGGCCCGCTCGGCCGGGTCGAACAGGCTGGTGGCCGCCCCGGCGACGGCCGCGGTGAGCAGCAGCAGCCAGGTGGTGACGTGCCCGGTGGCGGCGGCGAGCGCGAGCAGGCCGAGCATCACCGCCCGGACCAGCACGCAGACCACCATGATCTTCTTGCGGTTCCAGCGGTCCACCAGCGCACCGGCCGGCAGCCCGACGGCCACTTGGGCCACCGCGTTGACCGCGCTCACCGCGCCGGCGACCCCGGGGGAGCCGGTCGTGGCGAGGGCGAGCAGCGGGAAGGCGATGGTGGAGACGTTGAGACCGGTCTCGGAGGCCGTGGTGCCGATCCACAGCAGGTGGTAGACCCGGTTGCGGCGGAGCGGGAGCTCCGGTTCCGTGACGGCCGCCGGGCGGTCGGCGGCGGGTGCGAGCTCGCTCATCCCCGCACCTCCCGGCACTCGTCGGCGATCGCGCGCAGCACGCCGGCGAACTCCGCGGCCAGCCGCTCCACCGTCCCGTGGTGGTGGACGGCCGGGGAGTAGTACCAGGTGAACTCCAACCGTCCGTCGTGGATCCCGCCGACGATCTCCAACACGTGCTCCATCCGGTCGTCCGGGCCGAGGTCCTGGCCGATCGCGCCGTGCACGGTGTGCACGAGCCCGCTGCCGGGCCCGCCGTCGCTGCGGTGCCGGCCGAGGAAGTTGAACACCACGTCCGGGTCCGGCCCGGTGAGCGGGGTGTCCGGGTGCAGGTGGCGCAGCGGGCCGTGGCCCAGGCCCTTGCCGGGGACGGCACGCAGCTGCCGCCGCACGACGCGGGTGAGGGCCCGCCAGTCGTCGCCCTCGGGCACGGTGAGGCGGACGGGGTGCACCGCGGTGAACCAGCCGACCGTCCGGGACAGGTCGACGTCGTCGAGCAGCCGCTCGCGGCCGTGGCCCTCCAGGTCGACGGTGACCTCGTCCTCGCCTGTCCAGCGGGCCAGCACCCGGGCGAGCGCGGCGAGCGCGATCTCCTCGACCTTGGTGCGGTAGACGGTCGGCGCGTGCTCGGCCAGCTGGGCCGAGTCTTCGGCGCCGAGCCGCACCCGCACCTCCCGGCCGCCGCCCACGGTGGCGACGCCGTCGAGGTCGCGGGGCACCGGCCGGGCGGCGCCGACCCCGTTCCAGTGGTCGAGCTCGTGGTCCAGCCCCCCGGAGCGCACGTGCTCGACCAGGCGGGCGGACCACTCCTGGAAGGTGGTGCTCCGCGGGCCGAGGTCGACCGGCCGACCGGCCGCCGCCTGGGCGTGGGCCGCGTCCAGGTCGTCCAGCAGGATGTTCCAGGACACGGTGTCGACCACCAGGTGGTGGACCGTCAGGAACAGTCGGTCGCGGCGGCGTCCACCGGACTCGAAGAGGACGGCGGCGAGCAGTGGGCCGCGGCCCAGGTCGAATCCGGCCTGGGTGGCGCGGGCCTCCCGGTCCAGCAGCGCGCCCAGTTCGCCGTCGGGGGTGGCGGAGGTGTCCACCACCCGCAGCAGCGGCTCGCCGGCCCGGTAGGGCGGGTTCTCCTGGGCCCAGCCGTCGCCGGTGCGGGTGTAACGCATCCGCAGCGCGTCGTGGTGCTCGACCAGGGTCTCCAGCGCGGCCGTGAGCGCCGCGCGGTCGGCCGGCGCGCCGAGCTCCAGCAGCACCGACTGGTTGAAGTGGTGCGGGTGGTCGTGGGTGTCGAAGAACCAACGCTGCACCGGGGTCAGCGGGACGGGCCCGACGGCCGGCGGCCGGCCCTCGGCCGCGCCGTCGCCGACCTCGGTGGCGACGGCGGCGAGTTCGGCCACGGTCTGGTGCAGGAAGACGTCCTGGGCGTCCAGCCGCAGCCCGGCCCGGCGGGCCCGGGCGACCACCTGGATGCTGAGGATGGAGTCGCCGCCGAGGTCGAAGAAGCTGTCTTCGACGCCGACCCGCTCGACGCCGAGCGTCTGCGCCCAGATCCGGGCGAGCAGTTCCTCCTTCCGGCCGCGCGGCGCCACCCGGGCCGCCACGGCGGTGTCCGGTCCGGTCGGCGCCGGGAGCCGGCGCCGGTCCACCTTGCCGTTGGTGCCGACCGGGAGCTGGTCGAGCACCTGGACGGCGGCCGGCACCATGTAGCCGGGCAGGGCGCGGGCCACCGCGTCCCTGAGCACCGCGGGCGAGAGCTCGGAGGCGCCCGACCGGGCGCCCGGGGCCACGTACGCGGCCAGCAGCTCGCGGCCGCCCTCCGGCTTGAAGACCACCACGGCGGCGTCCCCGACGCCGGGCTCGCGCAGCAGCACGGCCTCGATCTCGGAGGGCTCGACCCGGTGGCCACGAACCTTGAACTGCGTGTCGGTGCGGCTGACGAACTCCAGCTCGCCGCCGGCCACCCGGCGGACCAGGTCGCCGGTGCGGTACATCCGGCTTCCGGGCCCACCGAACGGGTTGGCGACGAACCGCCCGGCGGTCAGGCCGGGCTGTCCGGCGTAGCCGCGGCCGAGCCCGGGGCCGTCGATGTAGAGCTCGCCGGGCACGCCGTCCGGCACCGGCCGCAGGTGGCGGTCGAGGATGTGCAGGCCGACGCCGTTGAGCTCGGTGCCGACCGGCACGGGGGCGCCCTCGTGCAGCTCGCCCGGGCTCCACAGGGTCGAGACCAGCGTGGCCTCGCTCGGCCCGTACACGTTGAAGAACTCCCGGCCCTGTGACCAGGTGCGTACCAGGTCGGGCGGGCAGACGTCGCCGGCGGCGGCGACGGTGGGCAGCCTGCCGCGCAGCCGCTCGGCGTCCATCACCGCCAGCAGCGCCGGGGGCAGCACCGCGACGGTGGCGCCGGTCCGGATGATCTCCCCGGCCGGGTCGGGTGCGGGGCGCGGACTGGTGAGGCAGAGCGCGCCGCCTGCGGTGAGGGTGCAGAACAGGTCGCACACCCCGCCGTCGAAGCTGGCCGGCGCGTACTGCAGCACCCGGCTGTCGGCGGTGATGTCCCAGGCCTCGCGCAGCACCCGGGCGGTCCGGGCGATCGCGCCGTGGCTGATCACCACGGCCTTGGGGCGGCCGGTGGAACCGGAGGTGTGCACCACGTACGCGACGTGGTCGGCCTCCACCCGGTACGGGGAGCCCGGCTCGCCGGGCAGCGCGGTGCCGGCCGGGGCCGCATCGCCGTCCGACCCGTCCGACCCGTCCGACCCGTCCATCCGCAGGACGGTGAACGGCCCCTCGGGGAGCCGCTCGGCCAGGTGCGCCTGGGTGAGCAGCAGCGGGACCGCGGTGCCGCAGATCATCGCGCCGATCCGGTCGGCCGGGTACTGCGGGTCCAACGGCACGTAGCCGCCGCCGGCCTTGAGCACCGCGAGCGCCGCCACCACCATCTCCACCCCGCGGTCGGCGAACACGCCGACCAGGGTGTCCGGGGTGACGCCCCGGGCGACCAGGCGGCGGGCCAGGTCCCCGGCCCGGGCGTCGAGTTCACCGTACGAGACCTCGGTGCCGTCGTCGGCGACCACGGCCACCGCGTGCGGGCGCTCCTCGGCCCGCCGGCCCACCAGCTCGTGGGCGAGCACGCCGGCTTCCTCGTCCGGCTCCCGGTGCCAGCGCCGGGGCTCCAGCACGAGCTCCTCGGCCGGGACGTAGGGGAGTTCGCGCAGCGGGTCGCACGGGCGCTCGGAGATGCCGCCGAGCAGCAGGACCAGGGCGTCGGCCATCCGGCGGGCGGTGCTCCGGTCGAACAGGCCGACGCTGTACTGGAGGGCGGCGTCCAGGCCGCGGTCGGTCTCCTGGAACTGGAAGGTGAGGTCGAACGCGGCGCCGCCGGTGGGCAGGCCGAACTCCTCGGTGTGGGCGCCGTCGAGGCGCACCGGGCCGCCCGGGGCGTCCTGCAGGACCACCATGGCCTGGAACAGCGGGGTGCGGCTCGGGTCGCGCTCCGGCCGCAGCGCCTCGACCAGCCGGTCGAAGGGCACGTCAGCGTGGGCGAAGGCGCCGTTGACGGACTCCCGCACCCGGCCGAGGAAGCCGTCGAAGCCCTCCTCCCAGTCCACCTCGGAGCGCAGCACCAGGGTGTCCACGAAGAAGCCGACCACCTGCTCCAGTTCGGGCCGGTCGCGACCGGCCGAGACGGTGCCCACCGCGATGTCGTCCTGGCCCGACCAGTGCGCGAGCAGCAGCTGGGTCGCCGCGACCAGCACGGTGAACAGCGTCGCGCCGCGGTCCTGGGCGATCCGCTTGAGCCGCTTGGCGGTCTCCGCGTCCACGGCGAACTCCAACTGCGCCCCCTCGCGGCCGCGCACCGGCGGCCGGGGCCGGTCGGTGGGCAGCTCCAGCGGCTCCAGGCCTGCCAGCCGCTCCCGCCACCAGTCGAGCAGGCCGCTCCCCGCGCTCTCCCAACGGGCACGCTGCCAGGCCGCGAAGTCGGCGTACTGGACGGAGAGTTCCGGCAGGTCGGCAGTACCGCCGTGCCGCCGGACGCGGTACAGCTCGGCGAGGTCGCGGACCAGCACGCCGGCCGAGCGGCCATCGGTGACGATGTGGTGCAGGACCAGGGTCAGCACGTGCTCGTCCTCGGCCAGCCGGACGAGGTGGGCCCGGAACAGCGGCCCGGTGCGCAGGTCGAAGGGGGTGGCGCCGTCGGCGCCGACGGCCTCCCGCAGCCGGCCCTCGCGCTCGTGCGCGGGGTGGCCGGACAGGTCGGTGCGGGCCAGCGCGAAGGGCCTCCCGGCCGGGGCGATCAACTGCCGCCCCTCGCCGTCGACCTGGCCGAAGAGCGTGCGCAGCGACTCGTGCCGGTCCACCAGGTCGGCCAGCGCCAGTTCCAGCGCGTCGGCGTCCAACGGGCCGTGCACTCGCAGGCCCAGCGGTGAGTTGTACTCGGCGCCGGTCCCGCCGAACTGCCCGAGGAACCAGAGCCGTTGCTGGCCGAAGGAGAGCGGCGGGGCACTTTCCCGGCCGACCGGCACCAGCGCGTCGGCGGGCGCCTCCCGCTCGGCGGCGAGCAGCGCGGCCAGCGACCGGACGGTCGGCGCGCTGAACAGGGCACGCGGGGAGATCCCGGAGTCCACGTGCTGCCGCAGCCGGGACACCACCCGGATGATCAGCAGCGAATCACCGCCCAGCTCGAAGAAGTTGTCCTCGGCCCCGATCCGCTCGACGCCCAGCACCTCCGCCCAGATCCCGGCCAGCAGGGTCTCCGACGCGCCCTCGGGGGCCAGGTACTCGCCGCCGAGGGCGAGGTCCTCGGGCGGCTCGGGCAGCGCCCGGCGGTCGGTCTTGCCGTTGGGCAGCAGGGGGACGCGCTCCAGTCCGACGAAGGCCGAGGGCACCATCGCCTCGGTGAGGCCGACGGCCAGTCGGGACCGCAGCCCGGCCGGGTCGATCCCGGCGCCGGGCACGGCGGGCACCACGTACGCCACCAGCCGGTCCCGGCCGCGGTCGCGGCGGGCTACCACGACCGCCTCGGCCACGTCGTCCAGCGCGGTGAGCGCCGCCTCGACCTCGGCGAGCTCGATCCGGAAGCCGCGGATCTTGACCTGGTGGTCGGCCCGGCCGAGGAACTCCAGGACGCCGTCGGCCGTCCAGCGGCCCAGGTCGCCCGGCCGGTACAGCCGGCCGCCCGGGGTGAACGGGTCGGGCAGGAAGTGCTCGGTGGTCAGCTCGGGACGCCGCCAGTAGCCGGCACTCACGCCGTCACCGCCGATGTGGATGTGGCCGGGCACGCCGACCGGCACCGGCTCGCCCCGCTCGTCGAGGACGTACACCCGGGTGTTGCCGATCGGGCTGCCGACCGGCACGTAGGCGGCGAGGCGGGCCAGCCGCTCGGGGGTGGGGACGAACACCGTGGAGTCGACGGTGGCCTCGGTCGCCCCGTAGGCGTTGACCACCATGGTGTCCGGGTGGGCGTGTTCCAGCAGCTCGCGGCAGTCGTCGACGCGCCAGCCCTCCGAGCCGACCGACATCACCTGGAAGGCCGGCAGCCGCTCGCCGCGCCCCCCGACCTCCTCGACCAGTGCCTTGGCAAGTGAGGGGACCAGTTCGATCGCGGTACCGCCGACCCGCTCGACCAGCGCGAGCAGCCGGGCGGGGTCGGTGACCAGGTCGGTCGGCACGACGAGCATCGAACCGCCGAAGAAGACCGAGCGGAGCAGGTCGGCCAGGAAGAGGTCCACCGAGAGGCTGGTGATGGAGACGAAGCGCAACCCGCGTTCCGTCAGGTCGTACAGCTCGTCCCAGGCGCCGGCGATGTGGAGCAGGTTCCGGTGGGTCACCACCACGCCCTTGGGCCGGCCGGTGGAGCCGGAGGTGTACACCACGTACACCGGGTCGTCCGGCCCGGCGGCGACCTCCGGCGGGGTCTCCGGGCCGGTGTCGGCGACGGACTCGACGGACTCGACGGTGACCAGGGCACCGCCGTGGCCGGGCAGCCGGTCGGCGACCGCGGCGTGGCTCAGCACCACCGCCGGCTCGGCGTCCTCGAGCATGAACTCCAGCCGCTCGCGCGGGTACGCCGGGTCCAGCGGCACGTAGGCGGCGCCGGACTTCAGCACGGCGAGCACGGCGAGCACCATGTCGGTGGAGCGTTCCAGGTGCAGCGCCACCCGCTCGCCCGGTCGGGCGCCGGCGGCGACCAGTCGACGGGCGAGCCGGTTGGCCCGGCGGTCCAGCTCCCGGAAGGTCAGCGGAGCCCCGCCGTCCGCCTCCAGGACGGCCACCTCGTCCGGGCGGGCGGCGACCTGGGCGTCGAACAGCTCCTGGACCAGCGTCTCGGTGCGGCGCGGGCGCGCGGTGTCGTTCCACTCGACGAGCAGGGTGTGCCGCTCCCGTTCCGTGAGCCAGGGCAGCGCGGCCGGCCCGCGGTGCGGGTCCGCGGCCACGCCCTCCAGCAGGGTGCGCAGCCGGCCGCCGATCCGCTCCACGGTGGCGGCGTCGAACAGCTCGGGATCGTAGGTGAGTTCGATCCGCAGCGCGGTGTCGGCGTGGCTGCTGACGGTGAGCGGCACGGTGCTGCTGTCCGAGGAGCGCAGCACCTGGACGCCCACCCCGTCGCGGCCGGTGGCGCCCTCGGCGACCGGGTAGTTCTCGAAGACCACCACGCTGTCGAACAGCCGCTCCCCGGAGGCCAGTTCGGCGCAGCGCCGGATGTCGGAGAGGGCCAGGTAGTCGTGCGCGGTGCTCTCCGCCTGCGCCGCCTGCAGGGCGCGCAGCCAGACCCCGAGGTCACCGTCCGCCTCCGGTCCGGCCACCCGGGCCCGGACCGGGACGGTGTTGACGAACATGCCGATGCCGCTCTCGATCCCCGGCACCTCGGGGGTACGCCCGGAGACGACGGCACCGAAAACCACGTCCGGCTCGCCGGCGTGCCGCGACAGCAGGATCGCCCAGGCGCCCTGCATCAGGGTGTTGAGGGTGATCCGGTTCTCCCGGCACCAGTCGGCCAGCACCCCGGTGACCGCCGGGTCCAGGGCGAGCTTGTGCGAGCCGACGGCCCGGGTGCGGTGGTCGGCGGCGGGCTGGCGGTCCACCGGCAGCGCGGTGGGCTCGGCGAAGCCCGCCAGCACCTGCCGCCAGTGCGCCACGGCGGCCTCGCGGTCCTGCCCGGCCAGCCACTCCAGGTACTCGCGGAACGACGGCCGGCTGACCGGGAGGGCGGCCCGCCCCTCGACGGCGGCGACGTAGTGCTCCAGCACCTCCTCGAACAGCTGGGCGGTACTCCAGCCGTCCAGCAGCAGGTGGCTGAACGTCCACAGCTGGTGCACGGTCCGGTCGTCGACCCGGGCCAGGACGATCCGCATCAGCGGCCCGGCGGCCAGGTCGATGCCGCGCTCGCGCTCGGCCCGGACCAGCTCGTCCAGCCGTCGGCCGGGGTCGGGGTCCCCGCGCCAGTCGAGCAGCTCGACCGGCAGCTCCAGGTCCGAGCGGATCAGCTGGACCGGCTCGGGCACGCCCTCCCAGCGGACGGTGGTGCGCAGCACGTCGGTGCGCCGGAACACCTCGCGCCAGGCCGCGGCCAGCGCCTCGGCGGTGGCCAGTCCCTCCAACCGCAGGGCCAGCTGGTCGACGTAGGCGCCGCCGTCCGGGTCGGTCAGGGTGTGGAAGAGCATGCCGCCCTGCAGCGGGGTGAGCGGCAGGACGTCGTCCACGCCCCGGCCGTCGCCGACCAGCCGGTCGAGGGCCGCCTGGTCGAGCCGGGCCAACGGGTGGTCGGACGGCGTGCGGCCGCCGGCGCCGGGCTCGGCGCAGTGCGCGATGACGGCCCGCAGGTGCGCCAGCAGCGACTCGCCGAGCCGCCGGACGGTCTGCGGCCGGTGCAACGCCCGGGAGGTGAACCAGGACAGCGTGAGCACCCCGTCGGAGACGGCGCCGACCACCTCGATCTGCGCGCTCCGCTCGTGGTCGCCGTCCCACTGCGGCCCGCCGTCGCCCAGGTGGGCGCGGTAGAGGGAGCGGGCGGCGAAGGCGCCGTCCAGCTGCCCGTGGTAGTTGAAGGTCACGGCCGGCGCGGCGGCCGGGGTGAAGCCCGCCCGGTGGGCGGCCAGCGCGCCGTGGCCGAAGCCCTTGGCGGGGACGGCACGCAGTTGCTCCTTCACCGACTTCAGTCGCGCGGCGACCCCGTCGCCGGCCGCCACCGTCAGCGCGACCGGGTGGACGGCGGTGAACCAGCCGACCGTGCGGGAGAGGTCGGCGCCGGGCAGGACGTCCTCACGCCCGTGCCCCTCCAGGCCGACCAGCACCCGCTCGCGGCCGGTCCACTCGGCGAGCGCGCCGGCCAGGGCGGTGAGCAGCACGTCGTCCACCCTGGTCCGGTAGACCGGCGGGACGTCGCGCAGCAGCGCCTCGGTCTCCTCGGCGGTGAGGGCGAAGTCCGCGCGCTCCGATGAGGCCGCCGTATTGGGCCCCGTGCCGTCGGTGAGCAGCTCGAAGGACTCCTCGGCGATCCTTCGCCAGTACGGGAGTTCGACGTCCAGGCCACCGTCGCGGACGTACTCGGCGAGCCTGGCGGACCAGGCCGCGAACGGGGTGGTCGGGGTGCCGAGGTCGACCGGTCGGCCGGCCCGGGCCTGCTCGTAGCCGGTCGCGAGGTCGTCCAGCAGGATGCGCCAGGAGACGCCGTCGACCACCAGGTGGTGCGCCGTCAGCAGCAGCCGGGGGCCGGCCCCGGCACCCTCGTCGAACAGCACGGCGCGCAGCACCGGGCCGTGCTCCGGGTCGAGGGCGCGGCGGGCCGACTCCGCCTCCTCGCGCAGCACCGCCGCGCGCTCCGGCCCGCCCAGGCCGGCGGTGTCCCGGCGGCTCAGCAGCGGGCCGTCCTGGTGCGCCGCGGCCTCCTGCAGCCAGCCGCCGTCCGCGCGGCGCAACCGGGTGCGCAGCGCCGGGTGGTGGGCGACCAGGGCCTCCAGCGCCCGCACCAGTGCGGCCGGGTCGGTGCCGGGAACCAGCTCCAGCAGCAGCGACATGGTGAACCGGGGGATGTCGGCCGCGCCGGCCAGCAGCCGGTGCTGCATCGGGGCCAGCGGCGCCGGTCCCCGGTGCTCGTACTGCTGGGCGGTGTCGGCCGCGGTGGTGACGCCGGGGGCGATCCGGGCGATGGTCTGCTTGACCAGGATGTCCCTGGACTGGAGCCGGAACCCGGCGGCCCGGGCCCGGGATACGGCCTGGATGCTGAGGATGGAGTCGCCGCCGAGGGAGAAGAAGTTGTCCTCGGTGCCGACCAGGTCAGCACCGAGCAGCTCGGCCCAGATCCCGGCCAGAGCCCGTTCGACCTCGGTTCGCGGCGGCACGTAGCCGGTGGCCGGCTCCGGCTCCACGGCGCTCTCCGGCAGGGCCCGGCGGTCGGTCTTGCCGCCGGCGGTGCGCGGCAGCGCCGTCAGGAAGGCGAAGGCGGCGGGGACGAGGTAGTCCGGCAGCAGGCCGTGCAGGTGGGCGCGGAGCGCGGCCGCGCCCGGCACCGCGGCGCTCGGCACCACGAAGGCCACCAGCCGCTGGACGCCGGCCCGGCCGACCCGGGGCACCACCGCGCAGTCGTCCACCGCGGGGTGGGAGCGCAGCGCCGCCTCGATCTCGCCCGGCTCCACCCGGACGCCGTTGATCTTGACCTGGTCGTCGCCGCGGCCGGCGAACTCCAGCCGCCCGTCCGGCGTGCGGCGGACCAGGTCGCCGGTGCGGTACATCCGGGTGCCCGCAGGGCCGAACGGGTCGGCGACGAAGCGCTCGGCGGTCAGCGCGGCCCGGTGCAGGTAGCCGCGCCCGACCGGCAGTCCGGCCAGGTAGAGCTCGCCGCGCACGCCGACCGGGACGGGGCGCAGGTGCGCGTCCAGCACGTAGGCCCGGGTGCCGCGCACCGGCAGGCCGAGCTCCGGCGCGCGGGCGGTGTCCACCCGGGCGGCGAGGGTGTCGACGGTGCACTCGGCCGGCCCGTAGAAGTTGTGGGCGGTCAGCCCCGGGGTCGCGGCCAACTCGCGCCACAGCTCCTCGCCGACCGCCTCCCCGCCGAGCACCAGCACGGCGGGCCGGTGCGGCGCGGCGGGGGCGAGCAGACCGGCGTCGAGCACCGGGCGGGCGAAGGACGGCGTGAGCTGGAACAGGTCCACCTGCTCGCGCCGCGCGTAGGCCACCAGGTCGTCGGCGTTCAGCCGGGTCTCGCTGTCCACCAGGTGCAGGGTGTGGCCGTCGGCCACCGCCATCAGTGGGTTCCAGGACGCGTCGAAGGTCGGCACCGTGGTCAGCGCGACCCTCAGCGGGCGGCCGAGCAGGGCCGCTGCGGGCCGGAACAGATCGTCCCGCTGGCGGGCGAACAGGTTGGCCAGCGAGCGGTGTTCGACCACCACGCCCTTGGGCCGGCCGGTGGAGCCCGAGGTGTGGATGACGTACGCGGCGTCCCCGGGGGCCGGGGCGGCCGCGGGCTCGTCGTGCCCGTCCCGGGCGGCGACGGCGGCGACCACGGCGGGCTCGTCCAGCAGCAGCCGGGGCAGTTCGGCGGGCACCGCGTCCGCGAGCTCCCCGGTGCCGAGCACCAGCGCGGGCCGGATGCCGCGCAGCAGGTCGGCGATCCGCTCGGCGGGCTCCTCGGAGTTCATCGGCACGTACACCGCGCCGGCCTTGAGCACCGCCCAGAGCGCGACCACGAAGTCGGTCGAGCGCGGCAGCACCAGTGCCACCAGGCTCTCCGCGCCGATCCCCAGGGCCCGCAGGTGGCTCGCCAACCGGTTGGCCCGGCCGTTGAGTTCGGCGAAGCCGAGCCGCTCGTCCCGGAACACCAGGGCGGGCGCGCCGGGGGTGGCGGCGGCCTGCCGCTCGAAGGCCCGGACCAGGGTGGCGGGGCCGTCGTCGGCGGTGGCAGCCGCCGCGTCCCAGCCGCGGCGCAGCTCGGCCGCCTCCTCGGCGGAGACCAGCGGCAGCGCGCGCAACGGAGTGTCCGGCCGCTCGCCGACCGCCTCGAACAGGGCGACCAGCCGCTCGCCGAGCGCCCGGACGGTCCGCTCGTCGAACAGCGCGGTGCTGTACGACAGGCCGAAGTCCAGCTCGCCGTCGCGCTCCTCGAACTCCAGCCCGAGGTCGACGGTGGCCTCCCAGCGCGGCAGCTCCAGCTGCTCGACGGCCACCTTGGGCAGAGCGAGCGGGGCTCCGAACGCGTTCTGCAGCACCATCATGGTCTGGAACACCGGGGTGCGGCTCGGGTCCCGGACCGGCTCCAGCAGCTCGACCAGCCGGTCGAACGGCACCTGGTCGTGCTCGAAGCCGTCCAGCACGCCGTCCCGCACCCGGGCGAGCAGCGCCGCGAACGGCTCCTCCTCGTCCACCGCGGTGCGCAGCGCGACGGTGTTGGCGTAGAAGCCGACGGCACGCTCCAGTTCGGGCCGGCCGCGGCCGGTGGTGACGGTGCCGACGGTGACGTCCGGCTGCCCGGAGAGCCGGGCGAGCAGCAGCTGGTAGCCGGCCAGCAACACCGGGAACAGCGTGGTGCCCTCGCGCCGGGCGAGGTCCTTGAGCCGCGCGGTCGTCGCGGCGGGCACGGCCAGCCGCAGCACGGCGCCGGCCGTGTCGCGAACCGGCGGGCGGGGGCGGTCGGTGGGCAGGCCGAGCGGCTCGGCGCCGCGCAGCCTGCTCTCCCAGTAGTCGAGCCCGGCCTTCACCCCGGGCCCGGTCAGCCACTCGCGCTGCCGGAGCGCGTAGTCGGCGTACTGGACCGCGACCGGCTCCGGGCGCGGCGTCCGTCCGGCGGCGAACTCCGCGTACGCCGAGCCGAGTTCGTCGAAGAGCACGCCCGAGGACCAGCCGTCGATGACGCTGTGGTGGGCGGTGATCAGCAGCACGTGCCGCTCCGGTGCGGACCTCAGCAGCAGGGCACGCAGCAGCGGACCCCGCGCGAGGTCGAAGGGCGTCGCGAGCTCGGCCCGTACGACGGCCGCAACACCGGGCTCCCCGGCACCTGGCTCCCGGGCATCGGGCTCCCCGGCATCGGCGGCGGGCTCGGCGAGGCGCAGCACCCCGGACGCCGCCGGGTGGACGACCTGGCGCACCCGGTCTCCCTCGACCCGGTAGCTGGTGCGCAGCACCTCGTGCCGCTCCACCACCAGGTCCACCGCCCGGGCCAGCGCGTCCCGGTCGAGCGGACCGGTCAGCCGCAGGCCGAAGGCGCTGGTGTACTCGCTGCCCTCGGGGGCGAGGCTGCTGAGGAACCAGAGCCGCTGCTGGCCGGAGGAGAGCGGGACCTCCTCCGGGCGCGGACCGGCGCCGATCGCGGCGTCCGCCGCGGCGGCGGGCGCTCCGGGCGCGTCCGGGGCCGCTCCCCGGCCGGCCAGCCGCCGCAGCAGCTTCTCGCGCACCTCGGGCGGCAGCGCCGACAGTCGGTCGGGCCGGGACGTGGGACCGTTCATGCTCATGCTCCTCATGCCTCGCTGCTCGTGCCGGTGTCCGCCAGTCCCTCGGCGGCCAGGATGTCCGCCAGGACCTTGTCCTCGATGAGCGCCGCCAGCTCGGAGACGGTCCGGGCCGTCATGACCTCCCGCGGCGACAGGGAGATCCCGAACGCCCTGCGGACGCTCGCCATCACGCCCAGGCTCCGGATGGAGTCCCCGCCCAGGCCGATGAAGTCGTCGTCCGGGCCGACCTGCGCCACCTCCAGGACGTCCGACCAGATGTCCGCCAGGGCCTGCTCGGTGGGCGTCAGCAGCTCCCGCGGTTCCGGTGCCGCGGGCTCGGCGGGCCGTTCCGCGGGTCGGCCGAGCGCCGCCCGGTCGACCTTGCCGTTGGGGGTGAGGGGCAGCGCCGGGACGAAGGCGAAGCCCGCCGGGACCATGTGCTCGGGCAGCAGCCCGGCCAGGAAGCGGCGCAGCTCGGCCGCGTCCGGCGCGTCCGGGCCGCCGGTGGTCACCACGTGCCCACCGAGCACCCCGTCGGCGACCGTGGCAGCGGCCGCGGCGACGCCCGGGTGGCGGGTCAACGCGCTCTCCACCTCGCCGAGTTCGATCCGGAAGCCCCGCACCTTCACCTGGTCGTCGACCCTGCCCAGGTACTCGATCACGCCGTCGGCGCGGCGCCGGGCCAGGTCGCCGGTGCGGTAGAGCCGGCCGCCGGGCGCACCGAACGGGGCGGCGACGAACCGCTCGGCGGTCAGCGCCGGACGGCCCCGGTAGCCGCGGGCCAGGCCGTCGCCGCCGAGGTACAGCTCGCCGGTGACGCCGTCGGGCACCGGGCGCAGCGTGCCGTCGAGCAGGTGGACCCGGGTGTTGCGGATCGGCCGGCCGATCGGGACGGCGCCCGGGGCGAGCGGCTGCCCGGGCTCGGCCCGGTACACGATGCAGCCCACGGTCGCCTCGGTCGGCCCGTACTCGTTGATCACCGCGCTGCCGGGGTGCCGGGCCCGCCAGCCGGCGAGGCTCTCGCCGGGCAACTGCTCGCCGCCGACCACCAGGTCGGCCGAGCCGGCCGCCACGTCGGGCAGGCGCTCCAGCAGCGGGAGGTGACTGGGCGTCGCCTTGACGAAGCCCACCGCGGTGCCGGCGGCGGCCAGTTCGGCGAGCGCGTCCGGCTCCAGCGGGGACACCACGACCGTGCCGCCCTGGGTCAGCGGGGTCCACAGCGCGGTGACGGTGAGGTCGAAGGCGATCGAGGAGTGCAGCAGGGCCGAGGTGCGCAGGCCCGGATACGCGTCGGCGGCGTGGGCCAGGTAGTGCGCCAGCGAGGCGTGCTCGACGACCACGCCCTTGGGGGTGCCGGTCGAACCGGAGGTGTAGAGCACGTACGCGGTGTCCGCCGGGGCGGGTCGGACGACCCCGGTGTGGTCGTACGGGCCGGCCAGGCCCGCCAGGTCCACCAGGTCGACCGGGCAGCCGGCCGGCGCCTCGCCGTCCAGAGCCGCCGCGCCCTCGGCGTCCGCCAGCAGCCGCACCGGACCGCACTCGGCGAGCAGGGCGCCGAGCCGCCGGGCCGGGTGCTGGAGGTCCAGCGGCACGTATCCGGCGCCGGCCTTCCACACCGCGAGCAGGGTCACCACCAGCAGCGCGGAGGGCCGCATGGCGACGGCCACCACGTCCTCGGTGCCGACCCCGGCGGCGCGCAGCCGGGCGGCCAGCGCGTCGGAGCGCGCGGCCAGGTCGGCGTAGTCGAGGCGGCCGTCGGGGCCGGTCAGCGCGAGCGCCGCGGGAGTGCGCCGGGCCTGGGCGGCGATCCGCTCCGGCACGGTGGTGCGGTCCACGACGACCGCGGTGTCGTCGTGGCCGGTCAGGTGCCGCCGCAGCTCGTCCTCGGTCAGCCAGGGCAGGTCCACCAGCCGGGTCGGTGCGTCCCGCTCCGGCTCGGCCATGCCGCCCAGCAGCAGACCGAGCCGGTCGGCGAAGGTCCGCACCGTCCGCTCGTCGAACAGGGCGGGGTCGTAGGCGAACGAGAAGGTCAGCCGCTCGGTCGGGTAGACGCCCACCGCCACGGGATAGTTGGTGGTCTCGGCGTCGGCGCTCACGTCGCGCAGGGCGAGGCCGCCGACGGTGAGCGCGGCGTCGTCCACCGGGTAGTTCTCGAAGACCAGCACGCTGTCGAAGAGCCTGGCCGGGGCGGCGATCCCGCTGCGGGCCTGGATCGCGGTGAGCGGCAGGTGCTCGTGGACGCGGGCCCGCACCTGCTCCTGCTGGAGCTCGCGCAGCCAGGGCCCGAGCTCGGCCCGCGGGTCCGCGAGGGCACGGACCGGCAGGGTGCCGATGAACAGCCCGACCATGTCCGGCGCGCCGTCGAGGTCGTTGGGGCGGCCGGAGACGGTCGCGCCGAAGCAGACGTCGCCCTGCCCGGACAGCCGGGACAGCAGCAGCGCCCAGGCGCCCTGGACCACCGTGTTCACGGTGACCTGTCGGTCCCGCGCGGCCCGGTAGACCCGGGCGGACAGCTCGGCCGGCAGTTCCACCCGCAGCCGCGCGGAGGACCTGACCCGGTGCTCGCCGGTCGGCCTGCGGTCGAAGGGCAGCGGGGTGGCGGTGGTCAGGCTCGCCAGCCGCTCGGTGAAGTACCGCTGCGCCTCGTCGGTGTCCCGAGCGAGCTGCCAGGCCACGTAGTCGCGGAACGGCGGCCGCTCGACGGCGGCGGACGGCCGGCCGGCGCGCAGCGCCGCGTACTCGGCGAACAGGTCGGAGAGCACCTGGTAGAGGCTCCAGCCGTCCAGCAGCGCGTGGTGGAAGGTCCACAGCAGGTGGAACGAGCCGCTGTCCAGCCGGGCCGCGGTGAGCCGGGTGAGCGGGCCGTCGGCCAGGTCCACGCCGAGCGCGCGGTCGGCGGCGAAGAGCCGTTCCAACGCCTCGGCCCGTCCGGCCTCGTCCAGTCCGCTCCAGTCCAGCACGGTCAGCGGGGTGGGGACGGTCCGCAGCACCCGCTGGACGAACCCGCCGGCCCCGGTGTCGGCGACCGTGGTGCGCAGCACCGGGGTTCGGTCGACGGTGCTGCGCCAGGCGCGTTCCAGCAGGTCGACGCGGTCCACGCCGTCCAGCACGAAGGCGAACTGGGCGAAGTAGGCGTCCTGACCGCCGGTCTCGGCGGCGGCCTCCAACGAGTGGAAGAGCATGCCGGCCTGCATCGCGGTGAGCGGGTAGAGGTCCGCCACCGCTCGGCCGTCACCGGCCAGCCGGTCCACCGCGGCCTGGTCCAGCCGCAGCAGCGGGAAGTCCGAGGGGGTCCGGCCGCCGGCTCCGGGTTCGCCCGCGTGCGCGGCCAGCGCGCGCAGCGCGTCGGCGGTGGCCTCGGCGAGGCGCCGTACGGTGGCCTCCTCGTGCACCTGGTCGGAGTACTGCCAGAGCAGCTCCAGGGCGCCGCCGTCGCCGAGGACGGCGATGACGTCGAGCAGGTGGGGACGGACCGACTCCGGGGACTGCCGCAGCCACATCCGTGGCCGGGTGCCCGCCTCGAACGGGCCGCCCTCGGGCAGTTCCTCGAAGCGCCCGAGGTAGTTGAAGCTCACCTCGGGCGCGCGGTCGCGCTCGGTGCGGTGGGCGGCCGCGTCGCGCAGCGCGCCGTGGCCGAGGCCGCCGCCGGGGACGTCCCGCAGTCGCTGCTTGACGGACTTGAGCACGGCCGGCCAGCCGGCGGCCGGGTCGGGCAGGTCGAGGGCGACGGGGTACACGGCGGTGAACCAGCCGACGGTGCGGGACAGGTCGGTGCCGTCCCGTTCGGTCCGGCCGTGGCCCTCCAGGTCCACCAGCACCTTCGGCAGGCCGGTCCAGGCGGCCAGCGCGGTGCCGAGCGCGCTCAGCAGGACGTCGTCCGGGCCGCCCCGGTAGCGGGCCGGGAGCTCCCGGAGCACCGCGTCCGTCTCGGCGGCGGTCAGCCGGACGGTCAGCGTGCGGGTCGAAGCCGCGGTGTTGGAGCCTGCCCGGTCGCGCGGCAGCCGGGGCGTCGCCGGGTCCGGCACGCCGTCCCAGTACGCCCGCTCGGGCTCGAACTCTCCGGCGGCGGTGCGGGTTTCGAGGTCGAGCGCCCAGGCCCGGAACGAGGTGGTCTTGGCGCCGAGCCGCACCTCCCGGCCGACCGCGGCCTGCCGGTAGGCGTCGGCGAGGTCCTCCAGCAGGATGCGCCAGGAGACGCCGTCGACCACCAGGTGGTGGGCCGCCAGCACCAGCACGTCCGGGCGCCCGGTGTCGCCGCGCAGCAGGGTGGCACCGAACAGCGGGCCCTCCGCGAGGTCGAACTCCTCGACCCGCTCGGCCGTGTCGTCGATCCGGCGGTCCTGCTCGTCGACCGGCAGGCCGGCCAGATCGACGACGTGCAGCAGGGGGCCGCCCGGGCCGGGCGCGTGGTGGCCGACGGCCCCGGTGAAGCGCAGCCGCAGGGCGTCGTGCTGCGCGAACAGGGCGCGCAGCGCCCGCTCCAGGGCCGACTCGTCGACTCCGGGGGCCAGTTCGACCCGGACGGTCTGGTCGAAGTGCCCGGGCCGGGCCGGGTCGGTGCCGTGGAACCAGCGCTGGATCGGGGTGAGCGGCAGCTCGCCCTCGACCGGGCCCTGTTCGGCGGCGGGCGCCTCGTCCCGGGCCCAGACCGCCACGGCGGCGAGTGCGGCGACGGTCTGATGCCGCATCACGTCGCCGGAGCGCAGGGAGAGCCCCTCGGCGCGGGCCCGGGCGGCGACCCGCATGGTGAGAATGGAGTCCCCGCCCAGCTCGAAGAAGTTGTCCTCGACACCGACCTGTTCCACGCCGAGCAGTCGGGCCCAGGTCTCCGCGAGCAGCCGCTCCTTCTCGTCGCGCGGCGCCAGGTAGGCCCGCCCGGCGTCGGCCTCGGGCACCGGCAGGGCGGCCCGGTCGAGCTTCCCGGCGGCGTTCAGCGGCAGCGCCGGCAGCGTGACGAAGGCGGACGGCACCATGTACGAGGGCAGGTGCTGCGCCAGCGCGGCGCGCACCGCGGCGGTGTCCGGGCGCTGCTCGGCGGCCCGGGGCACCAGGTAGCCGACCAGGCGCTTGGAGCCCGCGCCGTCCGGCAGTGCCAGGACGGCGGCGTCGGCCAGCTCCGGCAGCCGCAGCAGGGCGGCGACGATCTCGCCGGGCTCGATCCGGAAGCCGCGCACCTTGACCTGGTCGTCGGCCCGGCCGAGGAACTCCAGCACGCCCTCGGGCAGCATCCGGGCCAGGTCGCCGGTGCGGTAGAGCCGCTCGGCCGGGTCGAAGACCGCGGGGCCGAACCGCTCGGCGGTCAGCTCGGGCCGGCCGAGGTAGCCGATCGCCAGGCCGTCGCCGGCCAGGTACAGCTCGCCGGGCACGCCGTCCGCCACCGGCCGTCCGTCCTGGTCCAGCAGGTGGACCCGGGTGTTGGCCAGCGGGCGGCCGATCGGCACCGAGGCCCGCTCCAGGTCCCGCTCGGTGATCCGGTGGGTGGTGGCGAACACCATGGACTCCACCGGTCCGTAGCCGTTGACCAGGCGCAGCCCGGGGTGGCGGCGCAGCACCCGGCCGACGTGCTCGACCGAGACCGCCTCGCCGCCGGTCAGCACCTGGCGGAGCGTCCCGAAGACGCCCGGGTACTCCTCGGCCATCACGTTGAACAGGCTGGAGGACAGCCACAGGGTGGTGACGCCGTGCCGCTCGACGAGCTCGGCGATCGCCTCCGGCTCGGGCGTGGGGGCCGGCTGGAGAACGCAGCGGGCGCCGTGCAGCAGCGCGCCGAACAGCTCCAGGGAGAACGCGTCCCAGGAGATCGGCGCCGACTGCAGAACCACCTCGTCCGGCCCGAACCGGGCGTAGTCGGTGCCGACGAAGGTGCGCACGGTGGCGCGGTGGGCCGCCAGCACACCCTTGGGCCGACCGGTGGAGCCGGAGGTGAACATCACCGTCGCCGGGTCCTCGGCGCTGCCCGGGACGGCCGGGTCGGAGTCGTCCTCGGCGTCGGTGGCCGGGTCGGTGAGCGACAGCAGGACCGGGTCGCCCGCGGCGGGCCAGGCCGCCCGGACGGTCGCCTCGGCGTCGGCCCCGACGAGTGCGACCGGCGCGGCCAGGTCCTCGATCATCAGCCGCAGCCGCTCGACCGGCAGGCCGGTGTCGAGCAGCGCGTAGGCGCCGCCGGCCTTGAGCACCGCCAGCAGCCCGACGACCATCCCTGGCGAGCGCCGGGCGCAGACCGGGACGAGCGTGCCGCGCCCGACCCCGGCGGCTGCCAGTCGGCGGGCCAGCCGGTTGGCCCGGGTGTTGAGCTCGCCGTAGCGGACGGCGGTCTCCTCGTGCACCAGGGCGACGGCATCCGGGCGGAGCCGGGCGACGTACTCGAACAGCTCGTGGACCCGGGCCTCGCGCGGGTAGGTGGTCTCGGTGTCGTGCCAGTCGGCCCGGGCCCGCCGGGCCCCGGCGTCCTCCGCGCCGACCAGGGCGAGCTCCCCGGCGGGCGCGCCGGCGTCGGCGACGGCCGACCGGAGCAGGCCGAGCAGGTGGTCCGCCAGCCGGGCGACCGTGGCAGCGGTGAACAGGTCGGTGCTGTACTCGATGCCGGCGCCGAGCGTGTCGCCGTGGTTCCAGAACTCGAAGAGCAGGTCGAACCGCGAGGAGGATCGCGGGAGTTCGGCCTCGGCCAGGTCGAGCCCGGCGGCCGCCGCCCCGGGGCGCAGCAGCGGTTCCTGGTAGGTGACGGCGGCCTGCACCAGCGGCATCCGGCCCGGTTCGCGGACCGGACGCAGCGCCTCGACCAGCCGGTCGAACGGCACCTCGCCGTGCTCGACCGCGACCAGGGTGGACTCCCTTACGGCGTCGACGAGTTCACCGAACGGCCGGGCGGGGTCGAGCGCGGTGCGCAGCGGCACCAGGTTGGCGAAGAAGCCCTGGGTGTCGTCGTCCACGCCGTCGCGGCGGCCGGCGGTGGCGATGCCGAGCGCGAAGTCGCGCTGGCCGCTGTGCCGGGCCAGCAGGACGTGCACGGCGGCGGTCAGCGTCATGAAGACGGTGGCCCGACGGGCCCGGGACAGGGCGCGCAGCCCGGCGGCCAGCTCGGCCGGGACACGGAACCGGTGCAGGGCGCCGGCGCCGGTGCGGGCCGCCGAGCGCGGCCGGTCGGCGGGCAGGTCGAGCGGCGGCAGGTCGGCGAGCCGCTCGCGCCAGTACGCGATGTCGGCGTCCCAGGCGCCGGCCCGGGCCCGTTCGCGCTGGTCGGCGGCGTGGCGGGCGAACTGGTCGGGCGCCGGCGCCACCGGGCCGAGCGGCCCGTGCACGGCCCGGCCGTAGAGCTCGAAGAGCTCCCGGAGCAGGGCGCGGGTGGACCAGCCGTCGGTGACGATGTGGTGCTGGTCCAGCACCAGCACGTGCCGCCGCCCGGGCAGATGGATCAGCAGGGCGCGCAGCAGCGGCCCGGCCACCAGGTCGAACGGACGGGCCGTCGCCTCGGCGAGCAGTCGCTCGTGCTCGTCCGCCGCCTTCCCGGCCGACAGCGCGGTGAGGTCGACCACGTCGAGCGCGGGCTCGCCGGGCTCGTGCACCACCTGCACGCCGCCGTGCTCGCCGGCCCGGAAGGTGGTGCGGAGCACCTCGTGCCGGGCGAGCACCGCGCCCAAGGCGGCGCGCAGCGCCGCGTCGTCCAGTTCGCCGGCCAGCTCGATGCCGACCGCGGCGCCGTACCCGGCCAGGGCCGGGGCGGCGTCGTGAAGGAACCAGAGGCTCTCCTGGGCGAAGGACATCGGCACGGTGCCGCCGCGGCCACGCGGCGCGCCGTCGCGCGCGACGGCCCCGACCGGGGCGGGGATGTGCCCGGCCGGTCCGACCAGGGCGGCGACCGCGCCCGCGGTCGGCGCGGCGAACAGCTCGCGCAGGCTCGGTGCGGTGCCGAACTCCGCCTTCAGCCGGGCCAGGACGCGGGCGCCCAGCAGCGAGTCGCCGCCGAGGTCGAAGAAGTCGTCGGTGGTCCCGACACCGGTGGTGCCGAGGGCCTCCTCCCAGATCCGGACCACGGCCTTCTCGACCGGGCCGTTCGCCGGCACGTGGGCGACCCCGCGGCCGGTCCAGTCCGGCGCGGGCAGTTCGGCGCGGTCCACCTTTCCGGAGGGGTTGAGCGGGAAGTGCCCGACCGGGACCACCGCGGAGGGCAGCAGGTGCTCGGGCAGGGTGCGGCGCAGGTGGGCGGCGAGCTCGGCCCGGGTGGGCGCGGCCAGGCCCGCCTCCGCGCGAACGTGGACGACCAGTCGGCGGTGGCCGCGCTCGTCCTCGGGTGCTCCGGCGGCGGCCTCGGCGACGGCCGGGTGGGTCAGCACGGCGGCCTCGACCTCGCCCAGCTCGACCCGGAAGCCCCGGATCTTGACCTGGTCGTCGGTCCGGCCGCGGTAGCGCAGCACGCCGTCCGCGGTCCACTCGGCGAGGTCGCCGGTGCGGTAGAGGCGGCCGCCGGCCGGTCCGTACGGGTCGGCGACGAAGCGCTCGGCGGTCAGACCGGGGCGGCCCAGGTAGCCGAGCGCCAGCCCGTCCCCGGCCACGTACAGCTCGCCGACGGCGCCGGGGGCGACCGGCCGCAGCCACTCGTCGAGGACGTGCACCCGGGTGCCGGTCACCGGGCGTCCGATGTCGGGGGCGGTGCCGTCCCCGGGGATCGGGTCGCTCATGGTGGCGCAGACGGTGGACTCGGTCGGCCCGTACCCGTTGACCATCAGCCGGCCGGGCGCCCAACGGGCCGCGACCGCGGCGGAGCAGGCCTCGCCGGCCGTGACGACGGTGACGCCGGCCGGGACCGCCCCGTCCGGCAGGGTGGCGAGCACCGCAGGCGGCAGGGTGACGTGGGTGATCCGCAGTTCGGCCAGCAGGTCGGCGAAGGCCGGACCGGGTACCAGCCGCGCGGCATCGGCCAGGACCAGCGTGCCGCCGGTGAGCAGCGCCATGGAGAGTTCGAACACCGAGGCGTCGAAACTGGGGCTGGCGAACTGCAGCACCCGGGAACCGGGGCCGGCCGCCAGCTGGGCGACGTGCTGGGCGGTGAGGGCGGCGAGGCCGTGGTGGGGCACGGCCACGCCCTTGGGGCGCCCGGTGGATCCGGAGGTGTAGATGACGTACGCGGCGTCCAGCGGGTGTCCCGGCCCGACCTTCCCGGCCGCGGCCGGGTCGGTGTCCGGGCAGCCCGCCAGCGCCTCGGCGACGGCCGGGTCGGCGAGGTCCAGCACGGCCGACGGGCCGTCGACGGCCCGGACCGAACCGGCGCCGTTGGTGAGCAGCAGCCGCGGCGAGGCGTCGGCGAGGACGTAGGCGACCCGCTCGGCCGGGTAGGCCGGATCGACCGGCAGGTAGGCGGCGCCGGCCTTGGTGGTGGCGATGGCCGCCAGCACGAGATCCGCGCCGCGGGCCATGCCGAGCGCCACGATGCTGCCGGGGCCGACGCCCCGGTCGATCAGCAGGTGCGCCAGCCGGTTGGTCCGGCTGTCCAGCTCGGCGTACGAGAGGGTGCCGACCCCGGACACCAGGGCGGGCGCCCTCGGGGCCCGCTCGACCTGCCGGCGCAGCAGCTCGGGCAGGGTGCCGGCGGCGGGCGCCGGCGGTCCCGCGTGCCACCCTGCCGCCTCCGCCGACGCCGGGTCGGTACCAGTGATGAGCCGTGCGTCCGGGGAAGCCGCCTCGTGCGACATGGTTGTGTCTCCTGCCCTTCGGTCTGCTCTGCCCGTTCAGCCGCCCGGCCGTCCGGTCCGACGACGGCTTCGGACTCCCGCGGGTCGCGGGAGTCCGGAACACGCTGGTTACTGCCGTGCGCCGCCGCTCACCACCGGGCCGCCAGGCGCCCGCCGACCTGCATGCGGTCGATCCGCCCGGTGTCCGGGTCCCGGTGGAAGCGGCCGGTGTAGCCGGTCCGCTCGGTGGTCAGCTCGACGACCGAGAACGCCAGGTCCGACCGGACGGCGAGCCGGGCGAACGGTCGGCCTCCCTGGTCGAGCCGCAGGCCGTCCGGGTCATGGACCAGGCGGTACTCGGTGGCGCCGTTGCGGTAGGTCCCCGCGCAGTCGGCGAGGAGGTGGTCGGGGGCCGGCGGCGCGTCGCCGCGCAGCCGGGTGAACGGGTGACTGCCGACCTCGATCCCGGCCCCGCCCAGTTCGGCCAGCAGGTCGTCCCAGAGCGCGAGTCCGGTGCCCGCGTTGGTGGTCAGCGCGACGACCGTGCCCTCCTGCGGGTCGACCCGCAGGTGGCAGGAGGTGCCGTCGCCGGTGCCGTCGTGACCGACCCAGGTCCGGCCGTCCGGGGCCAGGTAGTGCGCGAGGCCGAGGCCCCAAGCGTCGGCCAGGCCGAACGCGTCGGTGTTCGGCTCGATCCGGCGCATCGTCTCGGTGACCCGGGGCGGCGGCAGCAGCGGCCCTCGCGGGCGCACCGGTTCGTCCGCGAGCAGGGTGCCGAACCGCAGCAGGTCCGCGGCGGCGAGCGCGAGCGCGCCGGCCGGCGCCTCCACCGGCGGCAGCAGCTGGGCCACCGGGCGGGCGGTACCGTACGCCGGCTGCGCGGCGTGCCCGGGGACGTGCCCGGCGGCGGCGCCCGAGCCGGTGACGAAGGCCGCGCGGATGCCGAGCGGACGCAGCAGGACCGAGGTGACGGCCTCCTCCCACGGCATGCCGAGGGCCAGTTCGGCGACCCGGCCGGCCGCCACCAGCCCGACGTTGGAGTAGGAGAAGGCCGTGCCCGGCGGGCAGACCACGGCCGCCGCGGCCTCCCTGAGGTACTGGTCGCGGTCGGCCGGCGGCTGCTCGGCGGGGTGGCTCCCGGGCAGTCCGCCGGTGTGGGTGAGCAGGTGCCGCAGCGCCAGTTCGCTCCCGAGCACCCCGGGCAGCGCCGCGAACTCGCGGAACTGCCCGCCGAGCGGGGCGTCCGGGTCCACCTCGCCCTCGTCCGCCAGGGTCGTCAGCAGCGCGGCGGTGAACGGCTTGGTGAGCGAGCCGACCGGGAACCGGGACTCCGCGGTGACCGGCCGACCGCTGTCGTAGCACTCCTCCCCGGCCGTCACGACCGAGGTCACGCCCTGGTGCAGGAGGGCGAGTTGGGCTCCGGGGACGGTGTGCCAGCGGATCAGTCGGTGCAGCAGCCGGCCGAGCCCGCCGGCGCTGGCCGGGTCGACGCTCCTGGTGGGGGGTGCCGAGGTGGTCGTCATGGTGTCGGGGTCACTCCAACTCGAAGACGACGGAGGCGGCGGGCGACTCGATCCGCTGCTCGCCGGCCAGCTTCCAGCCGGTCTCCTCGAAGACCCCGTACCACTCGTCCAGGGTGGGCACGTACACCCCCATCAGGTCGTGGGCGGACTCGAAGCCGAGGTTGAACAGCGGGATCCCGCGGTCCGGGTAGCCGACCGTGCGGGTGGTGTCGCCCAGCAGGAAGCGGCGCACGTTGGGGAACCGCTCGCGCAGGGTGCGCATCGACTTGACGGCGTTCTCGCGGGGCCAGAAGTCGTGGCCCATCATGAAGCAGGTGAGCAGCTCGACCTCCGCGAAGACGGGATGCGGGGCCAGGTCGCGAGCGTCCGCCTGGAGAGCGGTGATGCGGTCGGACAGGCCGGCCCTGGCCACCTCACGGGTGGTCATCTCGACGGCCGGGAGGCCGATGTCGAGGCCGAGGCCGCGGGTGCCCGGGTAGCGGTTGGCGATCTGGATGAGCCGCTCGCCGCTGCCGCAGCCGAGGTCGGCGGCGACCTTGAAGTCGAACGGCAGCCGGTCCATCGCGGCCCAGAACGCCGGGTCGAACGAGAACGAGGACAGCTCGCGGCAGGCGTAGCCGATGGCCGCGCCGTCCCGGTGGTAGAAGGAGCCGACCCGGTTCTCTTTTCGGAGCACCGAGGGCATTTCGGTGTAAAGACCGGAGCAGCCCCGGCTGAGCCAGTGGAAGTACGACCGGTAGGTGTTCACCTCGTCGAAGATCGGGCCGGGGCTGATCGTGCCGCCATCACGGGTGACGACTCCGACCGAGGCGAGCGCCTGGAACATCCCGCGGGACGCGACCGGGTCCAGCCCGAGCTTTTCCGCCAGTTCCTCCGCATCCAGAGAGGCGGCGCCGTTCAGCTCGTCGAGCGCGCCCACCTCCCAGGCTGCGGCAATTGCCCAGGATGCCACCGCCGAGTTGTAGATGTCGGCCGATGTCAGTTTTGCTCCGGGTATCGCCACTTCAGTGATCGACATGGATGCCTCCTGTTCGGTTTCCGGCAGGTGACATCAGTTTCGACCGGAACCAACAGCAGGCTCCAGCTCCTTAAGCAGGGCACGATAACCGCAGGTCAGCGCGATTTACCGGTCCGCCGCAGGCATTCGGCGAAGCGAAGTCGAAGGGTCCGTTTTCCGATTTAAGGCCTGACTTAACGAGCTTGTCAGCACGCCGAACCCCTTCCCAGCATGAGCGGTGCCAGTGCCGGCCCCACACCAGTTCAGGGAGAGACGAATGGGAAACCCGTTCGAGAATGCCGAAGGCACCTTCCGGGTTTTGGTCAACCAGGCGAACCAGCACAGCCTCTGGCCGGATTTCCTCGACGTTCCAGACGGTTGGTCGTCGACGTACGGACCGGACTCCAGGGAGGACTGCCTGCATTACATCGAGAGCAACTGGAACGATCTCCGCCCACGCTCCACCGCGTCCTGACCGGAAACCCCCAGGGCGCACCGACGCGAAAGAAAGGAAAGCGGTGTCCACGCTGCGGTTGCACGATGAAGAGCGCGACGAGATCGCGGTTCTCGCCGATGAATTCCTGGAGTCCCTGAACGGCGACCAGGACCCCTCGCGGATGTCCGCGGCTGCCACCGGCGCCGCCCAGCGGCTGCCGGAGCGGCTGCGGACCTTCCTCGCCGCGACCCGCACCGGCGAGGAGGCCATCACCGTGGTCTCCAACCTTCCGGTCCGGGCCGACCTGGAGCCCACCCCGCTCGGCTGGGAACCGGCCGCCAAGCTCGGCGCGGGCTGGCACGAGGAAGGCGTGCTGGCCCTGGTCGGCGCCGGGCTCGCCGAGCCGTTCGGCTGGACCAGCCAGCAGGCCGGCCGGCTGGTCCACGACGTCTGCCCCACCCCCGAGGACGACAACTCGCTGACCAGCGCCAGCAGCACCAGGGAACTCAACTTCCACACCGAGGACGTCTTCCACCCCTGCCGCAGCGACTACGTGGCCCTGCTGTGCCTGCGCAACCCCACCCAGGTGGGCACCACCTACGTCCGCGCCGAGGCACTCGACCTGCCTCAGAACGTCCGCGAGGTGCTGTTCCAGGAGCGCTTCCTGTTCCTCCCGGACGACTCCCACAACCTCGGCTCGCTGCCCGACAGCGCCGGCGACGGCTCGCAGCTCGGCGCCGTGCTGTTCGGCCCCCCGAACGCCCCCTACCTGCGCTTCGACATCGACTTCATGCGCCCGCTGCCCGGCGACGACGCGGCCGCCGAAGCCGTGGAGACCGTCCAGGCCGTCCTCGGCGAGCACGTGGAGCGGATCTCGCTCGCCCCCGGCGACCTGGTCTTCGTCGACAACTTCCGGGTGGTGCACGGCCGGGAGTCCTTCCGCTGCCGCTTCGACGGCACCGACCGCTGGCTCAAGCGGGTCAATCTCACCCGCGACGCCCGGCGAATCAGCGCCGTCACCGGAAAGCGGACCGTGCTGATCTGAGGTCGGAGCCGACGGCCCGCGACAACCGCTTCCGAACACCCCTTCCCCGCCCGCCCGGCACGGCCTTCACCGGCCCGTGCCGGGCGGGCGCTCTTTCCCCGGGGAATTCGTATAGTGAACCCCCGGTCCACCCCCGTCCGTTCATCCGTGCCGCCCCGGCCGAAAGAACGAGAGCGCGTCCTCGGCCAAAGGAACGAGACGCCCCGCCGATCTCTCCCGAAAGGCGGATGTCGCCGCCCCGGCCCCGCCGGGAGCATGACGGGTATGAAAATGTCGACCGCCAAGCTGGCCTGGGTGGCCCCGATCTCCGCACTGGCCATCGCACTCACGGGCTGCGGTGTGAGCGACGACCTGGACGCCCAACCCCGCAACGATTCCAAGGACTTCGGCTTCCAGGGCACGCACCTCACCGTGGACACCGACAAGGATGTGACCCTGGTGCCCGCCGACGGCACCACCCTCAGGGCCGACCGCAGGCTCGCCGGCCAGGCCGCGAAGGACGGCAACGCCGCCTGGACGCTGGAGGGCGAGACCCTCAAGCTGTCCGGCAAGTGCAGCGGCATCGTCCTCAACTGCAAGGCCCAGTACACCGTGCACGTCCCCAAGGGCGTGGCCGTGACCGTCCAGGGCAGCGGATCGGCCGGCATCACCGCCAAGGGCATCGACGGCAAGCTCGACGTGAAGACCGAGCAGGGCTCGGTGGACCTCGACGGCCTCGCCGCGCCGCTCACCGTCCGCACCGACAAGGGCAAGGTCGACGCGAGCGGCCTCTCCTCCGCCGACGTGGACGTCGCCAACGAGAACGGCAGCGTGAAGCTGACCTTCGTCAAGGCGCCCGACAAGGTCAAGGCCGAGTCCGACACCGGCAGCATCACCGTGCGGGTCCCCGAGGACGGCACCCGCTACCACGTCGAGGCCAAGGCCGGCTCGTCCAACCCCCACGTGGAGGTCGGCGAGGACCCGAACTCCGCCCACGCCATCACCGTCGCCTCCAAGGTCGGTGTCGTCCGCGTCAACACGAAGGACTGAGCGATGGAACTCCAGATCACCGATCTGACCAAGGAGTACCGCGGCGGCAAGCGAGCGGTGGACTCCTTCTCGCTGACCCTGCGCCCCGGCGTGCTCGGCCTGCTCGGCTCCAACGGCGCCGGCAAGTCCAGCCTGATGCGAATCCTGGCCACCGTCACCAAGCCGACCTCCGGCCGGGTGTTCTGGAACGGCACCGACATCGCCGAGAACCCCGGCCCGCTGCGCCGCACCATCGGCTACCTGCCACAGGACTTCGGCGTCTACCCGCAGCTGACCGCCCGCGAGTTCCTCTCCTACCTGGCCTCGGCCAAGGGGCTGCAGGGCCGTTCCGCGAACGCCCGGATCACCGAGCTGCTCGACCTGGTCAACCTCTCCGGAGCCGCCAAGCAGCGGCTCGGTTCGATGTCCGGAGGCATGCGCCAGCGGGTCGGCATCGCCCAGGCGCTGCTCAACGACCCCCAGCTGCTGATCGTCGACGAGCCGACCGTCGGCCTCGACCCGGAGGAGCGGATGCGGTTCAGCAACCTGCTCACCGGCCTCGGCTCCGAGCGGATCGTGATCCTCTCCACCCACATCGTCTCCGACGTGGCGGCCACCGCCGACCGGATCGCCATCATGGGCAAGGGCCGGCTGATCCACCACGGCACCCCGGAGGAGCTCCTGCGGCTCGCCGAGGGCTCGGTCTGGGAGCTCACCGTGGCCTCCGACCAGATCCCGGCCCTACGCTCGCGGTTCGTCCTCGGCGGCACCACCCGCACCCCGCAGGGCGTTCGCGCCCGGGTGATCTCCCCGCACGCGCCCGCCCAGCACGCCGAACCGGTCCCGCCGGGGCTCGACGACGCCTACCTGCTGCTGACCTCCGCCCCGGCTCCGGCCGTCCCGCAGGCGGTGGTGCGCTGATGGCGGGCACCGTCACCGCGCTCGCCCTCGCCGACTTCCGGGAGCGCCGACGCCGTCCCGCCTACCTGGTGGTCCTGCTCGGCACGCTCGCCCTGGGCCTGCTGGCCGCCCCGGTCGGCTCCTCGACCTGGCAGGTCTTCCAGATCAGCGGCTACCGGGGCCTGTACACCAGCGGCTACGTCGGCACCGTCACCGCGCTCGGCGGCGCTGTCTGGTTGGCGCTGGCCGGCTTCAACATCACCCGCGGCACCGTCCCCAAAGACGAGCGCAACGGCGTCGGCCAGATCCTCGCGGCCACGCCGATGACCCGACCCTCGTACCTGTTCGGCAAGTTCTGCAGCAACCTGCTGGTGCTCGGCTCGATGCTGCTCGCCCTCGCGGTGACCGCGTTCGGCGTGCAGCTGGTCAAGGGCGAGTCGTACCACGTCGACGTCGTGCGCCTGCTGCTGCCCTTCGTCCTGATCACGCTCCCGCTGCTGGCCCTCGTCGCGGCCTGCGCGGTGCTCTTCGACACCCTGCCGGGCCTGCGCGGCGGCGTCGGCGCGCTGATCTGGTTCGTGGTCTGGCTGGTCGGCATCATGGCCTCCCAGGCCTCCGGCGCGTACGACCTGCTGAGCATGGAACGGATCAGCGAGTCGATGCGCCAGGCGATCTCGGCGGCCGGGCACCCGGCCGAGGCAGTGCGCTTCGGCGTCGGCCTCACCTCCGACGACAAGACCCCGGTCACCTTCGACTGGCAGGGCCTCGGTCTCGGCGATCTGGGCGGCGGCCTGCTGGCCAACGCCGCGCTGCTGGTGGCCGGTTCGCTGGTGGCCGCGCTGCTGTCGGTGCTCTGGTTCCGCCGCTTCGACCCGTCCGCCGCCATCGGCGCGGTCGGCGCGCTGGTCCCGGGCGCCAAGGGCGCGGCCGACCGGACCGGTGCCGAGCACGCCGACCACGCCGAGGAGCCGGCCGCCGGCGCGGGCACCTCCTTCGGCCTCGACCCGTCCCTGTTGACGCCGCCCCGGATGGGCTCGTCCTTCCTGCCCACACTGGTCGGCGAGGTACGCGTCCTGCTCCAGGGCATGCGCTGGTGGTGGCTGGGCACGCTGGCCCTGGCCGTGCTCGCCGCGTTCGTCCCGAGCGGGAACGTCCTCCACCCGGTGCTGCCGCTCACCGTGCTCTGGCCGGTGCTCATCTGGTCCCGGATGGGCAACCACGCCGGCGCCGGGAGCATCGACGACCTGCTCGCCGCCTGCCCGGCCGCAGGCCGCCGGCTGCTGGCAGGACTGCTCGCCGGGATCGCCGTGGCACTGGCCGTCACCGCGGTGCCGATCGTCCGGCTGATCGCCTCCGGCGACACCGGCGCGGCGGTCGCCGCCCTGGTCGGCGCCCTGGTGGTGCCCGCCCTGGCGATGCTCTGCGGGATCGTCAGCCGCGGTCCCCGGCTGTTCCAGGCGCTCTACCCGCTGCTCTGGTACGCGATGTTCAACCGCATCCCCGAGGTCGACTTCCTCGGCGTGGCGGAGGGCAAGGGCCCGGGCACGGCCGCGGTGGCCGCCGCCGCGGTGCTACTGGCCGCCCTGGCTCTCGGCGTGGACTCCGTACGGCGCGCCAACCGCTGAACCACCGCCCTCCGGGACAGGCCCGGCCGGCCCCGGCCCCAGGCCCGAGCGGCGCCCGGCACTCCCGTCCGGGCGCCGCTCCGACCGTCCCCGGCCAGCCGACGGCACCGACCGCCCGACCTACCCGCTCCCCCGCGACCTTCCGGCCTCCCGTTCCCTGATCGACCGTCCGACTCCACCGACCCGAAAGGCCGGCCCGTGCGGCTCCCCAGCCTCCGAGACCTCCTCGCCCAACCGGCCCCGGACCAGGCGTCCCCGGCGACGCCGGTGTCCACCCTGCCGCGCGCCGCCCGGGCCGCCCTGGCGGTCGGGTTCGGCGTGCTGTGGCTGCTGGACCTGGCCATGAGTCTGGACACCGCCGGACCACTGCTGCCGCTCGCCGGGCTGGTCCCGGCCGCCCTGGTGCTGTTCGGCCCGCGCGGCCGGCCCGAGCTGCGCGCCGGGGCGGCCGCGCTCTGGTCGCTGGTCTGGTCCGCCGTGGGCTTCGTCCGCGGCACCGAGCAGGACTCCCCCGGGCTGATGGAGCTGCTCGCGCTCAGCCTCCTGCTGATCACCACCGCCCGGCACATCCGCGCCCGCGCCGCCGTCCTCGGCACCTGCGCCGCCCTGGTGATCGCCCTGCTGGGGCTGGCCGCACGGGTCTCCCGCAGCACCTCCGGGACGGTGCTGACCGTCGTGCTGCTGGCCATCGTCGCCGGCGTCGCGATCGCCCTCGGCTGCTACCTGCGCGCGGCCGACACCCGCCGGCTCCGGGCGGTGGAACAGGTTCGCCGCGACGAACTGATCGACCTCGCCAACGACCTCAACGACTTCGTCGCCCACCACGTCACCGGCATCATCGTGCTGGCTCAGGCCGGCCGGGCGATCTGGCAGACCGCGCCACAGGAAGTCGTCCCGATCTTCGACGACATCGAGCAGGCCGGCAGCGAATCCCTGGAGTCGATGCGGCAGTTGGTCACCATGCTGCGCGAGGGCACCGACCTGGCCGCCGCCTCGCCGCTCTCGGGGCAGGGCATCGCGCACATACCCGTCATGGTGGAGTCCTTCCGCCGGGGCGGCGCCTCGGTGGACCTGCAACTGGACGAGGCCGCGCTCACCGCCCGGCTCGCCCCCGAGATCGCCACCACCGCGCACCGGGTGATCACCGAGGGCCTGAGCAACGTGCGCCGGCACGCCCCGGACGCCACCGGGGTCACCGTACGGATAGGCCTCGGCCCGTCCACCCTGGAGGCCACCGTGCGCAGCGGACCGCCGCGCGGGGGAACGGCCCGCAAGGGTCTGCGTGTCCCCCACCTCGGACAGCAGGACCTCGGCCTCCTCGGGCTCCAGGAGCGCGTCCGGGCGGTCGGAGGAACGCTCACCGAGCGCCCGGACGATGCGGGAGGATGGGAGCTGACGGCCCTGCTCCCCGTGAGGAACACGGACCCCAGCACTCGGAGGATGCCGGCATGACCATCAAGGTGCTCATCGCGGACGACCAGGACATGGTCCGCACCGGCTTCCGGCTGATCCTCGACAGCCAGCCCGACATCGAGGTGCTCGGCGAGGCCGCCGACGGCGCCACCTGCGTCGAACTCGCCCGCCGGCTGAGGCCCGACGTCTGCCTGGTCGACATCAGCATGCCCCGGCTGAACGGCCTGCAGGTCACCCGGCTGCTGGCCGGCCCCGGGGTGAGCGACCCGCTGCGGGTGGTCGTGGTCACCACCTTCGACCTGGACGAGTACGTCTACGGCGCGCTGCGCGGCGGCGCCCAGGGCTTCCTGCTCAAGGACAGCGGATCGACCCTGCTGATCGAGGCGGTCCGCGCGGTCGCCGCCGGCGACGCGATGGTCTCCCCCGCCGTCACCGTGCGGCTGCTCAAGCGGCTCTCCGCCGCCGGGCCCGGGGCGGCCCAGGCCGCCGCGACGACGCTCTCCCCGACCGTCCTGACCGACCGGGAACTGGACGTGGCCCGGCTGGTCGCCCGCGGCCGCACCAACCAGGAGATCGGCGAGACGCTGGCCATCTCCCTCTCCACCGTCAAGTCCCATCTGGCCAGCGTCCAGACGAAGTTGAAGGTTCGCAACCGGGTCGAGATCGCCGCCTGGGCCTGGGAGGGCGGCACCATGCAGCGGGGTGAGGGATAGGGACGACACCCAGGTAGAACACCCTCTGTTCGCCGCACCTCCACCGCCCCCACCCTTCCTGTCACCGAGTGCGACCCCCTGGCCCGATCCTGCGGATCTCCCGAACGGGGGATACCCCGGCGCGCCGGCGAACGGCGATGATTGCCCCCAGTCGAATGAGGGGGAACTTCGGCCGAACGTCCGCGTGGCCGAGTTCTCTTCGGGGGAAGGGGAACACGTTCGTGAGCCGCATCGTCTTTTCCATGGAGGACCTCGTCCGCGTCCGGGTCGCCGGACCACCGACAGCCGAGGCCGAGGCGGCGTTCGCCTTGGACAACTGGTCGAAGAACTCGGGTGGTTACTTCCGAAGATGGCATCAGACAGTCACCAACAGCGTACGGAGCCGAGAAGAGCTCCAGCGTCTGATACACCGCTTCGACCTTTCCGGACGGACCATCTGGGATCTGCTCGGCGCTCCGCCACCGCAGGTGGACGATCCGTCCGACCCGTTACCGCGGCTTCCGGAACGAACCACCGGTGAGGACCTCCCCTCCGGACCGGACGGCCTGGTCCAGGAGTTCGGCACGATCGCCGTCCTCCCGTACTGGCAGGCCATCCACGCCCGGCTGGTCCGCGACACCGACGCCTACCGGCAGATCATGAGCGCCTCCGGAGTCGAGACGCTGCTCCAGGCCCTGCACCCGCGCGTCCACTGGCGGGCACCGGTTCTGGAGGTCGAGGACGACCGGGACGAGACCATCGAGCTCAGCGGCCGCGGCCTGCTCATCACGCCGTCGCTGTTCCTGACCGCGCCCGCCGTGGTCCCGCCGCACGCCACCGTGGTCAAGGCCGAACCGGCCCCGGCCCTGGTCTTCCCGATACGCCCGGACTCCCGCGGGGACGCCGTGCTCGGCACCCGTGAGGCCGAGCGGCCGCTCGACCCCGCCCAGGGCGAGGCCCTCGCCAGCCTCGTCGGCAAGACCCGGGCCGCCCTGCTGGAGGCCCTGCTCAACGGCAGCACCAACGGCGAACTCGCCGACCGCGTCGGCGTCTCCAACGCCGCCGTCAGCCAGCACACCTCGGTCCTGCGGGCGGCCGGCCTGATCGCCACCCGTCGCACCCGCAACCTCGTCCTGCACACCGTGACTCCCCTGGGCCGTTCCCTGCTGAACGGCGGCACCCGTCTCCTGGCCCACCCCCCGGGCACGGCGCCGCACCGGAACGCGCCCCACGGCCGGTCCGTCCTGGCCGGCCGGTAGCCCTCGGCCCACCGCCGGGTCCGCGGCCCCACCGCGGCCCCGGCCCCGCGTTCGCCAGACGTTTTCGGGCCTCTCTTAATCGCCTGTCCCCGGCAGCGGCCACGCGGCGAAGATGACAGCGTTCCCGATCCCCGACACCACCGCACAGACGAGGTGAAGCCGCCGTGACGAGATCGCGTACGGATCTTGAAGTGTCCTTCCTCGAAGAGAGCGGGACGGTGCAGCCCGTCGCCGCCGTTCCCGACCGGACGGAGCGCGGCGAGTGGCTGCTCGCCCACCGCCCCGAACTACGCCGACTGACCCTGCGCCACGGCTCGCTGAGGCTCATCGGCGCCGCAGTCGCCTCCACCGACGAGCTGGCCGGCGTGGCCGCCGTCCTCGGCGGCGGCGCCCTGGAGTACACCGAGCGCTCCACCCCGCGCTCGCGGGTCGCCGGCAGCGTCTACACCTCCACCGAGTACCCGGCCGACCAGCGCATCCCCCAGCACAACGAGAGCTCCTACTCCTCGCGCTGGCCGGACCACCTCTTCTTCCTCGCCACCCGCACCCCGAGCACCGGCGGCCAGACCCCGGTCGCGGACAGCCGCACCGTCCTCACCGAGCTCCCGGCCGAGCTGGTCGAGAAGTTCTCCGCCCTCGGCGTGCGCTACACCCGTGCCTACCACGACGGCATCGGCCTCTCCTGGCAGGAGGCCTTCCAGACCGAGGACCGCGGGCACATCGAGGCCTACTGCCGCGACAACGGCATCGCCTGGGAGTGGGAGGGCGACCTACTGCGCACCAGCCAGGTCCGCCCGGCGCTCACCCGGCACCCGGTGACCGGCGAGACCGTCTGGTTCAACCAGGCCCACCTCTTCCACATCGGCTCACTGCCCGCGAAGACCACCGAGGCCCTCCTCGCCGTCTTCCCCGAGCAGAACCTGCCGCGCAACGCCTACTTCGGCGACGGCAGCCCCATCGACGCCGACACCCTGGCCGAGATCCACGCCGCCTTCGACCGCACCACCCTCGCCCCCGACTGGACACAGGGCGACGTCATGGTCGTCGACAACATCCTCGCCAGCCACGGTCGAGCCCCCTACAAGGGCGACCGCACCGTCCTGGTCACCATGACCTCCGCCACCTGGGCCGACTGGCCCGCCCCCTGATCCCCGCCCCACTCCACCCCACGCACGCAAAAGCCCCAGGTCACGGCGAGTGAGTCCTGGGGCTTCTACAGAGCCGCCTGCGGGATTCGAACCCGCGACCTACGCATTACGAGTGCGTTGCTCTGGCCAGCTGAGCTAAGGCGGCGCCGTTGTCACGCGTGGTGGCAACGCGGGCCAGTCTACACAGGTTTCGCGGGTGATCCACACCCGGTTGGCGGGGGTGGGGGTCAGGCGGAGGAGACGGCGAGTTTGGCGGCGAAGCCGGCGAAGAGGACGGCGACGCCGCTGGTGAGGGTGGCGGAGAGGCGACGGCGGCGGCGGAAGGCGGTGGCGAGGGTGGTGCCGGCGAAGATCAGCAGGGAGAGGTAGAGCACGCTGAAGGTCTGCAGGATGCCGCCGAGCAGGCCGAAGGAGAGGGCCGGCTGTCCGTAGGCCGGGTCGACGAACTGGGTGAAGAAGGAGAGCAGGAAGAGGATCGCCTTCGGGTTCAGCAGGCTGATCACCAGGGCGCGGCGGAACGGGCGCTCGACGGGTTCGGCGGCCGGTTCGGCGGTGGCGGCGGGGTTGTCGGGGTTGTCGGCGGTCCGGCGTTCGCGCCAGAGCTGGCGGGCGGCGCGGAGCATGCCGTAGCCGATCCAGAGCAGGTAGGCGGCGCCGCCGAGCTTGACCACGGCGAAGACGGCCGGGTTGGCCTTGAGGAGGGAGGCGGCGCCCAGCGAGGTGAGGCTGATCAGGGTGAGGTCGCCGACGAAGACGCCGGCGGCGGCCTGGTAGCCGGTCCGGATGCCCTTGCGGGCGGCGACGGACAGCACGTACAGGGAGTTGGGGCCGGGCAGTAGGACGATGACGAGGGCGCCGAGGACGTACGTCGCCAGGTCGTTGACTCCGAGCACGGTGCGCTCCGGGGAGGGGAGGGGATGAGGGCGGGGGGCGCTCATCGTAACGTCGCACCGGCGGTCGGTTGAAGCGGAAACCATCCCGCCTACCGGGTGCAGCGCGCGCCCGGCTCCGGTGCCTCGCCCGCCAGCAGGTAGCGGTTGACCGCGCCGTCCACGCAGGCGTCGTGGTGCGCGTACGCGGTGTGGCCGTCCCCGTCGTAGGTGAGCAGGCGTCCGGACTCCAGTTGCCCGGCCAGCGCCTGGGCCCACGCGTACGGGGTGGCCGGGTCGCGGGTGGTGCCGACGACGACGATGGGGGCGGCGCCGGCGGCCCGGATGGTGTGCGCCGTGCCGGTGGCCCGGACCGGCCAGTAGGTGCAGGCCAGCGCCATCCACGCCATGTCGCGGCCGAAGTGCGGCGAGGCCTGTTCGAAGTCCGGCACGGCGCGCTGGACGTCCTCCGGCCCGGCGAACGGGGCGGGCAGGTCGAGGCAGTTCACCGCCGTGTTGGCGAACATCAGGTTGGGGTACGAGCCGTCCGCCTCGCGCCCGTAGTAGGAGTCGGAGAGCCTCAGCAGGCTGGTGCCGTCGCCGGCCTTGGCGTCGGTGAGCGCGGTGCGCAGTTTGGGCCAGAGGAAGTCGGCGTACATGGCCTGGATGACGCCGGTGGTCGCCTGGGCCTCGGTGAGTCGCCGGCCGTGGTCGGTGCTGGGCAGCGGGCTGGCCTGGACGGTGGCGAGCAGGGCGGTGAGCTGCTCGCCGATCTGCTGTTCGGTGCGGCCGAGCGGGCAGTCCTCGTGCTTGGCGCAGTCCTTGGCGAAGGCGGCCCAGGCCGTCTCGAAGCCGCCGGCCTGGGTGCGGTTGCCGGTGACCGAGTCGAGCGACGGGTCCACCGCGCCGTCCAGCACCAGCCGCCCGACCCGGCCGGGGAAGAGCCCGGCGTAGGTGGCGCCGAGGAAGGTGCCGTAGGACTTGCCGACGTAGTTCAGTCGCTCGTCGCCGAGCAGGGCGCGCAGCACGTCCATGTCGCGGGCGGCCTCGACGGTGCCGAGGTGGCCGAGCGCCGCCCCGGCGCGCTGGCGGCAGCCCTCGGCGAACTCCTTGTCGGCGGCGACCAGGGCGTCGATTCCGTGCTGGTCGCCGGGGGTGAGGTCGACGGCGGTGTAGGCGTCCATCCGGTCGCCGCTCAGGCAGGTGACCGGGTTGCTGCGGCCGACCCCGCGCGGGTCGAGGCCGACCAGGTCGTACCGGGCGCGCACGCCGCTGTCGTACGTCCGCGCGGTGGCCTCCAGGTACTCGACCGCCGAGCCGCCGGGCCCGCCGGGGTTGAGCAGCAGCGAGCCGAGCCGGCCTCCCCCGGTCCCCTCCTCGGAGCCCGAGCCCGAGCCCGAGCCCGCCGGGACGGCGGTGGCGCGGGCCGCCACCAGGGTGAGGTCACCGTCGCCGGGGCGGTCGTAGTCCAGCGGCACCCGGAAGGCGGTGCACTCGAATCCGCCGTCGCACGGCTGCCAGTCGAGCCGCTGCGCGTAGTACGGGGCCAGCCCGGCCGGGACGGCGGCGGGCAGCGGCTCCAGCGGCGTGACCCCGGGCGCGGCCGGGCTGGACGGCCCGGCGCCCCCCGCCCCGGACGAACCCGCTGAACCCGAGGAACCCGAGGAACCCGCACCGCACCCGCCCGCCAGCAGCCCGACGGCGAGCGCCGCCGCCAGTACCCGCCCGGTGGCCCTCATCCGACCCCTCGCGATCATCCGAGCCCTCTCGATCGTCACCCAGGGTCGTCGCCCGGCGACCCGACTCGCATTGCACCACAGCACGCCGCCCGGCACCCGCTACGGGCACCGGGCGGCGACGCCCCGTCCGGGACGGCGGCTCAGGACGCCTTGGCCAGCGCGTCGGCCAGGTACTGCGCCGCCTGCCGGACGAGCCGCATCCGCTCCCGGTCGGGGGTGTAGTCCTGCACGTTGTCGGAGATCTTCACCTCGGCCTTGGCCGCCGGTCCGGCCCCGGCCGTGAGCGCGGCCTGGAGCTTGCGGGCCGCGTCCAGCCCGGCCGTGTCGGCCTTGGCGGCGGCCAGCAGGAGCTTCGCCGCGCTGCCGGCCGGGGCCTCAGCGCCGGCCTGGGTGAGCGCGGCGGCGTCGTAGCGGCCGGACACCGCGGCGGCGGCGCCGTACAGGTCGGGGCGGGACAGCCCGGCGGCGGCGGCGCACGGCGCACCGCCCTCGACGCCGAGGGTGCCCCAGGAGGCCGGGCCGGGCGCCAGGATGCGGAACGAGGCGGCGATGGCGGCGCGCAGCGTCTCGTCGTCGGCGACGGCGGCCGGCGCGGCGGCGACCAGGTCGCAGGGGTGCGCGGTGCCGTTCGGCGCCTCGGGGGCGACCAGGATGAAGGGGCGGGCGCGGCCGGTCTGCAGGGCTGCGGTGAGGCCCTCGAAGACGTCCGGGACCTCGGCGTCGGCGGTCTTGCGCGGGGTGGCCGCCTGCATCACGACGACGGGGAAGCGCGCGTTCGGCTCCTTGGCGTACTGCGGCGGGAGCCAGACCCGGACGGTGCGCGGCTGCCCGTCCGGACCGGGCACGGCGGACTGCAGCAGCTCGCCGCCGCCCGGCTGGCCGACACCGTCGAAGTGGCTCACGGCGGCGGAGGCCGCGGCCGGCTCCGCCACGACGGGCGGCGCCGGCTGCTGCCGGACCGCCGGTCCCCCGCCCTGGCCCGTACCCGCCGCGTCGACCACCGGCTCGGCCCGGTCCGATTCCTGGCCGCGGGGGGTCAGGCCGCCGAACGCCCCGAGCGCCGTGAGCAGCGTCAACGCGGTGACGCAGACCCCGCAGATCATCGCTCCGGCCGCCCGCACCAGCATCGGCCAGCGTTCACCGGCCAGTTCGTAGGTCGCGGCGGCGCGCAGGTCGCGCCAGCGCTGGAGCGCGCCGCGGGCCAGCCAGATCCCGCCCAGCGCGGCCATCAGCAGAGGGATGACGAGGAGCGAACGAACCATGGGACGCACCGCCTCGGGAGGAGGGCCGGCGCCGGACGGGACCCGGTGCCGTACGGGGGCGACGGCCCCGGCACCGGGGCACAGTCGGCCCCCAGCGTGCACAACGGGCGGACGGTCACACGCGGGTGTGCCCGGCGCGTATCGATCATTCACTCGAAGGTGGGACAACGGGACGGCTCCGGGAGGCCTACGCCGGGCGTTCAGCCCGACGGGCCCACCCCGAACGGCCCGACGGCCCGGCGGCCCGGCAGCGCGGTTCAGCTCAGCCCGCGCGCAGCGCCACCGTCATCGCCTCGACGGCGAGCAGCGGATCCACGTTGCGGTCCAACGCCTGCCGACAGGCGAGCACCGCCTCGATCCGGCGCAGCGTGCTCTCCGGCGGGCCCTCCTGCGCGACCCGGTTCAGGGCCTGCCGCTGGTCCTCGTTGGCGAGGGTGCCGCTGGAGCCGAGCTGCAGCGCGAGCACGTCCCGGTAGAAGCCGAGCAGGTCGAGCAGTGCGACGCCGAGGGTCTCCCGGCGGGTGCGGGTGGCCCGGCTCTTCTGCCGCTTCTCCAGTTCCTTGACCGCCCCGGCCATGCCGCGCGGCGCCTTGCTGCCCTCGGTGGCGCCGTAGGCGGCCTTCAGGTCGTCGGTCTCCTTGGCGTCCTGGGTCTCGGCGAGCGCCTCGGCGTCGGCCTTGGCGGTGTCGACGAGGCGCTGGGCGGCGGCCAGGCAGCCGCCGATGTCGGCGACCTCCAGCGGGATCCGCAGCACCTCGGCGCGGCGGGTGCGGGCCTGGTCGTCGACGGCGAGGCGGCGCGCGCGCCCGACGTCGCCCTGCCCGGCGAGCGCGGCCAGCCGGGCCGTCTCCGGGTCGACGCCGTCGCGGCGGACCAGCATGTCGGCGACGGCCTCGGCGGTGGGCGTGCGCAGGACGAGCAGGCGGCAGCGCGAACGGATGGTCGGCAGCACGTCCTGGACGGAGGGGGCGCAGAGCAGCCAGACGGTGCGCGGGGAGGGCTCCTCCACGCCCTTGAGCAGCGCGTTCGCGGCGGCCTCGGTGAGCCGGTGGGCGGCGTCGACCAGGATCACCGACCAGCGGCCGCCGGTCGGGTAGCTGGAGGCGCGCAGCACGAGCTCGCGCATGTCGCCGACGCCGATGGACAGGCCGTCGGTCCGGACGTACTTGACGTCGGCGTGGCTGCCGGCCAGCACGGTGTGGCAGCCGTCGCAGAACCCGCAGCCGGGCGTACCGCCGAGCGCGAGGTCCGGGCTGGTGCACTGGAGGGCCGCGGCGAACGCGCGCGCAGCGGTGACCTGCCCGGCCCCGGGCGGGCCGGTGAACAGCCAGGCGTGCGTCATCAGGGAGGCGTTCCCGCCCGGCTGCGGGCCGGCTCCGCGGCCGGCCGCGATCGTCGCCCCGGCCGACCGGGCGGCGGCGGTCAGCTGCTCGACCACCCGCTCCTGGCCCACCAGGTCGTCCCAGACGGCCACTGCTGCTCCCAAGCTCCGTACGGCAGCGCTCCCGGCGCCTCTTCCCCGCCGTCGAGCATACGTGTCCGCTCCGACAGCCACGGCGCCCTCCGGGGTGCCCACCACCGAAGGAGGCGCCCCGACGCCGAAGGCGACGGGCGGCGCCGCCGGGGCTCTCCACCCCGACGACGCCGCCCGTCGTCCGTACCGCTGTCCTGCCGGCGTCCGTACCGCCGCAGCCCGAGGTCAGCCCCGACGGCCCCAGCGACGGCCCTTGCCCTTGCCGCCGCCCTCGCCCTGGTCGCCCCCGGGGGCGGGCCGGTCCTGGCCGCCACGCGGGTCCTGCGGGGCTGGGCCGCCGTGATTCCAGCGCGACCACTCGTCACGCGAGCCGAGCAGGGTGTCGGTGAGGCTCGGCAGGTCGTCCATCGGCGTCTCCTCGGCCCACTCCGGCCGGGGTCGCTCGGCGGTGGCCTGCGACTCGTCGGCGGGCTGCGGCTCGTCGCCGACCACCGGCAGCTCGCGGGTGCTGTCCACCGGCTCCTCGCGCCACAGCCCCGGCGGCACCCGGTCCTCGGTACGGCCCGCCTGGGTACGACCCGCCCCCGCACGGCCCGGCTCCACCCGACCCGGTGCCGGGCGCTCCGACACAGGACGCTCCGGCGCCGGACGCCCCGGCTCGATCCGCGGCAGCACCGCGGTCCGGTCCGCCTCCTCCGTGATCTTCGGCAGCACGGCCGTCTCGTCCACGGCGGTCGGCGGGACGACCGGCAGTTGGGCGGTCTCGTCGGCGGCCTCCGCCGCCCGGACGGCCGCCCGGGTGTCTCGCAGCGACAGCTCCCGCGTCGCCTCGTCGGTCCCACCAGGCCCGGGAGTGCCCACGGGCCCCGCCCCCGGGACGTCCCGGACGGCCCGCAGCTCGGTGGTCACGGCATCCCCAGGAACCGAACCAGCAGCCTGACCAGCAGCCGAGCCTGAGGCCGAACCCGCCGAACCCGCCGAACCCGCCGGACCGGCCGAACCCGCCGCCGCCCGATCCGCCGTCGTCTGCGCCGCCGCAGCCGCGGCCGCGAGCGCGGCGGCCTGCGCCAGCCGGGCCTCCTCGGCCCGCTGCAGCGCCTCCTCCGCCCGGCGGCGCTGCTCCTCGCGCTGGAGTTCGCGCTGCCGCTGGAGCTCCGCCTGGGCGGCCGCCTCGTCGGCGAGGCGCTTGCGCTCGGCGGCCTCCGCCGCCAGCCGGGCGTCCTCCTCGGCCTTCCGCTTGGCCTCCTCCTCGGCGCGGCGGCGGGCTTCCTCCTCCGCCCGGCGGCGGGCCTCCTCCTCGGCCTTGCGCCGGGCCTCGGCGGCGGCCCGCTCGGCCTCCTCCTTGGCCAGCCGCTCCTGCTCGGCCTGTTCGGCCCGCAGCTGCGCCAGCACTTCCTGCCGCTTGCGCTCGGCGGCCTCGGCCTCGGCCTTCTTGCGGGCCTCCTCGGCGGCGCGGCGCTCGGCCTCTTCGCGGGCGAGCCGCTCCTGCTCCGCGCGGGCGGCCTTCTCCTGCTCGGAGAGCGGCAGCTCGCGGTCGAGCCGGTGCCGGATCGCGGTGGTGACGAAGCCGGGGGCCTGACTGCCGTCGACGACCAGGTAGCGCGCCGGGTCGGCGGCCGCGAGGGCGAGGAAGCCGGCCCGGACCCGCTGGTGGAACTCGGTGGGCTCGGACTCCAGCCGGTCGAGCGCCTCGGTGAAGCGCTCCCGGGCCCTGGTCGGGTCGACGTCCAGGACGACGGTCAGGTCGGGCAGCAGCCCGCCGGTCGCCCAGCGGGAGATCCTGGCGACCTCGGTGGCGGCCAGGTCGCGCCCGGCGCCCTGGTAGGCGATGGAGGAGTCCATGTACCGGTCGGTGATCACCACGGCGCCGCGGGCGAGGGCCGGCCGGATGACGTTCTCGACGTGCTCGGCCCGGTCGGCGGCGTAGATCAGCGCCTCGGCGCGGTGCGACAGGCCGGTGTTGCCGACGTCCAGGACGAGGCCGCGCAGCCGCTGGCCGACCGGGCTGCCGCCGGGCTCGCGGGTGAGCACGACCTCGTGCCCCTTGCCGCGGATCCACTCGGCGAGCGCCTGGGCCTGGGTGGACTTGCCTGCGCCGTCGCCGCCCTCCAGGGCGATGAAGAAGCCGGTGCCGGCGCCCTGGCGCGGGGCCGGGCCGACGGCGCCGCGCACCGCGTCGACCAGGTCCCGGCCGAAGGGCGCGGTGCCGCGCCGGTCGTCGGTCCGCAGCAGGACGACGGCGGCGAGGACGAGCGTGAGCAGCCCCGAGGTGGCGACGGCGAGAGCCGCGCCGCCGTGGATGAAGGTGAACGAGCCGGGCTCGACCGTGCCGTACTCGACGTCCCCGTACGCCGCGGCGATCAGCGGGACGACGACCAGCGCGGCGCCGACCACGACCCGCAGCACCGCGTACAGGTGCTCGGTGACCTTCGGCAGCCGGGCCTCCTCGACCTCCTGGCCGAGCAGGGTGCGCCCGGCGGAGACGACGATCCCGGCGGTGAGGCCGGCCAGCACGGTGAGGGCCAGGACGAGGACGAAGTCCAGCACCAGCCCGGCCAGGATCAGCGCCACGCCCTCGGTGAGCAGCGCCAGCGCGAGCAGGCGGCGGCGCGAGAGCGCGGGCAGCGTGGCCCGGGTGAGCCGGGAGCCGAGGGCGGGCGCCGCGGTGGCGGCGAGGACCAGCAGGCCGTAGCCGATCGGCCCGGCCCGGTGCTCGGCGGCGGTGAGCACCGCGAGCGCGGCGACGCCGGCCATCGAGGCGTACCCGGCGGCGACGGCGAAGGTGAAGTACGGGGCGCTGCCGGTTCGGCCCTTGCTCAGCGCGGGGCCGGGGGTGGCGTCGGTGGGGGCGCGCAGGCCCTGCAGCGGCGAGTGCGGGGCGACGGCCACCGGGCCGACGGGCAGCTGCTGGAGGTAGTCGCGGGCGGCCGAGGCGGCGAACAGGCCGGCCGCGCCGAGCGCGGCGAGGGTGAGCTGGTGGGCCCGGAGCCAGTCCGAGCCGAGCGCCGCGCCGATGTTGTTCAGCAGGGTGAGGGCGACCAGGCCGGCGGCCGCGAGCGGCAGGGTGGCCCAGCCGATGAAGCGGTCGATGCTCCGGACGGTGTCCAGGTGGGCGGCGGCGGGCCGCTGCTCGGCGGCGGGGGCGTACGGATCGGCGGGCGGCAGCAGGCCCGGGACGGCGGCGTCCTTGGCGATCCCCCGGACCCGCTCGGCGGCACCGGTGACGAACACCGTGGTGAGCAGGACGTAGGCGGCGCCGACGGAGGGCTTCGGGCCGAAGCCCAGCCAGACGGTCCACCAGGGTGCGAGGCCGATCAGCAGGGCGCACAGCGCGTCGGCACCGAACAGCGTCCAGCGCCGGTCCAGCCGGCCGGCGACCAGCCGGTGCACCGGCCCGAGCAGCGCGACGCCGACCAGCCCGGTGGCCGCCAGCCGGACGGCGAGGACCGCCGTGACGGCGAAGGCGAGGCTGCGCGGCAGGTCGCCGAACCGGCCGCCGAGGGCGACGGCGATCACGGTGAGCGCGAGCAGCACCAGCAGGCCGAGCCGGTCGGCGGTGCCGCCGATCAGCTGGGTGGTCCACAGGCGCCGGTAGGGGCGCGTCCGCAGCAGCGCGCGAGCCCGGTCGACCGGGGTCCCGGCTGGCGCGACCTCGGGCAGCCCGGACGTGGCGTCGCGGGCGGCCGGGGCGGCGCTGGGGGTGGGCTGCTCCTCGCTCGTCATACGGTCAGCGTAGCGGGCTGAGGTTGACCGGAATGAGATGAACGGGGTTCCGGATCCCGCTCATCACCGGGTTGTGACGTTCCGCGCACACCGTCCGACCGGCCTCGGGCCCGCGTCCCCGGGGTGGGGTCGCGGGCCCGTGAGCACTGGCGGGCACTGGCGGGCACTGGCAGGCACTGGCAGGCACTGGCGGAGACGCCGGCGAAGGCGCTGGCAGCGGCACCGACGGCGCCCCTGTCGGAGGATCCGGAGGAGATCAGCCCTCGTCGGTGGCCGCGGCCTTCCCGACGGCGGTCTTCTTGGCCGCCGTCTTCTTCGCCGTGGTCGCCTTCGTCGCGGTCTTCTTGGCGGCGGTCTTCTTCGCGGTCGCGGTCTTGGTGGCCGCGGTCTTGGTCGCCGTCGCCTTCTTGGCGGTCGTCTTCTTGGCCGGGGCCTTCTTCGCCGTCTTCTTCACCGGCCCGCGCGCCCGCTTCTCGGCGAGCAGCTCGTAGCCGCGCTCCGGCGTGATGGTCTCGACCTCGTCGTCCTTGCGGAGCGTGGCGTTGGTCTCGCCGTCGGTCACGTACGGTCCGAAGCGGCCGTCCTTGACCACGACGGGGCGCTCGCTGACCGGGTCGGTGCCCAGCTCCTTGAGCGGCGGGGCGGCGGCGGCCCGGCCGCGCTGCTTGGGCTGGGCGTAGATGGCCAGGGCCTCCTCCAGGGTGACCGTGAACATCTGCTCCTCACTGGTGAGCGAGCGGGAGTCGGTGCCGCGCTTGAGGTACGGACCGTAGCGGCCGTTCTGCGCGGTGATCTCCACGCCCTCGGCGTCGGCGCCGACCACACGCGGCAGCGAGAGCAGCCGCAGCGCGTCCTCCAGGGTGACGGCGTCCAGCGACATCGTCTTCAGCAGCGAGGCGGTGCGCGGCTTGACCGCGTTCTTGCCGGTCTTGGGCGTGCCCTCGGGCAGGATCTCGGTCACGTAGGGCCCGTAGCGGCCGTCCTTGGCGACCAGCATGTTGCCGCTGACCGGGTCCGGGCCGAGCTCGAAGTCGCCGCTGGGCTTGGCCAGCAGTTCCTCGGCCAGCTCGACGGTGAGCTCGTCCGGCGGCAGGTCGTCGGGGATGTCGGCGCGCTGGCCGGGCTCGCCCTCGACGTCGGAGGCGCGCTCGACGTACGGGCCGTAGCGGCCGACCCGCAGGGTGATGCCGTCCCCGATCCGGAACGAGCTGATCTCCCGGGCGTCGATCGCGCCGAGGTCGGTGACCAGTTCCTTCAGGCCGCCCAGGTGGTCGCCGTCGCCGTTGCCGGCCTCGGCGGCGCCGCCGGTCGCGTGGCCGTCGCCCTCGCCGAAGTAGAAGCGCTTCAGCCACGGCACGGACTTGGCCTCGCCGGCCGCGATCCGGTCGAGGTCGTCCTCCATCTTGGCGGTGAAGTCGTAGTCGACCAGCCGGCCGAAGTGCTTCTCCAGGAGGTTGACCACGGCGAAGGAGAGGAAGGACGGGACGAGCGCCGTCCCCTTCTTGAACACGTACCGGCGCTGGATGATCGTGTCGATGATCGACGCGTAGGTGGAGGGGCGACCGATCTCCCGGTCCTCCAGCTCCTTGACCAGCGAGGCCTCGGTGTAGCGGGCCGGCGGCTTGGTGGCGTGGCCCTCGGGGGTGAGCTGCTCGGCGGCCAGCGGGTCGCCCTCGACGACCTGCGGCAGCCGGCGCTCGCGGTCGTCCAGCTCGGCGTTCGGGTCGTCCGCGCCCTCGACGTAGGCCTTGAGGAAGCCGTGGAAGGTGATGATCTTGCCGGAGGCGGAGAACTCGACGTCACGGCCGTCCGCGGACGCGCCGCCGACCTTGACGGTCACCGACTGGCCGACCGCGTCCTTCATCTGGGAGGCGACGGTGCGCATCCAGATCAGCTCGTAGAGCCGGAAGTCGTCGCCGGTCAGGCCGGTCTCGGCGGGGGTACGGAAGCGGTCGCCGGAGGGGCGGACGGCCTCGTGCGCCTCCTGCGCGTTCTTGACCTTGCTGGCGTAGGTGCGCGGGGCGTCCGGCAGGTAGTCGGCGCCGTACAGCTGGGTGACCTGCGCGCGGGCGGCGGAGATCGCGGTCTCCGACAGCGTGGTGGAGTCGGTGCGCATATAGGTGATGAAGCCGTTCTCGTACAGCTTCTGGGCCACCTGCATGGTCCGCTTGGCGCCGAAGCCCAGCTTGCGGCTGGCCTCCTGCTGGAGCGTGGTGGTGCGGAACGGCGCGTACGGCGAGCGGCGGTAGGGCTTGGACTCGACGCTGCGGACGCTGAACGCGGTCTGCTCCAGGGCGGCGGCCAGCTGCCGGGCGGCCTGCTCGTCCAGGTGCAGCGTGTTGGCGCTGCCGGCCTTCAGCCGGCCGTCCGAGCCGAAGTCGCGGCCGGTGGCGATCCGCTTGCCGTCCACCGAGGAGAGCCGGGCGCCGAGGGTCTCCGGGTTGGCCGCGTCAGCCGGGGTGCGGCCGGTGCCGAAGGTGCCGACCAGGTCCCAGTACGAGGCGGTGCGGAAGGCGATCCGCTCGCGCTCGCGCTCGACCACCAGCCGGGTCGCGACGGACTGCACCCGGCCCGCCGACAGCTTCGGCATGACCTTCTTCCACAGCACCGGCGAGACCTCGAAGCCGTAGAGGCGGTCGAGGATGCGGCGGGTCTCCTGGGCGTCGACCAGGCGCTGGTTGAGCTCGCGCGGGTTGGCCACCGCCTCCTGGATCGCCGTCTTGGTGATCTCGTGGAAGACCATCCGGTGCACCGGCACCTTGGGCTTGAGCACCTGCTGGAGGTGCCACGCGATGGCCTCGCCCTCGCGGTCCTCATCGGTGGCGAGGAAGAGCTCGTCGGACTCCGCGAGCAGCGACTTCAACTTGCTGACCTGGGACTTCTTGTCCGCGTTGACCACGTAGATGGGGGCGAAGTCGTGGTCGACGTCCACCCCGAGGCGGCGCACCTCGCCGGTGTACTTGTCCGGGACCTCCGCCGCGGTGCTGGGGAGGTCGCGGATGTGCCCGACGCTCGCCTCGACGATGTAGCCGGGGCCCAGGTAGCCCTTGATCGTCTTCGCCTTGGCCGGCGACTCGACAATGACGAGTCGCTGTCCGTGCGCGGTCTCGCTGCTCGGGGACACCTTCGCTCTTCTCTCCCGGTCCTTATGTGGGCTGGTCGGCGCCGGCAGCACGGGCTGCGCTCCGCCCGACCCCTCCACCGTCCCGGGGCTGCCGCTGTACGACGACCCCACCAGCGGAGTGTGACCGTACCCCGGCCACCCTTGTCAAACGGAAGGATCCCGCGTTTTCACTTTGCCGGGCTCACCGACGCCACTCGAACGGTAACCCGATGACGGAGGTTCGCGCCCCGTGGAGGGGGGCTTCGGCGGGTTCCGGAGGATGGAATGACGGATTTCAAAATCTGTCAACGGAATATCGACGGCCCCGCGGAGGGCCGCGGCGGGGCCTCCGCAGAGCGCCGGCCACCGGTTCCCGGCAAGCCTGACCGGGGTCGGGCGTACGCCCCGGATTCAGCCGTTGACCACCGCGAGCAGCCCGGCGCCCGCCGCCAGACAGCCCATGCCGAGCACGCTCCACAGCAGGTCGGCGACGGCGGCCCGGCGGACCTCCCCGGCCGCCAGCACCACCCGGCTCGGGCGGCGCGGGTCGTAGCAGATCCGCACCGGGGCGCCCGGAGTGAAGCGGTCCGGACGGCGCAGCGGGGTGTGTCCGCGCGGACGGGTGAGCACCAGTTCGGCGATCCGGCCCGCCCCGGCTCCTTCGACCGGGGGCAGGACGGAGAAGGAGAGCAGCGGGGCGCTGTCGAGCTGACCGTGCGCCTCGTCCTCGGCCACGACCGTGGCCACCGCCGACGCCCCCGAGCGGCGGACCCGGTGGCGCAGGCGCACCTCGGCGGCGCACCAGAGCAGCAGCACGCCACCGAAGAGGGCGAGCACCAGCCCGCCCACCGTCGCCGTCGTCGTGTCCACCCCTGGCCCCCGGCTCCCCAGCTCTGTCCACAGCCTGTGGACAGAGCCTCGCAGCAGGGGGCCAACGCGCGGCGGCCGACCGGAGACCGCCGGACGAACCGGGGGGCACGGGAAGGTGAACCGGCGCCGACCGCCCCCGCCAGGGGCACCGCGCCGGGGCGCCACCCCGAGGGCGCCGGGCCAGGTGCGCCGGGTCAGCCTGCCGGGCGGATGAACCCCTGCTCGGTCAGCAGCCGCAGCGACTCGGGCACCCGATCCCGCAGGACCACCCGGTCCTCGCCGAGCAACTGCGCGATGGCGTCCACGATCTCGCCCGCCGACAGCGAACCGTCACAGACCCCGACGAAACCGGCACCCACCGTGTCCACCTTGGTGGCCCGCCGCATGCCCCGGTTGTGACGCAGGATCACGTGCTCCGGGTCCTCCGCGCCCGGCTCGCCGACCTGCTCCTGGACCACCTCGTCGGCCAGCACGTAACGGGTCGCGAGCAGGCCCGCGTCGTCGTGCGAACGCAGGAAGTCCTGCCGGTCGAACCACTCCTCGATGTGCGGGCCCAGCGGCTGCTCCACCGGGTGCGGCCACTCCTCCACCCGGACGGTCGGACGCTCCGCGCCGCTCGCCCGCAGGGTGATCCAGCCCATGCCGATGCCCTCGACCCGGCCCGCCTCGAAGGCGTCCAGCCACTCGCCGTACCGGGCCTGGTAGTCGCCGCCCGGACCGCGGTGATCGCCGCCGTCCCGCAGCCACAACTCGGCGTACTGGGCGACGTCCTGGACCTCCCGCTGGACGATCCAGGCGTCCAGCCCGGTGCCCGCCACCCAGCCGGCCAGCCGCTCGTGCCAGTCCTCGCCCTTGACGTGCTGCCAGTTGGCGAGCAACTGGCAGTAGCCGCCCGGCTCCAGGTGGTCGGCGGCCGAGCGGACCAGGCTGCGGCACAGGTCGTCGCCGGCCATGCCGCCGTCGCGGTAGGTGAACCGGCCGGCCGGCGAGATCACGAACGGCGGGTTGGAGACGATCAGGTCGAACCGGCGCTCCCCGACCGGCTCGAAGAGGCTGCCGGCGAGCGCCTCCCGCCGCTCGAAACCGGACAGCGCGAGGGTCAGCTCGGAGAAGCGCAGCGCGCGAGGGTTCAGGTCGGTGGCGGTCACCTGCCCGGCGTGCCGGGCCGCGTGCAGCGCCTGCACGCCGGAACCCGAACCGAGGTCCAGCGCGGACCGGACCGGACGGCGCACGGTGATGTTGGCCAGCGTCGTCGACGCGCCGCCGACCCCGAGCACCAGGTCCTTGCGGGCCACCCCGTGCGCGGTCTCGCCGGATCCGATGCCGCCCGCGCCACCCACCGCGCAGCCCAGGTCGGACACCACCCAGGCGTCCGAACTGTCCATCCCGGCCACTTCGTTGGCGTACGGCCGGACGTCCACCGTCGCCCACACCAGTTCACCGTCGGAGCGCAGCCAGCCGTCGGCCAGGCAGTCCTCGACCGGCAGCGCGGCCGCGGCCACCCGGTACGGCACCGGCTGCTGGAGCAGGAACAGCCGGACCAGCGTCTCCAGCGGGCTGCCGCCCCTGGTCGCCCGCAGCGCCGGCACGGCCTCGCTACGGGCCAACGCCGCATAGCCGGTGGGCCCGAGCAGGTCGAGGCAGCCATCGGCGGTGAACGAGGCGGCGAGCAGCGCCTCACGCAACTTGGCGAGGCGGGTCTGGTCGAGAACGGGGCTACTGATCACCCCGCCATTGTCCCCCGCCCCGGACCGGGCGGCCGCCGGGTCCGGGGCGGGTCGAGGGGGTCGGGGGTGGGTCGGGGGCGGGGTCGGGCACCCTCCGGACCGGCGTCGGAGGGTCCGGCCCGACGGGCCCCGGGCTCAGCTCGTGCTGGGCACGGGGGTGGTCGGGGTGGTCGGCGGGGCGGCGGGCGGGCTCGCCGGGGTGGTGTCGGTGCCCGCGGAGGGGGCGGTCGACGGGCTCGCGCCGTCCGTCGCGCCGGGCGCGGGCGTCCCGCCGGGCGCCCCGGCGCTCGGGGTGGCGGACGCGCCGCCCGGGGCCGCGGCGGCGGGCTTGCAACCGTCCTGCTTGGCCATGGCCGCACCGAGGTCGCCGCGCTGCAGCTTGCCCTGCGCCTGCGTGGACAGCGAGGCCAGCTGCTGGATCTGGTCCGAGATGCTGCGCAGGCCGTCCGCGAACTTCGACTGGTCGGTGTTGGTCACGGCGTCCAGCTTCTTCTGGATGTCCTGATAGCCGTCGGCCGCCTTGGTCAACTCGGCGACGGCGTCCTTCTGCAGGTTCGCGCCGTCCTTCACCTTGGGCACCCCGGCCGCGGTGATGGCCGCCGCGATGTCCTGGTTGGTCTTGGCCAGCCGCCCGATGTCCGTCGAGAGCCGCTTCTGCAGCTCGGTCGGGGTCTCGCCGGTCTTCACCTGGGCGGTGTCGGCGAGCGCGGCCTGCGCCTGGACGATCGGGTCCTTGGCCGAGCCGCAGACGTTCGACGCCCAGGACTCCAGCTGCTTGCCGTTGTCGTCGCCGCAGCCGACGGCACCGAACGCGAGCAGCGCGCCGAGGACGGGTACGGCCAGCAGTCGCTTGTTCACCGGGAGAGGCCTTTCGGTTTCGGTCGTCTTCGGTCGTCGAACCTACACGGCCGATGTCCGCCGACTGGCGCCCGGTTCCCGGACCTCGGGTTGTCCCCACCGGGTGCCCGGCCCCGCTCAGGCGCGCTCGACGCGGATCGGGCGGTTCGGATAGCCGGGCCGGGCCGGGCCGGACGGCGCGCGGCACGCTGACCGGCGTGCCGAAGCAGACCTCTTCGCCCCAGGTGCTCACCGAGGAGCTGATCGGCAGCTTGGCCCGGAGCGCCTTCCTTGTCACGACAGGTCCGATCACCGATCGGACCCGGTCGTGCCGGAAGCAACGAACCGCCAGGTTCAACAACGTGTCAACGCGTCCCGGAGGACTGGACCGACACCCGGACCACCCGGGGCGCACGAGGCACCCCGAAGGTCGGGGCCCTCAGACCACCACGGACTCGACCGAGACCGGCCAGCTCATCCGGATCAGGCCGCCGTCCGTGCCGTTGGTGACCTCCAGGTCCTCGACCAGGCCGGTGATCACCGCGAGGCCGAGGGTGTCCTCGTCCGGGTCCGCCTCCTCGGCGGCGCCGGGGGTCGGGACGGCGGCGGGGCCGGCCTCGTCCTCGACCTCGATGAGGAAACGCTTCTCCTGGTCGGTCAACGCGACCCGGACCGTGCCGCCGATGCCGCCGCGCTGGTGCAGGCCGACCGCGCGGGAGCAGGCCTCACCGACCGCGAGCCGTACCTCGTCGAGCACCGACTCGTCGACCCCGGCCCGTCTCGCGACGGCCGCGGCGACCAGCCGGGCCGTTCGCACGTGCTCCGGAAGCGCGCTGAATCGAAGTTCGACGGTTGCCATCTCTCCCCTTCGGGGTGCTCCGACCGGGGCCGACGATGCGGCCCCTGCGGGCCGGCGGAACCGGCCCCGGGGCGGCCGGGGAAGCACCGGGGCCCGCAGGCCCCGGCACCCCGGACGCGTGGGACGAACGGGCCGGCCTCCACGGGCACGGGCCGGCCCGGCCGCGTCAGTCGGTCGCGTTGACCGCGTCGTCCACCGAGGTGTGGATCGGGAAGACCTTGGTCAGGCCGGTGATGCGGAAAATCTTCAGGATGCGCTCCTGGTTGCAGACCAGGCGCAGCGAGCCCTCGTGGGCACGCACCCGCTTCAGACCGCCCACCAGCACACCGAGGCCGGTCGAGTCGAGGAAGTCAACGCCTTCCATGTCGACGACGAGGTGGTACTTGCCGTCGTTGACGAGCTCGACCAGCTGCTCCCGCAGCTTCGGGGCGGTGTACACATCGATCTCGCCGCCAACCTCGACGACCGTACGATCGCCGACTGAACGGGTCGACAGGGACAGGTCCACGGAACCTCCAGCACCTTGCCTTGCTACGTCATGTGCGATCCTCGGCCGGCCGGCCGCCACCGCATGGTCGCGAGCCCGGGCGCGCCCAGCCACACGTGGCAAGCCTCGGCGCTGCGACCCACGGCCATCCGGCCGTCACGGCCACATTCAACCACCTGCGACCATGCCCGCACGATGGCTTACGACGATTCTCCGTCACGCCGGTGACACACTGGGTCCTCATGCCGCCCCGACACAGCCTGCCCGAGGCACTGCTCACGACCCTGTCCACCAGCCGGGGGCGGTCCGACCGGCTCACCCATACGGAGCACCTTCCCGCCCGACCTGCGCGTTATGCGCCGTGGCCCGAGTCGATCCGGCCCGAGATCGTGGCCGCCGCGCTCGCCGTCGGCGTGGAGCAGCCCTGGGCGCACCAGGCAGAAGCGATGAAACTGGCCAAAAGCGGTCAGACTGTGGTGATCGCCACAGGGACCGCCTCGGGCAAGTCGCTCGGCTACCTGGCCCCGGTCCTCAGCGACCTGCTGGAGGGCACCGAGGCCCGCAACGGCCGCGGCGCCACCGCGCTCTACCTCGCCCCGACCAAGGCGCTCGCCGCCGACCAGCGCCGCCGGGCCGCCGAACTAGCCCCGCCCCGGGTCCGACCCGCCCTCTACGACGGCGACACCCCGCCCGAGGAACGCGAGTGGGTCCGCCAGTACGCCTCGTACGTGCTCACCAACCCGGACATGCTGCACCGCGGCATCCTGCCCGCCCACGCCCGCTGGGCCTCCTTCCTCAAGGTGCTGCGCTACGTGGTCGTCGACGAGTGCCACAGCTACCGGGGCGTGTTCGGCTCACACGTCGCCCAGGTCCTCCGGCGGCTGCGCCGCGTCTGCGCCCGATACGGTTCGTCACCCACCTTCCTGCTCGCCTCCGCCACCACCGCCGACCCGGCCGCCACCGCCGAGCGTCTGACCGGCCTGCCCGCCCGGGCGGTCACCGAGGACGCCTCGCCGCGCGGGCCGATGGTCTTCGGCCTCTGGGAGCCGCCGCTGACCGAGAACGTCGGCGAACACGGCGCGCCCGTCCGCCGCACGGCCACCGCCGAGGCCGCGCACCTGCTGACCGACCTGGTCGAGCGCCAGACCCGCACCGTCGTCTTCGTCCGCTCCCGCCGGGCCGCCGAACTCGTCGCCCTCCAGACCCAGGACCAGCTCGGCCGACCGCTCGCCGACCGGGTGGCCGCCTACCGCGGCGGATACCTCGCCGACGAACGCCGGGCCCTGGAACGCGCGCTGCACACCGGCCGACTGCTCGGACTCGCCTCCACCTCCGCCCTCGAACTCGGCGTCGACGTCTCCGGCCTCGACGCCGTCCTGATGGCCGGCTACCCCGGCACCCGGGCCTCGCTCTGGCAGCAGGCCGGGCGGGCGGGCCGCGAGGCCCAGGGCGCGCTGGCCATCCTGATCGCCCGGGACGACCCGCTGGACACCTACCTGGTGCACCACCCGGAGGCGCTGTTCGCGGCGCCCGTCGAAGCCACCGTGCTCGACCCGGACAACCCCCACGTGCTCGCGCCGCACCTGTGCGCGGCAGCCGCCGAACTCCCGCTCACCGACGCCGACCTGGAGCTGTTCGGCCCCTCCACCGCACCGCTGCTGCTCGTCCTGGAACGGCGCGGCCTGCTGCGCCGGCGCAGCGACGGCTCCTGGTACTGGACCCGCCGCGAACGCGCGGCCGACGCCGTCGACCTGCGCGGCAGCGGCGGCAGCCCGGTGCAGATCGTCGAGGCCGACACCGGCCGACTGCTCGGCACGGTGGACGCCGCGGCCGCCCACACCACCGTCCACACCGGGGCCGTCCACCTGCACCAGGGCCGCACCTTCCTGGTCCGGGAACTCGACCTGGAGAACTCGGTCGCCCTGGTCGAGCCGGCCGACCCGCCGTACACCACGGCCGCCCGCGACATCACCTCCATCTCCGTGCTCGACACCGACACCACCGTTGCCTGGGGCGAGGGCCGGCTCAGCTTCGGTTCGGTGGAGGTGGTCAACCAGGTGGTCGGCTACCTCCGGAAGCGGATCTCCACCGGGGAGATCATGGGCGAGAGCAAGCTCGACCTGCCGCCCCGCACGCTGCGCACCCGCGCGGTCTGGTGGTCCGTCACCGAGGACCAGCTGCTGGACGCGGACCTTCCGCTCGACCAGTTGCCCGGCGCCGCCCACGCCGCCGAACACGCCTCGATCGGCCTGCTGCCGCTGTTCGCCACCTGCGACCGCTGGGACATCGGCGGCGTCTCCGTCCCGCTGCACCCCGACACCGAACTGCCCACCGTGTTCGTCTACGACGGCCACCCGGGCGGGGCCGGCTTCGCCGAACGCGGCTTCCAGCGGGCCGTCGAGTGGCTGACGGCCACGCGCGAGGCGATCGCCTCCTGCGAGTGCGAGCGCGGCTGCCCGTCCTGCGTCCAGTCACCCAAGTGCGGCAACGGGAACGAACCGCTGGACAAGGCCGCGGCCGTCCAACTGCTGGACGTCCTGCTGGACGGCGCCCCCAGGACGGCAGGCTCCGGGGAAGCAGGCTCCGGGACGGCAGGCTCCGGGACGGCGGACCCCTCAGCAGGCCCCTCCACAGGCCCCTCAGCGAGCTCCGAAGCGGACCACGGGACGGACTCCGAGAAGGACTCGGAGACGAACTCCGGGGCGAAGCCCGAGCCGAGCGCGGACGCTGGGCCGCCGACCGGCTCATGAGCCCGCCGCCGACCCGCCGGTCGACCCGCCGAGGCCGTCCTCGGCGGCGGTGATCGCGGCCCGCACCGGCCCGGCCCGCGCCCTCGCCCGCGCCGGACCGACCGACAGACGCGCCGGCAGCCCACTGACCGTCACCTCGGCCACCACCTCGACGGCGTCCCCCGTCCGGTCCACCGTGCAGGACACCAGGCCGGCGCCCTGCGCGGCGGCGATCCCCTCGGCCCGCCCGCACCCGCCGTCCGGGTCCAGCAGCAGCCGGTCCGCGGCCGCGAGCGCCGCCAGGTCGGCGGCCGACTCGGCCCGGTGCCGCGCGGCGACCACCGCTCCGACCGCGATCGTCCCGGCGAAGACCGCCGTGCCGAGCATCGCCAGGGCGAGCAGCCAGACCGTCGCCGAACCGGCGTCCGGCCCGCGCCCGCCGACGGCGGCCACCCGGGCGGTACGCGTTCTCGCCCACCGCCGCGCCCTTGACCGCACCCCGGTCAGGCCGGCCATGAACCACCACCTCCCGCGATTCCCGCACTTCCCGTGACCCCTACGAGGGTGTCCTCCCGCGCCGCCACCGCGGTCGCGCCCAGCCGTACCGCGAGCAGCCCGCCGAGCCTGCCCGGCGCCCCGCACGGCGCGTCCACCTCCACCCGCACCACCTCCGCCGCCATCACCACCCGTACCTGAGCCCCCGGCGGCGCGGCCGCGCGGGCGAGTTCGGCGGCGTCCGCCTCCCCGCGTGCGGCCGCCCTGGCCCCGACCCGGGCCGCGTCCACACAGCGGATCTGCGCGGCCGCCGCCAGCACGCCCCAGATCAGCATCGCCGCGAGCAGGACGAGCGCTGGCAGGGCCACCGCGGTCTCCGCCGTGACGAAGCCCGCATCGCCGCGCCGGCCCGGCCGCAGCGACCACGCCCGCCCACCACCACGTGCCGCCGCCAGGCCGGGGTGAGCCCTCGGCCTCACGCCATCCGCCCGGAGGCGGTGCGCGGCGGCGTCGGGGTGCGTGCACCGAACGGCGGCGGAGGGGCAGGACGCGGTGGGGGCACCTCCCGGCCGAAGGCCGGGGGCCGCCGGGCGGCCTACGGCAACGCGACGAGACCCGCTCCCCAACGCCGCCGCGCAGGCGGGAGTTCGTGGACGGTCGCTAGGTCGCATGAAGCGCCCGTTCCAGTGAATCGGTCAGCGCCCCCATGATGGTCGCGCTGGTCACCACCTTGTACAGCCCGGCCGCGAGGGCACACGCGGCCAAGGTGCCGACGGCATATTCCGCCGTGGTCATCCCGGCGTCCGACCGGCCCCGGCTCCGGGCCATCCCGCGCATCCGGCGGGCCGCCCAGCGGCTCCTGCGCCGCCATACCCCGGGCGCGTGCCGGAGCGCGAGCCCGCTGCCGGGCCTCGTTGCGATCACTGCGGTCATGAATCTCTCCTGTCTCCGAAATACGAAATACGAAATACCGATGCCCCCGCCGTACCGATGCCCCCGGTGCCGTCTACGCGGCTGCCGCCGACGCCGCTGCCCACGGATCCGCCGCCGATCCGCTTGGCGCGGCCCTCGTTCACCCGCCCTGGGCGAAGCGGGTGGTGAGGCCGATGACGACCGGCACCACGCCGATCAGGACGAAGGCCGGGAGGAAGCAGAGCCCGAGCGGAGCGGTGGCGAGCACCCCCGCCCGGCGGACCCGGGCGTGGGCCGCCCGGGCTGCCGCCGTCCGCCGCCCCTGCGCGAGCCCGATCAAGGGCCCGGCCGCCGGAGCCCCGCCGAGGCTCGTCCGGACCAGGCAGCGCGCCAGCGGGGCCAGCGACGGGTGCTGCTCGCCCAGACGGCTCCAGCACAGTTCCGGCGGTGCGCCCAGGGCCAGTTCGGCACCGATCGCGACCAGCCGGGGCCCCATCGGTGCCCCCACGCTCCGGCCGACCGCCGACACCGCTGCCGAGGGTGAGGCCGCCGAACCGAGGCAGGCCGCCAACAGCTCCGCACTCAGCGGGAGTTGCCTGGTCAGCAGTTCCTCCTCCAGGACCGCCCGCCGCTCCGTCGGGGACCGCACCCGGGCCGACCACCGGTGCACACCCGCCGCAAGCAGCGCCCCGACGACCACCCCGACGGCGCCGCCGAGCAGCACCGCCGCGCCGGCCCCGGAGCCCACCGCCAGGGCCACGGGCCGCCACCGCCCGCCACTGCCGCCACCGCCACCGCCACCGCCACCGCCACCGCCACCGCCACCAGAAGCCGACGCCCCCACCCCCGCCCCCGGCGACACCCGCGCCAACACCCGGCCGAGCGCCCGCCGCTGTCGCGCCCACCCGCGCACCAGCACCACGCCGACCACCACCACCGGAGCCCCGACGACCACCCACCCGACTCCCCGATTCACCCCGACACCACCTCCGCCCGTGTCCGCACCCGCGCCCGTACCCGTGAGAGCCCGCAGCTCCCGCCGCCACCAGTGCCCCGCACCCCGGCAGCTCGCCGGGGCGCCTCCAAGGCGCCCTGGGCCGCCGCCCGGACGATGCGCGCTGTCCAGAGCACGCCCAGCCCCTCCAGTGCCGCCCCCGCAGCGAGGCACCCCAGCCCGGCCGGCGTGTGCAGCAGGACGCCCACCGGCCGGGCCCCGAGCGCCGCCCCCAGCAGCAGCCCGGCGGCCGGCAGAGCGGCCAGGACGGCGATCGTGGTCCGCGGGCCCGCCAGCTCCCCAGCGATCTCCTCCGCCAGCGCCCGCTCGCCGCGCAGCGCCTCCGCCACCCGGTCCAGCGCGACGGCCAGCCCCGACCCGCTGTCGGACGCGACCCGCCAGCAGGCCGCGATCGCCGACGCGCCGCTCCCGCCCGGCAGTTCGGCGAGCAGGTGCAGCGCGGCGGGCACGTCCCCGCCGTACCGGCCCGCCGCGAGCCGCGCCACCGGCTCCTCGCCGAGCCTGCGCAGCCCGTCCGGGTCGGCCGCGAGGCGGGCCGTGACCAGGTGCAACGCCTGCTCCGGCGTCGCCCCGCTGCGCAACTCCCCTGCCAGCCCTGCGCAGAGCTCCACCACGGCGGCCGCCCGCCGCCCGGCCTCCACCGTCACGCGCCGCCGCAGCCGCCACCGCCGCAGCGGCAGTACGGCCAGCCCGGCGGCGAGCACCGGCAGCGGCGAGGAGGTCGCTTGCCCGACGGCCAACCCCGCGGGCAGGAGCAACAGTTCGGTCGCCCGCCAGTCGGACGGTCGCGGCCGAGCGCGCCCCGCGGTCACCGCCGGCGGGCCCGGCACCGGAACGGGCGGGGGCCCGCTGCCGGCCAGCACCAGCCTGTACCGCCGCCCACCCGGCAGCTGCTCCTGCACCGCACGCCACGCAGCGAGGGCCACCAGGCACAGCACCAATACCCAGCAGAAAGAACTCTGATCACCCATCACGTCAGGAACCTCCCGGTCGTCGGTCTTTCCTGTTCCACGCCCCGAGCAGCGTCAGGGCGCCCGCCGCACACCCGCCCAGCAGCAGGACGAACGCGAGTTCCACCGCCCGCGCCCCCGCACCCGCCAACCCGGCCACCGCCGCCGTCACGTCGGCCCCGCCGCGAGCGACACCCCGCGCACCGCCAGCAGCCCGACCAGTCGCTCCCAGCCCGCCCCGGGGACCAGACCGCCCACCACCGGGAACTCCACCGCCGGGGTGGTGACGGCCAGCCCGTCACGGCCGGCGGCCAGCGTGTGGATCTCCGCCACCCGGCGGCGCCCCGAGCCCGGCTCCCTGACCAGGTGCACCACCAGGTCGAGCGCGGCCCGGAGTTGGCTGTGCAGCGCGGGCCGGTCGAGCCCGGCGAGCGAGCCCAACGCCTCCAGCCGGACCGGCACGTCCGCCGCCGTGTTGGCGTGCACCGTGCCGCAGCCGCCCGAGTGAACCGCATAACCGTGCACGTACACTGCACCGGGCCGTGGCCCAATCCGACCGAGAGAAGGGCCACCATGCCAACCGTCGTCATATACGACCGTCTGTCCCGGCTGTTCGCTGAGGAGGCACCTGACCACCGAATCAGCGCCTGCAAGGCATACGCCTCACAGCGCGGATGGGAAGTGATCCACGTTGCGACTGACACCAACGTATCGGGCGCGACGAAGTTGGAAGACCGGCCCGGCATGCGCGAGGTGTTGGCCTGGCTCCCCCGCGCTGACTACGTGCTGGCCGCGAAGCTGGACCGGTACGCCCGGAGTGTCTTGGAGTTTCAGCGCTTGCTGAGGGCTGCGGACTCCACCCGGACGACGATCGTCACGGCTGACGGTGTGGTGTCGCCAGAGAACGCATCGATCATCATCAACGTGCTTGCTGCATTCGCCGAGTACGAGCGGGACATGATCACTTCCCGCATCCAGGCATCTAAAGATCACTTCCGGGCGCGCGGCAACCACCTGGGGGGCCTCGCACCGTACGGCTTCGCGGTCGAAGGACCGGTGAACAACAAGCGTTGGGCCATCGATGAGACCGCCGCTGGCGTCGTCCGCGAGTGTGCCGAACAGCTCATCAACCACGGGGCGTCGCTGACCGGCCTGGCTCGGGACCTTAACGCACGGGGCGTGCTGCCCCCCGCTGAGCACGCCCGGCAGCGCGACGGACGCAAGCTGAGGGGTCAGCGGTGGCACGCGACGACCCTGCGGGATGTGCTCTACACGCCTGCCGTCCGTGGCTGGCTTGTCCAGGCCGCACCGGGCTCCAAGCGAGGGGCGCTGACCAATCAGCCGGTCCTGGACGCTGAGGGACAGCCCGTCTCTGCCGGTCCCGCCATCCTGGACGGCGCGACGTGGTCTGCTGTGCGCGCTGTCATCGACCAGAAGGCCAAGGGACGCGGCGTAGAGCGCAGCGGCAAGGCACTCCTGCTCCACGTGGCGCGCTGCTCTGAGTGCGACGGGCCGATGTACCGCCAGCGCCGAGAAGTAGGCGGGAAGGACTACAGCACCTATGTCTGCCGCGCTGGTGTCGGCAAGCAGGGCACCCACAGGCCGAACGTGATTGTGGCCGGGCCAGTCGAAGCGATGGTGACCGCCGAGTACCTGAAGCGGTTCGGTCGGTTCAACCTGAGGCGCTGGCTGGAGCCCGACGGCAGCGCGGTACTCCAACTCTCCGAGGTGACAACGCAGATTGAGCGTTTGGCGGGGAACCTGGTGCACCTTTCCCCCGACGGGGCGGCAGCGCGGATCGCCATCGGGCAACTGAACGCGCTTGAGCGCCGAGAAGCAGAACTGCGCGCGGAAGCCGAACATGCCGAAGGGCGTTGGGTTGACGCTGGGGGCACCGTTTCGGACGAGTGGAACCGGCGGGATGAGGAGGAGGGGCGACGGGGCTTGCTCACCGACCTGGGTGCACGGGTGGTGATATCACCTCCGGCACCGAAGGCACCTAAGCGGTTCGACCCGTCGCGGCTGTCGATTGCCTTCGAGGGCCCGGCATGGTGGCGTGAGCTTGATCCTGCGGAAGCCGAGCTGGCAGCTATAGCGCTAGATGAACTGGAGTAGCCCCTAGCCGCCCCATAGCGGTCCCCCTAGCCCCGTCTGGCCCTCGTGGTCCGGCGGGGCTTCTTCATGCCCGCAGGCGGCTGTGCAGCCGTTCGGCTCGTACCCGCTGGCCATGCCGCCCGCCGGCCTGCCCCGGGAAATCCGGTGGTGGGCTGTTCAGCGTTCCTGGCAGCGTGTGTGACCTGCGGGGTTGCTGTCGGGGGCGCCGGTTAGGGTCACGTGTGACACCCGCACTTCGGTCACGGTTTCGTCGGGGGTATGACGAACTGTCGTTTGGGGGGTGGGGTCTGCTATGCGCTGCTTTGCTTCTTTGCCCCCGGTTCGCTATGCGGCCCTGGCCCTTGCGGTTGCTGGCCCGTGGCGCTCTCGCTGGGACGCTTCATGATCAACAAAAATGGAAAGGCGGGTTCGCTTGTCGGCCCTGGAGGATACGCGCGCGACGTGCTCAGAGTGTGGTGCTCCGCGCCCCCGTACCGACCGTGCGACGTGTGGCGCGGCGCTGTGTGTCGAGTCGGCTCGGTTGCAGGTTGCGGCCCGTCGTGCGCGTGAGGCGGTGCGTGCTGCCGCTGACGCTCCCCGCTGCTACCGCTGCGAGCAACCGCACGGCCGGGAGGCGTGGGCGCAGTACTGCGTGCCGTGCGCTGCGGAGGTAGACGAGTCGCGCCGGGCCGACCGCCGGAAGCTGGCGGAGAACAGGCGCCATGAGGCTGCCCAGAAGCCCTGCCAGGGTCCGAAGTGCTCGAATCCCGTGGGGCTGTCGGCGAACAACGACCGGTCCTACTGCTCGGACCAGTGCCGCCGTGCCGCTGAGCACGTACGCAAGCGTGCCCGGACCAAGCCCGAGCCGGTGTCATGCCGCCGTTGCGGGAAGCCAGTGATCCTCAAGTTCCGTGACGGGGTTTGCAGTTCGTGTCAGAAGGTGCAGCGCACGGTAGCCCGCCGGGTCACGCTGCAACGGAAGGTGCGTGCCGCGCATGGGGACGCCGGGTGCTTCCACTGCTCCGCTCCGCTGCCCGAAGGGGGCGTGATTGATCACCTGGAGCCGATATCGCGGGGCGGGCTCTCGACGGTGGCGAACATGCGCGTGGTCTGCGTGCTGTGCAACGCGTCGAAGAAAGATCAGCTGTTGGACGAGTGGTCGCCGCCACATCTGATCCGGCCCCTGTCGCCACGTAGCCCCGTGGCGGGCTGAGCCCGGGGGAAAGCCAGAGGACCACCTACGAAGCCGGTAGGTGGTCCTCTGTGGCTTGCTGCGCCTACTCGGCGGTCAGTGCCCGGTGCACGGTGCCCTTGCCGACCCCGAGCGCCTTGGCAATCTCGCCGTAGGACTCTCCGGCGGCCTTGCGGCGCTGTGCGGCGGCGAGCATGTCCGGGGTCATGGCCTTGGGTCGTCCGCCGGTCCGCCCCTGTGCCTTGGCGGCTTCCAGTCCGGCGCGGGTGCGGTCCTGAATCAGGCTGCGCTCAAACTCGGCCATGGCGCCGACCACCTGGAGCATGAGCCGTCCGTCCGGCGTGTTCGGGTCGATGCTGGCCAGTGCGCCGGTCAGGACCTTGAAGCCGATCCCGCGCGCTGTGAGGGCGTCCACGGTGGTCACAAGGTCGATGAGGGAGCGGGCGAATCGGTCGAGCTTCCAGACGACCAGGGTGTCGCCGGGGCGGAGGTAGTCCAGAACGGCGGCAAGCTCGGGGCGGTCGGTGTTCTTCCCGCTGGCCTTGTCGGTGAAGATTCGGGTGCAGCCGGCTTCGGTCAGCGCGTCGTGCTGGAGCTGTGCGTCCTGGTCGTCGGTGGAGACTCGGGCGTAGCCGATCAGGTGGCCGGTGGTCTTGTTCGTCGTCATGCCCCGATCGTTCCAAAACTCGTTCCGAAACACAAGGGGTTCGAGGCATGTTCTGGAACGACTTTTGGAACGCATCTGAGTCCCGATCAGGGGTCCGGTGCGACCGTTCCACTAACCATCGTTTGTGGAACGCCTGTCCGTGATGACCGTCCGTCACGCTGCTTGCCCCCAGGGGGGTGACTCCCCTCCTTCTCCGCTTCTGAGCGGCAGGGAGGGAAAACTCTCGCATGGCTGATCGGAGCGTTTGCGCGGGAGCTTGGCGGGGCGTAGGCGCTGCGGAAGTTCGGCACCGTGCTGCTCGGCGATCCCGGCCCCAGCTCGCCGCACGCACGCTAGGTGTGGTGGCGTTTTTTTGCTGGTCAGTGGGGTACCGGGGGGTGGGTCAATCTCTGGGCGCATGAGCCTTGGGGACCCGGCCCCCATGCTCGCGCACGCCGCCGCGAATTTATGACCGGGGGGTATCGGCGGTCCGGCTGACCTTTCCTGTCTTGGAAAGCCCTGGTCCTTGACGATGGTCCCGGCGTCTCGGGAGCATCGAACGAGACAGGAACCACTTACGACGCAAGGGGGCACATGATGCTGCGCTGGCTGTCCGGGGAAGGGTCCTGCAACGATGGGACGTGCCCAACGCTGTGGGGCACCGAGGAGGGGAAGTACGTGGTTCAGGGTTACGTGATCACTGACCCGGCGCGACTGGCGGAGCTGAACTTGCCCGCAGGTGAGTCGGCGGTCGAGGTCCCCGAAGCGGTGCTGGATAACTACTTCCGCACGCGACTGGAGGCGCACCTCCGTGCTCAGGGGTGAGGACTTCGGCCGACTGTTTCAGACATTCGATCGGACGGCGTTCCGATTGGAGACGCTGGCCGAGTATGACGTGGACGCAGAGCGACAGGAATTCTCCGACTTTCTGTCAGGCAAAGGACTGCCAGCGAAGCGCTCAGATAATCCATGGGTGCGATCCATGACTGACCTCGGAAAGCAGGTTGGCCGAGTGCACGTCCTCAGCTCTCCGCTGAGCGACTACTTGCGCTATCAGATGGCTTCGTATCCCGGCAACATCAAGGCCGGGGAGTCCATCGGAATCATCGACACGGCACGACAGGCTGTCGCTGGGCTGCCAAATCACGACTTCTGGCTGTTCGATGATGCTCGGATCTACCGAATGCACTATACCGAGGCCGGACAGTTTATTGGCGGCGAGCTGCTCCCGGATGACCGGCTGGACGAGTATCGCCGGTATCGGGATATTGCCCTGGCTCATGCCGTTCCCTTCGCGGATTACGTAGCCGCTTGAGCGAGGAGCAGCAGCACGGCTTGGGGACGGCCCTGCGGGCACTTCGGATCGCTGCGGATAAGACCGCAGAGGCCATTGCCCGTAGGGCTTCCATGTCTCCGGCCAAGCTGTCGAAGATCGAGAATGGCCGAGTGCTGCCCACCGTGCAGGACGTAGAGCTGATCCTGACGGCAATCGGGGTGTCAGAGGCCGCCAAAGCGGAGTTCCTGGCCCAAGCCAGGTCGGCAGCCACAGAGGCCACGGCATGGCGTGAGCTGCGCCGCATGGGCCACTGGAAGCACCAACAAGCCATCCGGGCCATAGAAGCCCAGACGGGCACTCTCAAGCTATTTCAGGGCCAGTTGATCCCTGGCCTACTCCAAAGCGCCGAATACGTCTCTGCGCTGTTCGCGATGAAGCCCGAGCTGACCGACGAAGCCAAGGCAAAATCTATTGCCGCACGACTTGAGCGGCAGACAGCGCTCTATGACACGCGTAGGTCGTTTCATTTCGTCATCTGCGAACACGTGCTGCGCTGGCGCATTGGAGCGCCGGCCATTATGGGCACGCAGATGGATAGGCTTGTATCTCTGTCCCGACTCCCCAATGTCACCATCGGAGTTGTACCTCTCGACCGACAGATGCCCAACTTCCCGATGACCTGTTTCAGCGCCCACGACGACCGGCTAGTGATTGTTGAGACGTTCCACTCAGAGATCACCACGCGTGACCCGAAGGACGTTCAGGTATACCTCTCGACCTTTGCTCAGTTCGACGCCGTAGCTGTCCACGGGAACGAGATGCGGACCATGGTTGAGGGCATCCGAGACGAGTTCTTTCGGTAACAGGAAAGATCCTGGCTAGCGGCCCCGCAGGGTCTTACGTTGATCTCTCATCCAGAGATATCCGTGAGCCACGGGAGCCAGTCATGCCCGCAGCAGCGCAACCCAGTACTCCGACCCGGCGTCGAAGGACGGTCAGTCCGGCGGAGATGGCGGCTATTCAGGCGGACTATGACCCGCTGTTCTTCGAGAAGTCGCGGGGTGGCGTCCGTGGCACGCCCAACGGTTGGCCGTTCTGCGAGTGCGGCAGCGAGACCTGTCCGGACAAGGGGAAGACCGAGGGCAGCGCGCCGGGCCCGGTTCTGGGCCGTTCCGTCTCCCAAGGGCTGACCAATGCTGCCTGAGACGACTGCCAAGCCAACGGCGCAGCGGGAGTGCGCCGAGTGCATCCGGCTGGACGCCATGGCGAGCGCTGCTCTGCGTGTCAGCCTTCCCGGGGGTGGCTGGTACCGGGATGAGCCGGCGCTGACGGATGTTGCGATTCTGCGGCGGCAGCACGTCCCCGTGTGTGAAGTCCCCCGTGGAGGTGGTGAGTTGTGACTACCGAATCCCGCCGCGAGCACGGCCCACAGTGCGGTTACTTCGCCGCCCATCCGCCCCGGTCGGCCTACTTGCCCGCGCACAGGGGGTGCGAGCCGGTCTCTGAGCTCATGGGGGACGACGTGGCGGCCGACGACACCATGAGCGCTGAGGAGGTGGCGGAGTGACCGTCAGGCAGCAATTCCGCTTCCGGGAGTACCACGTCAGGCACAACCCGGAAACGGCCCCGGTCGGGGTCGCCCGCTGCACCGACGGTGAGGGGTTGTGCATGTGGAGCACGGACGGCACTCCGGCCGACATGGACGCGCTCACCCGGGCCATCGGCCAGCACACCGCAGAGTCGGGCCACACGGCGTTTCTGCGGACCGTCACGGACGCTGTGGCCGTGGAGCCTGGCAGGTGGGACGGCGAGTAGCTGACCGCCCCCATGCGGCCCCGCACATTACATGTACGGTTGCGCTAGCCATGCGCCTTCGTGCCCGGTGTTCAGCGCGGCCAGCAGGTCCGACACCTCGGCCCCGCGGACCTCTCCGATCACCAGCCGGTCCGGACGCATCCGCAGCGCCTGCCGGACGAGGTCCCGCAGCGTGAGCTCACCCAGCCCCTCCTGGTTGGGCGGTCTGCTCTGCAACCGGACCACGTGCGGATGGGCCGGCCGCAGTTCGGCGGAGTCCTCCGCGATGACGATCCGCTCCTCCGGCCCGACCAGGCCGAGCAGGGCCGCGAGCAGCGTGGTCTTGCCCGTGCCCGTCCCGCCGGACACCAGCAGCGACAGCCTGGCCCGCAGGATGCCGGCCAGCAGGCCGGCGCCCTCCGGCGGCAGCGCCCCGCCCGCCACCAGTTCGTCGAGCGTGAACGGCTGGGGCCGGCAGACCCGCAGCGAGATGTGCGTGCAGCCGGCCGCGATCGGCGGCAGCACGGCGTGCAGGCGGGTGCCGTCCGGCAGCCGGGCGTCCACCCAGGGCCGCGCGTCGTCCAGCCGCCGCCCGGCCGCGGTGGCCAGCCGGTGGGCCAGCCGCCGTACCGCCTCGGCGTCGGCGAACCGGATTCCGGCGGCCCGGTGCAGGCCGCCGCCACGGTCGACCCACACCTCGTCCGGACCGTTCACCAGGACGTCCGTGACGTCGGGCGCCGCCAGCAGCCGCTCCAGCGGGCCCGCACCCACCAGTTCGGCACGCAGCGAGCGCACGGTGTCCAGGACTTCGTCCCCGCCGAGCGGCGGCCGGGTGGCCCGCAGCACCGCCGCGACCGACCCCACCGTCGGGGCGGCACCCGACTCGGCCAGCCGCAGCCGGACCGCGTCCACCAGCTCCGCCGTCCGCTCCTCCCGGGCGGTGCGCCCGTACGGGCAGGGGTGGCGCGGCGCTTCGGGTGACCCGCCGGGCGGCGGCACGCTCATGAGCGACCGGTGCTCCCGCGCACCCTCGCCCCGGCTCTTCGGACCGCCCCCCGCCCGCACGGTGGGGCCTGTTCTACGCAGACGGACCATCAGTACACACCTCCTCCGACCGCCGGCACCGGCGGCAGCACCTCGTCCAGGAAGGTCTCGCAGAAGCGCGCGAGCGGGCCGCCGTCCCGGATTCCGGGCGGGACGCCCTTCTCGACGTCCTCCGCCAGGCCGGGTTCCGGCTCCAACTCCCCCGCGAGCTCCAGTCGCAGCCCGCGGGCGATCCGGTGGGCCGGGAGTCCGAAGGTGCGCGGCGACCGCACCACCGCCCGGACGTCCCCGAGCCGCATCCGGGTGGCCGCCGCGACCCGGTCGGCGGCGGCCACCGCGCGCAGTTCGGCCGGCACCACCAGCAGCGCCAGGTCGGACTGCTCCAGAGCCTGCCCGGCGGCCGCGTCGAGATGGCGCGGCACGTCGACGACGACCAGCCCACCGCGCCGCCGGGAGGCGGCCAGCACGCTGCGCATGGCCTCCGGCGGCACGGTCAGGGTGTCGCCGCGATCCCAGGACAGGCAGGAGAGCTCGGAGAGCCGTTTGAGCACCGGTAGCGCCCTGGCCAGTTCGACCCCGCTGACCCGCCCGCGCGAGCCGGCCAGATCGGGCCAGCGCAGCCCGCGGGCCGCCTCGCCGCCGAGCAGGATGTCGAGGCCGCCGCCCAGCGGATCTCCGTCGATGAGCATCGTCCGCCGCCCCGCCCGCGCGGCCGTGACCGCGAGGGCGCAGGCCAGGGTCGAGGCTCCGGCCCCGCCCCGGCCGCCGAGCACGGCGACGGTGAGCGCCGGGGAGCCGGCGCCCTCGGCCGCGTCGGCGATCCGGTCGAGCAGCCAGGCCTCGGCGTCGGGGAGGAACAGCACGTGTTCGGCGCCGAGTTGGACGGCTCTGACCCACACCCCGGCGTCGTCGAGGTCCAGCCCGAGCAGCAGCACCCCGCCGCGCCGGCCGAGCCCGGCGCACCGGGCGGCCTGGTCGTCCCCGATGAGCACCAGTGAGGCGCCCTCCCAGAGCTCGCGCGGCGGTGGTGCGCCCCGGATCAGCCTCGGTTCGGTGCCGGCGGCCGCGCAGAGCCGCAGCAGGTGCTCGGCCAGGCCCTCGTCCTCGGTGACGACGAGCGGGCCGCTGGCCCCGGGCCCTTCGGTGGTGGCGTGGTCGGCGATCGGCGTCGACATGGTGGGCTCCCCTCTGCGCCCCCGGCCGCCAGGGGCGGTCCGGGGCGCACGTCGGACGGTTCCGGCGAACGGCCGCCCGGCAGACCTCGTGGGAGAGAGGGAGGTGAGATCCGCCCGGCGACCGCCGCCGACCATCACGGTGGGGGGAGATCGGGATTCCGTCATCCACGATGCGAATACCTGTGGATAACTCGTGGGCTGTGGAGGAAAACGTTCACCCGGGCGAGGGATTTATCGTCAAAGAATTGACGATCGGGGATCACGGATGTGAACCGGAAGCCCGTCGCACCCTCGCCGGCCACCCGACGGACCCTCCCGGCCGCCCCCTCGGGCACCCCGCCGCAGCAGCTCTGCCCACCGATCGGAACCAGCCGAAGAGCCACGGGCAGCCATGAGCAAACAGCGACGCAGAGTGACGAAAGGTGGTCAGTGGACCAGGGTGTCGACACCCCCCGTACACCGTCGGCAGGGCGGCCGCGGCGCTCGCCGCGAGGGGCCTTCAGGGCCCAAAAATGGCCCCGGACGTGCGACGACCCCCGCCGGGGGGGAGAGCGGGGGTCGTCTATCCACGGCCCGACTCGGGGGGGAGGAGCCGGACCGGGTTAGCACGGTCGCGAACGATCCGTGACTTCCATGGTGTACCCGAGCGGCCAGAAACACAAACCCGCACGCCCACGAGTACACCGAATGGCGGCCTGTTTTGCGGCTCCCTCTATCCTCGGTTCCCGTGGACACCACCGAGAACGCCGACGACCACGCCGACGAGTCCCCGGGCGAGGCCACCGGGCCCGCGCAGACCCGCTCACCCGTTCGCCCCGGGCCGGGCGGGCCGCGCACGGCGGCCTTCTTCGACCTGGACAAGACCATCATCGCCAAGTCGAGCGCGCTGGCCTTCAGCCGCCCGTTCTACCAGGGCGGTCTGATCAACCGTCGGGCCGTACTGCGCAGCGCGTACGCCCAGTTCGTCTTCCTGGTCGGCGGCGCGGACCACGACCAGATGGAGAAGATGCGCGAGTACCTCTCCTCGCTCACCCGGGGCTGGAACGTCCAGCAGGTCCGCGAGATCGTCGCGGAGACGCTGCACAACCTGATCGACCCGATCATCTACGACGAGGCCGCCTCACTGATCGAGCAGCACCACGCGGCCGGTCGGGACGTGGTGATCGTCAGCAGTTCGGGCTCCGAGGTGGTCGAGCCGATCGGCGCGCTGCTCGGCGCGGACCACGTGATCGCCACCCGGCTCAAGGTCGAGGACGGCTGCTACACCGGCGAGATCGAGTACTACGCCTACGCCGAGAACAAGGCTGCCGCCATCCGGGAGTTGGCCGAGTCCGAGGGCTACGACCTGGCCGCGTCCTACGCCTACAGCGACTCCTCCACCGACCTGCCACTACTGGAGGCCGTCGGCCACCCGTCGGCGGTCAACCCCGACCGCGCGCTGCGGAAGGAGGCGCAGGCCCGGGAGTGGCCGGTGCTGGTCTTCGACCGGCCGGTGGAACTGCGGCGGCGGCTCCCGGAGTTCTCCGCGCCGAGCGGCTCGGTGCTGACGGCCGTGGCGATCGGGACGGCGGCCGTGACCGCCGGGGTCATCTGGTACCTGGCCCACCGGCGCCGCCCGGAGGCCTGAACCGCCCGCCTCGGGCCCCGCAACGCGGGCAACCGCAGGCCCCGCAGCGCAGGGCAAATCAGACAATCAGCACAGAGTTCTCTTTTCGGGTTCCCCTTTCGCCCGAAACGCGATACAAATGAAGCACGGCCCGCGAGACCCGGTCAGGACCCGAAGAGGTCAAACCGACAACGCAGTTAAGGCCCCACGGACCGCGTGTTCAGGTATCCGAGCACCCACATGCAGCCGACCCGCTGTCGGGCCGCTGGACCAGACGAACGGGCAGGATCCCCGTCTGATCAGCACTTCCGGTGCATGCATGGTCACCCGGTATCTGCACCAGCGGCGGCACCAGGCAGGATCGGGTGCCGCCGCATCTTCGTGCCGGAAGCGCCAGAAGCGCCCGCGGTCCCCGCCCGCGCCGCCCCCGCGGCCCCCGCCCGCTCAGACCATCCCGCGCTGCATCGCCTCGCAGACCGCCGTACTCTCCCGCACCCCGAGCCGCAGCGCCCGCCCGCAGTGCGCGATCCAGGCCGCCATCCCCTCGGGCGTGCCCGCCAGATAGCCGGCCAGGGCCCGCCGGTAGGCGTCGGTGCCGAGTTCCGCCAGCCCGACCTCGGCCGGGCAGATCGACTTCGGGTCGAGCCCCTCGGCGAGCAGCACGATCCGCTGGGCGGCCCGCGCGATCACGCCGTTGTACGCGCCGAACGGCCGCAGCGCGAGCAGTTCGCCGTGCACCACGGAGGCGACCACCAGGGCCGGCGTCCCCACGCCCTGGCCCTCGGCGCGCGCCACCAGCAGTCGGGAGAGCTGGTCGAGCCGGGCCGCGACCTCCTCGGCACCCGGGGCGGGCGGCAGCGCGGGCAGCGGTTCGTCCACCTGGACGACCTCGACGCTCTCCACCGGCTCGAGCCCCAGCGGGAACAGGTCCTCGACGCCTTCGCCCGCGCGGCGGGGCCGCCCGGCGGACGGCTCGCCGTCGCCGACGGCGAGCAGGTGCAGCCGGGCCAGCACCTGGAGCGGCGAGTGCCGCCAGATGCTGAGCAGCTGGCCGGCCTCGGCGGCGATCCGCAGGGCCGCGCCGACCGTCCGAGCCTCGGGGTCCGCGCTGAAGTCGCTGCGGCGCCGGACCTCCTCCAGCGGCCAGTCGGCCCCGGCCAGCGCCGCCGACGCGCGGGCGCCGCGCAGCGCGGACTCGGAGGTGACCTCGGCCGCGCGGCGGCGCATCACCCGGTGGCCGTAGAGCCGGTCGACGGCCTTGCGGACCTCGGCCACGGCGTCGGGCACCCCGGGGAGCTGGGCCAGCGGGGCGAGGGGATCTGTTCCAGTGCTCACCTACCCGAGAGTAATGAACAGCCGCCCCCTCCCGGAACAGCAACCCCGGATCACCCATTAGAGGCAATCCTCACTTCCCTCCGCCGAGGAGGCCCAAACCCCGGCTAGCATGGCCACTATCGGAGACGATAACTATTTCCACTTAGGGCGCCTCGGCATGTGCGGCCCCTGAGCAGGTGGCCCCCCGAGCGCGGGCCCAGAGCGAGAGCCGGAGTCCCAGATGAAGATCGCCTTCGTCGGCAAGGGCGGCAGCGGGAAGACCACGCTGTCCGCACTGTTCATCCGCCATCTGGCCGCCGCGGGCCGGCCGGTCATCGCCGTCGACGCCGACATCAACCAGCACCTGGGCCCGGCCCTGGGTCTGACGGATGCCCAGGCCGCGGAGCTGCCCTCGCTCGGCGCGCACCTGCCGGAGATCAAGGAGTACCTGCGCGGCAGCAACCCGCTGATCCGCTCGGCCGACGAGATGATCAAGACCACGCCGCCCGGCCGGGGTTCGCGCCTGCTGCGGATCGTCGAGGAGAACCCGGTCTACGCCGCCTGCGCCCGCCCGATCGCCCTGGACGAGGGATCGGTCCGACTGCTGGCGACCGGCGCCTTCACCGAGGAGGACCTCGGGGTGGCCTGCTACCACTCCAAGGTCGGCGCGGTGGAACTGCTGCTCAACCACCTGCTGGACGGCCCCGACGAGTACCTGGTCACCGACATGACGGCGGGCTCGGACTCCTTCGCCTCCGGCCTGTTCACCCGCTTCGACCTGACCTTCCTGGTGGCCGAACCGACCCGCAAGGGCGTCTCCGTCTACCGCCAGTACAAGGACTACGCCCGCGACTTCGGCGTCCGGCTGCGGGTGATCGGCAACAAGGTGCAGGGCCCGGACGACCTGGCGTTCCTGCGCCGGGAGGTCGGCGACGACCTGCTCACCACCTTCGGGCACTCGGACTGGGTGCGCCGTCTGGAGCAGGGCGCCGAGCCGCCGCTGAAGTCGCTGGAGCCGACCAACCGGGCCGTCCTGGAGGAGCTGCGGGCCGAGGCCGAGTCCGCGTACGGGCAGCGGGACGTACGCCGCTACACCGAGCAGGCCGTGCTCTTCCACGTGCGCAACGCGGAGAGTTGGGCCAACGCCAAGGTCGGCGTCGACCTCGCGACCCAGGTGGACGAGGCCTTCGTGCTGGGCGGGGTCGGCGGCGAGCGGCCCGCCCCGGCGGGTGCGCGCGCCTGACGCCGCTCCGCCCGAACGGGCCGTGGCCCTCCCCCCTTCCCCGGGGAGGGCCACGGCCCGTTCCGCACGTCCGGACCGCCCGGCGCCACCGAACGCCCGGCCGTCCCCGGCTCCGCCAGCAGATTCCCAGCGGTTCGAACACCACCCAATGGGGTGAATCGGGGGGTTTTCCCCTTCCCTCCCGGAATGACGCTGTGCAAAGCTTTCATTACCCTCGGTTTACCGAGTCTTGATGGTCCGTCCCGACGGCCCTCGGCGAGACGTCCCGCACCTCGCCCAGGTCCCTGGCGGGCCCTGATGGTCGAGGTCCGGCCGGTGACACCCGCACTCCCCGCCGCGCCCACGCCATCCCGCCACACCGTCGCGACCCACGACAGCCGATCCGCCCCGGAGCCCCACCCCGGACTCACCGCCGGACCTGACTGCGTTCGTTCCCCCGGACAGACGGGAAGACAATGACCCTCGACATCTCCAGCGCCCCCATCGCCTCCGACACCACCGACCACGCGCCACCGGGCCCCGGCACCAAGGCCCGCTGGGCCCAGGACCTCTCAGCCTCCCTGGTGGTCTTCCTGATCGCCGTGCCGTTCTCCCTCGGCATCGCACTCGCCACCGGCGCCCCGCTCACCGCCGGCCTCGCCGCCGCGGCCGTCGGCGGCATCGTCGTCGGGCTGTTCGGCGGCACCCCGCTCCAGGTCAGCGGCCCCTCCGCCGCGCTGACCGTGATCACCGCCGGACTGATCGTCCAGTACGGGTGGCGGGCCACCTGCGCCATCACCCTGGCCGCCGGGCTGCTCCAACTCCTGCTCGGCGTGCGCCGGGTGGCCCGGACCGCGCTCGCCGTCTCGCCCGCCATCGTGCACGGCATGCTGGCCGGGGTCGGGCTCACCATCGCCATCGCGCAGCTGCACGTCGTCCTCGGCGGCTCCCCGCAGAGCTCCGCGATCGCCAACCTCCTCGCGCTGCCAGGCCAGTTGGCCGGGCCGCACCCGCCCGCGCTGCTGGCCGGATCGGTGACCGCGGCCGTCCTGTTGGGCTGGCCCCGACTCGGCCGACTCCCCGGCCGCGCGGGCGAGTTCGGCGCCAGGCTGGCCAAGGTGCCGGGCCCGCTGGCCGCCGTCGCCACCGCGACCGCGCTCGCCCTGGCCCTGGACCTGCGGCTCGCCCACATCGGGCTGCCCGCCTGGCAGCCGCACGCCCTCGTGCCCGCGCTGCCGCACGGCCCGCTGGCCGGAGTGCTGGCCGCCGTCCTGACCGTCACCGCCGTCGCCAGCGTGGAGTCGCTGCTGTCCGCCGTCGCGGTCGACCGGATGTCCCGCCGCACCGGCGACCTCGACCGCGAACTGCGCGGCCAGGGCCTGGCCAACATCGTCAGCGGGCTGGTCGGCGGGCTTCCCGTCGCCGGCGGCGCCGTCCGCAGCACCGCCAACGTGCGGGCCGGCGGCCAGAGCAGGTGGTCCTCGGTGCTGCACGGCGTCTGGGTGCTCGCCGCCGCACTGGCACTGACCGGCGGGCTGCGCCGGATCCCGCTGGCCGCGCTGGCCGCGCTGGTGCTGGTGGTCGGGCTGCAGATGGTGAGCTTCGCGCACATCCGCAACGTGCACCGGCACCGCGAGTTCCCGGTCTACCTGACCACCGTGCTCGCCGTGGTGGCGCTCGGCGTGCTGTGGGGCGTCGCGCTCGGCGCCGGCACCGCCGTGCTGCTCGCGCTCTACCGGCTGACCCGCGCCCACGTGGACGTGCTGGCCGGCCCGGCCGGCGTGGTCACCGTCCAGACGCACGGGCCGCTCACCTTCACCGCCGTGCCCCGGCTGAGCCGGGCGCTGGCCGGGATCCCCTCCGGCGCCGAGGTAACCGTGGTCCACGACGGCTCCTTCCTGGACCACGCCGCGTACGAGACGCTGCACAGTTGGCGGACGGGCCACCAGGCCGCGGGCGGCCGGGTCTCGATGGTGACGCGCCGCAGGGACGACGAGGTGCTCGACCCCGACGGCACCGTCCGGGCGGGCAGTTCACCCGGTCCGCACCGCTGCCGGGCCTGGACGCCCTGGGTCGGCCACCACTGCATCGAGCAGCAGGAGGACCCGCACGGCCGGCTGCTGGACGGCGTCCGGGTGTTCCAGCAGCACACCGCCCCGCTGATCCGGCCCGAACTCGCCCGCCTGGCCCGGGAGGGGCAGACGCCCTCCCAGCTCTTCCTGACCTGCGCGGACTCCCGGATGGTCACCAGCATGATCACCAACAGCGGCCCGGGGGACCTGTTCACCGTCCGCAACGTCGGCAATCTGGTGCCGGCCCCGTACGAGCCCGGCGCGGCCGACGACTCGGTGGCGGCCGCGGTGCAGTACGCGGTCGAGGTCCTGGAGGTCGGCTCGATCACGGTCTGCGGCCACTCCGGCTGCGGCGCGATGAAGGCCCTGCTGGACGGCGTGCACGAGCGCCCCGGGCCGCCCACCCCGCTGGCCCGCTGGCTGCGCAACGGCCGCGGCTCGCTGGACCGGCTCCGCCGGGTCCCCGCCGGGTTCGACGCGCGGCCGGTGGTGGACCTGGTGGAGCAGCTCTGCATCACCAACGTGGTCCAGCAGCTGGACCAGCTGCTGGCCAACCCGGCCGTGGAGCGCCGGGTGGAGGAGGGCACCCTGCGACTGGTCGGGATGTACTTCGACTTCGCGACCGCCCAGGCCTACGTGCTCGACCGGGCCGAGGGGACGTTCAGTCCGATCGAGGCGCGCATCGGGACGGCAGCGGCCGGAACCACGGCCGGCCGGGCAGCGCCAGGGGCACCGCCGACCGGGTCGCCGGCTGGCGACACGCCCGAACGGGTGAATGAAGATGGCCGGGTTCCCGCCGACGGCGCCGAGGACGGCCCCCGGCTGGCCGCCTGAGAGCCGGGCCCGCGTCCCCGCCGGGCGGGCCGGGGCGCGGGCCCTCCGGCCGTCGTACGGCGCACCGCCCAGAGGCGGTACGCCGTACGATGGTCCGTTCGACTGCCGGTCAAAGGTCTACACCAATTACCCGGAGGCTCTTGTCAAGTGCCCCATTCGCCTGGTGAGCTGTGCGCTGGGACACACGGGACAATCCCCACGCACGGGATCGTCTCCGATCATGACTCGATGAGGAGTGCGCGTTGAGCAACGAGAGCCTGGCCAACCTGCTCAAGGAGGAGCGGCGATTCGCCCCGCCGGCAGAGCTCGCCGCCGCCGCCAACGTCACCGCGGCCGCGTACGCGCAGGCCTCCGAGGACCGCCTGGGCTTCTGGGCCGAGCAGGCCCGCCGCCTCAGCTGGGCCGTCGAGCCGACCGAGACGCTGGACTGGTCCAACCCGCCCTTCGCCAAGTGGTTCGCCGACGGCAAGCTCAACGTGGCCTACAACTGCGTCGACCGCCACGTCGAGGCCGGACTCGGCGACCGGGTCGCGATCCACTTCGAGGGTGAGCCCGGCGACAGCCGCTCGATCACCTACGCCCAGCTCAAGGACGAGGTCTCGCAGGCCGCCAACGCGCTGCTGGAGCTCGGCGTCCGCAAGGGCGACCGGGTCGCGGTCTACCTGCCGATGATCGCCGAGGCGGTCGTCGCGATGCTCGCCTGTGCCCGGATCGGCGCCACCCACTCGGTGGTCTTCGGCGGCTTCTCCGCCGACGCCGTCGCCTCCCGCATCGAGGACGCCCAGGCCAAGCTCGTCATCACCGCCGACGGCGGCTACCGCCGCGGCAAGCCGTCCGCGCTCAAGCCGGCCATCGACGAGGCGCTCACCAAGGTCGACGGCGTCGAGCACGTCCTGGTGATCCGCCGCACCGGGCAGGACATCTCCTGGACCGAGGGCCGTGACGTCTGGTGGCACGAGATCACCGCGCGCCAGTCCACCGAGCACACCCCCGAGGCGCACGACGCCGAGCACCCGCTGTTCATCCTCTACACCTCGGGCACCACCGGTAAGCCCAAGGGCATCCTGCACACCTCGGGCGGCTACCTCACCCAGGCCAGCTACACCCACCACGCGGTCTTCGACCTCAAGCCGGAGACCGACGTCTACTGGTGCACCGCCGACATCGGCTGGGTCACCGGCCACTCGTACATCGTCTACGGCCCGCTCTCCAACGGCGCCACCCAGGTCATCTACGAGGGCACCCCGGACACCCCGCACCAGGGCCGGTTCTGGGAGATCGTCCAGAAGTACGGCGTGACGATCCTCTACACCGCGCCGACCGCGATCCGCACCTTCATGAAGTGGGGCGACGACATCCCCGCGAAGTTCGACCTGTCCTCGCTGCGGGTGCTGGGCAGCGTCGGCGAGCCGATCAACCCCGAGGCCTGGATCTGGTACCGCGAGCACATCGGCGCCGGCAGGACCCCGATCGTGGACACCTGGTGGCAGACCGAGACCGGCGCCATGATGATCAGCCCGCTGCCGGGCGTCACCGAGACCAAGCCGGGTTCGGCCCAGCGCGCCCTGCCGGGCATCGCGGCCACCGTGGTCGACGACGAGGCCAACGAGGTCCCGAACGGCTCCGGCGGCTACCTGGTGCTCACCGAGCCGTGGCCGTCCATGCTGCGCACCATCTGGGGCGACGACCAGCGCTACATCGACACCTACTGGTCGCGCTTCGCGGGCCGCTACTTCGCCGGTGACGGCGCCAAGAAGGACGAGGACGGCGACATCTGGCTGCTCGGCCGGGTCGACGACGTCATGCTCGTCTCGGGCCACAACATCTCCACCACCGAGGTCGAGTCGGCCCTGGTCGGCCACCCGTCGGTGGCCGAGTCCGCCGTGGTCGGCGCCGCGGACGCCACCACCGGCCAGGCCATCGTCGCCTTCGTGATCCTGCGCGGCGGCGCCACCGAGAGCCCGGAGCTGGTCGAGGAGCTGCGCGCGCACGTCGGCCGCACGCTCGGCCCGATCGCCAAGCCGAAGCAGGTCAAGGTGGTCGGCGAGCTGCCGAAGACCCGCTCCGGCAAGATCATGCGCCGTCTGCTGCGCGACATCGCCGAGGGCCGCGAGGTCGGTGACACCACCACCCTCGCCGACAGCACGGTGATGAGCCAGATCCAGGCCCAGCTGCCGCCGGCGGGTGGCAACGGCTGAGCCGGCCGACACGGTGAAGCGTGCCCCGGGCGGTGGTCACCGCCCGGGGCACAGCCATGCCGTGAGTCCGAAGCCCGCTTCCGGTCGGCCGCCGGGGTGTGCCAGCGGGGCGGCCGGGGCCGGGCGGCGCCGGCGACCGACGGCAAGAACGACAGAGACCACAGAACCCGCAGAGGCGACAAGGACGACAGGGACGACAGGGCCGCGTTCACCCGTCTGCGAGCGGCCTAGGCCATTCGGGTGCCGTGCCACTGCTCCTCCGGAGTGCAGAACCACCCCTCAGGGCTTAAGTCCTTTAATAGGACAATCCGGATGTCACCCGAACGATCCCCTAGACTGTTAACGACGCATCAAGATCCCTGAACGGGAATCCGAGCGTCACAGGGCGCGCCGGGAAGTCTGGTCGGCAACTGCACCACACGTGCATCCGTTGCCGCTCCCAGCCCCTCAGGAGGTCCTCGTGACCGAACAGCCGCCCGTCCACGAGCCGACGACCCGCCGCCGGCAGCTGCTCGGCCGGCTGTCCCTGCCCGAGCGGACGTTCATCACCGACGCCCTGCGCACCGAGACCGTCGGCGGCATCCTGCTGCTGCTCGCCGCCGTGGTCGCACTGGTGTGGGCCAACGTCTGGCCGCACGCGTACGAGAGCGTCCTCGACTACACCGTCGGGCCGTCCGCCCCGCTGCACCTCGACCTCACCCTCGGCAACTGGGCCAAGGACGGCCTGCTGACGATCTTCTTCTTCGTGGCCGGGATCGAGCTCAAGCGCGAGTTCGTCGCGGGCGAGCTGCGCACCCCGAGCGCCGCGCTGCTCCCGGTGGTGGCCGCCGTCTGCGGGGTCGCGCTGCCGGCGATCCTGTTCGCCCTCGTCAACTCGGGCAGCGGCGGTCACCCCAGCGGTTGGGCCATCCCGACCGCCACCGACATCGCCTTCGCGCTCGGCGTGCTGGCCGTGGTCGGCAGCCACCTGCCGTCCGCCCTGCGCGCCTTCCTGCTCACCCTCGCCGTGGTGGACGACCTGATCGCGATCCTGATCATCGCGGTCTTCTACAGCTCCGGCATCAAGTTCTGGGCGCTCGGCCTGGCCTTCGCCGGCCTGGTGCTGTTCTGGTTCCTGCACCGGCGCGGGGTGCACGGCTGGTACCTGTTCGTGCCGCTGGCCGTCGTGAACTGGGCGCTGATGCACGAGAGCGGCATCCACGCCACGGTCGCGGGCGTCGCGATGGGTCTGATGCTGCGCTGCCACCGGGAGGGCGACGAGCAGCACTCCCCCGGCGAGCACATCGAGCACCTGGTCCGTCCGCTCTCGGCCGGCCTGGCCGTTCCGGTGTTCGCGCTGTTCGCCGCCGGGGTGACGATCTCCGGCCCGACGCTGCGCGAGGTGTTCACCCAGGCCACGCCGCTCGGCATCGTCATCGGCCTGCTGGTCGGCAAGACGGTGGGCATATTCGGCGGCACGTGGCTGGCCGCCCGGTTCACCCGGGCCGAGCTGAACCCGAAGCTCAAGTGGGCCGACATGTTCGCGGTCTCGGTGCTCGCGGGCATCGGCTTCACCGTCTCGCTGCTGATCAGCGAACTGGCGTTCCGCGACGACCTGGCCCTCGCCGACCTCTCCAAGACGGCCGTCCTGGTCGGCTCGCTGCTCTGCGCGACGGTGGCCACCGTGCTGCTCAAGCTCCGCAACCGGCACTACCGCGAGCTGTGCGAGGAGGAGGACCGGGACGTGGACGGCGACGGCGTCCCGGACGTCTACCAGGAGGACGACCCGGCCTGGCGGGCCCGGACCGCCGAACTCGCCCCTCGGCCCGACGGCGAGGGGCCGGAGAAGCCCCGCTGAGGCCCGCCGGCGGCCCGGCAGCGCCCGGACACGTCCCCCCGGCGGGGCCCCGGAGTGGTGTGCGACTGACCGGTAGGGGCATGATTCTGAGCTGTCGACAGTCCACTGACGCCTCCGGGCCCCTCCGGCCCCCCGAACCGCACCACGCGGCGGCGTCACGCCGCACAGCCGCAGAGGAGAACCGCTGATGCCCGCAGGAGCCGCAGACCCGTCCAGCAACGGCCGGGCGCCCTACGAGGGCGAGCGTTCGGTGGGGCAGCTGTTCGCGGCGGCCACCGCCGACCTGTCCGCACTGGTCCACGACGAGATCGCGCTCGCCAAGGCCGAGATCCGGGCGGACGTCAAGCGCGGCGTCTCCGGGGGCGTCTCGCTGGGCGTCGCCGCCGTGGTGGCGCTGGCCGCTGTCCCGATGCTGAGCGCCGCGGCGGCCTTCGGCATCCACGCGCTGGGCCTGTCGCTCGGTTGGTCGTTCCTCATCGTGGCCGGCGCCTACCTGCTGCTCGCGGTGCTGCTCGGGCTGATGGCCTGGCGCTCGTTCAAGCGGATCGAGAAGCCGCACCGCACCATCGAGGGCGCCCAGAAGACCGCCGACGTGCTGAAGAACGCCCGGCCGCGCCCGGCCACCAAGGAGGAGATCGACCGGGCCCTGGGCCGCATCCCGTAACGGCCCTTCCGGTGGCGGCGCACAGCCGCCCGCCCGGACCCGCCGGGAGCGAGTACCGGGCGCCGTCCGGCGCACGGATGTGACACGCTCTCGGTATGCCGCTTGACCAGAAGCCCGTGCCCGCGCAGCCGTCCGCCGACTCCGGACCCGACCTGGCACCCGGGGGGGAGCCCGCCGAGGAGACCCCCGACACCGCCCCCGACGGCGGCGCCGAGGCCTGGAGCGTCCGGCAGAGCGGCCCGTGGACGCACCGCGACCTCGCGGCCAACGGCGCCCGGTTCCACATCGCCGAGCTGGGCTCGGGCCCGCTGGTGCTGCTGGTGCACGGCTGGCCCGAGTACTGGTGGGCCTGGCGCCACCAGCTGACCGCGCTCGCCGAGGCCGGCTACCGGGCGGTGGCGCTCGACCTGCGGGGCATCGGCGGCAGCGACCGCACCCCGCGCGGGTACGACCCGGGCAACCTCGCCCTGGACATCACCGGGGTGATCCGCTCGCTCGGCGAACGCCGGGCGCACCTGGTCGGGCACGCCGCCGGCGGCACGCTGGCCTGGGTGGCGGCGGTGATGCGCCCGTCGGTGATCCAGAGCCTCACCGTGGTCTCCGCCGCGCACCCCCGGGACCTGCGCCGGGCCCTGCTGACCGACCGCCGCCAGGCGGCCGCCTTCGAGCACGTGCTGGGCTTCCAGCGGCCGTGGATACCGGAACGCCGCCTGGTGGCCGACGACGCCGCGCTGGTCGGCCGCTACCTGGACGCCTGGGCCGGTCCGAACCGGCTGGACGAGGAGGCGGTGCACGCGTACCGGCAGGCCATCCAGATCCCCAGCACGGCGCACTGCTCGATCGAGCCGTACCGCTGGCTGCTGCGCTCGATGGCGCGCCCGGACGGCATCCAGTTCGCCCGGCGGATGAAGAAGCCGATCACGGCGCCGACCCTGCACGTCCAGGGCGCGGCGGACCCGGTGCTGCTGTCGCACACCGCGCTGGGCGGCGGCGAGTACGTGGCGGCGCCGTACCGCTGGCGGCTGATGCCGGGAGTCGGGCACTTCCCGCACGAGGAGGCCCCGGAGCAGTTCACCGCGGAGTTGCTGGACTGGGTCGGCCGTCACAAGGAGTGACGGTGCAGGAGCGGCGAAGGGGCCGGGCGGGAAGGGCCCTTGGTCCCAACTCCCTTGATCTGACGCACATATGACAACCGCATAGGCCAATTTCGACGCGTGCCCGGCGGTTACCCCCACCGGCCCAGGGGCATCCATTCCGGTATGACCTGGATGCCCGATCGCGGCGGCGCCCCGCGCGCCCGACGCCACAACAGCTCCCAACGCTCCGCCCACCGCCCCGACTGGGCGGACGACCTCGGCTACGACGGCCCCGACCGCCGTCCGCGCCCGGCGCAGCGGCAGCTCGGCATCCCCCGCATCCTCGGCCGGCGCGCCCGCTGGGTCGGCGCACGACTGCGGCGCGAGACCTGAGGCCTCGCGCCGCGTCATCCGGCCGGTCGGTCCCGTCGGCCGGGTCGGCCGGGTCGGCCGGCCGATCGGTTCGGCCGGTCAGGCGGGACGGTCAGTTCACGATCGTCGGCGACACCGCGGTGAACCAGAGCAGGACGAAGGTCGCCACCGACATGATCGGCACCAGCACCTTGGTCTCGACGTTGTTGCCGCTGCGCTTGATCAGCACCACCTCGTAGCGCTCCTTGTGCGGCCAGAGCAGCGGCGCGCCCTTCTTGGTCAGGCAGTCGCCCAGCAGGTGCGCCAGGGTGCCCAGCGCCACCGCGTACGGCAGCCAGCCCGGCGAGTTCGGCATCCAGGTGTTCATCCCGAAGGTGCCGAGCGCGGACAGCCCGATGACGGTGATCCAGCTCTCCGGGCCGTCCCCCGGCGGGCAGAGCCGCAGCGCCCGGATCGCGAGCGCGATCAGGAAGAACGTCAGCACCAGGGTGAAGTTGCGGCCCAGGTAGGTGACGCCCGCCCAGGTGCCGGCGCCCATCAGCGCGACGAACAGCAGCGAGTGGGTGGCGTGCCGGTGCCCGCCGGAGGCCCAGGCCACGAAGCGGCAGAGCGCTTTGGAGATCGGCCCCAGGAAGTTGGCGATCGAGCCGTCGTGGTGGTCGAGGTCCGGCAGCAGGGCCGCCCCCGCGCACAGCACCGTGCCCATCAGTATGTCCGCCGGCTGCAGCGTGGTGTGCAGCAGCAGCGGGGGCAGGAACGGTGCGGAGGCGGCGTACAGCATCGCCCCACTGACCGCGTGCGAGTGACCCATCATCGGACTACCACGACCTCCCGTAAGACTCACTCCGGGACGGCGCCCGGTTGAGCCGAACGGGTGAGCGCGGCAGAGGCTACCAGGGCGGACTGACGGTGTGACGGATATCGGATCGTCGGATCCGGCGCGTCGGAGCGCCCCGGGGCCCGGTCAGAGCGCGCAGCCCTGGGTGTCCACCCGGGTGCTCGCGGTGCCGCCCTTCTCCGCGTCCTCCCGCACCTCGGCCGCGGTCAGCACGTACCCGGTGTCGGCGCTGTCCAGCGACTTGGCGAACACCACGCCGTAGACCTGGCCGTCCGGGGTGAGCAGCGGGCCGCCGCTGTTGCCCTGGCGGACCAGCGAGCGGACCGAGTAGACGTCGCGGACCACCTGGCCGCGGTGGTAGATGTCCGGGCCGTTGGCCTGGATCCGGCCGCGGATACGGGCCGGCTGGACGTTGAAGGCGCCGTTCTCCGGGAAGCCCGCCACGATCGCGCTGTCGTTGGTCTTCGCCTCGCCCGCGAACGACAGCGGGGGCGCGTTCAGCTTGGGCACGTCCAGGACGGCGATGTCGCGCTGCCAGTCGTAGCGGACCACCGTCGCGTCGTACAGCTGGCCGACCCCGCCGATCTGCACGGTCGGCTCGTCGACCCCGCCGACCACGTGGGCGTTGGTCATCACCCGGTGCGGGGCGAAGACGAAACCGCTGCCCTCCAGGGTCTTGCTGCAGGAGGTGGCGGTGCCCACCACCTTGACCAGGCTCTGCTTGGCCCGCGCCACCGCCGGGCTGCCGGCCAGCGCCGGGTCGGGGGTGTCGACCTGGGTGATCGGCTCGTGCTCGAAGGGGTTGAAGACCTGCGGGAAGCCGTTGCGGGCCAGCACCTTGGAGAAGTCCGAGAACCAGTTCGGCGCGTCGTCGGGCAGCGCGTTCTGCACGCCGCCGAGGATCGCCGAGGAGCGGACCTGCTTGGACACCGTCGGCAGCGACGCCCCGGCCAGCGCCGAGCCGATCAGCCAGGCCACCAGCAGCATCGAGACCACGTTCACGGCCGCGCCGCCGGTCGCGTCCAGCACCCGCGCCGGACGGCGGCCGATGTGGCCCCGGAGCTTCCAGCCGAAGTGCGCGGTGACCGCCTGGCCGATCGCGGCGCACACGATCACCACCACCACGGCCACCACCGAGGCCGTCGTGCCCGGGCTGAGGTGGTCGAGCAGCAGCGGCAGCAGTTGGACGGCCAGCAGGCCGCCGCCCAGGAAGCCGACCAGGGACAGGACACCCACGACGAAGCCCTGCCGGTAGCCCGACACGGCGAATGCCACGGCAGCGGCGATCAGCAGCACATCCAGGACGTTCACCCGGACACCCTCCCACGGCCCGCGGCCCGGCCGTGCAGACGGCCCCTCACGTGGGACCGGCGTCGCCGCCGGGCAGCGCCCGGGAGTGGTCGAGATCGCCCTGCACCAGGGCCAGCGCCTCGTCCGAGAGGTCGACGATCCGGGACGGGTCCCAGGGCAGCTCCAGCCCGCCGTGGTGCAGCACCCGGTCGATCACCCCGGCCGTGAACCCCCAGACCAGCCGCCCGGCCACCGCGAAGGCCGGCCCCACGTGCCCGGACGGGTGGCGCAGCCGCACCCGGTTCGCCGGGTCGGCCAGATCGGCGACCGGCACCCGGAACACCGCGCCGGTCTCGCCCTGGTCCACCGGCCGCACCGGCGACTCCTCGCGCCACCAGCCCAGCACCGGCGTCACCACGAACCGGCTGACCGGGATGTACAGCGCCGGCAGCACCGCGAACACCTGCACCCCGGCCGGGTCCAGCCCGGTCTCCTCCCAGGCCTCGCGCAGCGCCGCCGCGACCGGGCCAGGGCCGTCCGGGTCACCGTCCTCCGGATCCAGCGCGCCGCCCGGGAAGGACGGCTGCCCGGCGTGCGAGCGCAGCGAACGGGCCCGCTCGATCAGCAGCAGGTCCGGCCCGTCCGGGCCCTCGCCGAACAGCATCAGCACCGCCGCCGCCCGGCCGCCCTCCACCGGCGGCAGGAAGCGGCTCAGCTGCTCCGGCAGCACCCGCTCGGCCGCCTCCCGCACCGGCTCCAACCAGGCCGGCAGGCCGTCCGCCTCGACCGCCCGCACCGCCGACGGCTCCGGAGTCCGCCGTGCCTCGCGGGTCACTCGCCCACCGCCAGGTCCGCGATCCGCCCCTGGTGCTCGGCGGCGTCGGCCCGGGCGGCGGCCTCCCCCGGGAAGTCCCCCGGCGGCCTCAGCCGCTGCCCGGGCTGCCCGCCCAGCTCGTACTTGAGCAGCTTGCGCGCCTTCTCCGGGTCGGTCTCGCCCTCCCCGTACGACGGGCAGAGCGGCGCGACCGGGCAGGCGCCGCAGGCGGGCTTGCGGGAGTGGCAGATCCGGCGGCCGTGGAAGACCACCCGGTGCGACAGCATCGTCCACTCCGACTTCGGGAAGATCTCGGCGACGGCCGCCTCGACCTTCACCGGGTCCTCCTCCGCCGTCCAGCCGAACCGCCGGGCCAGCCGCCCGAAATGCGTGTCCACGGTGATCCCGGGCACCCCGAAGGCGTTGCCGAGGACCACGTTGGCGGTCTTGCGGCCCACGCCCGGCAGCGTCACCAGGTCGTCCAGGCGGCCCGGGACCTCGCCGCCGAAGTCGTCGCGCAGGGCGATCGAGAGGCCGATCAGCGACTTCGCCTTGTTCCGGAAGAACCCGGTCGGGCGGATGACCTCCTCCAGCTCCTCCGGGTTCGCGGCCGCCATGTCCTCCGGCGTCGGGTACTTCGCGAACAGCGCCGGCGTCGTCTGGTTCACCCGCAGGTCCGTCGTCTGCGCCGACAGCACGGTCGCCACCAGCAGCTGGAACGGGTTCTCGAAGTCCAGTTCCGGATGCGCGTACGGGTACAGCTCCGTCAACTCGCGGTTGATCCGCCGCGCCCGCCGCACCATCGCCAGGTGCGACTCCGGCTTCCCCGGCTTCACCCCCGGCACGGCCTTCGCCTTCGGTGCCGCCGCCGCCCGGACCTTGCTCTCTGCCATGCACGAAGGCTACGCCGAACGGCCGACGGCGGGCAGCGGATCACCGGAGCCCGCGGGAGCCGCGGACCGACCTTCGGATGGGCGCGGTCTGGTGGCTCGCGACGGCGGGCTGCCCCAGGCTGAGGGCTACGACGACGCGAGGTGCCCATGTTCGACGAGAGCTTCGCCTTTCCCAGCGGCCTGCTGCGCCCGGTGACCGGCGCCACCGGACGCGTCGCGGTGATCGGGGCCGGGGTGGCGGGCCTCGTCGCCGCCTACGAGCTCCAGCGCCGGGGCTTCGGCATCGTCCTGTACGAGCGGTCGAACCAACCCGGCGGACGGGTGCGCACGCACCGCTTCTGGGACGGCACGCACGCCGACCTGGGCGCCATGCGCATCCCCGGGAACCACCACTGCGTCCTCCACTACGTGTCCCAGTTCGGCCTGCGGACCAGGCCGTTCGTCAACTTCAACCCGGACGCCTACTACCACCTGCGCGGCCGTCGTGCCCGCGTCCAGGAGGTGCACGCGCTGCACCCGGCGTACGCGCTGCGCGCCGCCGAGAAGCAGGACCCGGTGCGGATCCTGGACCGGCTGCTGACGGCCGCCTGGGAGACGCTCACCCCCGACCAGCGCCGGCGGGTGCTGGACGGCCACTGGGACGACCCGGCGCTCGACCGGCTCGTCTCGGTGTCGCTGTGGCAGTACGTCCACGAGCACCTGTCACAGGACGCCTGGGACCTCCTCGGCCACGCCAGCGGCCTGGTCCACTACGAGCAGTCCTCCCTGCTGGAGGTCCTCGTCGACTACTTCGGCCTGTTCCACGCGGGCCAGGTGGAACTGGTCGACGGCACCGACCGCCTGGTGCACGCGTTCGTACGCCGGCTGCGGCCGAGGACCCTCCAGTTGTCCACCCAGATCGACGAACTCTCGCTGACCCGCCGGGGCGTCCGGGTGCACGGGCGGCGCCTCGGCGGCACGATCACCGAGGACGTCGACTTCGTCGTCTGCTGCGTCCCCGTCCCCGCCCTCGACCAGATCAGCTTCCGGCCCGGCCTGCCCCACCACCAGCGCCACGCGATCCGCGGCATCAGCTACGCCAGCAGCACGAAGACGCTCGTGCACACCAAGCGGCGCGGCTGGGAACTGGACGACCGGATCTTCGGCGGCGGCAGCTTCACCGACATGCCGATCCAGCAGTGCTGGTACCCGTCGGACAACGCCCGGCCCGTCGACGGCCGGACCAACGGGAGCACCGTCGGCAGGCGGCGCTGGGCCGCCCGGGACCCGCAGCGCTCCCACGAGCCCGCGGTGCTCGTCGGCGCCTACCTGTGGGGGGCCAACGCCCGCCGCTTCACCACCCTGCCGCCGGCCGACCGCGACCTGCTGGTCCTGAAGTGCCTGGAACGGCTGCACCCCGGCATCCTCCGCGACGCGGACGACATCGTGCACTGGAACTGGGACGACCAGGTCGGCATGGGCGGCGGCGCCTTCGCCCACCTCGCGCCCGGCGAGCACACCCGGTACCTGACCGGGCTCGGCGCCCCGCACCCGACCGACGACCCGAGGATCTTCTTCGCCGGAGAGCACCTGTCCGGAGCGCACGCCTGGATGCAGGGCGCCGCCCAGTCGGCCCTGGCCGTGGTCGGCCAGGTGATCGACCGGGGGCAGCACGCCGACGACACCGCCCGGCTGCGGGCCGGGTGAGCGCGGCACCGGCGCCCCGGCGCCGACCCGGCGAACAGAGCGGCGGCCCGGCGACGGGAGCGGCGCTGCGCCGCGACGACCTCGGACCGCTGCTCGCCCCGGCGGCGTCCGCGACCGAGCGGATCGGGCTGGAGATCGAGAACGGCATCGTCGACCCGGAGACCGGGCTGGCCGCCCCCTACGAGGGGAGGAACGGCGTCCGGGCCGTCCTGGAGGCCGTCCTCGCCGAATGGGGCGGCACGGACCGGCGCGACAACGGTCGACTGACCGGCGTGGACCTGGCGGACACCGCCCAGATCACGCTCGAACACGGCGGCCAGGTCGAGTACTCCTCCGCCCCGGCCGCCGACCTGGCCACGGCCGTGGACGACATGCGGGCCACGATGGAGCGCCTCGCGGAACTCGTCGGGCGCTTCGGCCTGGCCCTCCTGCCCGGCGGCAACCTCCCCTTCGACCGGCTCGACACCGTCTCCTGGGTGCCGATGCTCCGCGGTGCCGTCATGCGCGACTTCTTCGACCGGATCGGCGAGGCCGGCAGCGGGGCCCCGAAGATCATGTCGATGTCGCTGTCCACCCAGGTGCACCTGGACTACCTGTCCGACGAGGACTTCACCCAGAAGCTGCGGATGCTGACCGCCGCGTCCCCGGTGGTCGCCGCACTCCTCGTCAACTCGCCGCTCCAGGGCGGCCGATCGAACGGGCTGCTCTCGCACAGGTCGCAGAACTGGCTGCGGATGGACCCGCGCCGCTGCGGCGTCCTGCCGCCCGCGCTGCGGCCCGACGTGACCGCCGACGACGTCATCGACTGGGCGCTGGGGATCCCGATGATCTACTACCGCGACCCTGACGGACGGTACCGGCTCGCCCCCGACCGGCCGTTCGCCGAGATCCTGCGGCAGGGCTTCGACGACGGCACCATGCCGACCTTCGACCACTGGGTCTCCCACATGTCGCAGATCTGGACGGACGTCAGAGTCCGCCGGACCCTGGAACTGCGGGCCGGGGACGGCCCGCCGTACCCGCACATCCCGGCCGTACCGGCGCTGTGGGCGGGGCTCGCCTACCACCCCCCGTCGCGGACGGCGGCCTGGGAACTGCTGCGCCACCACGGCGTGGCGGAGCACCGCGCGGCGAAGGCCCGGCTCCCCGCCGACGGCCTGGACACCCTGCTCGGCGGCGACCGGGTCCGTGAACTCGCGGCGGAACTCGTCCGGCTCGCCCGGGCAGGCCTGCGGGCCCGGGTTCGCGCCGGCCTGGAACAGCCGAAGGTGCTGGACTACCTCGACCCGCTCGACGAGGTGCTGCGCACCGGGCAGACCTTCGCGGAGCAGTGCACGGCCCGCTGGGACACCGACCTCCGCCGCGACCCCCACCGCTACGTCGCGGCCTTCCGCGTCTGAACCCCCGTCCGACACGGTCGTCCGACACGGTCGTCCGGCACGGCCGCCCGGGTGCGCGGGTGCGCGGGTGCGCGGGTGCGCGGCGACGCAGCCCACCGCGCCCGAGCCGGTGCAGTTCTCCGGCCGAAGGGCCTTCCTCGCCCGAACCGTCGCGGGTTAGCGTGACCGGCGGCGGCCGGCCGCCGCCTGCCCACCGAAGAACGAGGAAGCATGGACCAGGACTTCAAGGACATCCCCACCACCACCCTGGCCGACGTGCTCGGGCGCGCCCAGGTCATGGACATCGGCATCCGTCCGCTGTGGGCGGGGGCGCCGCGGGTGGCCGGCCCGGCGTTCACCGTGCAGTGCCCGCCCGGCGACAACCTGATGCTGCACGCGGCGATCCACCGGGCCGAGCCGGGCACCGTGATCGTCGTCGAGTCGGGAGACCTGGACTACGCGCTGGCCGGCGGCAACGTGTGCGCCGTCGCGCAGCGCCGGGGCGTCGTGGCGTTCGTCGCCGACGGCCTGATCCGGGATCTGGGCGAGGTGCGGGAGCTGGGCTTCCCGGTCTTCGCCCGCGGCGTGATCCCGATCCCGGGGGCCAAGCGGGAGCTCGGCACGCACGGCGCCCGGGTGCGTTGCGGCGGCGTGCTGGTGGCGGCCGGTGACATCGTGGTGGCCGACGAGGAGGGGGTCGTGGTGGTGCCCGCCGACCGACGTGCCGAGGCCCTGGAGGCGGCCCGCGCCAAGCTGGCCAAGGAGGCCGCCGAGACGCTGGACGACTGGGAGGCGGCGCACCGCACCCGGATCGAGAAGACCCTCGGCGAACTGGGCTTCACCGGCTGACCCCCTGCCCGGCGAGCCCGGCCCGGGTGAACAGGGCGGGTGAACAGGGCGGGTGAACGGGCCGGGTGAACGGGCCGGGTGAACGGGGCCGAGCGGCCGTGCTCCCGGCGGGCCCGTGGTCAGCCCCGGTACAGCCCGTTCAGCTCGCCGAAGCCGAGCGCGCCGTCCAGCTCCGCCAGCGTCCCGGCGCCGAGCAGTTCGGCGGCCGCGCGGCGCGCCGCGGTGTACGCGAGCTGGGCGAGCCCGGTGCCGACGCTGACACGCCGCACCCCCGTGGCGGCGAGTTCGGCGACGGTCGGCCCGCCCGCGACGGCCATGGCGTTCACCGGCAGCGGGGAGCGCTCGCACAGCTCGGCGAGGGCGTCGAGGTCCAGCAGCCCGGGGACGAACAGACCGTCGGCGCCCGCCTCGGCGTAGGCCTCGGCCCGGGCCAACACGTCGTCGAGACCGCCCAGCCCGAACAGGAGGACGTCGGTGCGGGCGTTGACCACCAGCTCGGGCAGCCCGGCCGCGGCCGCCGCCGTCCGGGCCGCCCGCAGCCGGTCGGCCTGCTCGGCCACCGGGAACAGCGGGCCGCCGACGGCCGTCGAGTCCTCCAGGTTGACGCCGACGGCACCCGCCCCGACCAGTGCCGCCACGGTCGCGGCCACGTCGGCGGGCGTCGGCCCGTAGCCGCCCTCGGCGTCGACGGTGACCGGCACGTCCACGGCCGCGACGATCCGGCGGGCCGCCTCGACGGCCTGCGCCCGGTCCAGCCGGTGGCCGTCGCCGTGGCCGAGCGACCAGGAGACGCCGCCGCTGGTGGTGGCGATCGCCGGGGCGCCGGCCGAGGCGATGACGGCGGCGCTGCCCGCGTCCCAGGCGTTGGGCAGGACGAGCGGGCCGTCCACGACGAGCTCCCGCAGCCGCAGCGCCCGCTCGCGCGGCGTGGGGGTGGGGGTGGGGGCCTGAGGGGGAATGGACATGCGGGGTCACCGTTCTTCCGTGCCGTCGGGTGCTGCCTCGGTTCCCCCGCATCGTGCGGCCCGGCCCGGGCGGGTCACCACTGATTAAGCTGGGCCCGAATCTTCTGGGAGGGGCCCGGCATGCGGACGGCACTGCACTTCTCCGCGAACGACCTGGCGCTGACCCGTTTCGCCCTCTCCCCCCTGCAGGAGGTGGTGACCAGCCTCCGCGCCCTCGCCCACTCCCCCGTCCCCGCGCTGCACCGCCGCTGGGCCGACCAGGTGCGCGACCGGCTGGCCGCCACCGGACTCGACCGCGGCCGGCTGGCCGTCATGGTCCCGGCCGTCGGCCACCTGCCCGACTTCCTCAACCCCGCACCGGCGGGCTTCTCCCCCGCCCTCGCCGACGAACTGGCCGCGATCGCCGCCACCGGCGCCGGGCAGGTCCGCGCCGACCTGGACATCCTCGCCGCCGAGGCCGGCGGCCGCCTGCCGCCCGTCCTGGAGCCGCTGTACCGCGACCCGGCGGCGCAGCTGCCCCGGCTCACCGCCGAGATCGAGGCGTACTGGCAGCTCGCGCTCGCCCCGTACTGGGCCCGGATCCGCGCCCTGCTGGAGGCGGACGTGTTCCACCGCTCCCGGCAGGCCGCCGAGCACGGCACCGCGCGGATGCTGGACGACCTGCACGAGACGGTCCGCTGGGACGGCGCGGCGCTGCGTCTGGAGCGGCGGCACTGCGCGGTCGCCCGGCTGAGCGCCGGGGCCGGGCTGCTGCTCCTGCCGTCCGCCTTCGCCTGGCCGCGGGTGCTGACCCGGGTGCTACCGCCGGACCCGCCGCAACTGAGCTACCCGGCGCGCGGCGCGGCCACCCTGTGGGAGCCGCGCCCGAACGGGCGCCCGGACGCGCTGGCCGCCGTCCTGGGCCGGTCCCGGGCCCGGCTGCTGGCCGAGTTGGACTCCCCGGCCTCGACCACCGAGCTGGCCCGCCGCACCGGTCTGTCCGCCGCCGGCGTATCGCAGCACCTGACCGCCCTGCGCGCGGCGGGTCTGACCAGCGCCCACCGGGCCGGTCACAGCGTCCTCTACGCCCGTACGGCGGTGGGCGATTCACTGTTCGAACCGTCCGATGACGCGTTCGACCCGGTGCCGCCCCCGCGACGCCCCACCCGGTGACCCGCCGGTACGAATGGCCCCGCACCGCACACCTCGGCACACCCCCTCCTCATATGATCGGAGCGACATGCGCCATGCTTGGTGATGCAGAGCACGGTACGGAACTTGCGCCGGACGGCCCACCCGCCGAACGGCCGAGAAGGAGGAAGCACGTGGACGACGTTCTGCGGCGCGCCGCACTCTTCGCGGCACTCGACGACGAACAGGCCGGCGAGCTGCGCGCTTCCATGACCGAGGTGACCCTCGCCCGTGGTGAGTCGCTGTTCCACGAGGGCGACCCGGGCGACCGGCTGTACGTCGTCGCCGAGGGCAAGGTCAAGCTGCACCGCGCCTCGCCGGACGGACGCGAGAACATGCTCGCCGTCCTCGGCCCCAGCGAGATGATCGGCGAGCTGTCGCTGTTCGACCCGGGCCCGCGCACCGCGACCGCCAGCGCGCTGACCGAGGTCAAGCTGCTCGGCCTGGGCCACGGCGACCTGCAGCCCTGGCTGCACGCCCGCCCCGAGGTCTCCATCGCGCTGCTGCGGGCCATCGCCCGCCGCCTGCGCCGGACCAACGACGTGATGTCCGACCTGGTCTTCTCCGACGTGCCCGGCCGCGTCGCCAAGGCCCTGCTGGACCTCTCCCGCCGGTTCGGCGTGCAGTCCGAGGAGGGCATCCACGTCGCCCACGACCTCACCCAGGAGGAGCTGGCCCAGCTGGTCGGCGCCTCCCGCGAGACGGTCAACAAGGCGCTCGCCGACTTCGCCGGCCGCGGCTGGCTGAAGCTGGAGGCGCGCGCGGTGGTGCTGATGGACGTCGAGCGGCTGTCGCGCCGCTCGCGCTGACCTCGGCGCGCACGTCTTCACGCCTTCACGCCGTAAACGCCGAAGGGCCCGTCCGCTCGGACGGGCCCTTCGGCGTTCCCCTTCGGCATTCCCCTTCGGCGTTCCGTTGCCCGCCCCGCGCGCGACGGGATCAGTCGAGGCCCGGGATCAGCCCGTGCTCCTCCAGGTACTCCAGCTGCGCCCGGACCGAGAGCTCGGCGGCCGGCCAGAGCGCCCGGTCGACGTCGGCGTAGACCCGGGCCACCACCTCGTCCGCGGTCCGGCAGCCGGCCTCGACCGCGGTCTCCACCTGGGCGAGCCGGTTGGCCCGGTGGGCGAGGTAGTAGTCGACGGCGCCGAGCGCGTCCGCAAGCGCCGGACCGTGGCCGGGCAGCACCGTCCGCACACCGTGCGCGGAGGCCATCGTGTGCAGGTGGCGCAGCGAGTCCAGGTAGTCGCCGAGCCGGCCGTCGGGGTGGGCGACCATCGTGGTGCCGCGGCCGAGGACGGTGTCGCCGGTGAGGATCGCGCCGTCGGCGGGCAGGTGGAAGGTCAGCGAGTCCGAGGTGTGGCCAGGGGTGGCGACCACCCGCAGGTCGAGGCCGCCGACGTCCAGCCGCTGGCCGTTGACCAGGCCCTCGGAGCCCAGCCGGTGCGCCGGGTCCAGCGCGCGCACCTCGGTGCCGGTGAGTTCGGCGAAGCGGGCCGCGCCCTCGGAGTGGTCGGCGTGGCCGTGGGTGAGCAGGGTCAGCGCGACGCGTTTGCCCTGCTGTTCCGCGAGGTCGACCACCCGGCGCAGGTGGCCCTCGTGCAGCGGGCCGGGGTCGACCACCACGGCGAGGTCCGAGCCGGGCTCGGAGAGCAGCCAGGTGTTGGTGCCGTCCAGCGTCATCGGCGACGGGTTGGGCGCCAGCACGCACAGCGCCCGGGCCGTGGCCTCGCCGTCGATGGTGGCGGCCGGGTCGCCCGGCAGGAGCCCGCTCACCGGTTGTCCCCGCCGGGCCGGTGCAGGGCCCTGAGCGGCAGGACCCGGACGAGCGGCCGCTGGGCCTCGACGAACGGGACCGGACTCTCGCAGGCCGGGGTACGGGGGATCAGGCGGCGGGCGGGCAGCTCGGGTGCCGTCCGGCGAGCCACGGCGTTGTGGGTCATCGGGCGTCGGTCCTCTCTGTTTCGAGTCTGTTCGGCGGCGTCGTCGGCGTCGTCGGCGTCGTCGGGCGACAGTGCCGACGAGGGCGGCGCCGGTCGGTCAGGCGTCCTCGGGGAAGTCCCCGTCGATGGTCAGTTCGTCGTACCCGGGCCAGCGGACCGTCATCCGGTCGCCCCGGACCTCGGCCCGGCCCAGCACCGGCTCCAGCGACCGCCCGGAGGCCGCGGTCAGCGCCTCCGCGGCGGTGCGCACCGGCGCCAGCTCGCGCAGCACCGTCACGGTCGGCGGCAGCATCCCGAACCGGCCCTCCCGGTAGCCGAGAACGGCCTCGGCGGGCGTCAGCCAGGCCACCCGGTCGGCCTCGCCGACCTCCAGGGCCGCGCTCTGCCCGGCCGGCAGCACCGCGACGAAGAACCACGTGTCGTAGCGGCGCTCCTCGAACTCCGGGGTGACCCAGCGGGCCCAGCCGCCCAGCAGGTCGCTGCGCAGCACCAGAGCGTGGTCGCGGAGGAACTCGGCGAAGGACAGCTCGTGCGCCTCCAGCGCCGCCCGCTCGGCGCTCCAGTCGCGCGGCGCGGCGACGCTGTCCGCGTCCGGGCCGGCCAGCAGGACGCCGGCTTCCTCGAAGGTCTCGCGGACGGCCGCGCAGACCACCGCCCGTGCCGTCCGGGCGTCCACCCCGAGCCGTCGCGCCCACTCCTCGGGTGCCGGTCCGGCCCAGCCCGTCTCCACCTCGGCGTCGCGCGGATCCACCCCGCCGCCCGGGTAGGCGTACATGCCGGCCGCGAAGGCCATCGAGGTGCGCCGGCGCAGCAGGTACGCCTGCGGCCCGGCGGCCGCGTCGCGCAGCAGCACGACCGTCGCGGCCAGCCTGGGCACCGGCGGGGTCAGCACGCCGGAGTCGACCGCCCGGATCCGGGCGGGCCAACCGGGCGGCATCGGGAGCGTCGTCGCTCGATGGTCCATGCCCGGATGCTAAGCGTACGAAGGCGGGGTTGGACAGGCCCAACCCCGCCTTTCGCGATCACGCTCAGCTGTTCTTGACGCGCACCTGGAGCTCGACCTCGACCGGGGCGTCCAGCGGCAGCACCGCGACGCCGACCGCACTGCGGGCGTGCACCCCGGCCTCGCCCAGCACCTTGCCCAGCAGCTCGCTGGCACCGTTGATCACGCCCGGCTGACCGGTGAAGTCGGGGGCGGAGGCGACGAAGCCGACCACCTTCACGACCCGCTCGATCTGGTCCAGATCACCGATCACCGACTTGATCGCGGCCAGCGCGTTCAGCGCGCAGGTCTGCGCGAGCTCCTTGGCCTCCTCCGGGGAGACCTCCGCGCCGACCTTGCCGGTGCTCGGCAGCTTGCCGCCGACGACCGGCAGCTGGCCGGAGGTGAACACGAACTCGCCCGAGCGCAGGGCCGGCACGTACGCGGCGACCGGAGCGGCCACCGGCGGCAGGGTCAGACCCAGGTCGGCGAGCTTGGCCTCGACCTTGCTCATGCGTTCTTCTCCCGCTTGAAGTAGGCCACCAGCTGCTCCGGGTTCGGGCCCGGCACGACCTGGACGAGCTCCCAGCCGTCCTCGCCGAAGTTGTCCAGGATCTGCTTGGTGGCGTGTACGAGCAGAGGCGCCGTCATGTATTCCCACTTGGTCATGGCCAGACTCTAGACGAGCGGCCACGGCGATCGGCGCCGCCCACGGACCGGCGTGTGAGGTGGCCCACAAAGGGGGCATGATTCAGGCCCGGCCCCCCTGGTGCTCCGGGCATCCGGCGCGCTCCCTGGTTACCCTCGCGAGAGGGCACCGGTAGTTCGGGCCGGCCGACGGAGCGGCCCCGGCCCACGAGACGGACGGAGACGGAGCGTGGCACGCACCCCCGGCCAGGCGGCCCGGCGCGACCCCGACTGGGAGGGCGTCCGGCTGCACGTGGTCAGCGGCAAGGGCGGCACCGGGAAGACCACGCTGGCCGCCGCGCTGGCGCTGGCGCTCGCCGCCGACGGCGGCCGGGTGCTGCTGATCGAGGTCGAGGGGCGCCAGGGCATCGCCGAGCTGTTCGGCATCGCCGCCCTCCCGTACGAGGAGCGCCGGATCGCCGCGGTCTCCCGCGCCCAGCTGGGCCTGCCCCCCGACGACGGGGGCGGCGGAGGCGGCGGCGAGGTGCTCGCGCTGGCCATCGACCCCGAGCAGGCGCTGCTCGAGTACCTGGAGATGTTCTACAAGCTCGGCCGGGCCGGCAAGGCGCTGCAGAAGGTCGGCTTCGTCGACTTCGCGACCACCATCGCGCCCGGCGTCCGGGACGTCCTGCTCACCGGCAAGGCCTGCGAGGCGGCCCGGCGCAAGGGCCCGGACGGCCGCCGCCGCTACGACGCGGTCGTGATGGACGCGCCGCCGACCGGGCGGCTCACCCGGTTCCTGAACGTGAACGCCGAGGTCGCCGGGCTGGCCCGGATCGGGCCGATACACACCCAGGCACAGGCCGTGATGCGGGTGCTGAAGTCGCCGGAGACCGCGGTGCACCTGGTCACCCTGCTGGAGGAGATGCCGGTGCAGGAGACGGTCGACGGCTTCGCCGAGCTGCGCGAGGCCAGGCTCCCGGTGGGCGGGGTGATGGTCAACATGGTCCGGCCGCCGGTGCTGGACGCCGCGGCGGTGGCCGCGGTGGACGGGAACCACCGCGAGGAGGTCGCCCTGGCCCTCGGCGAGGCCGGGCTCGGCGGGCGCTCGCGCAAGCCGGAGACGGTCCGGGCGGCGGTGGAGCCGCTGCTCGACCCGCTGCTGGAGCAGGCCAGGGAGCACGCCGAGCGGGTCGAGCTGGAGCGCGAGCAGCGCGCCGACCTCCAGCAGCTGCGGCTCCCCACGTACGAACTGCCGCTGCTGGGCGAGGGCGTGGACCTCGGCGGGCTGTACCGGCTGGCGGGCGAGCTGAAGCGGCAGGGGGCGGCGTGACCACCAACGGAACCAGCGGGAACGGCGGGGCCGGCCGGGCCCACGGCGGCGGTAGCAGCGGTGGGGTCGGCGACGGCGGCAGCGGTGTCCGGGCCGCCGGCAGCCGGCTCGCCGTCGACGGGCTGATCGACGACCCGAGGACCAGGATCATCGTCTGCTGCGGCTCCGGCGGCGTCGGCAAGACCACCACCGCCGCGGCGATCGGCCTGCGGGCCGCCGAACGCGGCCGCAAGGTCGTCGTTCTGACCATCGACCCGGCCCGCCGGCTCGCCCAGTCGATGGGCCTCACCGAACTGGACAACACCCCCCGGGTCGTCAAGGGGGTCACCGGCAACGGCGAGCTGCAGGCCATGATGCTCGACATGAAGCGGACCTTCGACGAGGTCGTGCTCGCCCACGCCGAGCCCGAACGGGCCAAGGCGATCATGGAGAACCCGTTCTACCAGTCCCTGTCGGCCGGCTTCGCGGGCACGCAGGAGTACATGGCGATGGAGAAGCTCGGGCAGCTGCGCGATGCCGAGGAATGGGACCTGATCGTCGTCGACACCCCGCCGTCCCGCTCCGCACTGGACTTCCTGGACGCGCCCAACCGGCTCGGCTCCTTCCTCGACGGCCGGGTGATCCGGATCCTGACCGCCCCGGCCAAGGTCGGCGGCCGCAGTGCGATGAGGTTCCTCAACGCCGGCATGGGCCTGATCACCGGCACCCTGGGCAAGATCTTCGGCGCCCAGCTGCTCACCGACGTGCAGACCTTCGTCAGCGCGATGGACTCGATGTTCGGCGGCTTCCGCGAGCGCGCCGACCGCACGTACCAGCTGCTCAAGGCGCCGGGCACGGCGTTCCTGGTGGTGGCCGCGCCGGAGCGGGACGCGCTGCGCGAGGCGGCGTACTTCGTCGACCGGCTCGCCGCGGACCGGATGCCGCTGGCCGGTCTGGTGCTCAACCGGGTGCACGGCTCGGGCGCGCCGCAGCTCACCGCGGAACGGGCGCTGGCGGCCGCCGAGGCGCTGGAGGAGAACGGCTCGGAGCACGCCTCGCCCGAGGCCGAACTGCTCGCGGCCGGGCTGCTGAGGCTGCACGCCGAACGGATGCAGATCATGGGGCGGGAGCGCCGAACCCGCGACCGCTTCGTCTCCGTGTACCCGGACGTGCCGATCGTGGAGGTCGCCGCGCTGCCGGGCGACGTGCACGACCTGGACGGGCTGCGCGCCATCGGGGACCGGCTCAGCGGCACCGCGTAGGCACCGGCCCGGCCCGGGCGCCCAACACCGGTGCGCCCGGCGCGAACGTCGTCGGCACGGATGTCCTCAGCCCGAACGTCCTCGGCGCGAACGTCCTCGGCGCGGGTGCGCCGGACACGGGTGCGCTGGGCACCGATGTCCTCAGCCCGATGGCCCCCCGGCACCGGTCTGCCACGGCGCGGGTCCGCACCGCGCCGGTGTGCTCAGCCCGCCTGGGCGTAGTCCGTCAGTATCACGCCGGTCGCGAGGGACTCCTCGTACTCGGTGCGGGCCGTCTCCAGCAGTCTCCGCCACGAGATGACCGTCGGGCGGCGGCGCAGCAGCGCCCGGCGCTCGCGCTCCGTCATCCCGCCCCAGACCCCGAACTCGACCCGGTTGTCCAGTGCGTCCGCCAGGCACTCCGTGCGGACGGGGCAACCGCTGCACACCGCCTTGGCGCGATTCTGCGCCGCCCCCTGGACGAACAACTCGTCCGGATCACTCGTGCGGCAGGCGGCCTGCGCACTCCAGTCGTCAACCCAGCCCATCCCGGCGCCGTCCTCTCCCGTATCGAGGCTCCCCCACGGCGGCAACGGCATATTCACCGTTGCCAGTTGAGGACGTTACGGAAGAACGACAGCGAGCAACAGCCCCTCCGGGCTCAATCTCGAATGACCCGATTGGACTATGGGTACCGGTCAGCTCACTCGTTGGAGTGATCGCAGGTCGCAAGCCTTGTCAATCGCGGCGCGGCAACTCTCGCCACGCGTGTCATCACGGAGCGCTACCGTTCACACGGGTACAGCAGGCCACAGCTGCCTCAAAAACCCTCTAATATCGGGCAATTCGGGCAAGTCTCTGCACTCACAAGAGTGAATGGTGTTGACGCACCGAAGCTGTCGCAAGCTTGTGACAAGCGTAGGGGAACACCTGCCCCTGTGGGCGGGATTCCGCGACGTAGGGTTCTCCTCATGGCACCGAAGCGCCCCCAGGCATCCCAGCCCCCAGGCAACACCGGAGCTCCGCGCGATAAGCGCCGCGAGTCGCCGCTCGACATCGCGGGACACGGAGTGAAGTTCCTGGGCGTCAGCGTGCTCTCCGGAGTCCTGCTGGCAGGCCTCGCCCTGCCCGCCGTCGGCGCCATCGGGCTGACCGCCAAGGACACGGCGGAGAGCTTCTCCAACATCTCCGACGACTTCAAGACCCCGCCGCTCACCCAGGCGACGCAGATCTTCGACGCCAAGGGCGGCCTGATCGCCAAGGTGTACGAGCGCGACCGCACCGTCCTCACCGCCGACCAGATGTCACCGTTCATGCGGCACGCCCAGGTCGACATCGAGGACGCCCGCTTCTACGAGCACGGCGCCGTCGACCTCAAGGGCGTGCTCCGCGCCATCGGCAAGAACGCCGAGAGCGGCACCACCTCGCAGGGCGCCTCGACGCTGACCCAGCAGTACGTGAAGAACGTCAACGTCGAGAAGGCCGGCGACGACCAGGCCGCGGTGCTGGAGGCGCAGCGCAAGACCCTGGGTCGCAAGATCCAGGAGCTCAAGGTCGCGATCAAGCTGGAAGAGGACCTGTCGAAGGACCAGATCCTCACCAACTACCTCAACATCACCTTCTACGGCCACCAGGCCTACGGCATCGAAGCCGCCTCCCAGCGCTACTTCAGCAAGAGCAACAAGGACCTGACCGTCGCCGAGGCCGCCACCCTGGCCGGCATGGTGCAGAACCCGTCGTCCTACGACCCGGTGCGCTATCCCGACAACACGGTCAAGCGCCGCAACGTCGTGATCGACAAGATGCTCGAGAACAAGCACATCACCGCGGACCAGGCCAAGGAGGCCAAGGCCGCCCCGCTGGGCCTGAAGTTCAAGGACCCGCAGAACGGCTGCATCACCGCCCAGGCCGGCATGGGCTTCTTCTGCGACTACGTGCGCCACGTGGTCAAGCAGGACCCGGCGTTCGGCAAGAGCGCCGCCGACCGCAAGAAGCTGTGGGACACCGGCGGCCTCAACATCTACACCACGCTGGACCCGGACAAGCAGGCCGCCGCCCAGAACGCCGTCACCAAGAAGGTCAACGTGACGGACACGGTCTCGGCCGCCGCGACCATGATGGAGCCCGGCACCGGCAAGATCCTGGCCATGGCCCAGACCCGCCCGTACGGCCTGGACCCGAACAAGAACCAGACCGTCGTCAACCTCAACGTCGACTCCGCGATGGGCGGCGGCAACGGCTTCCAGACCGGCTCGACGTTCAAGCCGATCCTCGCTGCGGCGGCCCTGGAGTCGGGCCTGTCGCCCACCCAGCCGTTCCCCTCCGAGAACAAGATCGACTACCCGCAGATGACCACCTGCACGGGCACCTGGAGGAACACCGACAAGCCCAAGGCCACGGTGAAGAACGAGTCGGCCGGCGAGATCGGCCCGTACGAGCTCAAGCAGGCCATGGCCCTCTCGGTCAACACCTACTTCGTGCAGATGGAACAGCAGGTCGGCCTCTGCGCGATGAAGCAGATGGCCAACAAGCTGGGCATCACCCAGTCCGCCAAGGGCGACGCCTTCCAGGAGGTCCCCTCGATGGTCCTCGGCACCCTGGAGCTCAGCCCGCTGACCATGTCGAACGTCTACGCGACCTTCGCGGCCCGCGGCAAGTACTGCACCCCGATCGCGATCAACAAGATCAGCACGGTCGACGGCAAGGACGTCAAGGTCCCGCAGACCACCTGCAGCCAGGCCTTCTCCGAGCAGACCGCGGACGCCCTCAACACCGTCCTGCTCAACGTGACCGAGAAGGGCACCGCGGCCGCGCTCAAGCTCGACGACGGCCGGCAGATCGCCGGCAAGACCGGTACCACCGACGAGAAGAAGGCCGCCTGGTTCAGCGGCTACACCCCGTCGCTGGCCACCTCCGTCTGGCTCGGCGGCCCGGCCGGCGGCGTCAAGATGAAGAACATCAACATCGGCGGCAAGCACTTCGACGAGGTGTTCGGCGCCGACGGCCCCGGTCCGATCTGGCAGCTCGCGATGAACCAGGCCCTCAAGGGCTCGTCCCCGGAGCAGATCCAGACCATCAACATCCCGGACCCGGCGCCCAAGACCGACCCCAACGCCAACCAGACCGGCGGGGCCACGCCGCCGGCCGACCCCGCCCAGCAGCAGCCCGGCGGCAACCCGCCGCCCCAGGGCGGGAACCCGGGCGGCAACCCCGGTGGCAACCCGGGCGGGAACCCCGGCGGCGGCAACCCGGGCGGGGGCAACCCTGGCGGCGGCAGCAACAACGCCGGCGGGATGATCGGCGGCGGGTTCACCTTCCCGCCGGGCGTCATCGGCGGGAACAACGGCGGCAACGGCGGCAACGGTGGAAACGGCAACGGCGGCAAGCACGGCGGCAACAACGGCTGACCGGCCCCGACCCGGGCACGACACGACGAAGGGGCGCCCTCCGAGATCACTCTCGGAGGGCGCCCCTTCGGGCTCGGCGGACGGTGCCATCCGGGCCCTGGCCGGCTGGCGCCCTTCGGGCCTTGCGGCGGGGCTCAGCCCGTCAGCGCCGCCCTCACCGCGGCGGCCACCCGGCCGCCCTCCGCCAGGCCGTCCACCTTCGGCTTCACCAGCTTCATCACGGCGCCCATCGCCTGCGGACCGGCCGCCCCGCTCTCGGCGACGGCGTCCGCCACGATCGCGGTCAGCTCCTCGTCGGAGAGCTGCTTGGGCAGGTACCCCGCCAGCACCTCGCCCTCCTCGCGCTCCCGGGCCGCCTGCTCCACCCGGCCGGCGGTGTCGAACGCCTCCGCCGCCTCCCGGCGCTTCTTCGCCTCGCGGCCGATCACCTTCAGCACCTCGTCATCGGACAGCTCGCGCTTCGCCTTACCCGCCACCTCCTCGCTGGTGACGGCGGCCAGCGTGAGCCGGATGGTGGACGAGCGCAGCTCGTCCCGGTCCCTGATCGCGGCCGTGAGGTCCTCGTGCAGCTTCGCCTTGAGCGTCGTCATGGCCCCGAGTCTCCCACCTGCGACGTTCGGTCGCTTGCCATTAACCGGCCCGGCGGCAGGCAACGGGCCCGCTGGCACGTAGCGGACCCGCCTGCGGCCCCGTATCCGCGCACGGCCACCGGACGTTCACCGGCTGATCCACCGTCTGAGAGCATGGAGCGATGCGACCGCTGTACTCCGTTCCCCTCGGCTTCGCCGCCGCCGGCGCCGCCTGCCTCGCCTACTCCGTCGGGTACGAGGTCCGTTCCTTCCGGCTCCGCCGGGTCGAGGTCCCCGTCCTGCCCCACGGCGCCCGGCCCATCCGGGTACTGCAGGTCTCCGACATCCACATGGTGAGCGGGCAGGGCAAGAAGCAGCGCTGGCTGCAGAGCCTCGCCGGCCTGCGCCCCGACCTCGTCGTCAACACCGGCGACAACCTCTCCGACCCCCTCGGGGTCCCCGCCGCCCTGGACGCGCTCGGGCCCCTCATGGACTTCCCCGGCGTCTACGTCTTCGGCTCCAACGACTACTACGGCCCGGCCCGCAAGAACCCGGCCCGCTACCTCCAGGCGATGCGCAGCGGCGCCCACGGCCTCAACAACGCCGACGGCACCGGCCGCCGCGGCATCACCGGCGCCGTCCACAACCCGTGGGAGAAGCTCCGCGACGGCTTCGACGCGGCCGGCTGGCTCGACCTCACCAACACCCGCGGCCGGCTCACCATCGGCGGCCTCGACCTCGAATTCACCGGCCTCGACGACCCGCACATCCGCCGCGACCGCTACAGCGAGGTCGCCGGCGGCCCCTCCCCCGACGCCGACCTCTCCCTCGCCGTCGTCCACGCCCCCTACCTGCGCGTCCTCGACGCCTTCACCGCCGACCGCTACCCGCTGATCCTGGCCGGCCACACCCACGGCGGCCAGCTCTGCATCCCCTTCTACGGCGCCCTGGTCACCAACTGCGACCTCGACGCCCGACGGGTCAAGGGCCTCTCCACCCACCAGGCCGGCGGCCGCCGCTCCTACCTCCACGTCTCCGCCGGCTGCGGCACCAACCGCTACACCCCCGTCCGCTTCGCCTGCCCCCCCGAGGCCACCCTCCTCACCCTCACCCCGGCCCCCCGCTGACCTGCACCGGACGCCCGCCAAGAACCGGATTTCGTGTCTCGGCGAGCGTCCGGTAGAGTTCTACTCGTTGCGAAGGAGACGGAGCAACAAACCGCAGGACCGGGGTGTGGCGCAGCTTGGTAGCGCGCTTCGTTCGGGACGAAGAGGCCGTGGGTTCAAATCCCGCCACCCCGACCCAGTACAGAGGGCCCATCGGAGAAATCCGGTGGGCCCTCTGGCGTTGTGCGTGACCAACGTTGTGCGTGACCGACTGAGTGACCGAGCCTCAGTGTGGAGCACCCTCCTGTGCCGCAGCCCTCGCGGAGTTCCCTGGGATCGGGGGGCGGCGACGAAGGTGGGTGCGGCGTCGGCGAGTGGAGAGCAGGGCCCTGCCGGAGGTGTTCGGGAGGGCCCTTTGGTGTGGGTGGGGTGTCAGAGGGTGGTGGGGAGGTCGGTGCGGGAGGTGATGTGGAGTTTGGGGTAGGCCTTGTAGAGGTGGTGGGCGATGGTGCGGGGGCTGAGGAAGAGTTGGGCGGCGATCTCGCGGTTGGTGAGGCCTTGGGCGGCCAGGCGGGCGATCTGGAGTTCCTGGGGGGTGAGGGGGGAGTCGGGGGTGCCGGTGGGGCTGGTGGTGGGGGCCGGGGTGCCGGTGGCGGTGAGTTCGGTGCGGGCGCGGGCGGCCCAGGGGTGGGCGGCGAGGCGTTCGAAGGTTTCGAGGGCGGCGCGCAGGTGGGGGCGGGCGTCGGTGCGGCGGCGGGAGCGGCGCAGCCATTCGCCGTAGAGGAGGGCGGTGCGGGCCTGCTCGAAGGGGCGGTGGGTGCCTTCGTGGAGGTCGAGGGCGGCGCGGTAGGCGGATTCGGCGAGTTCGTCGGGGCCGAGCAGGGCCTGGCAGCGGAGTCGGAGCGCTTCGGTCCAGGGGCGGTCGGCGGCGGCGCTCCAGCGGGCGAAGCGTTCGTAGGGTTCGGCGGAGCGCTCGGGGGTGCCGAACCGGACGGCGGCTTCGACCAGGTCGGGGACGGCCCGGGTGGCGCTGACGTGGTGCCGGTGGGGGCCGGTGGTGAGGGTGTGCAGGCGGTCGGCGGCGTCGCCGGCGCGGCCGTGGCCGAGGTCGAGCAGGGCGAGTGCCCAGTGGGCCCAGGGGCGGCCGGCCGCGGGGGCGGCGGTCTGCGGGCCGGTGGTGGCGAGGGATTCGGCGGTGAGCCGGGTGCAGCGGTCGGTGTCACCGTCGAGGGCGGCCAGGTAGGCGAGGAGCGCGGTGAGTTGGCTGGTCCACTGGTGCTGGCCGGTGTCGCGGGCGAGGGCGAGGGCTTCGGTGGCGGTGACTTCGGCGTCGCGGTGGCGGCCGTGGAAGAGTTCGGCCTCGGCGAGGAAGAACTGGAGGGTGGGCATCACACCGATGGTGCCCTTGGCGCGGGCTTCGGTGACGAGTTCGCCGCCGAGTTCGGCGGTCTCGTCGTCGCGGCCGAGGATGAGGGTGGCGCCGCAGAGTTGGACGAGGTCGACGGGGGTTTCGGCGCCGGCCTTGCGGGCTGCCGCGGCGGTGTCGCGGGCGGCGGGCGGCTGTGGTGCGGGCCGGCCGAGGGCGGGGAGTACGGCGGCGGGCAGGTGGCGGGCGAGCGGGGCGAGCGGGTCGTCGTCGGCGAGCGGTAGCGCGGCCAGCCGGTCGAGGACGGCGATCACCGGTTCCTCGCCCGCGTACCAGGCGGTGTGGAAGGCCTGGAACAGCATCCGGGCGGCGTGTGGCGCCTCGATGGCGGTGCCGGCGGCGTCGAGCAGCAGCCGGTAGGCGGTCGGGTAGGAGCCGCGCCAGAAGTGCGCGGTGGCCCGGACCTGGTCGAGCAGTGCGTGTGCCAGGGGGTTGTCGGTGCGGGCCCCGGCCTCGTCGGCGAGCGTCTCGGCCCGCACCAACTTCCCTTCTTCGGTGGCGGCTTCGGCGGCCAGGACGAGGCGGCGGGTGGCGGCGTCGCGGTCCGGGGTGAGCCGGGCGGCCCGCTCGTACGCGGCGGCGGCGCCGCCGTGGGCGCCGCGGGCCTCGGCGCGGACGGCGGTGCGTTCCAGCGCGTCGGCGAGGGCGGCGTCGGGGGCGGTGGCGGCGTGGGCCTGGTGCCAGGTGCGGCGGTCGCCGTCCGGCAGTGCTCCGGCGATGGCCTGGTGAATCGCCAGCCGCTGGTGGTGCGGGGCGCGTTGCAGGATGGCAGCCCGCAGGAGCGGGTGGCGGAAGGCGATCCGGCGGTCGGGGGTGACGCTCGCCAGGCCCGATTCCTCGGCGGGGCCGAGGTGTTCGGCGGGGACGCCGAGGGCGGCCGCGGCGGGCAGGACGACGTCGAGTTCGCCGGTCTCCTCGGCGGCGGCGACCAGCAGGAGGGTCTGGGTGGCCGGGGGCAGGCCGGTGACCTGGCCGTGGAAGGCGATCAGCAGCCGGCTGGTGAGCGGCAGGCCACCGGGCGCGGGCGGCGGCGAGCCGTGGGTGTTCGCCTGCGTCCCGGCGGCGATGGGGAGTTCGGTGAGGGCGAGCGGGTTGCCGGCCGCCTCGACGAGCAGCCGCTCGCGGACGGCGGCGGGCAGGCCGGGGCCGGCCCGGTGGTCCAGGAGCCGGGCGGCGTCGGGCTCGGGCAGGCCGGTCAGCCGGAGCTCGGGGAAGCCCGTGGTCGGGAGTTCCGGTGCGCCGCCGCCGGTGCGGGCGGCGAACAGCAGGGCGACTCCTTCGGCCTGGAGCCGGCGGGCGGCCAGCAGCAAGGCGTCGAGGGAGGCGTCGTCCAGCCACTGTGCGTCGTCGAGGACGCACAACAGGGGCTGTTCGGTGGCGAGTTCGGCGAGCAGTCCGAGGGTGGCGAGCCCGACCAGCAGCCGGTCGACCGGGGCGCTTTCCTCGGAGAGTCCAAACGCCGCCTCCAGGGCGCGCCGTTGCGGCCCGGGCAGGGCGTGCAGCCGGTCGAGGCCGGGCGCGAGCAGCAGGCTCAGCCCGGCGAAGGGCAGTTCCGCCTCGTACTCGACGCCCGCCGCCCGGATCACCCGGAACGCCTCGCCCGCCCGCCCGACGGCGTGGTCCAGCAGCGCGGTCTTGCCGATCCCGGGCTCGCCCCGGAGCAGCAGCACCCCGCTGCGGCCTTCGCGTGCCGCGTCCAACAGTCCCGCCACGACGGACTGTTCGTGTTCCCTCCCGTACAGCATGCCCCCGACCCTACCGAGGCCCTCCCGGCCGCAGGTGCGGGCGGGCCCGCCGAGCACACCTACGTACCCCCCGCCGGACGCTACGTACCCCCATGCCGATACGTGACTGATTCGCCCGCGCCGGCCCGTCCCTACCTTGGTGAGCAGCGGGAACGAGCCGCTCAACCACCCACCGGGACACGGGAGAAGACCATGACCGAGATCACCGCCACCGCCCTCCAGCAGCTCGCCGAGCGCTACCTCGCGGTCTGGAACGAGACCGACCCGGGCGCCCGCCGCAAGCTGATCGACGAGGTGTGGGCCGTGGACGGCCGGTACACCGACCCGCTGGCCGCCGTCGCCGGCCGGGACGCGATCGACGCGCTGATCGGCGCGGCCCAGGCCCAGTTCCCCGGGCTGGAGTTCACCCTCGGCCCGGTGGACGCGCACCACGACATCGCCCGGTTCACCTGGAACCTCGGGCCGGCCGGCGCCGAGCCGGTGGTGATCGGCTTCGACGTCCTGGTGGCCTCTCCGGACGGGCGGATCGGCTCGGTGTACGGCTTCCTGGACCGCGTCCCGGGCGCCTGACGGCAGGCCGGACGGGTCGGGGGCGACCCCCACCGCCCCCGACCCACTCCCCCCAACCCCACTAAGGAGAAGCCGAGATGAGCTCCGCCCTGACCGCCCGCCCATCGACCGCGACCGGCAATGCGCCCGGCACCGCCGCGAGCACCACCGCGCCCGGGGCCGAGGCGGCGGCCGGCGCCCCGCGCGGCCTGCTGGCGGTCGTCCTGACCGCCACCTTCATGACCGCCCTCGACTTCTTCGTCGTCAATGTCGCCGTCCCGTCCGTCCAGGCCGACCTGGGCGCCGGACCGGCCGCCGTCCAGTGGGTGATCGCCGGATTCAGCCTGGCCCTCGCGGCCGGCCTGGTCACCGCCGGCCGACTCGGCGACCGGTACGGCCGGCGCCGGGTGTTCGGGCTCGGCCTGGCCCTGTTCACCCTCGCCTCCGCGGGCTGCGGCCTCGCCCCCACCGCCGCCGCGCTGGTCGGCGCCCGGGTGGTGCAGGGCCTGGCGGCGGCGCTGATGGGCCCGCAGGTGCTGGCGATCCTGCGGACGGCGTTCAGCGGCGCGGCGCAGGCGCGGGCCTTCGCCCGGTACGGGCTGACCATGGGCGTCGGCGCGGTGTTCGGCCAGTTGATCGGCGGGCTGCTGATCCGGGCGGACCTCTTCGGCCTCGGCTGGCGCAGTTGCTTCCTGATCAACCTGCCGATCGGCCTGGCCGCCCTGGCCCTGGTCCGCCGCTGCCTGCCGGAGTCGCGCGCCCCGCAACGGCCGGGCCTGGACCCGGTGGGCGTGCTGCTGGTCACCACCGCGCTGACCGCCCTGGTGCTGCCGCTGATCCAGGGCCCCGCGCAGGGCTGGCCGCTGTGGACCTGGCTCTGCCTGGGCGGCGCGGTCGCCCTGCTGGCCGGCTTCGTGGTGCATCAGCACCGCACCCGGACCCGCGCCACCGCCACCGGCTCCGCCACCGCCACCGACTCCGGCAGCGGCTCCGGCCCCGTCGCCCCGCTGGTCGACACCCGGCTGTTCCGGACCAGGGCCTTCGGCGCCGGTCTGCTCGCCCAGCTCGCCTTCTGGCTCGGCCAGGCGTCCTTCTTCCTGGTGCTCGCCCTGTACCTCCAGCTGGGCCGCGGCCTGGACGCGCTCGGCGCCGGACTGGTGTTCACGGCGATCGGCCTCGGCTACCTGCTCACCTCCAACGCCACCCACCGCGTCGCCGCCCGGCTCGGCGGGGCCCGGACGATCGCCGTCGGCGGGCTGCTGATGGCCGTCGGGCTGGGCCTGCTCGCCCTCGCGGTGTACGGCGCGCCGGGCGGGAGCGTGTGGTGGCTGACGCCGGGGCTGTTCGTGGACGGCCTGGGAATGGGCCTGGTGATCGCCCCGGTGACCTCCGTGGTGCTGGCCGGGGTCGAGCCCCAGCTGGTCGGGTCGGCCGCCGGGGTGCTGGCCACCGTGCAGCAGGTCGGCGGGGCGCTGGGCATCGCACTGATCGGCCTGCTCTACTACGGCGGAGGCGATCCGGCGGCCGCGTTCGGCCGCAGCGTGACGGCGCTGGCGGCGCTGGAGCTGGTGCTGGTGGGCCTGGTCCGGCTGCTGCCGCGGAAGGGCTAGCGGGACCGAGCGGGCGCGCACGAGCGGACGGGCTCCCAGGAGCGGACGGGATCCCGGGAACGGGGGTGGGAGGGACGGGGCGGGTGGGGCGGGCAGGTGAGCTGCGGCCACCCGCCCTCCCCGTTCCGTCCCCCGCCCGCCCCGTTCCGTCGCCCGCCCGTTCCGTTCTGTCCCCCCGATCGGGTTGGATGGTCGGATGAGCGAGGAGAAGAGCGCCGTACCGGCGTGGGAGCAGCGGTTCAGGGCAGCACGGGTGTCACTCCCCGACTGGGCCGAGGACGCCCCCGACCGGGCGCTGTACGTGTCCAACGCGACCGGCACCTACGAGGTCTACGCCTGGGACCGGGTCACCGGCACCCACCGGCAGGTCACCGACCGGCCGAACGGCACCACCGACGCCGAGCTGTCCCCCGACGGCGCCTGGGTGTGGTGGTTCGACGACCACGACGGGGACGAGTTCGGCGTCTGGCGCCGCCAGCCCTTCGCCGGCGGGCCCGCGGACCGCAGCGCCGGCACCCCCGACGAGGAGGCCGTGCCCGGCCTCGCCCCCTCCTACTCGGCCGGCCTGGCGCTCGGCCGCGACGGCACGGTGGTCGTCGGACGTTCCACCGACGAGGACGGCACCACCCTGCACCTGCGCCGCCCCGGAGCGGCCGAGGCCGTCGAGATCTACCGGCACGCGGAGTACGGCGGCGTCGGCGACCTCAGCTACGACGGCACGCTGCTCGCCATCGACCACACCGAGCACGGCGACGCGATGCACTCCGCGATCCGGATCGTCCGCCTCTCGGACGGCACGAGTGGCACGAGCGGCACGACGGGCGAGCCCGCCGAACCCGTCGAAACCGTCGAAACCGTCGCCGAACTCGACGAGGTGACCGGCCGGGACGAGCCGCGCGGCGTCGCCTGCCTCGGCTTCGCCCCGGTCGACGGCGACACCCGGCTGTTGGTGGCCCACCAGCGCACCGGCCGCTGGGAGCCGATGATCTGGGACGTCGCCACCGGCGCCGAGACCGCACTGCCGCTGCGCGACGAGCAGGGGCGCGAGCTGCCCGGCGACGTCTCCGCGCAGTGGTGCCCCGGCGCCGAGGCGCTGCTCGTCGAGCACGAGTACGAGGCGCGCAGCGAACTGTTCTCGTACACGCTCGCCGACGGTCGGCTGACCCGGCTGGACATCCCGCGCGGCACCGTCGGCGGCGCCACCGCCCGCCCGGACGGCACCGTCGAGTACCTGTGGTCCTCCGCCGCCGAGCCCTCCGCCGTCCGCTCCACCGCCGGGACGGTCGTGCTGCGGGCGCCCGGCGCGGTGCCGCCCGGCTCCGTCCCGGTCGAGGACATCTGGGTGGACGGGCCCGGCGGGCGGGTGCACGCCCTGGTGCAGCGTCCGGCCGGGGCGGGCGAGGGGCCCTTCCCGACCGTGTTCGAGATCCACGGCGGCCCCACCCACCACGACAGCGACTCCTTCGCCGCCGGCCCGGCCGCCTGGCTGGACCACGGCTTCGCGGTGGTCCGGGTCAACTACCGCGGCTCCACCGGCTACGGCCAGGCCTGGACCGACGCCCTGCACGAGCGGGTCGGCCTGATCGAGCTGGAGGACATCGCGGCCGTCCGGGAGTGGGCGGTCGCCAGCGGCCTCGCCGACCCGCGCCGGCTGGTGCTCACCGGCGGCAGCTGGGGCGGCTACCTGACCCTGCTGGGCATCGGCGTCCAGCCGGACAGCTGGACGCTGGGCGTCGCCGCCGTGCCCGTCGCGGACTACCACGCCGCGTACGCCGACGAGATGGAAGCGCTCAAGTCGCTGGACCGCACCCTCTTCGGGGGCACCCCGGAGGAGGTCCCGGAGCGCTTCACCGCCTCCTCGCCGCTCAGCTACGTCGAGCAGGTGCGGGTGCCGGTCTACATCAGCGCCGGGGTCAACGACCCGCGCTGCCCGATCCGGCAGATCGAGAACTACGTCGGGCGGCTGGAGCAGCTGGGCAAGCCGCACGAGGTCTACCGGTACGACGCCGGGCACGGGTCGCTGGTGGTGGAGGAGCGGATCAAGCAGCTGCGGCTGGAGATCGACTTCGTCCGGCGGCACCTCGCCGCGGCGTCGGAGGCCGAGGCCGTGGCCGTAACCGAGACCGGGACCGAGGCCGGCAACGGGGAGACGGTGTGAGGCGTCTGCTGACGCTCGCGGGGGTGGCGGTGGCCGGGGCCCTGGTGCTCACCGGCTGCTCGGGCGGGCACGGCGCCGAGGCCGCCTGCCCGCCCCCGGCCGGCCCCACGCCGACCACGGCCGCGCCAACCGCACCGGCCGCACCGGCCGCCACCGCGACCCGCGCGAGCGCAGCGGGGCCGAACGCGCCGGGGCCGGGGCCCGCCGTCGCCCGGGCGGCGTACGCGCCTGCGGCGGGCGAGGACGCGGTCCAGCTCGCCAGGGGATCCAGCGGGTCGAAGGGCTCGTCCGGCTCGAAGGGCTCCGGGTCGAAGGGCTCCGGCTCCAAGGGGACGAAGACCGGGCGCACCGTGCACCACCACATCGACCGCTACGACTCGAACGACGACGTGAGCGGCGGCCACGGCCGGTGCCACGACGAGCCGGCGTTCACCGAGTCGCCGACACCGGTGCCGTCCTCCCCGACGGCGCCCGGTAAGCCGACGACCGCACCGGTCGTCCCGGCCCTGCCGTCCGCTCCCTCCGTCCCCGGCAAGCCAACCCGCTGAGGCGGGCCGGCCGAGCAGGGGCTGGCCGAGCAGGGGCCAGCCGAGCGGGGGCGGGCCGGCCGAGCAGGGGCGCCGAACCGCGGAGGTCAGTCCAGGACCGGGTCCAGTCCGAGGGCCCGGTCCTGCTCCGCCTCCCCCTCGCGGCGCACCAGGCGGAACCACATGAAGATGACGAAGCCCCCGAAGACGAACCACTCCAGGGTGTAGCCGAGGTTCTGGAACGCCCGCAGGGTGAGCCCGTCGCCGCCCTGCGGCTGGACCGTCGGCACCGGGGTCAGCCCGGCCGGCACCGCGTCGGCGGCGACCCAGCCGTCGTACCAGCCGTCGTACGCGAGCGCGTTGAGCAGCGCCGCCCGGTTGACCGTGCCGAGCTGACCGGCCGGCAGACCGCCCGCCACGGCGCCGTTGCTGCCACTGGACTCACCGGCCTGCAACCGCCCGGTGACGGTCACCTGGCCGGGAGGCGGCGGCGCGGCCGCGGACGCGCCCTCGGCGGGCGCACCGGGCGCCCAGCCGCGGACCACGGCGGCGAACCGGCCGTCGGCGGTGCGCAGCGGGGTGAGCACGTAGTAGCCCTGCTTGCCGTCGACCATCCGGTTCGGGACGAGGAGCTGATGCTCCGCGTCGTAGCTGCCGGTCACGGTGACGGGCTTGCCGACGGTCTCGGTGGTCACCTGCGGGGTGGCCTGGTTGAGCAGGTCGTCGATCGGCCGCACATCACTCGAAGCGGTGACGGTCTGCTTGGTCTCCTGGTGCGACGAGAACCGGTCCTCGAACCGGCCGAGCTGCCAGGAGCCCAGCCAGACGCACACCGCCACGGCCGCGACGGCCAGCGCGGTGCCGCCGAGCCAGCGCGGAGTCAGGAGGAACCGGTACACACCCCCACGGTAACCACTCCTCACACCCGTCCCGGCCGCAGGGGTCCGCCATCGGCCGCTCCGGACCGGCTGGTCGCCCGTCCGACCCTGCCCGCCCGGCCCCGACCGCCTCCCCTGACCGCCCGCCGCCGGACCGCCCCCTGACCGCCCCCTGACCGCCGCCGGACCGCGAAACCCGTCAGCCCGCCGGGGGCGTGTCCGACGGCTGCGACGCCGGTGCGCCCACCGCCTGGACGCCGCCGCGGTACAGGGTGCCGGCGCAGGCCACGGGGAAGGTGGCGGTGGCAACGGCAGGGCTGCCGGGGGCGGGGGTGTGGGCGATGGTGGCGGTGGCCGGCGCGGTGGTGGGGTTGCCGGTCGGGGTGGCGGTGGGGCTGGGGGCGTTGGTGGGCCCGGCGCTGGGGGACGAGCTGGCCTGGGGGTTGGTGCTGGGGACCGCCGAGGCGTCCGAGGCCGCCGGGGCGGCACCGGTGGCGGCGGCGGGTGCCTGGGAGGCCCCGGCGGCCTGGTTGGCGCCGCCCTGGCTGGTGGGGCCGGTGGTGGCGGTGCTGCCGCCGGAGGTGGGGCAGGTCCGGTCGGGGATCCAGTCGAACGACACCCGGTAGCCGGCCTGCGGGGCGAGGACGGGGGGCTCCGCGTCCATCGCGGGCAGGTCGCCGGCCGGGTCGCCGGCGGCGTGGTCGGCGGTGCGCACGCGGCTGCGGTCGGTCCCGCTCACCGCCGTGACGGCGACGGCGCCGGGGCCGCCGAGCCGGCAGCTGCGGCCGGAGACGTTGTACACGGTGAACGAGCCGTGGATCCGGCCGTCGGCGTCGGCCGGGCCGACCTGTGCGCCGCCCTGGCCGAGGTCGGCCCGGGTGCAGAGCGGGGTGATCGGGCTGTCGCCGGTACTGGCGGCGGGGGCGGCCGGGGCGGTGGTGCCATCGGCGCGGGTGGTGCTGGCGCCGGGGCTGGGTGAGGCGGTGGGGGTGCCGGAGGGTGACGCGGTGTCGCCGGTGCCGCTGGGGCCGGGCCGCGAGGGCGTGCCGGTGCCGGGGGCGCCGCCGGCCCTGGTGCCGGTCGGTGCGGCGGGGGCCGGGCTGCTGGCGTCGGCCGAGCCGGGGCCGCCGGACAGGCCCAGGTGCTCACCGTCGTGCAGGGCGGGCAGGGCGACGGCGACGGCGAGGGCGAGGGCGACGGCGCCGGTCCAGGCTCCGCGCCGGGCGGCCCGGCGGCGGGGTACGGCGTACCGGATCCGCGGCAGGCCGCCGGGTTCGGGCTGGATGCCGGCGACGGCGCCGCGCATCAGGTCGCGGACGCTTCGTTCCTCGGCGGAGAGCCCGTCGCCCTCACCGTCCGAGGGCCACCGCCCGGCGCCGTCAGCCATGCCCGGCCTCCATCTGGATGCGCAGGGCGGCGAGTCCGCGCGAGCCGTAGGCCTTCACCGATCCGAGCGAGATGCCGAGGGTCTCGGCGACCTGCGCCTCCGTCATGTCCACGAAGTAACGCAGCACCAGAACCTCCCGCTGACGGCGTTGCAGACCACGCAGCGCGGCCTTCAACTGGTCGCGCTCCAGCGCATCGTAAGCGCCTTCTTCTGCACTGGCCATGTCAGGCATGGGCTTGGGCAGCAGGCGCAGGCCGAGGATCCGTCGGCGCAGGGTCGAGCGGGACAGGTTGACGACGGTCTGCCGCAGGTAGGCCAGGGTCTTCTCGGGCTCGCGGACCCGGCGCCGGGCGGCGTGCACCCGGATGAACGCCTCCTGGACGACGTCCTCGCAGGTCGAGAGGTCGTCCAGGAGCAGCGCGGCGAGCCGCAGCAGGGAGCCGTAGTGGGCCTGGTAGGTCTCGGTGAGCAGGTCTTCGCTGGTACCCGCGTCGGTACCGGCACCGGAGCCCGCCGCACCGGGTGCGACCGCGGTCATCTGGTCGTCTTCCGGCCTACTCGCCGGCCACGGGGCGCGCGAGGGGAAGGCCACCACGGCTCTCGCCGGGATGCCCGCCCCTGCTCCCACCATCACGTTCGCCACGCCCGTTGGACACTCGATCCCCTGTCATGGTTGCCCAGCCCGGGGGCCATTCTTCCGCATCGGCGGAAGAGGCCTCCAGGGGATTCCATCGGGATTCCGGACAGATTGTGTCGAGGAGCGGACACGTCCTCCCCGGATCGGGGGCCGCGCGGGCCCGGGAGCGGGCGGCTCCAGGCCTTCCCGGGCCATCTCCCAGGCCTCCTACCAGGCCTCTTCCTGCGCCCTCTCCCAGGCCTCTTCCCGCGTCTCTCCCGGGCTTCCTGCCAGGCCTCTTCCCGCGCCTTCTCCTACGCCGCTCCCGGCGCGCCTTCCTGCGTCACCGTCAGCTCACCCGCCACCAGCTCCGCGATCTGCAGCAGGTTGAGCGCCGCACCCTTGCGCAGGTTGTCGCCGCAGAGGAAGAGGTCGAGCGCGGCCGGCTCGTCGAGGGCCCGGCGCACCCGTCCGACCCAGACCGGGTCCGTCCCGACCACGTCGTTCGGCGTGGGGAACTCGCCGGCCGCCGGATCGTCGTACAGCACGACCCCGGGGGCGTCGCGGAGGATCTGCTGCGCGTGCTCCTGGGTGACCTCGCGTTCGAAGAGCGCGTGCACGGCCAGCGCGTGGGTGCGGACGACCGGGATGCGGACGCAGGTCGCGGAGACCTTGAGGGCGGGCAGGCCGAGGATCTTGCGGGCCTCGGCACGGATGCCGACCTCCTCGGAGGACCAGCCGCCGTCCACCAGGGAGCCGGTCCAGGGCACCGCGTTGAGCGCGAGCGGGGCGGCGAACGGCCCGTGGTCGGCGATCACCGCACGCAGGTCGCCGGCCTGTCGGCCGACCTCGGTGCCGGCCACCAGGGCGGTCTGCTCGCGCAGCGCCGCCTCGCCGATCCGGCCCTCGCCGGAGGCGGCCTGGTAGGAGGCGACGACGAGTTGAACGAGCCCGTACTCGGCGTGCAGGGCGCCGACGGCCGCGATCATCGCGAGGGTGGTGCTGGCGGGGCTGGCGACGATGCCGCGGGCGCGCAGCCGCAGCGCGGCCGCGTTGACCTCGGGGACGACCAGCGGCACGTCCTCGGCGGTGCGGAAGGCGGCGGAGTCGTCGACCACCACGACGCCCTTGGCGGCCGCGATCGGCGCCCACTGGGCGGAGACCTCGTCGGGGACGGCGAACACGGCGACGTCGATCCCCTCGAAGGCCTCCTCGGCCAGCGGGACGACCTCGACCGGCACCCCGCGCACGACCGGCTTGCGGCCGGCCGAACGCGGGGAGGCGACGAGTCGGATCTCGCCCCAGACGTCCTGGCGCAGGGAGAGCAGGCCGAGCAGCACCTCGCCGACCGCGCCGGTGGCGCCGACGACGGCGAGGTTCGGCCGCCGGGTCATCGCCCGGTGCCTCCGTAGACGACGGCCTCGTCCGTCTCGCTGTCCAGTCCGAAGGCGCTGTGCACGGCGCGGACGGCCTCCGGCACGTCCTCGGCGCGGGTGACGACCGAGATGCGGATCTCCGAGGTGGAGATCAGCTCGATGTTGACGCCCGCGGCGGACAGCGCCTCGAAGAAGGCCGCCGTGACACCCGGGTTGGAGCGCATGCCCGCGCCGACCAGGGAGATCTTGCCGATCGCGTCGTCGTAGCGCAGCGACTCGTAGCCGATGCCCTCCTTGACCCGGCCGAGCGCGTCGATGGCCTTCTGGCCCTCCGCCTTGGGCAGGGTGAAGGAGATGTCGGTCAGCCCGGTCGACGCGGCGGAGACGTTCTGCACCACCATGTCGATGTTGACCTCGGCGTCCGCGATGGCGCGGAAGATGCGGGCCGCCTCGCCCGGCTTGTCGGGCACGCCGACGACCGTGACCTTGGCCTCGGACGTGTCGTGGGCGACTCCGGAGATGATGGCCTGCTCCATCTCGCCCCCTTCGGGCTTGTGCGGGTTCTCGTTGCTGACGATCGTCCCGGGAAGACCCGAGAAGGACGAGCGTACGTGAATCGGGATGTTGTAGCGCCGGGCGTACTCCACGCAGCGGTCGAGCAGCACCTTGGAGCCGGACGACGCCAGCTCCAGCATGTCCTCGTACGCGATCCAGTCGATCTTGCGGGCCTTCGCCACCACGCGCGGGTCGGCGGTGAACACGCCGTCCACGTCGGTGTAGATCTCGCAGACCTCGGCCTTGAGCGCGGCGGCGAGGGCGACGGCGGTGGTGTCCGAGCCGCCGCGGCCCAGCGTGGTGATGTCCTTGCTGGTCTGCGACACGCCCTGGAAGCCGGCCACGATCGCGATGTTGCCCTCGTCCAGGGCGGTGCGGATGCGACCAGGCGTCACGTCGATGATGCGCGCCTTGTTGTGGACGGAGTCGGTGATGACGCCGGCCTGGCTGCCCGTGAAGGACTGCGCCTCGTGCCCCAGCGATTTGATCGCCATGGCCAGCAGCGCCATGGAGATGCGCTCTCCAGCGGTCAGCAGCATGTCGAACTCACGGCCGGCAGGAAGCGGTGACACCTGCTCCGCGAGTTCGATGAGCTCGTCCGTCGTGTCGCCCATTGCGGACACCACGACGACGACCTCATGGCCGGCCTTCTTGGCATCAACGATTCGGCGGGCAACGCGCTTGATGCCTTCGGCATCCGCAACGGATGAGCCGCCGTACTTCTGCACGACAAGGCCCACGTGCGCTCCTCGACTTGTGTCGTCTTCCGGGGGCACCAGGCCCCCGCACCCCCGGGGAAAAGGGGCTGTGCGGTCGGCGCCAGTCTACCGAGCAGGGGTGCCACAACCGGCGCTTTCCATATGATGAGACGCCCGTTTCAGCAGGTGGTCGGCGAAACGGGCGGCACCACCGGCAGGTCTGCGGGCAATTCGCCACCGCCCCGAAGAATCGGCGGATCAACGGACGGTGATCCGGCGGGATTTCTTTTCCGCGCGGAATGCTGAGGCATTCGTCACAATCAGCCGACGACCGGCCGATGCCCGGCAGATGCCGGGCCGACGACCGCCGGGGGGCGCACCGAAAACCGGCGCGCGCCGGGGGCGACGTTCGGGCGTGCCGGAATCGCGCGGACGTGCCGGAATGGCACGGGCAGCGGAGGGCGGCGCTACCGCCCGAGGCCCAGCTCCGCCGCCATCAGGTCGCCGGCCTGCTGCTCCAGCTGCTCGTCGGTGAGCCCGTCGTCGTCGGTGTCGGCTCCGTCCGGCACCGCGCCGATCGGACTGTCCAGCCGGACGTGCGCGATCAGCGACTGCAGCGCCCGCAGCACCGCCGTGCAGGTCGTGCCCCAGTTGGAGAGGTACGAGAACTGCCACCACCACAGCGCCTCGCTGACCCGGCCCTCGCGGTAGTGGGTCAGCCCGTGCTGCAGCTCGCCGACCACGCCGGCCAGGTCGTCCGAGATCCGGAAGGCGTTCGGCTTCTCCGGCGGGCCGTACGGGTCGAAGACCTCGTGGTAGACGTCGATCGGCGCGAGCAGCTCGGCCAGCCGCTCGCGCAGCTGCTCGCCGTCCGGCTCCGGCCCCGCGTCGGGCTCGAAGCGGTCCTCCGGGACGACGTCCTCGATGGCGCCCAGCCGGCCACCGGCCAGCAGCACCTGCGAGACCTCCAGGAGCAGCAGCGAGACCGCGCTGCCCGGCTCGTCGCCCTTGGCGACCTCGGTGACGGCGAGCACGAAGCTCTCCACCGAGTCGGCGATCTGCACGGCGAAGTCGTCCGGCTCCGAACCGTGCGCGTGGATGTGCGGGGTGTGGCTCTGCGGCTCCCCGTGCGGCTGTCCGGGGGCCGGCTGGTGGGCCTGCCCGTGGGACGGCTGGTGGGGCGTGTGGGGCTGCTGGTCGAGCGTCCGGTCAGACATCGAGAAGTCGTCTCCCTTCGAAGGCGCGACCGAGGGTGACCTCGTCCGCGTACTCCAGATCCCCGCCGACGGGCAGGCCGCTCGCCAGCCGGGTCACCTTCAGGCCCATCGGCTTGCAGAGCCGGGCCAGATAGGTGGCGGTCGCCTCCCCCTCCAGGTTGGGGTCGGTGGCCAGGATCAGCTCGGTGACCGTGCCGTCCGCGAGGCGCGCCAGCAGCTCGCGGATCCGCAGGTCGTCCGGGCCGACGCCCTCGATGGGGCTGATCGCGCCGCCCAGCACGTGGTAGCGGCCGCGGAACTCGCGGGTGCGCTCGATGGCGACGACGTCCTTGGACTCCTCGACCACGCAGATGACTCCGAGGTCGCGGCGCGGGTCCAGGCAGACCCGGCACCGTTCGGCCTCCGCGACGTTGCCGCAGACCGCGCAGAACCGGACCTTGTCCTTGACCTCCAGCAGCGCGTGCGCGAGGCGGCGCACGTCGGTCGGGTCGGACTGCAGGATGTGGAAGGCGATCCGCTGGGCGCTCTTGGGCCCGACGCCGGGCAACCTGCCCAGTTCGTCGATCAGGTCCTGAACCACGCCCTCGTACAACGTCGCGCCTTCCCTCGGATGGTCGGTGGTGCTCCGGTGCCATCATCCAACGAATCGGGCGCCGGACACACCGCCCGACGCCCGACTCCCACATAAATCACATGGGTCCGTTGTCTGAACTTCAGAACTTCAGGACCTCAGACCTGCCTGGTCGGAGCCCCCGTCCGGGAGCTCCCCCAGGTCAGAACGGCAGACCGGGGATGCCCCCGCCCAGGCCCTGGGTCAGCGGGCCCATGCGCTCGGCCTGCATCTTCTGCGCCGACTGGTTGGCGTCCCGCACGGCCGCCAGGACCAGGTCGGCCAGGGTCTCGGTGTCCTCCGGGTCGACGGCCGCCGGGGCGATGGTCAGCGCCACCAGCTCACCGGCACCGGTCACCGTGGCCTCGACCAGGCCACCGCCCGCCGAACCGCTCACCTTCGTCTCCGCCAGCTCCTGCTGCGCCTGCGCGAGATCCTGCTGCATCTTCTGCGCCTGCTTCAGCAGCTGCTGCATGTTGGGCTGGCCACCACCGGGGAACACGGCTCACTCCTCGCTTCGTGCTTGCTGTCCTGCGTCGCCGTCCTGCCTGCGGTCACGTCCGCTTGCAGTCCCGCTCGCGTCGTCACGGCCGAGCCTACGTGCTGCCGGGGCGGGCCGTCGCTCAGTTGCCGCGGTGGTGGATCTCCTCCAGAACCGTCGCGCCCAGCTCCCGGATGATCAGCTCCTGACCGGAGAACGCCTCCTCGTTGAGGTCCGGGTCGTCCTCCTCCGGGATGTCGTCCTCCGGCGCCACCGCGCGCACCGGACGGGCCGGCGGCGCAGCCACCGGCGGCGGGGCCTGGACCGGCGCGGGCGCCGGGGCGGCCTGCACCTGCGGGGACGGCTGCGACCGGACCGGCGCGGGCACCGGAGCCGGAGCCGGCACCGGCGGCGCGGCGGCCGCCGGACGGGCCGGGGCCCCCCAGCCGCCACCGCTCGGGGCGGCACCGCCCAGGCCACCGCCACCGATGGCCGTACCGCCACCGAGGGAACCGCCCCCGGACGGGTCGACGATGCACTCGATCCGCCAGTCCACACCCAGCGCGTCGGTCAGCGCCTGGCGCAGCACGTCGTCGCTGTTGCTGCCGACGAAGCTGTCCCGGGCGCCCGCGTTGATGAAGGACACCTGGAGCACGCTGCCGTCGAACCCGGCCACCTGGCCGTTCTGGCTGAGCAGGATCCAGGTGAAGCGGCGGCGGTTCTTCACCGCCTCCAGAATCTGCGGCCACAGCTGCCGGACCTGCGCCGCGCCCTGTTGCGCGGCGGCCGACGCCGGCTCGGCGGGCTGCCCGGCCGGGGCGGGCGCGGGCGCCGCGGGGGCGCGGGCGGGGGCGGACACCGGGGCCTCGACGGCCTCGGCGGCCTGGGCCGGCGGCTGCGGCGCAGGGGCCGCGGCCGGGGCCCCGCCCGCCGGCGGGAAGCTGCGCGGGATCGGCCAGGCACCCGGCGCGGGCCCGGCGGGCGCCGCGGGGGCTGCCGGTGCTGCCGGTGCGACTGGCGCAATCGGTACAGGAGCCGCCGCAGGGGCCGTCGCGACCGGCGCGGCCTGCACCGGGGCGGCCTCCGCCACCGGCGCCGGCGCCGGAACGGGCGCGGCCATGGGCGCCGCCACCGGCACCCCCACCGCCATCGGCGCGGCGAACCCGCCGGCCGCCGCCCGGCGCTCCAGCTTGTCCAGCCGCGCCTGCAACGACAGCTCGTCGCTGTACGCGCCCGGCAGCATCACCCGGGCGCAGATCAGCTCCAGCTGCAACCTCGGCGCCGCGTTGCCGCGCATCTCGGTCAGCCCGGTGTTGACGATGTCCGCCGCCCGGCTCAGCTCCGCCGAGCCGAACGCGTCCGCCTGCGCCTGCATGATCGCGACCCGGTCCGCCGGGGCGTCGATCAGCCCCTTCTCCCCCGCCTCCGGCACGGTGGCCAGGATCACCAGGTCGCGCAGCCGCTCCAGCAGGTCGGCGACGAAACGGCGCGGGTCGTGCCCGCCCTCGACCACCCGGTCGATCACCTGGAACACCGTCGCCCCGTCGTGCGCGGCGAAGGCGTCCACCACCTCGTCCAGCAGCGCCGAATCGGTGTACCCGAGCAGCGAGGTCGCCATCTGGTACGTCACGCCGCCCTCGGCGGCGCCGGCCAGCAACTGGTCCATGACCGACATCGAGTCACGCACCGACCCGGCCCCGGCCCGGACCACCAGCGGGAACACCGAGTCCTCGACCTGGATGCCCTCCCGGCCGCAGACCTCCGCCAGGTAGTCGCGCAGCGTGCCCGGCGGGACCAGCCGGAACGGGTAGTGGTGCGTCCGGGACCGGATCGTCCCGATCACCTTCTCCGGCTCCGTGGTCGCGAAGATGAACTTGAGGTGCTCCGGAGGCTCCTCGACCACCTTGAGCAGCGCGTTGAACCCGGCCGAGGTCACCATGTGCGCCTCGTCCAGGATGAAGATCTTGTAGCGGCTGTGGACCGGCGCGAAGAACGCCCGCTCCCGCAGCTCGCGCGCGTCGTCCACACCACCGTGCGAGGCCGCGTCGATCTCGATCACGTCGATCGAGCCGGGCCCGCCGGTCGCGAGGTCGCGACAGGACTGGCACTCCCCGCAGGGCGTCGGCGTCGGCCCCTGTTCACAGTTCAGACAGCGGGCCAGGATGCGCGCACTCGTCGTCTTCCCGCAGCCGCGCGGCCCGCTGAACAGGTACGCGTGGTTGACCCTGTTGTTACGCAGGGCCTGCTGGAGCGGAGCGGTCACGTGCTCCTGCCCGATGACCTCCGCGAAGGTCTCGGGGCGGTAGCGGCGGTACAGGGCTAGGGACACACCCCCGACGATATCGGGACGCGCCGACAAACGCGTCGCCCCTCGCCTCACCGCCGTCCCCCACCGCCCCCCGGCGACCGCCCGGGAACGCAAAGACCCCCCGTGCACCCGCCAGAGCCCTCTTACCCTTGCTGCCTTCCGGCCCTGGGGGGGTTCAGAGAGATAACGCCACACGAGGGGCTGACCCCCACACTACCGGATCCGAGCCCCGACGATCCACAGGCAACCCCACCCTCACGCCTACGGGATCGCTGGTCGCGACCACCCCCGAACATGTACTAAGCTCTCCCACGGAGGATTCGCCTAGAGGCCTAGGGCGCACGCTTGGAAAGCGTGTTGGGGGCAACCCCTCACGAGTTCGAATCTCGTATCCTCCGCCGGCAGAAGGCCCGGACCGTTTCGACGGTCCGGGCCTTCGTCGTTCTGCCCGGCCTCGCTAGGCGCGGTCGATGAGGGCTTGGACGCCGTCGAAGATGCGGTCGAGGCCGAACTCCAGCGGGTCGACGGTCTCGGGGACGAAAGCGCCAGCGGCGATGGCGCGGATCAGGGTGGGAAAGCGGTCGGCATGCCGGTCGAGCAGTGCACCGCTGAGGCGGGCCCACTCCTGGCTGTGCTCCTCGTCGAAGTCGAGCTACTGCTGATGGGCGCCGACTCCGAGCCGCTTGCGCTCGAAGCCGTGACCATCGACGAACGGGCCGAGGGCATCACGTTCCACCTCCCGTTCTTCATCTTCCAGGGCGACGGCGACGTGCTCACCCAGCCCGCCCGGCCAAGCGCCTCTTCGACGTGACCGCCCCGGTCAAGACTTCGCACTCATCCGGGGCGCCGGCCACTTCGCGTCCTTCCGCCACCCCAACCAGGTTCCTCGACCTGAGCCCGGCGACAACCGTTGCGGGCCGCGGAAGCTCGCCGTTCCCCACCTGTTCCGGGCCTTTCATCGCGCTGAAGGCGAACGGCTGTGCCGCGCACGCTTCCTGTTTCGACCCAAGAGCCGCGTGACTATCCGTGTGGCTGGTCCACCGCCGGATCGGGTCTTGGGAGCCTCCGGATCCGCCTAGGATCCGAGATCTCAGCGGCTCCGGTCACGAAGATGGGCGATATGGGCAGCGTGTGGGTCAAAGGGCAGGAAGTCATCGAGTATATGAGCGAATTCGTCGGCTTCAAGCTCGGACTGACCGTCTCCGCAGAACAGCTCGCGCAGGCGGTGAGGACGCATGGTGCGCTGGAGCTATGGCCGGATGACCTCGAAGTCACCTACCGCTACCGGTCCGAAGCCATGGAGTACCTCGGCCACACGCTCCTCACCGCGTTCGGCGACCCGGATGCCGCCGACGTCCGGGACTCGCCCCTGGCGATCGCTCCTCTCCTGAAGGAGTTCGCGGATTTCGGCGATCTTGACGAAGCGCTCAAGTTCGTCATGAACGGCCTTCCGGAACTACCTCTGAACGATCAGGGAGACGCGCTGGATCCGGCCCCGCTCCTCGAAGAGGTATCCCGGCGGTGGGGGGTGGACGGAGTGGCAGTGGCCCTGCGGCTCATGGGAACCGTCAATGCGCGTCTCACATCCAACCTCTGGACCCGGGTTCGGCGGACGGAACACAGCTCCCGGGTCGACCTTCGCGATCTCTTCGACTCGGAGTCGCTGCCCCTGCCCCTGGGCGTGTTCATCGATCAGCGGTTCATCGACTACCTCGACGCCAACACCAAAGAGTTGGCTTGCATGCACTGGCGACAGTTCGAGGGACTCGTTGCAGAGAAGCTGCGCCGTGAAGGCCTGAAGGTAGGCCTTGGCCCCGGCCGCGCCGACGAGGGCGTGGACGTCCGCGCATGGGATCCTGACGCACCAGCGGATGCACCAGCGGTCCTACTGGTGCAGTGCAAGCGAACCCGCCAAAAGATCGAACGCGTGGTCGTCAAGGCGTTGGCTGCAGACGTGATCTTTGAAGGGGCTCGCCGGGGAATGGTGGCTACCACCTCCGCCTGGTCGCCAGGCGCTCGCTCCACGGTGGACGCGCGGAGCTACCCCGTAGACGAAGCGAACCAGGACACACTGATCGAGTGGCTTGCCCAGATGCGGACCCCTGGCGCAGGTCTCTGGCTACCAGAGGGGATCCGTCAGGTCCCCCGTGCATGAACCCGCGGGCCTACTGAACATGAGCTCCGAGCTGTGCAGGGACGACCCGCCGTGGTTCCAGTCCTGGCTGTCTTCACCCCCGTTCCGGCGAGGTTCGGAACACGTCCAGTAAGTCGTCTCCAACAGATCAGGGCGCCCACGTTCGCCGACAACGCCCAGACGAACATTGGGAAGGCGCGGCTGGGGCAGCTCCTCACGAATTCGAATCCCGCCCCCTGCCAACGTCGACCGGCCGGGGCCACGTTAAATCGCGCTGTTTCAGCCATGCGCCAACGGATTCTCTCCAACGGAACTCCCGGAATCTGGTGACGGCCTGGATTCGTTGGTCGCTCCACGCCGCGACGAGGTACCCCAGATCACGCTGGTCGTGTCGTGGTAGTCGTCCGCGATGTTCGGCCCCCCAATTCGGTCTGCGTCTGATGCCTGGCCGACGCGGTCATCGAGGTGCGGCCGATCTTGGTACCCAACTCGCGGATCCGGGCCGGTTCCCCCGGAGTCCGCGAGTCGAGAGTCCGTCTTCGGCTGTTCGGGCTTGTCGCGAGCGGGGTGTGTCGCAGCCGATGCCTCTTCTTCGAGCCGCGTCTCACCGGCCCACCGACCCGACAAGTGCTGTCGGATCCGTTCGGCCGCCACGACTCGGCCGGAGGCGTCCGTTGAGCGTGCGATCCGGTGCACAAGCACCTCCCGCTCGACAGATCCCTCCTCCAACCCGAGCTCCTCCAGCAGTTCGCGCACGCGTTCGACCACGGTCGAGTCCGGATCCACCAGTGACGGAGCAACGGAATCGACGGGGATCGTCTCTCCATCGCGCTCCTCAGCCGAGCACTCCGGACCACCCGATCCATACCCTGGGATGCCCGGCGCAGGTGTCGACTCGCAGGTGGGAAAACCGGCCACCAAACGTCGAAACGGTTCAGGCACCTCGGTGTCATTCGCAGCGGCGGACAACTGGGCGAGAGGCCCGATCATTTCCACTGCCTTCTCCACTTCATCCTCGTGACGCGTCAGCCACCACACCACCGCACTACCGGGGCTCTTCAGCACCTCCTCGCCGATATAGGACCGCCTGTTTCGCTCGTACTGCTGGTGTTGTTCCCAGGCGTCCTCTGTCTTGCGAAGCCTGGCCAACTTCTCCAGCCGGTCACGGTCAGACTGGTTCAGGGTCAACGTGGCATTGGTCGCCAGTGCGGTGAAGAGCCCCGACGCATCGACGGCCTCAGCACCCAGCGATCCGACCAACCGGTATCGGGCGGCGTCCCAGTGGTAGGGGTGTTCCTGACTGGTGATGAGCTGCGCCCGCTTCAGTACAGCCGACACGGCAAGGTTTCCCAGGCTGGCGTGTGGGAGGTCCGGATGACTTCGCGTCGGCCGCCAACGCACAGTGGCAGAGAACACGAAGTCGTAGTCAGGTAGCGCACTCGGAAGGGTCAGACCATCCACGTGGGTTTCTTGAAGCGGCTCTGCGGGAGGATTTGGCCTGATGTACAACGGCTCCGACAGCGGCTCTGCCACGGGTGAATGGCGTGGACTCTGACGCACCACCAACAAACCCAGGCCAGCTGCCACGGTCAGCGCAAGAAAGATGCCCACCCAGGCCGGCCAGTTGAACAGCCGACCGACCAGAGCAGGAACCGATGCACAGACGAAGACGAGGAAGACGGGTAGGGCCTTGTTTCGGTAATTCATCGAGGCTCCCTCTCTGGTACGCCAGGACGACTATCAAGGGTCTCAATGCCCTGAGCGAAGTCGATCTTCTGCCAAAACCGGTAGGCGGTCGCCTTCCGAGAGTCCGAGGACCCATTCGGAGCCGAAGTCTCTGCCACGGCCCAGTCGCGAGTGATCAGGTAGAGGTGGTTCAGAACGGACTGGCGGCCCTCGGCGGCCTGAAGCACAACGTCCAATGCATTCCGCCATCCGCGCGCGCCGTCTGCCGCGGTCAACCACTGGTGTGCTGTGGGCGCCCAGCTGTCAGTGGGCAAGGCCAGCACTGCCTGCCAGCTGGCACGAAGGGCCTGCCACGGCGGTGGGAACAGGATCCCGGCCGGCTTGAGGAGTGCGAGAAGCAGCGTCAGGTTGGGAGTCGGCGACGTACCTGACCGGGCGAGCAACCGGTCGATCAGTTGCTCGTAGAGGCGCCGGTCCGCCCTGGCCAGCTCCAGGAGTTCCGCCCGAGCGACATCGATCTCCTCACCGCCGGACCGCAACGCCAAGTGATGGAGCCGCACTACTGCCTGATCGGGGTGGCTGGCGCCGATGACGTGGCGGCACAGGCCAGTCAGCACGCGTAGAAGATCTGGAGAGAGCCTTGGCCCGACCGCCCAGTCGTAGATCTTCGAACGGATCCTGGCGCCGTACCGTTCGTGATTGAGTCCCTGCTCAAGGAGGGCCGCCGCCTCAGCGTTCCACCGTCTGGAGGTACCGGATCGTGTCCAGAGTTCAGCCAGAGTGGAGAGGTCGCCAGGTCGTCCCGCAGCGAGTGACTGCTCTGCGAAACGCACAACCAGGTTCGTCCGGTCGTCGCCCGTAAGTTCCGGCAACGCGACTGACCGGCCGACCCAGTCCCGCAAGTTTTGTCGCAGGTCCGGGAAGTTGACCCAGAAGTGGTTTCGTACAGCGCCATCGTATGCGAGCCGCTCGAAGCGGACCCGGCCGTCGTGGTCGCGCCGAATATGCAACGACGTCAGCTGCTCGCCCAAGTCGGCCTGAGCCAGTCGGGGTGTCTCATCACCGTTGTGCCGCAGCTCGGCCAGTAGGCTGGCTGCACTGTGGAAGACAGCGTCAGCGGTGGCACCGTTGAGCATGGCCGCGGTGAGTAGCAACGCCCGCTCCTTCACCGTGCGGTGGGCACTCACCTGCCTGGCCACCTCGCCCGTCCAATTGGTGACTACGGCAACCGCCTCGTCCCGCCAGGCAGAGAAGTCGGAGCCGTAGGCGCCACTGTCCCGCGCACGGCACACCATCTCCGCGAACCTGGCCAGCTCACGCATAGGTGACTCGTGAAGCAGGTGTTTCAGCTCCGGTACGCTCAAATGTTCAGGCACGAAGTCGATGCCGCCCACTCGGAGGTAGCGGCTGAGCACCGCAGGCCCGTGAGGTCGTCCTACATGCACGACGAGCGGCGCGAACTCGGCATCCAGCAGATAGCCGAGACCGGCTGGCAGAACGACGACCATGCGTGCGGCGTTCTGTTCAACAACCGCCCGGTAAGAGGTCAGAACGCGCTGAGCGCCCAGGTAGGCGTCGTCGGGCGTACTGGACAGGTCGAGAAGGAAGCGGTCGTCCGGTGCGATATCCAGGCCGCTTTCCTCGCGTTCCACCGACAGTTCTTCGAACCTCCCCGCTGGCAGGTCGAGTTGGTGCAACAGCATGGTGGCGGCGGCACGGCGACCGCTGCCTTCCGGGCCGTCCAAGAGGACAACGGAACCGGGGGTGGCCAGCCTCTCCACGGCGGTGCCGTAGCGATCCGGCGGCACGAACCAGCGGCTGAGTCGCAACCGGTGCTGGTGAGCGATCACCAGCGGATTGGTGCCCGTTCTGACCAGTCGATCGGACGTCGCGGTAGTGTGCCAGAAGTTGTACTGCGGTCCGCTTCCGCTGTGGAGCGGTCCCTGTGAGTCGTTGACCCAGCTGTAGGCCCCTTCGCTCACCTGTCTCCGTCCTCAGGGCAGCGACTGTTGTCGATGTTGGTACGGACGGTGCCGGAGTGCTTGCCGGCGATGTAGTTGACACCCATCCCGTCGCCGGAGAACCGCGGGGCCGTGTACTGGTGTCCGCTGCCCGTGTGCACCGGACCGCTCGGTTCACTGACAAAGGTTCCAGAGAAGCCCCCGGTCAGATTGCCGATACCGCCACGCTGCCTGCTGCGGATCTCGCGGGCACGGATCTGGATACCCGCCGATCGGATCTCGCCATCATCCGTGTCATCCAACCGCCGCTGATCGTGGCCGACGCCCAGGCGGTCGGCAGCGGCCAGCTGCGGAACGAGGGCGGCCAAGTCGTTCCCGATGCGGGTGAGGTCAGCTTCCGCATTTCGCAGGTCCAGTCGCCTGTACTGATGGTCCGCCAATCCGGACAGCACGAGGGGCAGGTCCGCGCGCTTCAAGCGAGGCGCGCGATCAACCAAGACAGGGACGATCAGAGCACCGGACTCGAACGCCTCGATGATCTCCCTGCGAGTCCAGTCCTCAGGGTTGTCAAGCGCCCGGCTTCCGTCCGCGCTCGACGCTTCCATCCAGCGCAGACCGATTACGGGCAACAGAACGCTACTGCGTCGAACGGCGGTGATCAGTGCCTGCGGAAATTTCTGACCTGCTTCGATCGACTTACTGGCCCGGAATACCCGATCGCTGCCGAAGCGCCGGGAGAGCTCCCGTTCGAGCAACGTGGCGGTGCCTTCCTCGTCTCCGGTACGGTAGTTGATAAAGATGTCAGGCATGGCGGATCTCCTCCCCGGAGGTACGTCTTTGGGTCCAGCAACGGAACGGCCGCGCCGGCCTGCCGGTTACGCAGGCACGAGTCCCCGCTGCAGCGGCCGAACCGTTTGATGTGCTGTCAGGCTTGAATGGTGTGCAGTGCCCTGGCCAGGGCGGGTTGGAGATCACGCACGGATCGGTTGGTGCGAAATCGCGCCAACTCCCTGGCCAGCCGCCGAAGGTCCGCGGTCACCGTGGCGGAGCGCACGGCGATGACCATGTCGAGCAGTTCACCCGCGATTTCACAGGAGTGCTCGATTTCGCCGGCCGCAGCGTGTGCCAGCGCCCGTCGCAGGCCGTACCTGGCCCGGGTGCGAAGTGCCTGTGGCGCAATGCCCAGGCACTCCCGATCGAAGACCTCAGCGGCCTCCCGGGGACGTCCTAGATCGAACAAGCACCAGCCGGTCACCATGGCCGCCGGATCCGTCAAATGGGAGGTGCCGATTACCGGTCCGGTGCCGGTCCTGCCTGAGGCCGAGTCGAGCAGGTGCCGAGCCCGGTCAAGACTCCGCATGCAAGAGTGCTCGTCCCCGATCAGGGCATGTCCCTGCGCCTCGCGCTGGGCAGCCAGCCCCCGGATCCGGAATGGCAGTCGGCTCTCCTGCGCCCGGCTCGCGAGGGCGATGGTCTGCTCGGCATCAGCGTCGTAGAAGGTGACGAGCGCACGCCGGACGAGAGCGTAGAAGGCCAGGTCACGATCACCCCCTGCCTGCGCGAGTTCGACGGCGCTGGCGGTCCAGCCGAGGGCCGACTCGTTGTCGCCGGCCTCCTGCGCCATCCAACCCGTGAAGTCGGCGAAGTGGGCGGCAAGCACAAAGAGCCGTGCTCCGTCGCGCGAGCCGCTCGTAACAGCGAGCTTGGTAACAGTGCGGGTTTGGGCCTCGAGCAGGTCGAGAAGAGCGGTCGGCTCGGTAACCTGGCCTAGCTGTCGCATCTGGTCAAGCTGCGCTAGAAACGGCCCGGTGAGTGACACGCCTTCTGGTCGGTCTACCCGTTCACCGTCCACCGAACCGAAGCCGATCAGTGATGCCGCTCCAACCGTGAGCGGGCTGCGGCGTGCCATCGACTTGCCTGCCCTGCGCATCCGTTCAACGCGCTTGGACGGGTAACGACCGACCAACCTCTGCAAGCGCCCGCCTGCTCCGAACAACGTGTCGCAGCGTCGGGCCAAGTCCATGGAAGGTCGTTTCTCGCCGCGTTCGATTCGGCTGAGGTGGCTCCTGCTGTAGTTGACCTCTTGGGCAAGATCCCCAAGGGTGAATCCGGCCTCGCCTCGCAGTCGGCGCAGTTCCCAGCCGAATCCTAAGGGCATGGCCATGCCAAGCACCTCCATGGTGATGTCTGAAACTGAGCAATCCCGGTGAGTGGTCGGAGCGCCCCGCCGCTCCGAAAAGGATTTTGGCACGCGCCATGCCCGCCAAGGGGCGATCCGGCCGAGTTGCCCGTTGCCTCTTCCGATCGCCGCTGCATGCACTGACCGGCCCGGAGACGGACCGCGAGAGTCGGAAGTCGAGGACCACGCCGCCGACCACCGCCACGCACCTCCGGCAGTCGCCGAGCAATGGCGGACAGATTCGCGTCTGCCCCGCAGGCCACGAACACCGGACTCGGGCACACTCGGGCCGAATCGCCGTCCTCGACCCGTGCACCGAGGCGACACCTCGCGCCGCCTCCTCTCGACTGCCGACAGGCGGCGAGCGCGAGAAGATGGAATTAATAGCAACTCAATCACCAATCTAGTCCAGGTTAGTACCTGGACACATGGAGACATGACGTGCAAGTATCTGTCCTGCCGCCAGATAGGCGACACGTCGGAGGGGAAGAAACATGACGCAGGACAACCAGCAGTTCATCTCGGTGCCGGTGCCGGCTCAGTACGTCACGCAGGTGTACGCGTTCCTCGCGGAGCTCTCGGGAGCCGCTGCGGGGCCCGCGGTGGCGGCGCCGGCCGAGGGGGGGCCGCAGGAGGACGGCGAGTGGCCGTTCGTCGAGTGGACCGTGCAGGATCTGCGCCGGCTGACGGCCGATCCGCTGGACTCGGTGCAGGCGGTGACCGGGGTGCTCGACATCCTGGCGAAGCAGCCCGGCGAGCGGGTGAGTTACACGTCCCTGGTCGAGCTGCTCGACGTGGACCGGAAGCGGCTGCGCGGCGTGCTGTCCGCGTTCACCCGGGTCGTGCACAAGCACTACGGCCGGCGGAACTGGCCGATGAGCTGGGTGGAGGCGCTCAGTGACGGCGCCGAGTTCAAGTCGGAGTTCTTCTACACGGTGAGCGAGACCACCGCCAACCGGTGGCGGGCGGTCCGCGCGCAGGGCTGACGGCGCTCAGGACTGACGGCGCGCAGCCGGTTCGAGGCGGACGCCGCGGTCAGGCCGCGGTGTCCAGCCGCCGGCGCTGGTCCTCGTCGAGCACCAGGTCCAGGGCGGCCAGGCTCTCGTCCAGCTGGGCGACGGAGCTGGCGCCCACGACCGGGATCGTCGGCACCGGGTGGCCCAGCAGCCACGCGAGCACCACCTGGTTGACGGTGGCCCCGGCCTCCTTCGCCACCTCGGCCAGGGCGGCCAACTGGGCCTGCACCACCGGCCACCGGTACTTCTCGGACAGCGGCCGGTCGGGCCGGCAGTACGCGCCGCCGAGCAGTGGGGAGTACGCCAGCAGCAGCAGCTCCGGCCGCCGCGCGACGTACGACAGCAGCTCCTCGTCGGCGTGCTTCTGGATGCCGAAGTCCGCGTCCGGCCGCGGCCGGAGGTAGCTGTGGCGCTGCTGGACGCACCGGTAGCCTGGCCAACTCCGCTGCTCGGCGAGCTCGTTGGCGGTGGCCAGGTCCGCGGCGCTGTGGTTGCTGCAGCCGAGCCGGCCGACCTTTCCTTCGGCCACCAGCTCGGCAAAGGCCCCGAGGGTCTCCTCGACCGGGGTGGACGGGTCCGTCACGTGGGCGTAGTAGACGTCCACGCGGTCGGTGCCGAGCCGGCGCAGGCTGCCCTCGGCCGCGTTGCGCAGCGCGGCGGCGGACAGCCCCTCCATGTGCGCGGGGAAGGGGAGTTCGGGCACCGGGCGGGCTCCCGCCTTGGTGGCGAGCACCAGTTCGTCGCGGTTGCGCCGGCGGGCGATCCAGCGGCCGAGCAGTTCCTCGCTCTCGTACCCCGTCCCGCCGGGGGCCCAGAAGGCGTAGTTGTTCGAGGTGTCGACGAAGGTCCCGCCGGCCTCGGTGAACCGGTCCAGGATCGCCGTCGCGGTCTGCTCGTCCACGGTGGTGCCGAAGGTCATGGCGCCGAGGCACAGCGCACTGGCCTTCGGTCCGTCAACTCCGACACTGCGGTACAGCATCAGGCATCCCTCCCAGGGGGTCGTCGGCAACGGTGGTGCGCGCCGGGATCGGGTCACCGGAATCATTACCCCGGTCATGCCCGACTCGGCCAGTGTGCAGACCAGCCGGGAGACCGTCCGATTCGTTCAAGACGGGGCGTCCGGGCGCCGCCTACCGTGACGGGCATGAACAGCACACCAGCACCGCAGTTCGCCGTCGTGGGCCTCGCCGTCTCGGACCTGGCCGCCTCGATCGCCTTCTACCGGCGGCTCGGACTCGCGTTCCCCGACGGGGCCGAGCAGGAGCCGCACGTCGAGGCCGTGCTGCCGGGCGGGCTGCGCCTGGCCCTCGACCCCGACTCCACCATCCGCTCGTTCCACCCGGACTGGCGTCCGCCGGCGGGCGGCGGCCGGACGGCACTGGCGTTCCGGTGCGCCGACCCCGCCCAGGTGGACGCGGTCTACGAGGACCTGGTCGGCGCCGGGTACCACGGCGAGCTGAAGCCGTGGGACGCCTTCTGGGGTCAGCGGTACGCCGTGGTGCACGACCCGGACGGCAACGGCGTCGACCTGTTCGCGCCGCTGCCGGACGCCGCGGACTGAGTCAACGGGGCAGCAGGACGGTCGCCGGCACTCCCGCCAACTCCCGTACGTCACGCGCTAGATGGGCCTGGTCGGCGTAGCCCGTCCGGGCCGCCGTCTCGGCGAGGGGCACGCCGGAGCGGGCCAGCGCGAGGGCGCGCTGCAAGCGGAGGATCCGGGCCAGGGTCTTGGGGCCGTAACCGAAGGCGGTCAGTGAGCGGCGGTGCAGTTGCCGCGCGCCGAGGCCGACCGCCTCGGCGGTCGCCGCGACCGAGCGGCCGGCCGCCAGGGCATCGGCGACCGCCCGGACGAGCGGGTCCACCGGCCGCGCGTCGGCCGCCAGGCGCAGCGCCAACTCCTCCAGGGCCACGGCCGGGTCGGGCGCCGCGTCGATGCGTCCGGTACGGCGGCGCACCTCGGCGCCGGGCCGGAGGTCCGCCAGGTCGACCCGCCGGTCGCGCAGTTCGTACGCGGGCACGCCCAGCAGGGCGGGGGCGGCGCCGGGCGGGAGGCGGACTCCCGCCCACGGGCCGCGCAGCCCCGGTCCGAGCTGGAAGGCGCGGGTGTCCGGCCCGGCGACGAGGAGCCGGCCCTCGGTCCAGAGCAGGTCCATGCAGCCGTCGGGCAGGACGAGTCCGGCCGCGCCGCCGCCCGTGCTCCCGACGGCCCGGCGCCTCCACACGACCGCTCCCGGCAGCCTCGACGCCCACTCCGCGTACTCGGGGGACATGGGGCCCAGGCTACGCACCGCCGCCGGGGGTCGCCGGGGGGCGGCGACACACCGGCGGCACGCCGACGGCCCCGGCCGCACGGGGCGGGCAGGGCCGGGGCGGGCAGGGCAAGGCAGGGCGAGCAGGCTCAGCCCACCCGCTGGACGACCTCCGCCTCCGCCTCCGCCTCCGCCGCGTCCTCGACCGGGCCCGCCACCGGAGCGGCCTTCCGGCCGTCCCGCATCAGCACCAGCGTCAGCCCCGCGGCCGCCAGGACGGAGATCCCGCCCGCCGTGAAGGTGACGGAGGCCGCGGTGTTGAACGCGTCGCGGGCGGCGGCGGCCAGTCCGCCGTCCCCGGTGCTCGCGGCGAGGGCGAGCGCGTCGGTGATCGCGTGCTTCCCCGCCGTGGGCGCGTCGGTGGGCATCGCGCCGGTGTAGGTGCTGGACAGGACGGCGCCGAGGATGGCCACGCCCAGCGCGGAACCGGACTGCTGGATGGTGTCGTTGAGCGCGGAGCCGACGCCGGCGTGCTCGCCGGGGATCGCGCCCATCAGCGCGTTGGACGCGGCCGGCATCCCGAGGCCGGAGCCGGCGCCCAGCACCAGCATGGCCAGGGCGACCTTGACGAAGCCGTCGCCGACCGAGAGCGTGGCCAGCAGCCCGAACCCGGCCGCGATGACCAGCATGCCGACCGAGGTCAGCACCCGCGGGGCGACCTTCCTGCCGAGCGTGGCACCGACGGCGTTGAACACCAGCGAGGCGACGGCCAGCGGGATGAACGCCAGGCCGGTGTCGGTGGGCGAGAACTTCAGCACGAACTGCAGGTACTGGGTGAGGACCAGCATCAGGCCGCCGGTGGCGAAGGTCAGCAGGACGAGCGAGAAGCTGGCGCCGGTGAACACCCGGTTGCGGAACAGCCCGAGCGGGACCATCGGCGAGTCGGTCCGGACCTGGCGGACGGCGAACCCGGCCAGCGCGAGCACCCCGACGGCGAGCGTGCCGAGCGTGCCGGGGCTGGTGATGCCGTCCCGGGGCAACACGATGATCGACCAGACCAGCGCGGTCATCCCGGCCATCGAGAGCACCATGCCGGGCAGGTCGGGCCGACGCCACGGCCCCTTGGACTCCGGCATCAGCACGACCGCCGCGATGATGGCGACCGCCGCGACCGGCACGTTGAGCAGGAAGACCGCGCCCCACCAGAAGTGCGCGATCAGCGCACCGCCGAGCACCGGCCCGCCGACCAGGCCGATCATGGCCACCGCGCTCCAGGCGGCGATCGCCTTGGGCCGTTCCTCGTCGTCGAAGACGGTGATCAGGATGGAGAGCGTGCTCGGCATGACCAGGGCTCCGCCCACGCCCATCAGCACGCGTCCGGCGATGAGTTGGCCGGGGCTGTCGGCGACGGCCGCGACCAGGGAGGCGGCGCCGAACAGCACCAGCCCGATGATCATCACCTTCCGCCGGCCGAACCGGTCGGAGAGGCTGCCCGAGGTGAGCAGCAGCCCGGCGAAGACCAGGATGTACGAGTCGATGATCCACTGGATGTCCTGGGCCCCGGCCTTGAGGTCCTCCGCGATCGGCGGGATGGACACCGTGAGCACCATGTTGTCGACCACCAGCACCAGGCTGCTGAGACAGAGCACGACCAGGATGAGCCAGCGACGCGGCTGACGGTCCACCGCAGTCCCCCTTCGAAGTGAGCGCGCCGGCCGCAGCCGGACGGAAGTCGTCGCGGGCACGCCGCACCCCGTCCCCACGGGGGCGGCGCGCTCCGCTCCGCACACTGTACGGAGACCGCACACTGTTCGCAAAGCCGAACAGTGTGCGGTGCGGCTTATGCTGAACGGAACAGCCGAGCCGAGCACAGGCGGGCGAAGACCGAGAGGAGGGCCGGATGACGGCCAGGTCGAAGGGCGTGCCCGGGACACCGTGGAGCCGCCCCGAGCGCCCCCGGCGCGAGCAGCCCGCGCTCAGCCGGACCCAGATCGTCGCGGAGGCCCTCGCCATCCTGGACGGCGACGGCATCGAGGCCCTGAGCATGCGCAAGCTCGGCGCCCGCCTCAACGCCGGCGCCACCTCGATGTACACCCACGTCGCCAACAAGGACGAACTGCTCGCCCTGGTCGTCGACGAGGTGTTCGGCAAGATCCGGATCCCCACGGTCACCGACACGGACCCGGCGGACTGGCGCACCACCCTCGCCGAGTGCGCGGCCAGCACGCGTGAGGTCGTCCTGCGCCACCCGTGGATGGTGTCGGTGATCGGCGACCTGGGGCTGGTCTACTTCGGGCCCAACTGGATGCGCCTCTCCGAGGCCCTGCTCACCTTCCTGGATGCGGCCGGCTTCACCCCGACGGAGGCCAACGACGCGATGGGGGCCCTGCTCGGCTACGTCATCGGGACGGCCAGCGTGGAGGCCGCCTGGCTGAGCGCGCTGGCCCGGCAGGGCCGGGACGAGCAGGGCTGGATGGACGAGCTCGTGCCCGCCGTCATCGAGGCCACCCGGGACTTCCCGCGCCTGCACCACCTCTACACCACCGAGGTCGGCTCAGCGACCGACGGCGGCCGCGACAGCGGCTTCACCAACGGCGTCCGGCTGATCCTGGCCGGCATCGAGGCCACCCGGCAGGACCGACCCGACAGATGACGCACCGTCACTTTCCGCTCAACGCCTGGACCTCGGCGTAGCCCGGCACCGGACCGACCTCATCGCCCGCACCGACGGCCGCCGCCGTGGCCACCGCCGCCGCCAGCGCGGAGCGGTACAGCAGCGAGCCGAGGCTGACCCGGGCCACCCCCAGCGCGGCAAGCTCGGCGAAGCCCGGACCGGTCGGCGTCCAGAGGACGTTGAGCGGGGCGGCCAGCCGTTCGACCAGCGCCACGATGGCGGCCGGATCGGCCAGCCCCGGGACGAACACGCCGTCCGCGCCCGCCTGTTGATAGACCTTCAGGCGGCGGACCGTCTCCGGCCCGGGGTCGTGGCGCCCGGCCCAGCAGGTGTCGGTACGGGCGTTCACGAAGAGCTCCGGCACGGCCGCCTTCACCGCCGCGATCTTCGCCGCGAGGACGGCGGACGGCGCCAGGGTGCCGTCCGCCCGGCCGTCCTCCAGGTTGATGCCGACCACCCCGGCCTGCGCCAACTCGACGGCCAGGCAGGCGACTTCCTCCGGATCATCACTGAACCCGGACTCGGCGTCCACGCTCAGCAGGAACCCGCTACGGCCCAGCCGGCGGGCCAGCCGCACGGTCTCCGCGCGGGTGACGGCCACGCCGTCGGGCAGGCCGGCGGCGGCGGCCACGCCCAGGCTGGTGGTGCCGATCGCGGCGTAGCCCTCGGCGGCGAGGGCCGCTGCCGAGGCGTGGTCCCAGGCGTTCGGCAGCAGCAGCGGCCGGCCGGGGCGGTGGTGCAGGGCGGCGAAGGGGGTCATCGGGTCACCTCCGGGGAGTGGTCGCCGACGGCGCCCGCGCAGAACGCGGACCCGACGACGTGGTGGACGAGTCGGCGCAAGCCCCAGCCGGTGCCCGGCGAGTCGTCCAGGGCTGCGGTCACCTCGCCGCGGCGGGAGAACACCGTGGGATCGCCCATACCGGCCATCCTGGCTCCGGCTCGTTTCGGCCCGCGCCGAACCGTGCCGCCCCCGACCGCCCCGCCCCGCGCCGCCGACGGTTCGGCCCGCGCCAAACTGCGCCGCCCCCGACCGTCCCACCCCGCGCCGCCGACGGTTCGGCCCGCGCCGAACCGTGCCGGGGCGACCATGGAGGCATGTCGCTCGCCGCCTTCTCCGCCCTGCTCGCCGACCCCACCCGCGCCGCGTTCTGCACCGCACTGCTCGACGGCCGCGCCTGGACGGCCGGCGAGCTGGCCCGGCATGCGGGCGTCGCGCCGTCCACGGCCAGCGAGCACCTGTCGCGGCTGATCACCGGCGGGCTGCTGGCCGAGGAGCGGCAGGGGCGGCACCGGTACGTCCGGCTGGCCACCCCGGAGGTCGCCACCCTGATCGAGGACCTCACCGCCTTCGCCGACCAGGGCGACCGGCCCACCCCGCACGGCCTGCGCGAGGCCACCCGGCAGAGCGCCGAGGCCCGCGCCCGCACCTGCTACGACCACCTGGCCGGCCGCCTCGGCGTGGCCGTCGCGGACGCGCTGCTCGCCCGCGGCCTGCTCACCGACGACGCCGGGCTCGCCGTCACCGGGCGCGGCCGGGCCTGGCTGGCCGCGCAGGCGATCGAGCTGCCCGAGCGGGCGGGCCGCCGGGGCGGGCGGCCGGTGGTGCGCAGCTGCCTGGACTGGACGGAGCGCCGCAGCCATCTCGGCGGGGCGCTGGGCGCGGCGCTCTGCCGGACGGCGCTGGACCGGTCCTGGGTGGAGCGGATCGGCTCCGGCCGGGCCCTGCGGGTCACCCCGGACGGCGACCGCGCACTGCGCGAGCTGCTCGGCGTCGAGCTCTGAGCGATCGGGCCGCCGGGGCGGGCCTCGGCATCAGCCGGACCTCAGGACCGGACGCTCCTCGGCCCCGGACACCCCTCGGCCCCGGGCGACCTCAGCCGTTGACTTCGCCCCGTCCAGCGCGGCAGATCGCGGTGTCCGTCCAGCGGCTCGACGAGTTCCTCCCGCTCCCCCTCAGGCGTCCGCAACCTCGGGCGGCTCGCCCGAGGTCCGGCCGAGGTCGATGATCCCGAAGGCCGCGCCCTGCTGGTCGCCGACAGCGGCGAACCGGCCGAACGGGCTGTCCATCGGCCCGAAGTGCACCGTGCCGCCGCGCGCCCGCAGCCGTTCGAGCGCGGCGTCGGTGTCGTCGACCGCGAAGTACACGCTCACGTACGAGGGCGCCTCGGGCGGCAGGAAGTCGCCCTCCGCCCCCATCCGGCCCAGCACGGGGCGGCCGTCGACCTGGAACATCCGGTAGTCGAAGTCCTCGGCGTCCATCCGCTTCACGCCGAACGGGAAGACCGCGGGGAAGAACGCGTCCGCCTTCGCGGGCTCGCGGGTCACCACCTCGGCCCAGCTGTACGCGCCGGGCTCGCCCTGCTTCTCGAAGCCCTGGTGGCGGTCGCCCTGCCAGACGCCGAACACGACCCCGCCCGGGTCCCTGGCGATCACCATGGTGCCGAAGTCGCCGATCTGCATCGGCCCCATGACCACCTCGCCGCCGTTGGCGCGGATCCGCCCGGCGGTGGCGGCGGCGTCCGGCGAGGCGAGGTACAGGCACCAGGCGGACTGCGCCTGCGCGCCGGGCATCGACGGCACGATCGCGGCGACCGCCTTGCCGTCCGAGTACGCCTGCGTGTAGTTGCCGTACTCCGACGAGCTCTCGCCGAAGGTCCAGCCCAGGACGTCACCGTAGAACGCCTTCGCGCCCTCCGGATCGGTGAACATCGCGTCGACCCAACAGGGCGTGCCCTCAGGTGGCGCTGCCATCTCCTCCGCCCTCTCGCCTGGCGACGTGCGCCCGCGATCCGGAGCGCACCCGGCCCCCGTCCGGCCACCCTAGCCAGTACCGGGCGCACCCGCGCGGGATCGGCCCGCACGGGTGCGCCGTGGGCTGGTCCGCCCGCCGGTCAGCCCAGGGCCGCCACCCCGGCGGCCGGGGCCGCACCGGCTCGCGGCACGCGCAGCGAGGCCGTGCCCAGGCCGGTCGGGCCGACCGGGAAGGCGGCGGGCCCGGGCAGTTCCTTCACCGCCGCCCCCGCTTTGAGCTCCCGCTCCGCGCCGAAGTGCCGCAGCAGGTCCTCCTCGCGGTACCGGCGGCAGTCTCGGTGCCAGACCAGGATGCCCGCGAGCCAGTTCTCCAGCTCCTCCACGTACCCGTCCAGCAGCTCCCTCGCCTCCGGCTCCAGCGCGAAGTCGTCGTACAGGACGGGGAGTTCCTTCCCCGCGACGTGCTGGAACTGGTCCAGCCGGGAGTGCATCAGGTCGTCGACGATCCGGACCGCCGACGGGTAGTCGCAGTTGAAGAAGTTCTGCACCACCAGGACGGCGTTGTGCACCTCGCCCTCGTACTCGATCTCCTTCTGGTACGAGAACAGGTCGTTCATCATGCACGCGTAGTCCGCGGCCGAGTTCTCCAGCGAGCGCATCGAGCCGTGCTCGTACACCGCGGGCGGCACGACCTGGCCGTGGGCGAGCCGGCACAGGCTCATGGTGAGGTCGGAGCCGAAGGTGGCGCGGCGCATCTCCAGGTAGTCCACCGGGTCCGGGATCCGGTTCTGCACCTGGTTGTTGAGCTCCCAGATCCAGCTCGCGGTCATGTCCTCGACGGTCTGGCGGAACTTCCGCCGGGCGTCGGCCGTCATCGGGCCGGCGGTGCGCTCCCAGATGTCGGCGAGGCCGCGTTCCAGGGCGTTGGCGGGCTCGGGCGCGGGGCTGCCGTCCACCGGCATGAACAGCGGGAGCCGCTCGGTGGCGAGCTTGGCGCCGGCCAGGTCGCGGGTGCGGCCGAAGACCACCGGGTAGTAGTCGTCGGCCCAGGTGCCCCAGGCCAACCAGGCGGAGGAGACGTCGAGTTGGTCGGCGGTGGCGTCCGGGTGGATGCCGGCCGCGCAGAGCGGGAGGTCGTAGTCCCGCATGGACTCGGCGTCCCAGATGCCGGATCCGGGGATGCCGGGCTGCTCTTCCAGCAGGCCCATCCGCGCGGCCCACTCGATCACCCGGTCCCGCGCGCCGTCCAGGTGCGGGCTCAGCGTGGCCTCGAACGGCAGCTTGAACTCCGGCAGTTGGGACGGCCCGACGGCCTGGTACGGCACGTGGCCGTGCGACCGGGCCCGCCGAACGGCCGGTCCGACGCCGCCCGGGCCGCCCGAACCGGCCGGACCGGCCGCAGGTCCACCGCCGCCCATCGCCCCGCTGCGCAGGATGTCCAGCGCCGAGGTGCCCACCCCGCCGATCGCGAACGGGTCCCACCAGTTGCCGGTGCCGGGCAGCGCGCCGCCCGTCCCCGCCGCGACGCCGCCGCCCGAACCGGCCGCCGCACCACCGCCGTTCATGTACCGGCTGGAGCGCATGTGCCACTCGTGGCCGCCGGACTGCCAGTCCTGGAGGCCCTTGACGTACGCCAGCACCCGGGCGCGGCCCTCGGGAGCGAGCCCGGTCTCGGCGAACAGCACGGGCAGTTCGGTGAACACGGTGTTCTCGAACTGCTGGAGCCGCGAGGTGAGCAGGTCGTTGACCGCCTCGGCGGCTTCCTGGGTGGAGCACTCCAGGAACTTCTCCAGCACCAGGATGCCGTTGCTCAGCTCGCCCTCGTCCTCCACCTCCCGCTGGTAGGAGAAGATGTCGTTGCGCAGGTGCACGCCGTCCGAGAAGGCGTCCATCAGCACCCGCAGCGCGCGCGAGCCGGAGACCTCCTTCGGGACCTCGGCGCCGGCCGCGTACTCGACCAGTTGGGCGGACCAGGGCGCACCGCCCACCTTGCGGCGCATCTCGATGTACTCGACCGGGTTGGAGACCCGGCCGGCGTTGATGTTGGCGAGCTCCCAGAGCGACTCGTTGAGCAGGTTGCGGGTGCTCTCGGCGAAGCGGATCCGCCAGTCCTCGCCCATCACCGGCACGGTGCGCCGCCACAGGTCGGCCAGGCCCGCCTCGACCGGGTTCTCCGGCTCCGGCATCGGGGTGGCCGGGTCGGCCGGCATGAACAGCGGCAGCCGGTCGAGGTGCGCCTTGCCGGCCTCGCGGTCGTTGGTGCGCTTGAACATGTCGAGGAAGTGGTCGTCGAAGAAGAAGACCCACACGTACCAGTCGGTGACCAGCGAGAGCGCCTCGGCGGAGGCGTCGGGGTGGGTGTAGGCGCAGAGCAGACCGTAGTCGTGGGCGTCCAGGTCGGCCTGGTCCCAGATGCCGGAGCCCTCCAGCATGCCCATCTCCCGTGCCCAGACGGAGGAATGGGCCCGGGCCTCGTCCAGGTGGGGGTTGAGGCGTGCCGGGTGCGGCACGTAGAAGGACGGCAGTTCGAACGGCTGGGTCACGGCGGGCGAGCCTTTCTGGACGCGTCGATTGCACCAAGAATGACCCGCCGGCAGGTCGCCGCACCGGCGCAACAGAAACAGTCATACAAGATGACCTACCTCCCTCCAGCCCGCCCGCGCCGCCCGCCTCCTCGCCACCCGAAGCGGGCAAAAAGTATTCCGTCGGCTCTCCCGACCGCCGGAGCTGGTATCCCAGGCGGTCGCTCCGCCAACGAACAAGCCAGCTGCGCCAAGGCCCTGGAACTCCAAGACTTCCCCTGCTACGGGCGTGTTGACCGCCCCCGCCCCCGCCCCGTCCACCAGACTGGGCGCCGACCCGACGTCAACTCCGAGGAGGGCAAGCCCATGAACGTCACCGTCCGGCTCGCACAGCAGCCCGAGGCCGACGAACTGCTCGGACGGAGTGCGCTGGCCGCGCTCGTCGGCATGTTGCTCGACCAACAGGTGCCGATGGAATGGGCGTTCACCGGTCCGCTGACCATCGCCCAGCGGCTCGGACGGAACGACCTGGACGCCCGGGAGATCGCCGTGTACAACCCGGAGGAGTTCGTCGCCCTGCTGTCCGCGAAGCCCGCCGTGCACCGCTACCCGGCCGCGATGGCCAAACGGGTCCAGCAGCTCTGCCAGTTCCTGGTGGCGCAGTACGACGCCGACGCCGCCGCACTCTGGAAGGACACCCGCACCGGCAAGGAGCTGCTCAGCCGCCTCAACGCCCTGCCCGGTTTCGGCAAACAGAAGTCGCAGATCTTCCTGGCCCTGCTCGGCAAGCAGTACGGCGTGCGGCCGGAGGGCTGGCGCGAGGCGGCCGGCGTGTACGGCGAGGAGGGCGCGCACCGCTCGGTCGCCGACATCACCGGGCCCGAATCCCTCGACCTGGTCCGGGAGTTCAAGCAGGAGATGAAGCGCGCCGCGAAGGAGGCCAAGTCCGCGGCGAAGACCACGCCCCGGACGACGGCGGTGAGCACGGCCGGGGCGCGCTGAAAGCCGATCGCCCGGCCGGCCGGGAGCCGTTGCCGAGCCGCCGAGGAGTCCACCGCCGTACGGTCCACGGCCCTCCCAGGATGCGCCGAGGGCCCCGGTCGCACCGCGCGACCGGGGCCCTCACCAGTGCCCGTCAGGCCAGGACGGGCTCCCGCTCGTCCGTCGGATCCGCCGCACCCGCCGTCGCCTGCGCATCCCCCGCATCCCCCGCACCCACCGCATCCGCGTCGGCCTGCGCGACCGCCTTGCGCCGCGGCAGCGCGAACATCAGCAGGAACACCACCAGCAGCGCCCCCGCGACCCACCACATCGCGTGGACGAACGCCCCGCCGAACGCGGTGCCCATCGCCTCCGGCGCGACCACGTCGTCCATCGCCCCGAAGAAGGCCACCGACACCAGCGCGAGCCCCAGCGCGTTCCCCATCTGCTGGACGGTGTTGATCAGCCCCGACGCCGAACCGGCGTGCGCGCGCGGCACCTCCGCCAGGATCGCGTCGGTGATCGGCGCGACGATCAGGCCCATCCCCAGGCCCATCACCACCAGTGGCAGCGCCATCTGCCAGGGCGCGATCGCCGTCCCGTACCGGTCCGCCTCCCAGATGTACGTCAGCACACCCGCCGCCATCACCAGCGCGCCGGTCTGGAGCACCCGGCGCCCGAACCGGGGCACCAGCTTCTGCACGGACAGCCCGGCCGCGGCCGAGACGGCGAGCGAGAACGGGATGCCGGTGGAACCGGCCTTGAGCGGGCTCCAGCCGAGGCCCAGCTGCATGTACAGCGTCCAGACCAGGAAGAAGATCCCGCAGACCACCCCGAAGGCCAGTTGCACGCCGATACCGGCCGCGAAGCTCTTCACCCGGAACAGCGACAGCTCGACCAGCGGCGAGCCGTCCCGCCGCGTCTTGGCCTTCTCGTACGCCACGAACAGCGCGAACACCACCAGGCTGCCGGCCATCGACAGGTAGCCCCAGAGCGGCCAGCCGGCCTCCCGCCCGTGCGTCAGCGGGTAGATCAGCATCAGCAGGCCGACGCTCGCCAGCGCCACCCCGACCAGGTCCAGCTTGAGCGCCCGCTCGGCCTTCGACTCGTCGATGAAGCGGCGCCCGAGCAGCAGCCCGGCGATGCCGACCGGCAGGTTGATCAGGAAGATCGGGCGCCAGGCCAGGCCGAACAGGTCCCACTCGGTGAGCAGCGCGCCGATCAGCGGCCCGGAGACGGCGCCCAGCCCGACCACCGCTCCGAACATGCCGAACACCTTGCCGCGCTCCTCCGCCGGGAAGGTCGCGTGGATGATCGACAGCACCTGCGGCACCATCATGGCCGCCGTGCCGCCCTGGAGCACCCGCATCCCGACCAGCATCTCGGGGCCGGAGGCCAGGCCGCACAGCGCGGACGCCACGGTGAACCCGCCGATGCCGATCAGGAACAGCCGCTTGCGGCCGTAGATGTCGCCCAGCCGGCCGCCGGTGATCAGCCCGATCGCGAAGGCCAGCGCGTAACCGCCGGTGACCCACTGGATGGCGCTGAAGGAGGCGCCGGTGTCCTCCTGGATGCTGGGGATGGCGATGTTGACGATGGTGACGTCCACCAGGTCCATGAAGGAGGCGACCATCACGATCGCCAGCGCGATCCACCTCCGTCGGTCCGCGTCCGCGGTCTTCATTCGGTACTCCTCATTCGTCCTGCTCGTCCTGCTCGTCCTGCTCGCACTGCTCGTCGGCACGTCCACGAGGGTACGGGGCATATAGGTCAGATCCTGTCCCAGTTGTCCGGCATCCTGGACGGCATGACGGACACCCCCGCACGGCTGCTGAACCTGCTGTCCCTGCTGCAGACCCCGCGCGAGTGGCCCGGCAGCGAACTCGCCGAACGGCTCGGCGTCAGCCCCCGGACGATCCGGCGCGACATCGACCGGCTGCGCGACCTCGGCTACCCGGTGCAGGCCACCATGGGCGCGGTCGGCGGCTACCGGCTGGTCGCGGGGACGGCGATGCCGCCGCTGCTGCTGGACGACGAGGAGGCCGTCGCCATCGCGGTCGGACTGCGGGCGGCCGCCGGGCACGCGGTGGTCGGCATCGAGGAGGCCTCGGTCCGCGCCCTCGGCAAGCTGCTCCAGGTGCTGCCGGGCCGCCTGCGGCACCGGGTGGGCGCGCTCAACACCGCCACCGTGCCGCTGCTCACCGGCGACGGCCCGACCGTCGACCCGGACGACCTCACCGTGCTCGCCGGCGCCGTCACCAACCGGGAACGGCTGCGCTTCGCCTACCGGGCCGGCGACGGCGCCGAGACCAGGCGCAACGTCGAACCCGAGCGGCTGGTCTCGGCCGGCCGCCGCTGGTACCTGGTCGGCTACGACCTGGACCGGGACGACTGGCGGCTCTTCCGCGTCGACCGGCTCAGCGAACCCCGCGCCACCGGCGCCCACTTCACCCCGCGCCCGCTCCCGGCCGAGGACGCCGCCGCGTACGTGGCGGGCAAGCTGCGCCGCCAGTCACCGGCCCGCGCCGTGATCGCCACCGTGCACGCCCCGGCCGCGAACGTCCGACGGCACTTCGACCGGGGGGACTCCGAGATCGAGCCGATCGACGAGCACCGCTGTCGGCTGCGCTCCCGCACGGACTCCTTGGAGTGGACGGCGGTGCGGCTGCTGACGCTGGACTGCGAGTTCGACGTGCACGAGCCCCCGGAGCTGATCACCCACCTGCGCACCCTGGCCGCCCGCGCCGACCGGGCCACCCGCGCAGACGGTTAGGCCTCGATCCGGTACCAGACAGTCCCCCGCGCGGAACCACAGCGCGCCGTCCCGGCCGTGCGCCCGCACCCGGTCGAGCGCGCCGGGCACGCTCAGCTGCCGGCGCCGGGTCTGCTTCCACTCCTCGCCGATCAGCTGGTACCAGGTCAACTCGCCGCCACTGGACAAGAAGACGCCCTGACCGCCGTGGACCGCGAAGCCGACCGGCAGCCGGACCAGGCACGGCAGGGTGGTCGACCGCCGGTCGACCGCGTCGATCCAGCAGCACCCGGCCGCCCGGCAGCAGCCCGAGGTGGTCGGGCGAGCAGGAGACGCCGGACAGCGGCACCCGCCACTCCCCCTGCGGCGCGGCCACGACCACCTCGCCGTCGAACGGCAGCCGGACCGGCGGCCAGGATCCGGCCGGCGCCAGGTGCTGCTCCGGCACCACCAGGAGGGCCGGTTCCCCGGCCGGCCCGACCGTCCAGGCCACGGCCCTGCGACCGGCCGACCGGGCCTCCTCGGGCAGCCGCCGGACCTCGACCGGATCGTGGCCCCCGTGCTCAGACCCCGTACTCGGCGGTGAGCAGCGCCCGCCCCAGCGTGTGGAAGGTCAGGTGGAAGCCGATCTGGGCCGCCGGGGTGTCGGCGGAGACGTCCAGCTTCTCGACGTCCAGGGCGTGCACCGCGAACACGTACCGGTGCGGGGCGCCGGGCGGCGGGGCGGCGCCGTCGTACTGGTGGCCGGGGAAGTCGTTGCGGCCGTGGAAGGAGGCCGCGCCGGGCAGGTCGTCGTCCGAGGAGCCGGCGCCGCGCGGCAGTTCGACCGTGTCGGCGGGCAGGTTGAGGGCGAGCCAGTGCCACCAGCCGGAGCCGGTGGGCGCGTCCGGGTCGTAGCAGGTGACGGCGATGCTCCGGGTGCCCTCGGGCAGGCCCGACCAGGCCAGCTGCGGCGACCGGTTGCCTCCGGCGTGGCTGAACTCCCCGGCCAGTGTGCCGCCGTCGATGATGTCCTGGCTGGTCAGCGGGAAGGACGGCACCTGCGGCAGGAAGTCGTACGGCAGCGGCGGACGAACGCTCATGGGGTGGTCACCTCTCAACGGGCCGTGAACGGCCTCGGGCTGAAGGACGCTGAAGGACGCTGAAGGACACGGTCCGACGGGCACGCGCTGTCGGACACGGCCTGACGGACACGGCTCACTGTAGTGGGGGCCCGTCCGGTCCGGCCGCCCCGATCCGGCCGCCCCTCGTTCGGGCCCGGTCCGCTCGAATTGCCAGGTATAGACCAATCAGGCGCCTGCGGCTAGCGTGGACAGCGCACCCGCCCCCAGCTCCGGAGCCGCACCGTGGAGTCGTCCGTCCTCGCCTTCGCCACCGACCTGCTCGACGAGGGCGCCGACACCTTCTTCGGCAACCTCACCGACCGCGCCGGGGTCGGCGGCGTCACCCTCGCCTCGGTCTACCACGAGGCCCGGGACGTCTTCCCGCACAACCCCCGCCGGGTGATCCGCTACCTGGAGCCGGGCGCGGCCTACTTCCGCCCCGATCCGGCCCGCTGGCAGGGCCGTCGGCTGGCGCCCGTGCCCTCCACCGCGATCGGCGACCGCGACCCCTTCGCCGAGGCCGCCGCCGAGACCCGCCGCCGGGGGCTGAAGCTGCACGCCTGGACGGTGTTCTGCCACAACGACCGGCTCGGCTTCACCCACCCGGACTGCGCCCCGGCCAACGCCTTCGGCGACCGCCACCTCACCGAGCTCTGCCCGGCCCACCCGGAGGTCCGGGAGTACGCACGGACCCTGGTCACCGAGCTGGCCCGGTACGGCGTGGACGCGATCCGGGCCGAGTCCCTGCACTTCCACGGTCTGCGCCACGGCTACCACCACGAGCGCTACTTCGAGGAGCTGGGCGCGGGCGCCGAGGCGCTGCTCGGCATCTGCTTCTGCCCGCACTGCCGCGCCGCCGCCACCCGCGCGGGCGTCCCGGCGGAGGAGGTCGCGGAGGCCGTCCGCACCGAGCTGCGCCGCCGGCTGGCCGACGAGGCGGCCGCCGCCGAACCCGCGGACCTGAGCGCGCTCGCGGACGGCGCCCTGGCCGCCTACCTGGACGCCGCCACCACCACCGTCACCACGCTGGCCGCCGAACTGACCGAGGAGGCCCGGCGCCACGGCATGCGGCTGAGCTTCATGGACGGCGCCGGCCCGGGCAAGGGCTGGCTGTCCGGCATCGACCTGCCCGCGCTCGCCAAGGCGACCGACCAGATCGAGACGCTCGGCTACGCGAAGACCCCGGAGGCCGTCCGGGAGAAGATCGCCGCGTTCGCCCTGCACGGCGTCCGCCCCCAGGACATGGCGGTGATCCTGCGGCCGATGGCCTCGGACTGCGACGGTCCGGCGAACCTCGCCGCCAAGATCGCCACCCTGCGCGAACTGGGCGTCCCCGAGGTGGAGTTCTACAACTACGGCCTGATGCGGCTGTCCTCGCTCGACCGGATCGGCGCCGCCCTGGCCGGCTAGGCGCCCACCCCCACCGTGCGGGGCCCGGCCGCTACCGCCGCCGCTTGGACGTCCCGAACAGGCTGCGCGAGATCTCCTGCCCGAGCTGCTTCCCGGCCGAACGCGCCAGGGACTTCACCGTCGGGTTGCTGAGCAGCGAATCGAGCAGCCCGCCCGCCCCCTTCGGCTCCTCCCGCCGCGGGGCGGGCTCCCGCTCCTTCGGCGCCCTGGCCGGTGCGGCGGCCTCCGGCCTGGGTGCCCGCGCCGCCCGCGCCGCCAGCTTCTCGTACGCCGACTCCCGGTCGATCGCGTCCCGGTAGCGCGCCGTCAGCGGCGAGGCGTCGACGACGGCCCGCAGCGCGCCCGCCTCGATCGGCCCCATCAGGGACTGCGGCGCCCGCAGCCGGGTGGCCGCGACCGGCGTCGGCGCGCCCTTCTCGGAGAGCACGGTCACCACGGCCTCGCCGGTGCCGAGCGAGGTGAGCACCGCGCCGAGGTCGTAGGAGGAGCGCGGGAAGGTCGAGACGGTGGCCTTGAGCGCCTTGGCGTCGTCCGGGGTGAAGGCGCGCAGCGCGTGCTGCACCCGGTTGCCCAGCTGCGCGAGCACGTCGGAGGGGACGTCGCGCGGGGATTGGGTGACGAAGAAGATGCCCACGGCCTTCGAGCGGATCAGCCGGACGGTCTGGGTGATGGCCTCCAGGAAGGCCTTGGAGGCGCCCTTGAACAGCAGGTGCGCCTCGTCGAAGAAGAACACCAGCTTGGGCTTGTCCAGGTCGCCGATCTCGGGCAGTTCCTGGTAGAGGTCGGCGAGCAGCCACATCAGGAAGGTGGAGAACAGCCGCGGCCGGTCCTGGACGGCGGGCAGTTCCAGCACCGAGACGACGCCCCGGCCGTCCGGGGCGGTCCGCAGCAGTTCGGCGGTGTCGAACTCGGGCTCGCCGAAGAACGCCCCGGCGCCCTCGTTCTCCAGCACGGTGAGCGCGCGCAGGATCACCCCGGCGGTGGCCGACGAGAGGCCGCCGATGGTCCTCAGCTCCTCCTTGCCCTCGGGTGAGGCGAGGAAGGCGATGACGGCGGTGAGGTCCTTGAGGTCGTACAGCTCCAGGCCCTTGGTGTCGGCGTAGTGGAACACCAGGCTGAGCGAGGACTCCTGGGTCTCGTTCAGGTCGAGCACCTTGGCGAGCAGCAGCGGTCCGAAGCTGGTGACGGTGGCGCGGATCGGGATCCCGGCGCCCTGCCCGCCGAGCGAGTAGAACTCGACCGGGCAGCCCTGCGGGGTCCACTGCTGCCCGACCTCGGCCGCGCGGGCGGCGGTGCGCTCGCTCGGCGCGCCGGGCGCGGCGACGCCGGAGACGTCCCCCTTGACGTCGGCGAGGAACACCGGCACGCCCTGGGCGGAGAGCTGTTCGGCGATCAGCTGGAGGGTCTTGGTCTTGCCGGTGCCGGTGGCGCCGGCGACCAGCCCGTGCCGGTTGAGCACCCCGAGCGGGATGCGCACCTGGGCGTCCGGGTAGGCGGTGCCGTCCAGCAGCACCGCGCCGAGGTCGAGGGCGGGCCCGGTGAAGGCGTACCCGTCGGCGATCTCCCGGACGGCCGGCGGGGTGGGGGCGGAGGACATCGGGGCACTCTCCTGGGCGGTGCGGGGAGGCGGGGCGGGCCCGGAACCCGGTCCCGGGCGGGCCGTGTCCCGATCGGAACCGGGCGATGTTCGCGACATTTCCCATCAAACAGCCGCAATCGCCCTCCCGCAGCTCACACCCGAGTGCGTGGCGGCGTCGCGGCGGCTGCGCCATCCGCCGCCCAAACGGTAGGCTTTCCGTGTGATCTTCAAGCGCATCGGCAATGGGCGGCCGTACCCGGATCACGGCCGGACGAGCACCCGCCAGTGGGCTGACGTCGCCCCACGCCCGGTGCGGCTCGACCAGCTGGTGACCACCAAGGGGCAACTCGACCTCGAAACCCTGCTCGCCGAGGACTCGACCTTCTACGGGGACCTCTTCGCGCACGTGGTGAAGTGGCGCGGCGACCTGTACCTGGAGGACGGACTGCACCGGGCGGTGCGGGCCGCACTGCAGCAGCGCCAGGTACTGCACGCCCGGGTCCTCGAAATGGAATGACGGACCCTCTGCACGGGCTCCTGGACCGCCCCCTCGCCATCCGGCGGAGGGCGGTCCGCGCGTACCCGGGTACCTCCTTTCGGGTACCGGCGTACTCCAGATGATGATCATTTAGTACCTTCGCAGCCTGACGGCACTACGCTGCTGACTACGGCCGCGACCAGGGGATCCGCCCGCACCACGGGATCCACCCGCACCAGCCGATCCGTCATCCCGACCCCGCCCTGGCACGAGGGGGAGACAAACCGTGAGCATGTTGACTCCCCAAGGCCTCAAGGGGAAGCAGTACCGCGTCACCGGCAACGCCTATCCACGACTCGGCCGGCCCCCGAGGAAGAGCCGCAAGGTGATCTCCGGGCTCGCGAGCCTGCTCGCCCTGGCCCTGATCGGCCTCGGCGGCGTCCAGCTCTACGACATCTTCAGCGGGAAGAACAAGAACTCCTCCGCCCAGGCCTGCGTGACCCCGTCGGGCAAGCCGCTGGCCGCCCCCTCCCCGGGCGCCACGCCCGGTGCGCCCACCGCCTCCGGCGCCCCCGCTGCCCCGGGCGACCCGCACGCGATCCCGCAGCCGGCCGGCGTCACGGTGAACGTCTACAACGCCACCACCAAGGGCGGCCTGGCCGGCCGGACCGCCGAGGAGCTCAAGAAGCGCGGCTTCACCATCGGCAAGGTCGGCAACGCCCCGGCCGAACTGGACAAGAAGGTGCCCGGCACCGCCCAGGTGATCGCCGGCCCGGCCGGCGCCGGCGCCGCCACCCTGCTCGGCTCGCAGATCGCCGGGGCCACCACCACCGCCGACGCCCGCACCGACGGCACCGTGGACTTCGTGGTCGGCGACAGCTACAACGCCCTGCTGGACGAGACCCAGGCGGCCGCCGCCCTCGCCCTCGCGACCAAGCCGTCCCCCACCCCGACCGCCACCGGCAGCTGCTGAGGCCGGTCGTGCCGCGCGACAACAGGAGAGCCCCCCGGCACCGCGCCGGGGGGCTCTCGTCCGTTCGGGGGATTCGCTCAGCCGGCGGTGCCGTACAGGCGGTCGCCCGCGTCGCCGAGGCCGGGCACGATGTAGCCGTTCTCGTTGAGCCGCTCGTCCAGGGCGGCGGTGACGACGGTGACCGGCAGGCCGGCCAGCTCGCGCTTCATCACCTCGACGCCCTCGGGGGCGGCCAGCAGCACCACGGCGGTGACGTCGGTGGCGCCGCGCTCGATCAGCATCTTGATCGCCGCGACGAGGGTGCCGCCGGTGGCCAGCATCGGGTCGAGCACGTAGACCTGGCGGCCGGAGAGGTCGTCCGGCATCCGGGTGGCGTAGGTGGAGGCCTCCAGGGTCTCCTCGTTGCGCACCATGCCGAGGAAGCCGACCTCGGCGGTCGGCAGCAGTCGGGTCATCCCGTCCAGCATGCCGAGACCGGCGCGCAGGATCGGCACGACCAGGGGGCGGGGGTAGCTGAGGCGGGTGCCGAGCGTGACCGCCACGGGGGTGGTGATCTCCACCTCGTCGGTGCGGACGTCCCGGGTGGCCTCATAGGCGAGGAGGGTCACCAGCTCGTCGGTCAGGCGACGGAAGGTCGGCGAGTCGGTGCGCTCGTCGCGCAGGGTGGAGAGCTTGTGGGCCACCAGGGGGTGGTCGACGACGTGGAGACGCATGTATCGAGGTTAGCCCGGGTCTGCACGCCTGTACGACTCGCCGCGTGCCGACCGCCCCGTCGCCGGGGTGCACCCGGCCGTGCCGCGCCGTGGCGCCCCGCGAATGTCCGGACGGAAGCGCCTCCTGTGGTATCAACCGGGCTGATCTGGGAATGTCACGTCTTATGACGAGCAACCCGAACGCCGGGGACGGCTCGGCGGACGAGCCCGCAGGCCGGTCGGGCAATCGCCCCGGCCCGCCACAGGACCCCCCGGAGACCGAGGCGGACCGCCGCAGGCGGCGGGCCGTCTTCCTGCGCGAGCTCACCGAGGCCCGCGAACTCCGGGAGCGGGTCCAGCCCCGGCGGACCAAGGAACGGCGGATGCGCGAAGCCATGCGGATGCGAACCTTCCGGATCTGACGAGCATCCGAAGCGGTTCCGGCGCGGCGCCCTCCGCAGCTCCCCCCGCGGCTCCGCCGACCGGCCGGTCCGGATCCGACGGGCCCCGGGCGGTGGCGCCGGCGCCACACCGGCCGCCGGCCGGACCTTCCGACACGACCTGCAAAGACGCGCTGCCGAACACCCCCCGCAAGGGCGGGCTTTCTGTCACGATTCCGATGGGACGGTCCGAACGAGCGGACCGCCTCTGGCGCGGGGGCGGCCAGATTTTCGCGTTGCCCGAGCGCGCCGACAGCCGAGACCGAGATCTTGGGAGTGTCCCTGGTGGCGTACTTCGCTGCAGTGCTTGCTCGCACCGAGGACGGGTGGGATGTGAGCGAGACGGAGCTCGACGACGTCGAAACCCTCGCCGACCTGACCGAACTGGCCCGCGACTCCACGCAGGACGACGACAGCGTCCTGATCTTCATCGAACAGGAGGACGCCTGGTTCGCCATCGTCCGGGTGGACGGCGAGGAGGACCCGCGGATCTTCGTGTCCGACGGCGCCGCCGCCGCCCGCAGCTCCTACGGCTCCGTCCTCACCGACGAGCTGGTCGACCAGGCCGGTGAGAGCGAGTTCGGCGACCTGGACCACCTGGTCGTCGAGCTGGAGGAGGACGAGGAGACGCAGGAGCAGGACGAGGACGCCCGCAGCGGCGTCCCGGTCGGCCCGCTCGGCGACGCCCACCTGCTCACCGAGTTCGGCCTGGCCGCCGAGGAGCTGCTCGCCCTCAGCGGCGAGGGCGCCGTCCCGGGCGACGCCCTGGAGGAGATCGCCGAGGCCCTCGGCTGCGGCGAGGTCCTGGAGGCGGTCCGGTAGCGGGCGGTGACCAGGCCGGTGCCCACCGCCGGATACCCGACACTGGATGCCATGCAGTCCGCATCCGCCCCGCAGGCCGTCCCCCGCATCGCCCCGCTGCCCGCCCCCGTCCGCCCCGACCCGGTCCGTGACCGCTGGGCGGCGCCGATGCGCCTCGCCATCGCCGAGGCCGCCCTGGCGCCGGCCACCGGCGACGTCCCGGTCGGGGCGCTCGTCCTGGGCCCGGGCGGCGAGGTGGTCGGGCGCGGCCACAACGAGCGCGAGGCGGTCGGCGACCCGACCGCGCACGCCGAGGTGGTCGCGATCCGGCAGGCGGCCGAACGGATCGGGGAGTGGCGGCTCAGCGGCTGCACCCTGGTCGTCACCCTGGAGCCCTGCACGATGTGCGCCGGCGCCATCGTGCTGTCCCGGATCGACCGGGTGGTCTACGGCGCCCTCGACGAGAAGGCCGGCGCGGCCGGCTCGCTCTTCGACGTGATGCGCGACCGCCGGCTCAACCACCGCCCCGAGGTGGTCTGGGGCGTCCTCGCCGACGAGTGCGGCGAGCAGCTGCGCGAGTTCTTCGAGTCCCACCGCTGACGTCCGGCGCCGACTTCCGCCGCCGGCTCCCCCGTCGGCCGCCCGGCCATACGGATTTCGTGACCGCGCCACCCGTCCGGTAGAGTTCCCCTCGGTAGCGTGTCCGAGCGGCCAAAGGAGCACGCCTCGAAAGCGTGTGTGGGGGCAACTCCACCGTGGGTTCGAATCCCACCGCTACCGCTGTAGAGCCCGAGGGCCCGTCCGATCCGGACGGGCCCTCGGCGTTTCCGCGCACCCTCGAACGCGAAAAGGGCTCCGTACTCCGGGCTGATGACCACCAACGCCCGGAGAGTACGGAGCCTGGAAAGGGGGAGCGGCTCGGGGGGACGACCGCTCCCCCGGCGGAGTCCCACAACCGGCGCCGCGTCGGGGGGAAGCCGCGGCGCCCGGTCCCACAGCGGGGAACTCCGGATCCACGCACCGGGGATTCCTGCCAGATCCTCGGCACGTCTCCCATCCTGCCGCCCGGGACGTTTCCGGGCATCCGGAGAAAGGCCCCACTCACGGGGACCTTCGTCCCGCCGGGCGAACGCGTCGCACACTTGATAGCCCGTCCGATGGATAAGCTGCTTCCGCAGGGCCGCTCGGGGACCCGGATGGCGGCGGCCCACAGCAGGAGAGGACGACACCCGATGGCGCAGGCGAAGAAGATCGGCATGGCCCTCCTGCTCATCTTCGTCCTCTACTCGATCATCAGCTCGCCGGCCCGCTCCGCCCAGCTCGTCCAACTGGGCTTCGAGGGCATCTCGAACGCGGCCAAGGCGGTCGGCACCTTCATGACCGGGCTGATCAAGTGAGCCGTCCGGTCGCGTAGGGCCCGTCGTCCCGCCCCGGCGCACCGGCTACGGTGTGCGGGACCCTCTGTCCCCGTCCGCGAGGAGCGGCAATCGTGATCCGGCATCTGGTCCTGTTCAAGCTCAACGAAGGCGTCCGCAAGGACGACGAGCGCGCGCTCGCCGGCGCCAAGGCGTTCGCCGAGCTGGGTTCGCTGATCCCCGAGCTGCGCGAGTGGGAGTGCGGCTGGAACACCACCGAGCGGGACATCGCCCACGACTACGCGATCAACAGCCTGGTCGAGGACCGCGACGCCCTGCACGCGTACCTGACCCACCCGGCCCATCAGGCCGCGGCCGGTCAGTGGCGCGAATTCGCCACCTGGGTGATCGCCGACATCGAGGTCTGACACCCGAGGCACCCGGGTCCGTCCCTCGGACGGCCCGCCGCGCCCCGTCCGGCCACCGGACGGGGCGCCTTGCTCCACCCCGGAACGATCCGTGCGGCGCCTGGGCGGGAAGCCCGGTGAAGCCCCGACCCCGCACCAACACACCTCCGCCGGGTGCTTGCCCGACCTGCGCCCGCCTTGTGATGCTATGACCGGTTTTGCCGGACATGGCGAGGTGGTGAAGCAGCCGCGACACCCGATCCGCAGGGCCCTTCGTTATCGACTGAGGGAGGGGTGACGTGTCCGACGAGGTACTGGCGTCGATCATCAGCCCGGCCGGCGAGCTCCGCCCGGACGGTCTGCGCGGCCCCGGCGGCCGCCCCGCGGTGGACGTCCGGACGCTGACCCGGGTGCTGTTCGAACGGCTCGCGGAGCTGCCCCCGGGCACCCCAGAGCGGGAGCGGGTCCGGGCCGCCCTGATCGAGGTGAACATCCCCCTGGTCCGCTACGCGGCCACCCGCTTCCGCAGCCGCAGCGAGCCGATGGAGGACGTCGTCCAGGTCGGCACCATCGGCCTGATCAACGCGATCGACCGCTTCGACCCCACCCGCGGCGTCCAGTTCCCCACCTACGCACTGCCGACCATCCTCGGCGAGATCAAGCGCTACTTCCGGGACAACGTCCGCACCATGCACGTCCCGCGCCGGCTCCAGGAGCTGTGGGTCCAGGTCAGCGGCGCGATGGAGGAGCTGACGGTGCTGCACGGCCGGGCCCCCAAGGTGCCGGAGATCGCCGCCAGCCTGCGGATCCCCGAGGAGGACGTCCGGGCCTGCCTGGACGCCGGGCGGGCCTACAACGCGGCCTCGCTGGAAGCGGCGCAGGAGCACGAGGGCGGGCTCGCCCTGCTGGACCGGCTCGGCTACGAGGACTCCGCGCTGGCCGAGGTCGAGCACCGGGACATGGTCCGCCACCTGCTGGTCCAGCTGCCCGAGCGGGAGCGGCGGATCGTGATGCTGCGGTTCTTCGCCAACCTGACCCAGTCGCAGATCAGCACCGAGCTGGGGATGTCCCAGATGCACGTCTCGCGGCTGCTCTCCCGCATCCTGACGAGGCTTCGGACCGGCAACTCCTGGGAAGACTGAGATTGCAGCGCGTTACCCTCGCGTGACATCTTGCGACGTTCGGGTTTGCCGTGGACCGTGTTCCGGTATGGAGGGGGAGGGCCCCCGCCGGGAACCTCCGTGCGACGGCCCCCGTTCAACTGTCAGTCACAAGGGGGTGGGCGCATGTCCGGAGAGCTGGGCACTGCGGAGATCCACGCTGGTCAGGCCAACGGTACGGCTGTCGCCGAGGACCGGATCCCGCTCCAGCGGGTCCCGGCCGCCGCGCCGCCCGGGCCCGAGGCGCCGCCCGGCTCCGGGCTGGACACCCGGACGCTGTCGCGCTCGCTGTTCCTGCGGCTGGCCGCCCTGGAACCGGGCAGCGCGGAGCACACGTACGTCCGCGACACCCTGATCGAGCTCAACCTGCCGCTGGTCCGGTACGCCTCGGCGCGCTTCCGCAGCCGCAACGAGCCGATGGAGGACATCGTCCAGGTCGGCACCATCGGCCTGATCAAGGCGATCGACCGGTTCGACCCCGAGCGCGGGGTGGAGTTCCCCACCTTCGCGATGCCCACCGTGGTGGGCGAGATCAAGCGCTTCTTCCGGGACACCAGCTGGTCGGTCCGGGTGCCCCGGCGGCTCCAGGAGCTGCGACTGGCGCTCACCAAGGTCGGTGACGACCTGTCCCAGCGGCTGGACCGCTCCCCCACCGTCGCCGAGCTGGCCACCTGCCTGGGGGTCAGCGAGGAGGACGTGGTCGAGGGCCTCGCGGTGGGCAACGCGTACACCGCCAGCTCGCTCGACTCCAGCCCCAGCGAGGAGGACGGCGACGGACCGCTGGCCGAGCGGCTCGGCTACGAGGACCTCGCGCTGGAAGGCGTCGAGTACCGGGAGTCGCTGAAGCCGCTGCTGGCCAAGCTGCCGCCGCGCGAGCGCCGGATCATCATGCTGCGGTTCTTCGGCAACCTCACCCAGTCGCAGATCGGCGAGGAGATCGGCATCTCCCAGATGCACGTCTCCCGGCTGCTCACCAGGACGCTGACCCAGCTCCGTGAGGGCCTGATCAGCGAGGGCTGACAAGCCCAGGGAAGCCCTCCGTCGCCGTCCTGGCAGGCTGCGCGTCAGCCTGCCAGGACGGCGTCGTCCATCGCCCGGGCCGGCCACTGCGGTGGCGCGTTCGACGGGCGCGCTCGACGGTGCGCAGGTAGTCGGCGAGGACAGTTCCGCGGTCGGCGCCGACGGCGTGCGCGCAGCGGGCCGAACTCGTCGGTAATGACATGGTTCAGGCCATCACTGCACAGGGCCGCGGCGCCCGCCCGCCGACCGTCCAATAGCCGTCGGGATCACGGTCGTTGAGCGCACCGCGCAGTCCGGGACTGCGCCCGACCAGCGCCGTTCGACCGGTTCCGGCGCCGCTTTCCGCCCGGCCCCGATTGCACCGGACTCGGTCCGCCGATCGGCCGCACGAGCACCTCCATTGCATATTCGGACTGTCACATGGCACAGCGGTGCCCGATATTGCATGAACCTGCCCAAGGCGTCGGCAAGATGTGCAAGAGTGTCATGCGCGACGACGACAGTGTAGGTGTCCGGTGGTCCGCCCAAGCCGCACGGGCGGTAACCAGGTGTAGCTCTCAGCTTCCGCTTTTTCATTCTCAATTCATTATTTGCATGGCCGGTCCGGTTCCGGTCACAATCGGCGCCTTCATGGCTTCGCCATGAACGTTGGTAACAGGTTCGCTGCACTCTCGCCCAATTGGTCCCTCGCAGAGGCCCCCCTCGACCAGGATGGGCGCCGGGCAGCCTGCTGCCCGCGAACAGCTACAGGGCAGGCGAGCGCTGAGCAGCGAGGCGCCTACCCAAGGGGAGGATCACCATGGGTCGAGCGACCCGAAGAGTTGCCGCGTGCGCGGCGGCAGTTCTGCTGGCCAGCGGCCTGCAGACCACCCTGGCCCACGGCGACACGCCGCCCAGGATCGACCTCACCATCCTGGTCATCGACGACGGAGGCCCGTCGGTCGCGGCGATCACCGCCGAACTCAAGAACCAGGGCACCCCGTACAAGGTCGTCAACCTCAACGACACCAACCGTCCCATCATCAACTCCGCTTTCCTCAGCGACACGGTGAACGGCCAGCCCCGCGGGAAGTACCAGGGCATCGTCCTTCCCAACGAAAACCCCTTCCCCAACAGTGCGGCCGAGATGACGGCCATCGCGGGCTACGAAGCCGCATTCGGAATCCGGCAGATCGACGCGTACACGTTCGCCAGTCCTGCGGTGGGGCTGAACTACGCGGTGAATCCCGGTTACTACGGCACGCTGGACGGATTCCAGGGCGCCACCACCACGGCCGGCACTTCGGGCCCGTTCGGGTACCTGAAGGGCAGCGTTCCGTTCGAGGACAACGACCCGACCGTCAGCGAGAGTTACGGTTACCTGGCCACGCCACTGGCCAACCTGCCGGCCGGCGCCTCGTTCGTCCCGCTGGTCGACGCCGCGATCCCGAGCACCACCTCGCGCGGTTCGCTGGTCGGCGAGTACACCCACGACGGCCGCAAGGAACTGGTCGTCACGTTCGTCTACAACCAGTACCAGCAGCAGTACCGCCTGCTGGCCCGCGGCATGGTCGACTGGATCACCCAGGGCGTCCACCTCGGCTACGACCGCAACTACTTCGCGGCCCACGTGGACGACGTCTTCCTGGCCGACGACCGCTGGGACACCGTGCTCAAGTGCACCCCCGGCGACGTCACCTGCCCGCCCGGCACCCCGGACACGGCCAGCCCGATCCGGATGACGCCGGACGACGCCCAGCACCTCAAGCAGTGGCAGACCGCCAACAACTTCACCCTGGACATGGTGTTCAACGGCGGCGGCAGCGAGGACTGGAAGGCCGACCACCAGACCACGGTGGACCCCACGGCCAACCAGATGATCGCCGACCAGAACAGCTACCGCTGGGTCAACCACACCTACACCCACCCGTACCTGGGCTGCGTCCAGGACGTCACCGTGGTGCCGTGGCGCTGCACCAAGGACTCCTCGGGCAAGACCGTCTGGACCGACCAGAACACCATCTCGGGCCAGATCAAGGACAACTTCGACTGGGCCGCCAAGAACGGCCTGAAGGTCGACCCGCAGGCCCTGGTCACCGGCGAGCACTCCGGTCTGCTGACCGCCCCGCAGGAGACCAGCGACAACCCGAACCTGGCGCCGGCGCTGGCCGCCAACGGCATCAAGTTCACCGGCAGCGACGCCTCCCGCGAGCCCGCCCAGCGGACCGTCGGCTCGTCCACGCTGACCGTGCCGCGCTACCCGATGAACGTCTTCTACAACGCCGGCACGGCGAAGGAGGAGGCCGACGAGTACAACTGGATCTACACCAGCAAGGCCAACGGCGGCAGCGGCGTCTGTGAGAACAACGCCAACTCCACCTGCCTGACGCAGCCGCTGGACGCCAACACCGGATTCCAGTCGTACATCGTGCCGCTGGAGGCCCGGATCGACCTCGGGCACGTGCTGAGCAACGACCCGCGGCCACACTTCATCCACCAGTCGAACCTGTCCGAGGACCGGATCCTCTACCCGGTGCTGGAGAAGATCCTCGGCACCTACCGGTCGCTGCACGCCGACAACACCCCGATCGTGAACCTCGGCGAGCGCGAGATCGGCCTGGAGTTCCAGCGCCGCGCCGCCTGGAACTCGGCCATCTCGGCCGGCCAGGTCACCGGCTACCGGGTCGGCAACACCATCACGGTCAACGCTCCGGCCGGTGTTCAGGTCCAGGCCACCATGCCGACCGGAACTTCTCAGAAGCTGGTCATCGGATCGACCGCCTTCGGTTCGTCCTACGCCGGTACGCTCTCCGGTTGGGTGTCCCCGGGCACCCTGCAGAGCAGCGTCTCCCTGCAGCTCCCCTCGGCCGGCACCCCGGCCGCCCCGGCCGCCGTCGCCCCCGGCGTCGCGGCCAAGTCCGTCCCGGCCCCGGCCCCGGCGGACAAGAAGGTCGTCCCGCAGGGCGTCGCCACTCCCGTCCCGGTGGGCCCGAGCGACACCGGTCGTACCAGCGCCCCGACCCTGGTCCCCGGTAGCGGAACCCCGGTGCCCGGCAAGGGCGTCGCCACCGACGGCAGCGGCGGCACCGCCGCTGCCGCCAAGAGCGGTAAGGCCACCGGGGGGGCGGCCTCGCTCGGCACCAGTACCACCGGACGCTCCGGCAACCGGTAGCCCGCAGCACCCGATGGCGGGGCCAGGCCGGTCGCCCGGTCCGGCCCTGCCTCGGGTCCCGTTCCGGCCACCCAGACCGGACACCGAAGCAAGGAACAGGAGGGGGGACAGGAGATGCGCGTCACCCTGCTCACCGAGGGGACGTATCCGCACCAGCACGGCGGTGTGAGTGTCTGGTGCGACCAGCTCGTTCAAGGCATGCCGGACGTCGACTTCGACGTCATCGCCGTCACTGGTACCGGCCAGGAACCGCTGGCCTGGGAACTGCCCGCCAACGTGCGGTCGGTCACGACCGCACCGCTGTGGGGCCCGGCCTCCGAGGCCGGACCGCCCCGCGGCAAGGAGATGCGGCGCTTCCTCAACGCGTACGAGCGCTTCCTCCACTCCATCCTCGATCCGGTCTACACCACCCACTTCGGCACCGAGCTGTACGGCTTCGCCGACCTCGCCCGGCGCGGGCTGCTCAGCCCGGCGCTGCGCAGCGAGCGCGCCCTGCGCACCCTCCAGCACGTCTGGACCCGTGACTACCTGCCCACCGCCGTCTCCCGGCCCACCATGCACGACGCCCTGAACGCCACCGACCTGCTGGAGCACGCCCTGCGGCCGCTCTCGGTCGAACCGCCCACCGGCGGCGTCGCGCACGCCGCCAGCGGCGGGCTGGCCACCCTGCCGGGGCTGATCGCCGCCCAGCAGTACGGCGTACCGTTTCTGCTCACCGAGCACGGCATCTACCTGCGCGAGCGCTACCTCGGCTACCGCACCGGCCCGTATCGCTGGCCGGTCAAGGCGCTGCTGCTCGGCTTCTACCGGATGCTGGCCGAGGAGAGCTACCGGCAGGCCGCGCTGGTCACCCCCGGCAACCGGTACAACCGGCGCTGGGAGGAGCGCGGCGGCACGCCGTCCGCCCACATCCGCACCGTCTACAACGGCGTGGACCCGGCGGCCTTCCCGCCCGCCGGGCCCGAACCCGAGACGCCGACCCTCAGCTGGGCCGGCCGGGTCGACCCGATCAAGGACCTGGAGACGCTGATCCGGGCCTTCGCCATCGTCCACCGTGAGATCCCCGAGGCGCGGCTGCGGCTCTTCGGCGGAACCCCCAAGGGCGGCGAGGCCTACCGGGACGGCTGCATAGCCCTGGCCGCCGAACTCGGCATCGCCGACTCGGTGGCCTTCGAGGGCCGCGTCGCCGACATCACCGACGCGTACGCGGCGGGCAACGTGGTCATGCTCTCCAGCATCAGCGAGGGCTTCCCGTTCACCCTGATCGAGGCGATGTCCTGCGGCCGCGCGACCGTCTCGACCGACGTCGGCGGCGTCCGCGAAGCCGTCGGCGACACCGGACTCGTCGTCCCTCCCCGCGAACCCGAACCGATGGCGGCCGCCGCGATCGAGCTGCTGCGCGACGCCGAACGGCGCGCCCGCCTGGGCGAACAGGCCCGGCTGCGGGTCATCGAACAGTTCACGCTCCGCCAGAACATCGACGGCTTCCGGGGCATCTACACCGAACTCCTCGGCACCGCCCGCTGGATGCCGGACGGCGTGGTGGCCGTCACCGACCAGACCCCCACCACCGACTGGGACCAGCAGCTCGCCGCCGCCCAGCCCCAGCACAGCGAGGTGGGCGCGTGAACGAGCGGAGCGAGAGAACCATCGAGAGGTGCGTGTACCGCGAAGTGGCCGCCGAGCACAGCGGGGGGCGCGTGAACGAGCGGAGCGAGAGAACCAGCGACAGGCGCGTGTACCGCGAAGCGGCCGCCGAGCACAGCGGGGGGCGCGTGAACGAGCGGAGCGAGAGAACCAGCGACAGGCGCGTGTACCGCGAAGCGGCCGCCGAGCGCAGCGGGGGGCGCGTGAACGAGCGGAGCGAGAGAACCATCGACAGGTGCGTGTACCGCGAAGCGGCCGCCGAGCGCAGCGAGGTGGCAGCATGAGTGGCCCCCTGCGGCTCGTGGAGGACGAGGGCGGCTCCGAGCGGACGATGCAGCTGCGCACCCTGCCGCTCAAGCGTCGCCGCCCCGCCCTGCCGGCCCAGCCCGAGCCCGAGGAGCAGCTCGACCTCTCCGCGGACCCGCTGGACGAGCTCGCCGAGCGGCTGCACGACATCTGCGCCGATGCCGTCCACCCGTACGAGATCGCCGCGTTCCTGGAGTCCGACGGCCTTTCCGACGAGCAGGCCGCCCTGTTGTACGGCCGCCCCGACTCGTTCACCCTCGCCGAGGAGCTGTTCGAGAAGGTCGAGCGCCGCTATCCCGGCCCGAGCTCCGAGTTCGCCAACCCGTGGCGGGCCGACCCCTGGCGCTGCGTCGTGCGCGGCCTGGTGTTCGCCCTGCCCGGGCTCGGCTACCTGCTCGGCGCCAACCTGTTCGCGGCCACCCGGATGCGGTTCGGCCTGCCCTCCGGCATGCTCGCGCTGTCCGTCGCGACGCTGGTCAGCTGGGGCTTCAACCAGGCGCTGGCACACCGCTCGTACCGCTGGCTCGGCCGGCTGCGGCGCCGCGAGGCCGCGATCTGCCTGGCCCTCGGGGCGCCGCTGGGCGCACTGGTCGCGTCCACCGCGGCGTACGTGGTCGGCGGGCCGCTGGGCGCGCTCTTCTTCGCCGCCGGGCAGTCGCTGTACCTGGGCGCGGCCACCGTCCTGCTGGTGCTGGGGCGGGAGAAGTTCCTGCTGCTGGCCCTGGTTCCGGCCTCGGTGGGCGCGGGCGTGGTGCTGGCCGCGGACGTCCCGCAGGTCGTGCGGACGGTCGTGCTGCTCGTCTCGCTGGTGCTGGCGGTCGGCCTGGCCGCCCGGGAGCTGCTGTTCTGCATCCGCGGCGGCGAGAAGGAGTCCGTCGAGCTGAAGCTGCCGATCCGCCAGGAGGTCCCGCACCTGCTGTTCGGCCTGGCCTGCGGCACCCTCACGCTGATCGCCGGCCTCGGCGAGACCATCCACCAGGCCGTGCAGACCGGCGCCGCGCACGGCGCGAAGGCCACCCCGACCGGACCGGCCATGATCGCGCTGACGCTCAGTCTCGGCCTCGCCGAGTGGCTGCTCTTCCGCTACCGGGCGATGGCCGTGGCCGCGCTGCGCACCAGTCACACCAGCGGACAGTTCACCCGCCGCACCGGCGGGATCCTGCTCGGCTGCCTGTTCATCTACCTCACCACCGTGGCCGCGCTGGACGCCGCCACGACCGTGCTGTGGCCCGGCGCCCCCGCGCTCGGCGTGCCGCAGCTCGGCGCGATGCTGCTCCTCGGCGGCTCGCTCTGGCTGGCGCTGCTGCTGAACGCCTTCGGGTTCAGCTGGAGCACCGCCCTCATCTGTCTGGCCGCCGCGGGTGCCGAGAGCGCCGGGCTGCTGACCGGTGCGGATCCGATCGTCCTGCAGCTGATCGGCTGCGGGGCGGCCGCCTTGCTCCTCACCGCCATCGCCGGGCCTGCGCTCGGCCGCACCACCCAGCACCGCTGAACACCGAAATCACGCACGCCCAATTCGCGTGCACCGCTGGACCCGCTCCACCTGAACACGCTCCACAACGCGCTTCACCGCAACACGCTTCACCCGCACACGCTTCACGGCACAGCTGAACCACCACCGGCCGGTCGCCACCGGGAGTCCGGCCGTTCCCAAAATCGAGAGAGCGAATCACGCATGAGCAGCGTCGCGGTCACCGGAGCCGAGGGCTTCATCGGCTCCCACCTCGTCGAGTCCTTGGTTGCCGACGGGCACCAGGTCCGGGCCATGGTCCAGTACAACTCCTTCTCGTCCTTCGGCTGGCTGGAGACCCTGCCCAAGGAGGTGCTGGACTCGGTCGAGATCGTCCTCGGCGACGTCCGGGACCCGGGCTCGGTCAACGGCCTGGTCAAGGGCACCGAGGCGGTCTACCACCTGGCCGCCCTGATAGCGATCCCGTACTCCTACCGGGCCCCGCACTCGTACGTCGACACCAACGTCACCGGCACCCTGAACGTGCTGGAGGCGGTGCGCCACCAGGAGATCCCGCGCCTGGTGCACACCTCCACCAGCGAGACGTACGGCACCGCGCAGACCGTGCCGATCACCGAGGACCACCCGATCAACACCCAGTCCCCGTACGCCGCCTCCAAGGCCGGCGGGGACCGGCTGGCCGACAGCTACCACGCCAGCTTCGAGACCCCGGTCGTCACCCTGCGCCCGTTCAACACCTTCGGCCCGCGTCAGTCGATGCGCGCCGTCATCCCGACCGTGATCGCCCAGGTCGCCGCCGGCGAGACCGAGATCACCCTCGGCGACCTGCGCCCGACCCGCGACTTCACGTTCGTCAAGGACACCGCGCACGCGTTCCGCACGGTCGGCACCGCTCCCGCCGAGACCGTGGTCGGCAGGACCTTCAACGCCGGCACCGGCGGCGAGATCTCGGTCGGCGACCTCGTCTCCCTGGTCGGCAAGCTGATGGGCGTCGACCTCCTGGTGAAGGAGGACGAGCAGCGCATCCGCCCGGCCAACTCCGAGGTCATGCGCCTGGTCGCGGACGCCACCCGGCTGCGCGAGGCCACCGGCTGGGCCCCCCAGTTCACCCTGGAGCAGGGCCTGGAGCAGACCATCGAGTTCTTCCGCGACCCGGCCAACCTGGCCCGCTACAAGACCGACATCTACAACGTCTGACCGCCGTAGCGATCAATGCCCGTCCTGGTAACCAAGGTTCGTGTCCTGCACATCCTTTCCGTGGGGGAAACACCATGCATGCAGTGATCCTGGCCGGCGGTAAGGGCGTCCGCCTCCGCCCGTACACCACCGCGCTTCCCAAGCCGCTCGTCCCGATCGGCGACCAGCACGCGATCCTGGAGATCGTGATGCGCCAGCTCGCCGCCGCGGGCTTCAAGACCGTCACCCTGGCCATCGGCCACCTCGGCCACATCATCCGCGCGTACGTCGGCAACGGCTCCCAGTGGGGGCTGCGGGTCGGCTACGCCGTCGAGGACAGCCCGCTCGGCACCATGGGCCCGCTGCTCACCATGCAGGACCGCCTGCCGGAGCACTTCCTGGTGATGAACGGCGACATCCTCACCGACCTGGACTTCGCCGGGGTGCTCAAGCACCACGAGGCGTCCGGGGCGCCGCTCACCATCGCCACCTACGCCCGTCAGGTGAAGATCGACTTCGGTGTGCTGACCGCCGAGTCCGGCAGCATCACCGGCTTCCAGGAGAAGCCGAGCATCGACTACCGCGTCTCGATGGGCGTGTACGGCGTGTCCCGTTCGGCACTCGCCAAGTACACCCCCGGCCTGCCGCTGGGCTTCGACGAGCTGGTGCTGGACCTGCTCGCCGCCAAGACCCCGCCCGCCGCGTACGACTTCGGCGGCTACTGGCTGGACATCGGCCGCCCGGACGACTACGACCGGGCGAACGCCGAGTTCTCGTCCATCCGACCGGTGCTGATGCCCTTCGAGTCGGCCGCCGCCGGCCAGGGCGTGGCGGAGCTGCCGATCCCGGCCGCCCGCACCGCCCCGGACGACACGGCCGAGGCTCCCGCCACCGCGGGCGCCCAGAGCGACGGACGGGCCGCGTGAGAATCCTGCTCCTCGGCGGCGACGGCTTCCTCGGCCGTCACGCCACCGCCGTCCTGCGGTCACTGCCCGGTGCCACCGTGCTGACCGCGGGCCGGCGGCCCGCCCACGACCTCCGGCTGGACCTGGCCACCGCCCAGGCCGGCCCGCTCGGCGAGGAACTCGCCGCGCTGGCACCCGACGTGGTGGTCAACTTCGCCGGCGCGGTGGCCGGCAGCGCGGTCAAGCTCGCCGAGGTGAACGCGCGCGGCCCGGCCGTGCTCTGCGAGGCGCTGCAGCTCGGCGCCCCGAAGACCCGGCTGGTGCACATCGGTTCGGCCGGCGAGTACGGCGTCTGTCCGGCGGGCAGCTCGCTGTCCGAGGACTCCGACGCCCGCCCGGTCGGCGTGTACGGCGCGACCAAGCTGGCCGGCTCCCTCGCGGTGGCCGGCTCGGCGCTGGACGCCGTGGTCCTGCGGGTGTTCAACCCGGTCGGCCCGGGGGCACCGGTGGGCTCGCTGCCCGGCCGGCTGGCCGCCGAGCTGCTCCGGGTGGCGCCCGAGGGCGCCGACGGCGTGATCACGGTCGGCGACCTCTCCGCCTACCGCGACTTCGTCGACGCCCGGGACATCGCCCGCGCGGTCGGCCTGGCCGCCGCCGCGGACCGTCCGCTCCCCCGGGTGCTCAACCTCGCCTCCGGGCAGGCCCGGCAGGTCCGGGCGATCGCGGACGGGCTGGCCGCCGCGGCCGGCTTCACCGGCCGGATCGACGAGAGCGGGGCGGGCTCCGAGCGCTCGGCCGCGGTCTCCTGGCAGCAGGCCGACGTGTCGGCCGCCGCCCGGGAGCTCGACTGGCACCCGGAGACGGACCTCGCCGACACCCTGCGCGACCTGTGGCTCAGCACCGCCCAGCCCGCCTCCCCACCGGTCGTCGCATGACCGGCGGGATCATCCCCGACGGCCGCCTGCTGGTGCCGCTGTACGTCCACCCCGCGGTGGACCCGGCGGCCTGGCAGGCGGTCGCCGCCGCCGACCCGGGCCGGATCGCCGCCGTCGTGCTCAACCTCGCCGACGGGCCCGGCGAGAACCCGGACAACGTCTTCGCCGAGGCCGCCGACCGACTCCGCGCGGCCGGAGTGCCATTGGTCGGCTACACCGACACCGACTACGGCCGCCGACCGCACGCGGCGGTGGTCGCCGACATCCTGACCTACCGTCAACGCCACGACATCACCGGCGTCTACCTCGACCAGGTGGCCACCCACCCGGGCGCCCTCGCGCACTACCGGCGGCTGGCCACGGCCGCGCGCGCGGCCGGCTGCGGCACCGTGGTCTTCGGCCACGGCGAGCACCCCGACCCGGGGTACGCCGAAGTCGGCCTGGCCGACCTGCTGGTCACCTTCGAGGGCGACTGGGACACGTACCGCGCGATGACGCTCCCGCTGTGGACCGGCCGCCACGCGGCCTCCCGCTTCTGCCACCTGGTGTACGACGTCCCCGCCGAACACGCCGAGGACGCCACCGCGCTGATCGCCGCCCGCCGGGCCGGCGTCGGCTGCGCCGTACCGGGCGCCGGGGAGAACCCCTGGCGCACCCTGCCCTACGGCCTGACCGCTGCTGAACTGACCTGACCCGATCCGGAGTTCGACTACCGTGAACCGCCGTACCCGGCTCCTGCCGGCCGCCATCACCATCGCCGCCGCCCTGCTGGCGACCTCGTGCAGCAGCTCAGGCTCGGACGACGACGGCTCCTCGGCCGACGGCTCCCCGAGCAGCCCGCCCGCGGCCACCGCCCCGACCACCCCGGACGGCAGCGCAACCCCGGGCACCCCGTCGGACGCCGGCACCACACCCCCGGCCCCCGGCACGCCCAGCGCCCCCGGCTCGCCCACCGCGCCCGCCGCCACCACGCCCCCGGGCGCCACCACCGCCCCGGGCACCCCCGGGACCCCAGGCGGAACTCCCGGCGGCACCACCGCCCCGCAGCCCGCCGGCGCCCGCTGGCAGCCCACCCCGGGCCTCGCCTGGCAGTGGCAGCTCGGCGGCACCGTCGACCAGTCCGTGGACGTCCCGGTCTACGACATCGACGGCTTCGAGAACGACGCCTCGGTGGTGGCCGCGCTGCACGCCAAGGGCCGCAAGGTGATCTGCTACATCAACGCCGGCTCCTGGGAGAACTTCCGCCCCGACTCCGCGGCCTTCGCCAAGTCCTTGCAGGGCTCCGACACCGGCTGGAAGGGCGAGAAGTGGTTCGACATCCGCAAGCTCGACCAGCTCAAGCCGCTGATGGCGGCCCGCTTCGACATGTGCAAGAGCAAGGGCTTCGACGCCATCGAGCCGGACACCATCGAGGCCTACAACCAGAACAGCGGTTTCCCGCTCACTCCTGACGACCAGATCAAGTACAACCGCATGCTGGCCCAGCTCGCCCACGAACGCGGCCTGGCCATCGGTCTGAAGAACGACCTCGACCAGATCCCGGCGCTGCTGCCGGACTTCGACTTCGCGGTCAACGAGGAGTGCTCGCAGTTCGACGAGTGCGACCGGGTCGCGCCGTTCGTCAAGGCAGGCAAGGCGGTCTTCCACGTCGAGTACAAGCTCGGCACGGACCAGTTCTGCGCCAAGGCCAAGTCGCTCGGCTTCAGTTCGATGCAGAAGAAGCTCGACCTGGACGCCTGGCGCAAGCCCTGCTGAGCACCGGCGCACCGGTTCTCGACGCACCGGTTTCCGTCGCGCGGGTGACCCTCGTCCGGGTCACCCGCGCGAGGATCACTTGACCGCCAGCCAGATGACGCCGCCCAACACGGCCAGCACGATGACGGCGACCAGCGCGATCACGCCGGTGCGGCCACCACCACCGCTGTTGCTGCGGCCGTAGGTGGAGACGGTGCCCGGCGCCTGCGGGGCCGCCGGGGTCTCGTCGACGAACGCCCGGAACATCTGGGTGCTGCCGGCGGGGTCGTAGTCGTTGTCAGCCATGGCACGGACTCTAACGAATCCGCCCACCTCACGGACACCCCGGACCCCTCCTGCGCGACCCCCACCACCCGGTCGCGCAACGGCGGTACGACATCCTCGTGAAGTCCGCCCGACACGCGGAATGCCGCCCAGTGCGATCCGGTTGAATCCGACCATGACCGGAAACCACAGCGACGCCCCGGGCCGGGTCCGCCTCGGCGCCTCCGACCTGTCCGTCTTCCCGCTCTCCCTCGGCGGCAACGTCTTCGGCTGGACGGCCGACGAGCAGCAGTCCTTCGCCGTCCTGGACGCCTACGCCGCGGCCGGCGGCAACTTCGTCGACACCGCCGACGTCTACTCGGCCTGGGCCCCGGGCAACACCGGCGGCGAGTCCGAGACCGTCCTCGGCAACTGGCTGCGCAGCCGCGGCAACCGCGACGACGTCGTGATCGCCACCAAGGTCGGCATGCATCCCGAGGCCGGCGGTCTGGGCGCGGCCAACATCAAGGCCGCGGCTGAGGGTTCGCTGCGCCGCCTGGGCGTCGAGCGGATCGACCTGTACTACACCCACCGGGACGACGACACCCCGGTCGAGGAGTTCGTCACCGCACTGGACGAGCTGGTCCGCGAGGGCAAGGTCGCCGCGGTCGGCGCCTCCAACATCGGCGCCGAGCGGCTGTCCGAGGCGCTGGCCTTCGCCGACCGCGAGGGCCTGGCCAAGTACGTCGCCGTCCAGCCGCACTACAACCTGGTCTCGCGCGGCACCTTCGAGGGCCCGCTGGCCGACGTGGTCGCCGAGCACGGCCTCGCCACCGTCCCGTACTACGCGCTCGCCTCCGGGTTCCTCACCGGCAAGTACCGCCCCGGCGGCCCCGGCGTCGACAGCGCCCGCTCCGAGGGCGCCGCCCGCTACCTGGACGACCCGCGCGGCCCGAAGGTGCTGGCAGCCCTGGACACCGTCGCCGGGGAGCACGGCGTCGCCCTCGCCACGGTCGCCCTCTCCTGGCTGGCCGGGCGGCCGACGGTCGCCGCCCCCATCGCCAGCGCCCGCACCGTCGAGCAGCTCCCGCCCCTGCTGGCAGCCACCACGCTCCGACTCACCCCCGAACAGACCGCCCTCCTCGACGCCGCCTCCGCCTGACCCCGCCCCACCCGCAGGCTGCGAACCCGCCCCCACCCGGGCCCGTTCGCAGCCTGCGCCCGTTCCCGGCGAACCCCGCCCGGTTGGGAACGCCGTCCGCAGTGATCAGACTTGGTCCACGAACGACCTGACGCGGAGCGGGACTTCAACGCCGAATCCACCACGGCGGCGGCATCGCCGGGAATCCCGCCCGGGACGGGCTCTTCGACGACGAGGACCGGAAGAAGTACGCGCGCCCGGCCCTCGATTCCGCAGACAATCCGGGCCCGGGCGGTAACACCCGCAGGATGACCGTCGGCCCCGCCGATCTGAGGGCCCGCGCCGGCACCGTCGACGAAATCCGGGCGATTTTCCGGGCGGTCGGCGAATCGGCCCGGAAAAGGACGGCCAACGCGCTTGGCGCACCGGCCCATTGGCAGATCGGGCCCGAACTGCGCACCCGATGTATCCGCGGGGACGACCAGGTGGCCACGGTCACGCTTCGGGCCCCCGACAGCGGCGTGCCGTCGGGGGCCCAGTGCGCCCCGGCGCTACGGCCGCCCGAAGTGGGTCGGGTAGTAGCCCGAGTTGAGAGTGGAGACCCGAACCGTCTTGCCGGGCCGGGGCGCCTCGACGAACTTGCCACCGCCCAGGTAGATCCCCACGTGGTGGATCCCGGAGGCCCGGCCGCTGTCCGACCAGAACACCAGGTCGCCGCGGCGCAGCTGCCCCGCGCTGATCGGCGTGGTGGCCGCGTACTGGTCGTCGGCCACCCGCGGCAGGCTGATCCCGCTGCGCCGGTAGGCCTGCTGGACGAGCCCCGAGCAGTCGTAGCCTGACGGGCCGTTGCCGCCCCAGACGTACGGCTTGCCCAGCTGGGCGAGCGCGTAGTCGATGGCCGCCTCCATGCTGCCGGAGGCCGGTGCCTGGTCCGCCGACGGCGTGGCCGCGGGCCGGGCGGGAGTGGGATCAGCGCCGCCGCCGGACTGGCCGGTGCGGCTCGCGTAGACGTCGTAGTGGCTGGTCCACCGCCACTCGCCGCTGCCGTTCTTGAACCAGTACTTCGACCCGTCCCAGCCCTGGCGCAGTCCGGAGGAGGAAGCGGAGGAGGCCGAACCGTTGGACACGGCGGCCGCCTTGCCACTGGCACCGCCCGAGCCGCCCGAGCCGCCGGACTGGCCGGTGCGGCCCGCGTAGACGTCGTAGTGGCTGGTCCACCGCCACTCGCCGCTGCCGTTCTTGAACCAGTACTTCGACCCGTCCCAGCCCTGCTTCCCGGCCGCGGCGTGCGCGGACCCGGCACCGGCCGTCAGGCCGACCACGCCGGCGCCCGCCAGCACGGTGGTTGCCAGGCAGGTACTTCGCACGGCGCGGTGTATTCGGCTGCCGCCGGTCCCCGCCGCGGGGCGGGCGGTGCGCGGCCGGGCCGCGCAGTTCGGGCAGCCGCACCCCGCGATCGCGGGGATGCTGCCGGTGCTCTCCTCGAAGCCGATCAGGCCCCGGTCGAGGGCGGCGTCGAAATCGGCGTCGAGGTCGAGGCCGGGATCGGCGTACGCGCCGGTGGCTATCCTCATGCGGGTCGTCCTTCCTTCCGCCCGGCCCGTGCGGCCGGGGGCGGTACCGAGGCGGCCACTCCGGCCGGGGCGACGAAGGCGACCAGCAACTGCTCCATCAGCGCACTGCGGGCGGCCTCGTCCAGTTCGTGGGCGGTGGCGCGCTCCAGCCGCCGGACGGCGAGCGCCGCCGCCTCGACCGCGTCGTCCACCAGCACCGTCCGCAGGCCCGCGTCCAGGTCGGCCAGCCGGCGGCGGCGCATCGACTCGGCGACCTCGGGCGCGTAGTCCAGCGCCAGCGGCTGCGCCGAGTAGACCTCCAGGCCCGCCGGGGCGACCTCGGCGGCCAGTGCTCTGGTCAGCTCGTCGGCGAACCACTGCCCGTCACGCAGCGCGGGCCCGGGCGCCGCGTTGCTGTCGCACGGCAGGATGGACGCGGTGCGGGTGAGTACCGCCTGGACCTGCTCGCGCAGGTAGCTCTCGTGGTCCTCGATCGCCAGCAGCGCCCGCGCGGTGTCCTTGACCCGCCAGACGATCAGCAGCCGGACGACGATCGGCGTGCCGGTCCGGTCGACCGCCTTGACCGGCTCGCTGCGCCAGTGCCGCAGTCGCACGTCCACCCGGCGCCGGCGCAGCAGCGGGTTGACCCAGACCAGGCCGGTGCGGCGGACGGTGCCCCGGTAGCGGCCCCAGCGGGTCAGCACCCGGGTCTCGCCGCCCGCGTTGGCCAGCAGCCCGGCAAGCGCGAACACCACGAGCAGGCCGACCGCGCTGACCGCGGCGACCGACTTGGCGTCCACCTCGGCCTGGCCGCTCGCCTGCGCGGCGGCGCTGCGCAGGTCGGGCAGCGCGTCCCAGTACGGGATGACGCCGTCGCGCAGCAGCATCAGCAGCACGCCGGCCACGCCGACCAGCACCACCAGCAGGGCGATCCAGCCGGGCAGGGCGGTGGCGCCGTGCTCGCGGACCGCCTGGTCGGCGCGCGGGGGGCGGCGGGAGGTGGCGGCCGCGGGGGCGCCGACCTGGATGGCTTCCGGGATCTCGGCGGTCTCCGGGGCGGCCGCCTCCAGCGGATCGCGCAGGTCGGCGGAGGCGCCGGAGGCCGGGCCGGGGACGACGACCAACGGAGTGGTCGCGGGGCCGCCGTCGACCGGGCCGAGCAGCTTGGCCGTCTTGGCGGCCGTGACGGTGGCTGTGGCGGTGGCCAGCGGGCTGGCGCCGGAGGCGGAACGTTCCGGCAAGGCCGGTGGGAGCGCCTTGGGCAGGTGGTCGGGTCGCTGCGAAGAATCGCGGGTGACGTCCATGCACGGATCCTCGGGGTCGGTGTGTCGCGCAACGGGCGGCCCGGATCTGACGGGCAGTGCCAAGATCAGGCTAAGTTCATACGTCATCAAATGCGACATTTGAGGTGAGGTGTGTCGACATTTGCTGACGAATCGTCCGAAGCCGACCTGACGCGCAGGCACATGAATGGATGGTCGGGATGGTTCAGCGCAGGTCAGCGCCGCCGGACACCGCCATCACGGGCGAACACCCGGCGGGTGATCAGCCCGATGGCGGCGAGCACCAGCAGGCCACCGGCGACCCCACCGCGCCAACCGCTCGCGGTGGACCGCGCGGCCGCCGCCTGCGAGGCCTCCGCGGCCGCCCCCACGGGCGACGCACTGGGCGGCGCCGGCAGCTGCCCGGCACTCTCCCCGGCGGACCCGAGCGGTTCGGCCGCCACCGGCGTCGATGACGGTGACAGTGACGGAGGCGATGACAGGGGCGGTGGCAGTGACGGTGACGGTGACGACGCCACGACGCCGACGGCCGCCCGGGACGGACTGGCGCCCAGGGACGGAACGGTACGGAGCGTCGGAGGGACGGAACCGGCGGAGGTGGTGGTGGGGGCGGTCGGGACGGTCGGGGTGACTGAAGCAGCGGACGGCCCGGCCGCTGCCGGAACGGCAATCGGCAGCACGCCCACCGGCACCGGTGCGAGCACGGACGCATCGGGCGCCGCCCCCACAACCGGGCTCGGCGACGAGGTGACCGGGATCGAAGGCGTGGACGGGAACGTGGACGCGGGCGTGGGCGACATCGCGGGACGGGACGGTACGGAGGAGGCCACCGGCGCGGAAGCACCGGCCGAGGGCAGCACCGGCACCGCCACGCTCGGACTCGGCCCGATCGGCACCGAAGCCGACGCCGACGGGCTCGGCACGGTTGCCACGGTCGACACCGAGGCCGCGGGGCTGGGCCGCACGGGAACCGACGCCCCCGAACTCGGCACCGCGGAAGTCGACGCCGACGCCGACGGGCTCGGCACGGTCGGCACGGTCGACACCGAGGCCGCGGGGCTGGGCCGCACGGGAACCGACGCCCCCGAACTCGGCACCGCGGAAGTCGACGCCGACGCCGACGGGCTCGGCGCCGCCGCGACGCGCACCGGCACCGCGTCCGCCGCCGCCCCGTTCCCCGCCAGGTCGGTCGCCGTGACGACCAGCCACTGCTGCCCGTCCGTCAGGTCCCGGTTGGCGGTGCAGGTCCAGCTGCCGTCGAGGGCCGCCGTCGCCCCGCACAGCACCGTCCGCTCGCCCGAGACCGAACCCGAAGCCGGCCCCGAGGCCGCCGAGCCGCCCGCCCGCGCCGTGACCAGCACCTTCGAGCCCGGCTCGGCCCGCCCGGTGAACGTCGGCCGACTGACCCGCAGGGTCTCCCCGGCGGCCGGCGAGCCGAGCACCGGCTTGTCCGGCGGGACGGTGTCGACGACCAGCACGACCGCCTGCCCGGCCGTCCGGTTCCCGGCCGCGTCGACCGCGACGGGGGTGAGCAGGTGGCGCCCGTCCACCAGGTTCTCGACCGGCAGGCAGGACCACTGGCCGTCCGCCCGGACGGCGCTGCGGCACAGTTCGGCGGCCTGGTCGGTGACCGCGACGGTGCTGCCCGCCTCGCCGGTGCCGGTGAGCTGGATCCCCGGGTCGTTGGTGTACTCCGGGAGGGTGAGGACGGGCGCTGCGGGCGGCGCCGTCTTCACGGTGACCCGGACGGCCTCGCCGCGCAGCACCACACCACCGCTGGTGATCTCGACCGGGGTGAGGGAGTGCGGGCCCGCGGTGAGCGCTTCACCGGGCCGGCAGGACCAGCCGCCGCCGCGCTCGACCCGGGCCCGGCAGGCCGTGGCGTCACCGTCCCGGATCTCCACCGAGGCGCCGGCGACCGCTCCGTCGCCGTGGACCCGCGGACGGGCTTCGGCGAGGACGGCGCCGTCGACGGGTTCGGCGATCTCGGGCCGGGCGGCGCCGACGGTCAGTTTGATCCGCTGGTCGGTGACCTGCCCGGAGTCGGCGAAGCCGCCGGAGGGGACGAGTTGGCTGGCGTCGCGGGCGATCCGCAGCCGGGCCCAGGTGTCGCCGGAGCCGGCGCCGGTCGGGACGGTCCATTCCAGGGTCGCGGTGTCGGCGCCGGCCGGGATCTCGGTCTGCACCCGCTCGGCGGGGTCGAAGCGCCCGCTGTGGTCGAAGTCGATCCAGCCGGCCAGGGTCGCGGGCTGGTCGCCGACCGCCACCGGGACGGTGAGCCGGTAGTAGCGGCCGATCGCGGCCTCGGTGGGGAAGCCGATCGACGGGTCGGCGCCCTGGTACTCGCCGCGGCCGGGCTGGAGCTTGGGCGGCGGCGGGCTGGCGAAGACGCTGCGCCGGCCGGCTCCGTGGTCGAGCTGGACCAGCGGCTCGCCGGTCGGCCGGTCGGCCGTGCCCCGGTCGTCGGCGGACCGGGGGCGGGTGCGGTGCGCAGCGTTGGCGGCGTCCGCGCCGAGGAACAGGTCGGAGAGCACGTGCGAGGCGTTGCCGTAGTTCTGCGGGGCGGTGCCGAGGTCCTCGTCGACGGTGACGGTGTAGGCCTGGCGCAGGACGGGCGGGGCGGTGGTGCTGCCGGCCCGGGCGGTGGAGCGCTGCTCGATCCGGAAGACCGCGGTGCGCAGGGTGCCGACGAGTTCCAGGGTGCCCTCGGAGGCGGAGCCGGCCGCGCCGTCGGAGCTGCCGTCGGCTCCGACGGGCGCGAGGGCGTTGGCGTCGACCGTCCAGCCGGGCCAGTCGGTGCGGTTGACCAGGGTGGGGGCGGCGGGTGAGCCGCCGGTGAGGGTCAGCCGGGCCGCGGTGCTGGTGGTGCCCGACTTCCCGGTGGCGAGCGCGACCAATCCGCTGAGGTGCAGCCGGGGGTTGCGGACCGGTCGGGAGAAGGCGAGCCGGAGCGTTCCGACGGTGCGCCAGGATCCGTCCGTCTGCGGGCGGTTCTCGGTGACGCTGAAGGTCTGCGCGGGGTTCCCGGGGTGCATTCCGTCCGTGTACGGCCCGGCCGCACGCCCCCCGCCGGGGCGGTCGGCCAGTTCGCCGGCCGCGGCGGCCACCTCGGTACCCGGGGTGGCGGCGAATTCGAGCTGGACGGAGAGGCCGGAGGGCAGGACCGCCCGGTGCTCCCCCGACCAGGCGTCAGGGGACTGCTGGGCCACCGAGCGTGGGGCGTTCCAGCCGGTCAGCAGCCCGGCCACGAGGACGGTCAGGGCGACGGCCGTGCGGGGAAACTGTCGGCCCATCCGGCTCTCCTTCGCGGTCGGCTGCCGGGGTGCCGGGCAGCCTGGGCACAAGATCTGACAAAAAGGAATCACGATCCTGAGCCGGTCATACTGCGACACCTGGGCTTATAGCCGGGTCCCACCCGTTTGGCGGTCATCCGAGCGACAGGACGGGATATACCCGAAACAGATGCATTTCATCCATTAGGCCCGCAATCCAGAACGGACCAGGCACCCGGCGCCCTGTCCGGGCCCGGAAACGGGAGAAGCCCCCGGCCGGTGGCCGGGGGCTTCTCGCTGGTGCGCTCAGCAGGATTCGAACCTGCAACCTCTTGATCCGTAGTCAAGTGCTCTATCCGTTGAGCTATGAGCGCAAGGAACGGGCGAACCCGATCTTGCGGAGATTGGTGCGCTCAGCAGGATTCGAACCTGCAACCTCTTGATCCGTAGTCAAGTGCTCTATCCGTTGAGCTATGAGCGCTCGCCCTGATGAACGGTGCCAGCGGGGCGGTGCGGGGACAACATTACATGACCTGCGACGCGGGACGAAATCGATTGCTCCCTCCCTCCGGGCCGACCCCCTGGAGGCCGCTCGGGGCCCCCGACGGGCCCGGCCCGCGGGACAGGTCGGGGAGGCGGGTGGCGGGGTGGGCCCGGAACCTCCCCGGGGATGGGGAAAGCCCCGCCGACAAGATCGTCGACGGGGCTTTCCGGCTGCGGAGGCTGAGGGATTTGAACCCTCGATCAGGAATAACCCCGAAACCGCATTAGCAGTGCGGCGCCATAGACCGGACTAGGCGAAGCCTCCTCCACAGGGACCACGTCCGCGTGAGCGGACCCGTTCCGTGTGCCTGAGATGATGCCACAACCGTGGGGCTCGGCACCAACCACCGCCCACGTTACTAGGCGGGTCGACCCCGCCGCAAAGAAGAATGAGATACTGCCGTCTCCGGAGGAGCTGCCCTGAGCCGAGGAGACCTGTCGACGTGAGCAGCAGGCCGATCCGAGGCGCTGCTCGCCTCGCCGCCATACTCGACGCCCTGCCCGACGCGTTGTTGCTGGTGAACAGCAACGGCACCGTCGTGGACGCCAACAGCGCAGCCGTCCAGGCGCTCCAGACGCCCGGCACCTCGCTGGTCGGCATGGGCGTGCTGGACCTCCTGCCCGAGTTCGACCCCAGCCGGATCCCCGGCTCGATGCGCCCGGCCGCCCGCGACGGCGACGAACCCGACCGCCCGGTCCGGATGACCGCCCGGCGCACCGACGGCACCAGCTTCCCGGTCGAGGTCTCCGGCAACGACTTCCCCGACGACGGCACCGGCGAGGGCCGCGGCTACGGACTCACCTCGTACGACTCGTACCGCGAGCGCTCCCGCCCGTCCTCCGCGAGCGACCTGCTCCTGCTGCTGGTCCGCGACCTCTCCAGCCGGCTCGGCGTCGAGGCCGAGCTGCGCCGCCAGCACAAGCAGACCGAGATGATCCTGCGCGCCGCCGCCGAGGGCGTGCTCGGCGTCGACCTCGAAGGCCGCTGCGTGCTGGTCAACCCTGCCGCCGCGCACATCCTGGAGTACCGGGCGAGCGAGCTGGGCGGGCGCGAACTGCACCCGCTGATCCAGCACTCCCGGGCCGACGGCACACCGCTGGCGCTGGAGGAGTCCGCGCTGCTGGACACCCTGACCTCCGGACGCAAGCACCGGGTGCGCGGCACCGTGCTGTGGCGCAAGGACGGCCGCCCGGTCACCGTCGACCTCACCACCGCGCCGGTGCGGGACGGCGACCAACTGGTCGGCGCGGTGATGACCTTCACCGACCGCAGCCGCGAACTCGCCCTGGTCGCCCGCAACGAACACCTCACCGCCGTCCTGGAGAGCGAACTCGGCGGCGCGCTGACCGCGCTGAACCAGCGGCTGGACGCGCTCGCCGCCGACCCGGCCGGGCAGCTGTGGCCGGAGGCCAACTGGACGCTGCGTCGGCTCGCCGACGAGTGCCGCCGGTTCAGCCGGCTGATCGACGGCGTGCTCGCGCACCAGCGCTCCGAGGCCGGCGAGACCGGCGAGACCGCCCCGGCGGACGGCCCGGACGCGAAGGACGGCAAGGACGGCAAGGACCGCCGCAAGCCGACCGAGCGGCGGGTGCCGGTCGCCCTGGACAAGGTGGTCCGACGGGCCGTCGAGGCGGCCGGCGAGCTGGTCGGCCCGGGCCGGGTGCGGTTCTCGGTGCACGCCGCCGCCGTCGAGGTGATCGCCGACGAGCGCCGGCTCGCCCAGGCGCTGGCCCACCTGGTCGCCGACGTCAGCGGCATCGGCCTCGCCCTGGACGCCCCGACCGCCCCCTCCCCCGGCCTGGCCGCCCCCGGCGCGCCCGCCGCGCTGCCCTCCGGCGGCGAGCCGCCTACCGTCGTCCTGGCCGCCGCCCAGCGCGGCGAGGTCGCCCGGGTCGAGATCCGCGGGCCCGGCCTCGGCGGCAGCCCCGTCCACCTGCCGATAGCCCGCGCGGTGGTCGAGCGCCACGGTGGCGTGCTCCAGCCGCACGAGCTGCCCGGCAAGGCCGGCACCACGTACGTCGTCGAGCTGCCGTTGGACCCGGCCGCCGCGAAGGCCGCCGCCGAGCGCGCGGCCGCCGAGGGCCGCTCCGACCGGCCCAAGGAAGGCGACAGCGCCGTCCTGCCCGACCTGCCGGGCATCCCGCAGCTGCCCAGCAGCGACGAAGCCCCCGAGCCGGTCGCCGACGGCGGCGAGCAGGCCGACCGCGAGACCCCGGCCGCGGCCGCGGAGGCGGAGCAGCCCGCCGAGGAACCCGCCGCCGAGCGGCGCGGCCGCCGAGGCCGCCCCGCCGCCGAGGAACCGGCGCCGCCGACCCGGACCGCCCCCAGCGCCCCCGCCGACCAGTGGCCGAACGCCCCCGCCCGGATCGAACGGGCCGTCCCCGAACAGTGGAACGGCACCGGCAACGACCCCGCGTACGGCCGCCAGGGCCTGGCCGGTCCGGACGGCGCGCAGCGCGACCCCTGGGGCAAGGACGACGGCCGCTCCGGCCCCGCCTACGCCGTCCCCGTCGAGGGCGAGCGCCCGCAGCAGCACCGGACCGGCGGGCGCGAACCGCTCGCGCTCGGCCCCGGCACCGGTGCCGCCCCCGCCGACGGCACCCCGGCGGGCGGCACGCCCGCCGCGGAAGGCGCCCCGGCCGCCGACGGCGCCGAGGCCAAGCCCCGCCGGCGCCGCGCCCTGCCCTCCACCGAGGACTCCTCCGGCGGCTTCGCCCTCCCCGGCGCCACCGACACCCCGGTGTACCCCGGCCTGGAGCACGCCCTGCCGACCGGCCCGGCACCCGCGCAGCCCGAGCCCGCCGCCCCACCGACCGGCCGCCGTCGCCGGCTGGCCGTGCCGCCCGGCCCCGGCCAGGAGGCCCCGGCCGCGCCGTCCGACCAGGCCCCGCAGGAGGACCGGCCCGCGCCCGGCGGCCCCGCCGCGCTGCCGGCCGCCCGCCCGGCGCTGCCCGCCGCCGAGGACCCGTCCGGCCCGCGCCCGGTCGGCACCGGCCTCGCCGAACTCGCGCCGCCGCGCCCGCTCGGCGGTTCGCCGACCCCCGCCGCCGGGCCGCAGCCGCCCGTCCCGGCCGAGGCCAGGACCGCCCCGCGCCCGATGGCCGAACTGCCCGCCGCCGCCGGCGACCGGACCGAGGAGCAGCCGCCGGCCATGGCCGGCCCGAACGGCTCGACCGGCGAGGGCGGCAGCGCCCGTCGGCTGCTGGTCTGGCCCGAGCCCGATCCGGCCACCCGGCAGGCCCTCCAGGAACGCGGCTACCGCCCGGTGATCGTCCGCTCCCGCGAGGAGGTGGACGCCCAGGTCGCCGGCTTCCCCGCGGCGCTCTTCGTCGACCCGCTGACCAGCCCGATCACCCGCACCGCGCTGCAGTCGCTGCGCACCGCCGCGCTCAACAGCCGCGTCCCGGTGCTGGTCACCGCCGGTCTCGGCCAGGCCACCCGGGACGCCGCGTACGGCGCCGACCCGGCCGTGCTGCTGCGCGCCCTCGCGCCGCGCGACGGCGAGCACCACGCCCCGCGCGTCCTGCTGGTCGAGGGCGACCCGGACATCGCCGCCGCCATGATCAGCAGCCTGGAGCGGCGCGGCATGCACGTCGAGCACGCGGTGGACGAGAACGACGCCGTCGCCCGGGCCAGCAGCGTGCAGCCCAACCTGGTGGTGATGGACCTGCTCCAGATCCGCCGCCGCCGGGTCGGCCTGCTGGACTGGCTGCGCGCCAACGACCGGCTGCACCGCACCCCGCTGGTGGTCTACACCTCGGTGGACCTCGACCCGCGCGAACTGCCCCGGCTGCGCACCGGCGAGACGGTGCTGTTCCTCTCCGAGCGCTCGACCAGCGCCGACGTCCAGTCCCGGATCGTCGACCTGCTCGGGCGGATCGGCGCGATGGGCGAGGCGGGCGTCGCCGCGGCGGGCTGACCGCGCCCTGACGCCGAGGGCCCGGCGAGATCCACACGGCACGCGCCGAGGGCCGACCACCCCGCTGGAACGGGGGTGGCCGGCCCTCGGCGGTCGGGCGGGCGGCTACTCCTTGCCGAGCACCGTCACGTCCAGTTCGTCCGCCGCGTAGCTGGCGCGGATCACCTTCTTGTCGAACTTGCCGACCGAGGTCTTCGGCACCGACTCGACGATCGACCAGCGCTCCGGCAGCTGCCAGGAGGCGATCCGTCCGGCCAGGAAGGCCCGCAGCTCGCTCAGCCCGGCCGTGGCACCCGGGCGCAGCACGACCGTGGCCAGCGGGCGCTCGCCCCACTTCTCGTCCGGGACGGCGACCACGGCGGCCTCGGCCACCTCGGGGTGGGCCATCAACTGGTTCTCCAGTTCGACCGAGGAGATCCACTCGCCGCCGGACTTGATCACGTCCTTGGCCCGGTCGGTGAGGGTCAGGTAGCCGTCGGCGGTGATGGTGCCGACGTCGCCGGTGCGCAGCCAGCCGTCCTCGGAGAACTTGTCGTCCGGCCGGAGCGGGTCCTGCCCGGCACCGCCGTAGTAGGCCCCGGCGATCCACGGGCCGCGCACCTCCAGCTCGCCCGCCGCGACGCCGTCGTGCGGCATCCGCTCGCCGGACGGGCCGACCAGCCGGGCCTCGACGGAGGCCGGGAAGATGCCCTGGGTGACCCGGTAGGGCCACTCCTCCTCCGGGGTGAGGCCACCGGGCGGCTGGGCGAAGGAGCCGAGCGGCGAGGTCTCGGTCATGCCCCAGGCGTGCAGCACGCGGATGCCGTGGCGCTCCTCGAAGCCCTTCATCAGCGAGGGCGGGCAGGCGCTGCCGCCGATGACCACCATGCGCAGGCTGGAGGTGTCGTAGTCGCCCGCGTCGAGCTCGTCCAGCAGGCCGCTCCAGATGGTCGGGACGGCGGCGCCGACGGTGGGCCGGACGGCGGCGATCATCTCGGCCATCGGCTTGGGCTGGAGGAAACGATCCGGCATGAGCAGGTTGGCGCCGGACATGAAGGCGGCGTGCGGGATGCCCCAGGCGTTCACGTGGAACATCGGGACCACCGGCAGCGCGGTGTCACGCGGGGTGAAGGCGAAGTTGTCGCCGGTGTTGACCTGGAGGCAGTGCAGGTACACCGAGCGGTGGCTGTAGAGCACGCCCTTCGGGTCCCCGGTGGTGCCGGAGGTGTAGCAGAGCACGGCGGCCTCGCGCTCGTCGAGGTCGCCGCGCCACGGGTAGGCGGTGGGCCGGCCCGCGATCAGCTCCTCGTAGTCGTGCACGGTGCCCGGGAAGCCGGCCAGCAGCGAGCGGTCGCCGGGGCCGTTCACCACGATGTGCCGGAGCGTCGGGGCGAGGTCCGGCAGGACGGCGGCGAGCAGCGGGAGCACGCTGCCGTCCACGATCACCGCGTGGTCGGCGGCGTGGTTGACGATGAACGAGAGCTGGTGGGCGGGCAGCCGCAGGTTGAGCGTGTGCAGCACGGACCCCATCGCGGGGACGGCGAGGTAGGCCTCCAGGTGGACCGAGTTATTCCACATCAGGGTCGCGACCCGGTCGTCCCCGGTCACCCCCAGTTCGTCGCGGAGCGCGTGGGCGAGCTGCGCGGCCCGCGCCCCCACCTCGGCGTACGTCCGCACGACCGGCCCGGTGCCGTCCCAGGTGGTGACGGTGGACCGGCCGTGGATGGTGGACCCGTGCTCAAGAATCCGGGCGACGGTGAGCGGGACGTCCTGCATCGTGCTGAACACGGGTCCTCCTTGACCTGGCGGCACTGGCGGCTGCGCCTGCGGCACCTACCGGGCGGTAATGCGCGCGGACGTGCCCGATTGTGCCGCCCCGCCCCGCCCGCTGTCAGTATCCCGGCCCCGTTGCCCGCATCACGGATCGGCGACGCGTCAGCCCGCGGTCGGGCCGTCGACGTGGTTGCGGTCGATCGTGAGGGCGGCGCCGCCGTAGGTCTCCTCGACGTTGCCGCGGTACTGGTGGACGCGCTGGTGGTAGCCCCAGAGGTCGGAGCCTAGGGCGCCGGAGTCGGCGGTGTCGGCCCGGTCGTCCCAGCGGGCGTACCAGAGGGCGTCGGGCAGCGGGAAGCTGCCGGCCCGGGCGGCGGCGACCAGGTCGGCGATGCCGGAGTCGAGGCTGGAGTAGAAGCCGGAGCGGTAGCCGGCGGCGTGCAGGGCCTGGGTCCAGCCGACGGCGAAGTCGACCACCGCCTGGCCGCAGGCGGGGTCGCGCATCGGGTAGGCCTCGATGTCGAGGTAGACCGGGCCGCCCTTGCCGAATCCGAGCGAGCCCATCGCGTGGACGGCTTCGGTGGCCTCGTCCCGGCCCTGCTCGACCGCGTGGGCGGGGTCGATCCGGCGCGGCTTGTTGCCGAGTTCGCTGCACGGCGCCTGGAGCCCGACGTGGGCCGGCAGGAAGCGCCAGCCCAGTGCGCGGGCCTGGCGCACCCACTCGGCGGTGAGCCGGGGCTGGCCGCAGCCGCGCTGGGCGCCGCTGACGTAGATGCCGAGCGCGCCGTACGGGGAGGCCCCGTGCCAGGCCCGCAGGGTGTCGAGGGGCGGCGCGGTGCAGGCGTCGAAGGCGGAGCCGGTGAAGTCGTCGTGGATCCTGGGCGGGCCGAACCGGTCGGGCAGGGTGAGGGCCCGGATGCGGGGTAGGGCGGCGGCCCCGGCGCTCACGCCCGTCCCGTCGGTGGCCAGCAGGAGCACGAGGGAGGCGGCGAGCAGGGCCACGGGGCGGAGATAGCGCACCCGCCCTTGCTACTGACGGACCATCGGACGAATGCGGCAACCACGCCGGGCGCACCGGGAGAGCCCACCCTTTCGGCCGCACCCGTCCACATCCGTCCCGATAGTTGTAACGAGCTTGCCCGTTCATCACTCCTTACGGCAAACTCGCCCATATGCCCACCTCCCATCCCAGCGAAACCACCGCCCCGATGCCGGCTGCCGCCGTCGCCGAGGCGCTTGCCATGCCGCCCGCCCCCCAGGGCGAGCCCGCCGGCGAGCGGGGCAGCTGGCGACGAGGCGGGGCACCCGGCTCCACGGCACCGCCCGACGCGCCCCCCGGCCAGCCCACCGGCCGACTCCCGAAGGTCCTGCGGCGCCCGGAGAGGATCCCGGCGCCGCTTCTCTGTCTGACCGCGATGTTCCTGGTGCAGACCGGGATCGCCCTGTCCAAGCCGCTGTTCGGCCCGCTCGGGGTCAGCGGCACCACCTTCCTGCGGCTGGGCTTCGCGGCGGTCATCCTGCTCGCCGTCACCCGGCCCCGGCTGCGCGACAAGCGCCCGCGCGACCTCGCCGCGGCGGCCCTGCTGGGCGTGGCCTCGGCCGGGATGACCTTCCTGTTCGCCGGGGCGATCGACCGGCTGCCGATGGGCACCGCCGCGACCATCGAGTTCCTCGGCCCGCTCGCGGTCGCCCTGGTCTTCGCCCGGCGTGCCAGCCACCTGCTCTGGGCGCTGCTCGCCGCCGGCGGCGTCGTCCTGCTGACCCTGCTCGGCGAGGGCGGCGACGGGGGCGGGCTCGACCCGGTCGGACTGCTCTACGCCTTCGGGGCGGCCGCCTGCTACGCCGCGTACATCCTGTTCACCGACAAGGTCGGCGCCGCCTTCCAGGGCTTCCAGGGCCTGGCGGTGTCGATGACGGTCGGCGCGCTCGCCCTGGCGCCGTTCGGACTCGGCCAGGCCTGGGACGGGCTGACCGCGCCCGGCGCCTCGCCGCTGGGGCTGCTGGCCGCGGTGGCCGGGGTGTCGCTGCTGCTGCCGGTGATCCCGTACGCGCTGGAGATGACCGCGCTGCGGCGGATGCCGCAGCGGGTGTTCAGCGTGCTGGTCAGTCTGGAGCCGGCGGTCAGCGCGCTGGTCGGCCTGGTGGTGCTCGGCCAGCTGCTGGGCGTGCCGCAGCTGGCCGGGATCGGCTGTGTGGTGGCGGCCAGCGTGGGAGCCACGCTGACCGGGCGGCGGTAGGGCAGCACGGTCGGTCCGAGGGCCGGGCCCTTGGACCGTCAGGTCGTCACGGCCACAGCAGGGTGCGCGACCACTCCGGGGTCCGGACCGGTCCGGTGCGGGTGTAGCGCAGCCGGACGTGCCGGCGCTGCGCGTCGCCCTGCCAGTACTCCACCTCGTGCGCCCACAGGGTGTAGACCGCGTGCCCGGCCGCGACGGCGTCCGGGGTGGCCTCCAGGCGGCGGCGGGCGACGGCGACGGCCTCGTCGTACTCGGCGAGCGAGGCCATCGGCTCGCTCTGCCGCCCGACCAGCGCGCCGACCCGGGCGTCCGGGGAGCGGGTGGCGAACTCGGCGGCGGCGACCAGGTCGGCGGCCCGCTCGACGGTGCCGCGGACCCGTACCTGGCGGCCCAGCTGGGGCCAGTAGACGGTCAGCGCGGCGGCCGGGTGGTCGGCCAGCTGGCGGCCCTTGGGGCTGTCGGCGGCGGCGGAGAAGACCCAGCCGGTGCCGGCCGCGTCGACGTCGCGCAGCACCAGCACCCGGGCGTCCGGCAGGCCGTCCGCGTCGACCGTGGAGAGGGTGACCACCTGCGGGTCCGGCACGCCGGCGGCCAGCGCGGTGGCGAGCCAGTCCACGAACAGCGGGCCGGGCTCGGCGGGCGCGGCCTCGGCGTCGAAGGTCGGCAGCGGGCGGGCCATCGGCGGGCGGCCGAGCAGCAGCTCGGGCACGGACTTCGGCTCGGGCCGGTGCTCCGCCGGCTCCCGGCGGGCGTCCGGCCCGGATCGCGGAACCGGCTCCGGTGCAGGCCAGGCCTCGCCCGGGCCGGTCAGGCCCTCCTCCTCCGCCGCCATCGCGCGCCCTCTCCTCCGGTTGCCGCGGTCGCCGCCCCGGCCGGGCCGTCCTTCCCGGGCCCGGGCACGTGGTGCGCTGTCGGAGCGCAACCGTACCGCCGAACACCGACGGCTCCGGGCGCGGGCCCTCGCTGGACGCGTCCGGGCCGTCCGGGCCGGCCTCGACGGGCGGTCCCGGGCGGTGTCGGCGGCGACGGGCAGCCGGCGACGAGCGGGCCCGGGCGGTTCGCTCCCGGCTCCGGACGCACTCGTGGGCGGTGCCGATGGCGGCACCGCCCACGAGGCCGGCTTCACGGTGACCCTTTCCGCTGGCCGGTCATGCGCTGTTCTGATCCGCGCCCGGGCGGGAATTCCGCCCGGAGACTGGTTCGAGCCCCTCCGCGAGTGCTCAGCTCACCCGCGGCCGCCCACCTCCGGCGCCCCCGCCGTCGGTGGTGCCCGATCGGATCAGTGGAAGATCGGGGCGAACACGACGTTGATGTTCTTGTTGGACTGCCCGGCCAGGATGGTGCCCGCGTTGTCCTTCACCGCGAGGGTGTTGTTCTGGTTCGAGGCGCCCGTCCCGGTGGCGGTCTGCTGGGTGGAGATGTAGTTGCCGTCGACCCCGCCGAACACGTTGCCCGTGCCGACGTTGGACACCACGCCGGCGTTGGAGCCGGCACCGGCGCCCGCACCGTTGTCGGCGGCCGCAGCACCGGCACCGGCCAGCAGCAGGCCGGCCGCGAGCGGGGCGGCGAGCAGGAGTCCGGCCACCCGGCGGGTGTGGATGCGAGCCATGAGAGCCTCCAAGAAGCTGTAAATCGTGCAATTGTCGAGCAGGGGGTGCGGGAGTTCGCCGGCCAGACGAACACCTGCGGGCTGCGACGCCGAGAGACAGACTTCCGCAACAAATCGACAAAGCACTAGTCGGCGAAGCAGTTTTCGCCCGTTAGCGTGATATCCACCCGGGCTGCGCATAACGGACCGAAAATCGGACAGTGCGCCGACACGCCCCTACTGAGCTGGCACTTTGCCCGGGCGATGGCCTCCTGGAAGGCCCTTCAGGCAGGGCGCTCCGCCGTCAAACGAACCACCAGGCGCACCACCCCGGCGCAGGGAAATCAGGAAACGCGCCCCCGAAAAGTTCGACCACCCTCCCATGTCGACTTTCCCAGCCATTCCCAGACCATCGGAAAGTCATACTGGAATATGGGAGAAATAACATCACACCATCTTGCCCGGGTTCATGATTCCCAGCGGATCGAAGACCGCCTTCAGCTGTCGCTGGAGGTCCAGCGCGACCGGCCCCAGCTCGCGCGCCAGCCAGTCCCGCTTGAGCAGCCCCACCCCGTGCTCCCCGGTGATCGTGCCGCCCAGCTCCAGCCCCAGCGCCATGATCTCGTCGAAGGAGCGCTGCGCCCGCGCCGCCTGCTCCTCGTCCGAGCCGTCGAAGATCACGATCGGGTGGGTGTTGCCGTCCCCGGCGTGGCTGACCACCCCGATGGTCAGCGCGTGCCGCTCGGCGATCAGCGCCACGCCGTTCAGCATCTCGGCCAGCCGGGAGCGCGGCACCGCCACGTCGTCGATCATCGTGGTGCCCAACCGGTCCAGCGCGGGCAGTGCCAGTCGCCGGGCCTCCAGCAGCAGCTGCGACTCCGCCTCGTCCTCGGCCGGCACCACCTCGGTCGCCCCGGCCGCCCGGCAGAGCTCCGCCACCCGCGCCAGCCCGGCCTCCCGGTCCGGCCCGTCGAAGGCCACCAGCAGCAGCGCCCGGGTCGTCTCCGGCAGCCCCATCCGCCCCAGGTCGTTGACCGCCCGCACGCTGACCGCGTCCATCAGCTCCATCAGCGACGGGGTCAGGCCGCACGCCATCACCTCGCAGACGGCCGCGCCCGCCGCGTCCGCGCTCGGGAACTCCGCCGCCAGCGCCAGCTGCGGCGCCGGCGCGGGCCGCAGCGCGAGCACCGCCCGGACCACCACGCCCAGCGTGCCCTCCGAGCCGACCAGCAGCCGGGTCAGGTCGTACCCGGCCACGCCCTTGGCCGTCCGACGCCCGGTGGACAGCAGCCGCCCGTCCGCCAGCACCACGTCCAGGCCGAGCACGTACTCGCTGGTGACGCCGTACTTCACGCAGCAGAGCCCGCCCGCGCCGGTGCCGATGTTGCCGCCGATCGTGCAGGACTCCCAGCTGGACGGGTCCGGCGGGTACGAAAGGCCCAACTCACCGGCTGCTCGCGAAAGTTCGGCGTTCACCACGCCGGGCTCGACCACCGCGATCCGGTTCACCGGGTCGAGCTCCAGGATCCGGTTCAACTTCACCATCGACAGCACGATGCAGCCGTCCACGGCGTTCGCCGCACCCGACAGCCCGGTCCGCGCCCCCTGCGGCACCACCGGCACCCGCAGCGCGGTGGCGATGCGCAGCACGTGCTGCACCTGCTCGACCGTCTCCGGGAACACCACCACGGCGGGCGCACCGGCGGCGCAGAAGCCGGCCATGTCGTGGCGGTAGGCGGCGGTCACGTCCGGATCCACCACCACCGCCCCGGCCGGAAGGCCCTGCGCCAGTCGGTCCGTCAGGTCACCCATCGCCGCCTCCACTCGCCGCCAGCCGCCTCCACCGCACTCTGCCCGCCCGCCGGAGGCCGGGCAAGTGGGCCCCCGGCGGATCTGCGGGCGTGGGCCCCGGCCGGACCGGGCCTACCGGCGGACCACCGGCTCCTGGAACTCCGTGACCCACCGCGCCGGGTCGTCCGGGCACTCCAGGTAGAGCTCCCGGGCGTAGCCGGCCGAGCGGTAGCCGTTCGCGTCGATGAAGCGGGCCAGCTCCTGGAAGCTCCCCATCGCCTCGTCCATCGAGCCGCGGTGCACGACCGTCGCCGCCTCCTCGATCGGCGGCAGGTCGAGCACCGCGAAGCCGTACCGGCCCGGCTCCACCGCCGGCCCGACCGGGACGGCCACCCGGATCAGCACCGTGCCCTCGCCCTCCGGCACGTCCTCGTACCGGGCGACGGACGGGCCCGCCTCGGCAATCCCGGCCTCGGCCAGCCGCCGGCACAGCTCCGCGAACAGCGGGCCGATCACCGGCCCGATGTCCTCCGGCTGGTAACTCGCGGCCACCGCGGTCAGTTCGGCCACCCGGACGGACGGCACCCGCTTCAGTACGACGTCGTGTGCGGACATGGTCCCCTCGCTCTCGATCGTCCGGAGCCTCGCCTCCACCCGGGTCAGCCGCTGCTCGTCCGCGGCGATCGCCTCGGCGAGTTGGGCCCGGCGCAGCCGCAGCATCCCGCGCAGTTCGGCCGCGTCCACCTGCTCGTCCAGGACGGCCCGCACCTGCTGCAGCGTGAAGCCGAGCTCCTTGAGCGCGATCACCCGGTTGAGCCGGGCGAGTTGGGACGCCTCGTAGGACCGGTACCCGCTGACCGGGTCCACCCTGGCGGGCCGCAGCAGCCCGATCGCGTCGTAGTGGCGCAGCATCCGCACCGACACCCGGCCGTGGCTGGCGAAGTCTCCGATGTTCAACATGGTGCCCCCACTCCACCCCCTGCCACCGTGTCAGGGTCAACCCCCGCCCGCCGAAAACGCGGAAGGCGGGTGCCGAGTGATCTCGGCACCCGCCCTGAGCAGGTGGTTCTCCAACCAGCGGAGAGCGTGGGATTCGAACCCACGGTACGGGGTCACCGCACGACAGTTTTCAAGAACAACCTCGTCGCACCGCCCGCACCATCCCTGGCCAGGAACGCAACCCTATCTCCCGGGGCCGTTCAGCACTCCTGGCCCACGGCTGGCCCACAGGCCGCCGAACTGACCTCTCGCTCGAAGAGGGCTCCTGACTGCCTGTGAGGCAGGTCCACGGTCCGCACCAAAGTGAAGCCCTGGCCTAGGTAGTACCGGTGGAGCCCCGGATTGGTTTTCCACGCATCAAGCCTGAGCCTGGACTTCCCCGCAGCCGCGGCCCGAGCGGCGGCCCAGTCCAGCATCCGGGAGCCGATAGCCTGGCCAGCGACCCCCCGGTCGATGGCCATCCTGTGGACGTACAGCGCCGCCGCCGGGTCGTCGTCGGCGCGCCAGAACTCCGGGTCGGCCTGCTCGTCCACGGTCAGTGTGCCAACTGGCTGGCCGTCCTGGCAGGCGAGGAAGCACTCCCCGCGCTCCATCGATTCGAGCAGCCGGGCCCGGCGCGGCGGGAACTGCCATTGGTCACTTCCGAGCGACGCGAGCCACTCCCCCGCGCCGATCAACAGGTCTTCGACCAGGGGAAGTTCGTCCGGCGTCGCCGCGCGCATCTCCAGCAGGGTCATTCGGCGCCGTCCTGCGGCTGCTCCCACTGGCGCTCGTACGAGATGACGTGCCTGTCCCCCGGCAGTACGCTCACCGCGACACGCACCGGCCGGCTTTCGGCCGTGTACCCGGTGCAGACGTGGTAGGCGACGGGATTCCCCGGGCCCAGCTCAAGGCGCTTCGCCTCATCGGGGGTCGGCATCCGCACGTACAGCTCATCGAGCGCCCGGACCTGCCGATAGCCCAGCTCAGCCAGCACTTCGTTGGCGCCGCGAGTGATGTCCTCGGGCCTCATGATCTCGGAGTCCCGGACGATGTTGTACGGAAAGTAACTGTCGTTCACGTTGAACGGTTCACCGTCGAGCCAGCGGATGCGCCGCCGCACCGCAGCAAGCTCTCCAGCTCCCAGACCCAGGCGCTTCGCGATGTCCGGCGCCGGTTCAACGATGGCCACCTCGATGAGCTGGCGCGGCTTCCGCCCGTCCGCCGAGTGCTCCGTGACGAAGGCGTCCATCTCCGCCGAGTACGGGCGCTTGCGGAACTCGGCCTGCGGTCGAAAGACCATGGGCTTGCGCTCCTTTACGAAGTAGCCCCGGGGGCGCATCGGCACCACCAAGCCTTCGTTGACCAACTTGCCGAGCGCCTCCCGCACAGTGCCTCGGCCTACGCCGTACTCGGCCATGAGGTCAGCTTCGGTCGGCAGCTGCGCTCCGGCCGGAAGCGTTCCATCCGCGATCCGCTGCCTCAGCGCATCGCGGATCTGCTCGTACATGGGCGCTCGCCCAGATCGCATCGCTGACATGCGAACCATGAAACCCCAGCTCAAGGCGCATTGTCCAGTCAATGCGGACGATGTGCTTGACCGCAGGTAGCGGAGCGTGCCAATCTCTTCACCAGCAGCATTGTCCGGACAATCCGGATGATGACAGAGGGGCCCTTCTTTGGGCTGCTCTGACCTGCACGGAACGCGCCCGGAGGGGCGGGGTGACAGCCCCCCGAAGGCAGCGCTTGGTCCTTAAAAACTCCACAGAGTGACTATCGCAACAAGGGTCTTCCCTTGTCCCCGCTGCGGACCGGGAGATGTCCGCCCCTCGGCGACCACTTCCTGTCGCGCCAGCTCTGGAAAACACCTCGTTCGCGGGGTGCCACCTGGTGCGCGTCGCCCTGCTGGCGCCAGAGCAGTGACCATGGCGCGCCCGATTACGGGCTCGGGACCGGCCGGCGTGGCAACGACGGTCCGGTGAAGCCCCAACGTTCCGAGTGTCTTTGGTCCCCGATCCGCCCGCTCGCCGGTCGGGTCGGGGGTCATGGCTGCTCGTGATGTGACGAGTTGCTGGGCCCGCATGAGTCGGGCCGCCGCGCTGTCCTTGGCCGGGTGCGCGGCGGCCCTGCGGGCTCACCCCCCGATTGGACGAGGTACCCATGAAACTGATTGTTGCAGGCCAGGAGGCCGCGACCCCCGAAGAGTTCGCGGAACTCGCGTTCGGCACCGGCGCCGACTTCGGCTTCGGCGTCGACACCGAGCTGTTCGACGGCAGCACCGACGCGACCGACGAGGACCGAGTCGTCCGGCTCGACGTCGCCCGGGCCGTCCTGAAGGACCTGGACGGGCCGGCCGCCCGGTTCGCGTCCGCACTGATGCGCACCGCCGAGCGCCGCCGGGTGCTGACCTGGAAGGCGGCGGCGTGATGGCCCAGCTCCGCACGATCATCAGCGGCGCGACCCGCACCCCGCACCTGACCGCCCGCCCGGTGCCGACCGTGCTCGCCGAGTACCGCCCGAACCCCGAGAGCGACCTGCGCGGCGCCGCCTGCGCCGACAGCGACACGAACCTGTTCTACCCGGACCCCGAGGAGATGGGGCCCGAGACGGCCGAGTGGGCCGAGCGCCGCGCCAAGATGATCTGCGCCGGGTGCCCGGTGAGGTTGATGTGCCTCAGCGACGCGCTGGAGCGTAAGGAGCCGTTCGGCATCTTCGGCGGCCTGAACGAGCGAGAGCGCAACACCCTGCTCCGGCGGGCGGCCCGTTCCCGGGCCGGGGTGAACGCCGGGGGTGCCGCGTGAGCGTTCACCGCTCCGCCGGGGGTGTTCACCCGGTGCTCACCGAGGTGCCCACCCCGGCCCAGATCCGCCGCACGTCGCTCGTGATCAGCACCGGCACATGGGTGCTGACCGGGGCGGTGGTCGCGGTGAGCATGTCCACCGCCGCCCCGTTCATCGACGCCCATTCACCCGGCTACGGCACCGGCCCCGTGATGGCGGTCGCCGGCGACGGGTGCTTCATCCTGAGCCTCCAGGCGGACAGCACCCTGTCCCGCTTCGGCGTGAAGCCCGGACGCTGGCCGGCCCTCTTCCGGTGGGTCACCGGGCTGGCCACGGTCTGGCTCAACATCGGGGCCGCCGCCTTGAAAGGTGACCTGGTCGGCGTGGTGATCCACCTGATCCCGCCGCTTCTGCTGCTGCTCGTCGCCGAGGCCGGACCCGCCTACCGCCGGGCCCTGGCCCGCCTCGCGCAGCAACCCCAACCGCCCCTCCGCACCCGGCCGGCGACGATCCCGCAGGCCGCCCGGCAGGTGGTGAACACCCCGATGTTCACCATCCCGACGACACCGTTCACCCCTGCCCCGCTGTCGGCCGTACCCCTGCCGCCCGGGTCCGGATCGGAGACGCGGGGGGCCCTTCCGTCGGGGGAGGCGGCGCCGGTGAACACCGAGCCCGTTCACCCGGCGCTCACCCCCGTTCACCCCGCCCCGGCCGACACTGCCGAACCCCTCGCCGACCCGGCCGACGATGTGGTCGACGGCCCGGTGTACCCGGCCGGCCCGGACCCGGTGAACACCCCGGAGCCCGAGCCGTTCACTGCCGAGCACGAGGTGAACACCGACGCCGACGCGGTGAACACCGCCACGCAGGAGCCTGACCGTCTGGATGGCGCCGAGGCCGCCCGCGTGATCGAGCAGTGCTGGCGCGACCGGGTCTCGCAGCGCGAGGCCGCCCGACGCTCCACCCGCTCCCCGGCCTACGTCAGCGCCGTCTACAAGCGGCTCAGCGAGCAGGACGGCGGCGCCGAGGCGGTGGCTGCATGAGTCGTCCCCGTCACTGGGACCCCGACGGCACCCGTCACGGCGGCACCCCCACCTACCCCTGGCGCATGGCCCCGGCCGGCTACTTCACCCGCCGCCAGCTCCGCGCCAAGGGCCTGCGCCCCGGCGGACAGGACGTCGCCGCCCAGATCATGTGGCGCTCCCGCTACGGCGGCACCCGCCCCGCCCACCTCTACCGGCTCGCGCTCGCCAAACCGGTCCGCCCGATGACCCCGGCGAAGGCCGCCGCTCTCGCCAAGGCCAACCGGGCCCGCCGCACCTGCCCCATCTGCGAGCGGGACGCCGGATACGTCCTCCCCGCCCACCTCGGCACCTGCCTGACCTGCGCCGACAGCACCACCATCGCGGCCTGAACTCATCCCTGACCCGCTCCGCTGATCCTCAGCAAGGAGACCCCTGTCATGTCCGTGACCGAAATCCAGGTGGTCAGCTTCGGCTACCTGCACGGCGCCCCGCCCGAGGCGCACCTGACCCTCGATCTGCGCCGCCACTTCCGTGACCCGCACGTCGACCCCGCCTTGCGCCACCAGACCGCGCACGACCTGCCGGTGCGCCGGGCGGTGCTCGCCACCCCGGGCATCCGGGAGCTGATCGCCAGCGCCGCGCTGGTGGCCGACTCGTTCGACACCGGGCCGTCCGAGGCGCCGCTGACGATCGCGGTCGGCTGCGCGGGCGGCCGTCACCGCGCCGCCACCGTCGCGAGCGTGCTGGCCGATCGCTTGGGCAAGACCGGCACCCGCGTCGTCCTGGAGCACCGCGACCTGGGCAAGCCCGTGGTCGACCGCACCGCCGAGGGCGAAGCTGTCGCCCCGGCCCGAGGCTGAGGGTCGGAGGCCCCGCCGTGGCCCGTATCCGCACCACGAAGGTCCAGATACCCGCACAGCGCCAGCTCGGCCGGCGCAGGGCGCCCGCCGCGCACGTGCTCGACCTCGGCCGGGGCACCGCCCCGGTCGTGGTCGTCGTCCCCCAACAGCCCTCCCTCGCTGGCCGGTTGGCGCTCGCGACCGGCCGTGCGCTGTGGCGCCGGCGCGTCGCCTGGGCGCCCGTCTGGGTCGGGATCGGCATCTTCGGTACGGCCGGTGTGCTGTCCGCCGCCCCGGCCGCCGCGCTCGCCCTCGCCGTCCCGGCGGTGCTGCTGCCCGCCGGGTGGACGCTGATCGTGCGCCGCCACCCGCGATCGGCCGTGCGCCGCAAGGCCCGCGCCCACACCCGCGCCGTCGCCGCCTGGTCGGCCGGCCTCGCCTGGTCGGCGGCTGCCGTCTGGTTCGGCCCCACCGGCGGCCTGCTCGCCGCCGCGTGGCTGGCCGGCACCGCCACCGCGCAGACGCTCTGGTGGCGCCACCGCCGCACGCTCGCCACCACCCCGCTCACCGCCCCGACCGACCTTCCTTAGGAGGTATCACAGATGAACTCCACGCCCTTCAGCAGCCCGTTCCCGCCCCCGCGCCGCTCCGGCAGCGCCGGTGGAGGCGGAAAGACCCCGCCCCCGCCCCCGCGTGGCAGCACCTCCCGCAGCGGCCCCAGCTACCACTTCTCCTACAACCGCAACACCGACAGCCGGGGTCCCGGCGGTCCCGGCCCGGCCGAGGACAGGATCGGCACCCCGTCCAGCAGCGGCCACAGCGGCGGCGGGCGCGGGTACTCGCCGCTGGGCGACCCGGAGTTCTTCACCAACGCCGACGTGCGCGAGTTCTGCGAGCGAGGCCGTGCCACGTTCGCCCAGCTCTCGTTCGACCTCGCCATGGCCCACGAGATCCTCCAGGCCGTGCTCAAGGAGGTCCCGGACCCCGACGGCCGGGTGTTCGGCTCCCAGACCCGCGCCCGCCGCGTGGCCAAGCACCTGAAGAAGGCCGCCGAGGACGCCAAGTCGGTCGCCGCCGAGGTCGCCCGCACCTACGCCGCGTTCCAGCGCGAGTACGACCCCGAGATCTCCCGCGTCGCCCGCCCGCGCCAGCCCCGCCGCCGCTTCGACTTCGGCGGCTAACCGCCCTTCCTCCCGGCCGGGGGCAGGGCGCGCACAGCCCCCGCCCCGCCCGGTCGGGTGAGCTGTGCCGCGCGTGCGCCCCCGGCCGGGCCCCTCCCCACCCCACGCCCCATGCAGCCCAGGGAGGCCGCCCGTGGCCCGGCACCACTCTCCTCAGGTCCAGCTCGACACCGGCCAGACCGGCTACCTGCACTTCGACCCCAACCAGCACGCCGGCGGCGTCGGCGAGTACCTGCTCCACCGCGTGAAGCCCTACCTGCCGCCGTGGATCGTCGCCGCGGGCACCGGCATCCTGTCCCTGCCCGCCAACGCCATGTGGGGCGAGTCCGCCGCCGCTGCGGTGGGGCTCACCCTCGCCTCGCTCGGCCTGACCGCCGCCACCTGGTGGGCGGGCGGGCCCACCAGCCAGCAGCGCCGCCTCCACTCCGCCATCACAGTTGCGGCCGGGACGTCGTGGTTCACCGCCGCCGCGCTCGCCGGACCGGCCGCGGGCCCGCTGCCCGGCCTCTACCTGATAGGGGCACCCGCCCTCGCCGCGACGTGGAGCATCCGCCAGCTCCTGCGGGTCAACCCCGACGGCGCCGGTGCGAGCGCGGACAAGGGGCTGCTGGAGAAGGTCGGGCTCGCCAAGACCATGGTCACCGGCGCGAAGGTCCAGCCGAACAAGGCGGAGTTCGAACTCCAGCTTCCCGGCGGGGAGTTGACCCCCGAGGACGTGTCCAAGGCGCTGCCCAAGCTCGCTGGCGCGCTGCGCGTCGCCAAGAACGCCCTGCGCACGACCCCCGACCCCGACGACGCGTCCCGCACGACGCTCACCGTCGTGCCCCATGACCTCCTCAAGGCCGGTGCCCCCTACCCGGGCCCCTCCCACCCGGGCGGCTCGATCGCCGACCCGGTCCACCTGGGCATCTACGAGGACGGCGCCGACATGGCGGCCTTCTTCCCCGGCGATGCAGCCGCCCACCGCAACGCGATGCACAAGCTGATCATGGGAATGACCGGCTCCGGCAAGTCCGAGGGCGGCCTGACCGCGCTGACCGAGGTCATCACCCGCCGCGACGTCATCGTCTGGGCGTCCGACCCGGCCAAAGCCGAACAGACCCTCGGCCCGCTGCTGCCCGCGATCGACTGGGCCGCGCTCGACATGGACTCCACCAAAGCCATGATCACGGCCCTGAGGGCGGTCATCCCGGCCCGCACGTCCTGGCTGGCCAAGTACGGCTACAAGCAGTGGGAAGCGCGCTGCGCCGAGACGCAGGCCGACGGCTCCCCGGGTATGCCCTACCTGCTCGCCTGGTTCGAAGAGGCAGCCAAGACCATCCGCGAGACCGACGACGACGTCTTCACCGGCGTCGCCCAGGAAGCACGCTCGGCAGGAGTCTCCCTGGTCGTCTCGCTCCAGCGCGCCTCCCACACCCAGATGAGCACCGACACCCGTGCATCCCTCGGCTCGTCCTGGGTGTTCGGCCTGCGCGACGAGCGCGACGCGCAGTTCGCGCTCCCGGATGAGGCCGTGGACGCCGGCGCCGCGCCGCAGACATGGAAGGACAAGAAGCCCGGCTACTGCTACCTGGTCGCCAACGGCATCCCCGAGACCTTCTGGGCCACCCCCGGCCGCGCCTACCTCACCCCGGTGGACGCCATGACCTGGGCCGTCGTCGAGTTCGCCGGCATCCGGTCCGTCTGCGACCCGGTCACCGGCAAGGCCGCCGCGAACGCGGTCGGCCCCGCCTTCACCCAGCGCACCCGCTACCCCCTCCCCACCCTCGCCGACGACGGCGACGAGGACGGGGTCTACGACCAGGAGAACGCCCCGGTGGACTACGACTACGACCTCGACCCCACCGACGACGACAGCGAGGACGAGGACGGGTGGATCGACCCGGACGCCGAACTCCCGCCCGTCGAGCGGGTCGTGGAGATCGCCCCGCCCGAGATCCCGCCGCGCACCAAGGTCGGCAAGTCCGAGGCCAAGAAGATCATGGCCGAGCTGCTGTCCGAGTTCGAGACCGAGAACCGTCGCGTGGTCGGCCCGGCCGACTTCATGGAGTACTGCGACCGCTTCCACCGTGGCCGCAGTTGGGTGTCCGGACAGGTTTCCGAGATGGTTGAAGCCGGCCGCCTGCGCGAGACCGATGAGGTCGGCCGCTACGAGATCATCCCGCTCCACCCGGCCGCCGCCTGACCCGCCCGTGACGGTCCTGACGCGTCAGACGCGTCAGACGGCCCTGACGTCGAACGGGCCGATTCCCCCAGGTAACGCGGGCGCGCGAGGGGTGTCTGACGCGTCAGACACCCACTCCTGACGCTTCTGACACCCCCGCCCCGCACACCCCTGACACCCCCTCCCTCACCGCTCGACCACGCCCCGGAACCGCTCCCGGGGCGCCCGGAAGGACCCGCCATGGTCGTCTCCATCTCCTCCGCCCTGCTGTTCGCGATCATCACCGTCGTCCTCGTCCGCTCCCAGCGCGTCAGCGCCGGAAGCGCCGCCCTCGTGTGGCTGTCCGGCTTCACCGTCGCTGGCACCGGCCTCGCCGACCCCGTCAACAACGCCCTCGGCGCCCTCGCGCACTACGTCTCCACCATCCACTGACCCAACGCCAGCCCGCCGACAGGAGAAAGCACCGTGGACCACACCACCCCGCAGCCGTACGCCGCCCCGGTGCTCTACACCCCGGACGGCACCCCCTACTACGCCACCCACCCCGCCCCCGCCCCGCTCGCCATCTACCACCCGACCGCCCCGCTCCCAGCCCCGATCCACCACCCGGGCCCCAACTTCGCCTACCTGCCCGCCCAACACGCCCCCGCCCCGATGCGCGACCCGTGGCCCGCCCGCCTGCTCGCCGGCGGCATCGGCATCGGCGGCGCAGGCCTCGGCGTCGGCTTCCTGCTCCAGACCCTCGCCGCTGCCACCACCGGCCTGGGCCTGCTCGTCGCCGCGCTCGGCGTGCTCTACCTCCTCAAGAACAGCGGAGGCACCGGGGGCCGAGGCGGACAGGGCGCCGTGAACGTGCACGTCAACGTCACCAACCGCAACCGCTGACCCCGGAGGAACACATGGCCAACCCCATCAAGCCGGGAACCGTCTGGCTGATGCCCGACGGCGTCCACTACCTCCCCACCAACGCCTACCCCGGCTCGCCCTCCGTTGGACTGACGCCGGCCAAGTACGACACCGACACCGGTGAATGGCACCGCACCTGTCCCCTGCCTGTCACCCACATCGACTGGGCCACGCTGCTGACCACCGGCACCCCGATCCCGCCCGAACCCCTGCGGGACCCGCGCATCACCCGCCTCGCGCACCTGCTGGAACCGGTGCTCGCCGAGCTGCCCGCCGACCAGGCCGACCCGATCCGAACGGCCCTGGACGACGTCAAGCGGCTGCCCGACGAGGCCCGCCGCAACGCCAGCCGAGCCATGATCGCCGACCGCAGGAACACCTCTGCCTCAGCCCGCAGGGCAAGCCGACGGCGCTAGCAGCCCCCGGGTCCCGCAGTACCGTGCCCGACCGGCCGTGCCGTCCGGACCACGGCCGCAGCCAGCGGCGGGCCCGGACGGTGCGGGGGACCGGCAGACCCGCTGCCACACAGCACGAAGCCCCACACCAACCGGCAATCCGCCAAGACAGGCGGCTGGTGCGGGGCCGTGCATCCCCTTAACAGAGATGGGATCAGCATGCCCGAGTTCGACCGTTTCACGCTCGCGATCGTGGACAACACCGCCGACCGGGAGGGCGCCAGCGACGGCCACTCCCGCTACGGCGCCTACATCGCCCACCACGCCGGCCACTTCCACGAGGACCACCAGCCGCTCCGCCCGATCGAGTTCGCCGCCGCCGCGTGGCGCACCGCCACCAGCCCGGTCATGGCCCCGGGCTACGTGGCCGTCCGACCCGACCTCGACCGGGTCGAGGTGTACGTCGACCACGACGGCGGCGCGCAGTTCTGCGCGAAGGTCGGCCTGCGGCACTCCGCGCTCGCCAACCGTCCCACCGGCCGCTCGTTGGCCTGGGAGCGCGCCCCGTGGTCCCGGACGAACGAGCCGTGGCCCGTGCTGGTCGCCCCGGAGCGCACCGACCGCCCCGCCGTCCTGGTCACCGCCACCGTGCTCCTCCCGATCCCGGACGGCATCCTCATCACCCCCACCACCGCCTGGCCCGGTCGCGTGCTCACCGACGAAGCGAAGACGGTCGTCCTCGCCCTCGCCGAGTACGCCAACGCCCATCTGTCCCCGCTGGTCGCCGACCTGCTCGGCGGTGCCCGGTGAACGCCCCGGAACTGTCCCTCGCTCTTCGCCCGGCGGCCGAGTGGCTGCCCGCGCGGCCGTGGAACGGCATGACCGTGTTGGACGCCTACTGCAACATCGGCGGCGCCGGCATGGGGTTCTGGCTGGCCGGGTTCGGCGTCGTCGGCGTCGACATCCTCGACCAGCCCCGCTACCCGTTCCCGTTCCTGCAAGGGGACGCGGTCGGGGCCATCGCGGCCCACGGCCGGCGGTTCGACCTGATCTCCGCCGGGCCACCCTGTCAGTTCGACTGCACGCTCACCGCAGGCACCAACTCCGCCCGCCGTGACCGGTACGCGGACCTGCTGGAACCCACCCGCGAGGCCCTGGAGTCCACCAGCCGCCCGTACATCATCGAGCAGCCCCCCGGCCGGGCCTCGCGCCGCATGCGGGTCGACCTCACGCTGTGTGGGGAGATGTTCGGCCTGCGGGTGATCAGGCACCGCAACTTCGAGGCCGGCGGCGGGCTGCTGCTCGACCAGCCGCCGCACGTCCCGCACCGGGGCCGGGTCGCCGGGTACCGCCACGGCCAGCGCTACGACGGGCACTACTTCCAGGTCTACGGCAGCGGCGGCGGCAAGGGCAGCGTGCCCGAGTGGCAGCAGGCCATGGGCATCCACTGGACCGACGTCCGCCGCGAGATCGCCGAGGCCATCCCCCCGGCCTACGCCGAGCTGATCGGCCGACAGGCCGCCGCCCAACTCGGTGGCGCGCCCGCCTCGCGGGCCGCGTAGGACCACCGTCGTGGCGACCGTCCTGGACTGGCGTGACGCCTCCCACTACGACCGCACCCGCGCGCTCCCGTGCCGTTGGTGCGGTCGTCCCACCCCGCTGCGCGACGGGCAGGGCAAGCCCGCTCACAAGGTTTGCGCCGAGCAGCACGCCGCACAGCAGCCACCGCCGACGTCTGGAGACCGGCGTGACCCCCATCCTTCGCCTCGCTCTGGAACTGGCCCGGCTCGACCTTCCGGCACTGCCCCTGCGGGCCGGAAAACGCCCAGTTGGGAACTGCCCGGCCTGTAAGGACGGCGCCTGCGGCGGCCGGCCGAACATGCTGGACCCGGGCCCGTGCATCTGCCCGGCGCCCTGCCACGCATGGGCTGCTGCCACCACCGATCCGGGCATCCTGACCAGTCCGCCGTGGCAGCGGGCGTGGCGGGAGGCCGAAGCCGCGGCCTACCACCCGGGCGGCGCCGGGCTGACTGTAGTCGACCTCGACAGCGCCGCCGCCGTCACCTGGGCCCGCACCACCCTGCCCCCGACGCTCACCGTGACCACCACCCGAGGCGAGCACTGGATCTACCGGGGCGCCATGCCCTCGGCCAACGCCGTCCGCCTCGGTGTCGACGTCAAGTCGCTCATGCAGTACGCCCGTTGGCTCGGCTACGGCACCGGCACCATGGCGCCGCTGTCCGACACCGTCCGCGCCCTGGTCGACAAGGAAGAGGCCAACCCGGCGCCGAACGGGGGGCGGTTGGCCTCTTCACCCACGCCACCCTGGAGCCGCACCGTGGCCGCCGGGTGCCGCCACACCGAGCGCTACATCCACACCGGCCTGCAACGCGGCCTCGCCAAGATCGCGGACTGCCCGGAAAGCGGCGCCGGCTCGCAGGCGTTCGGCGTCGCCCGCTTCCTCGCCGCCCAGCACACCCGGTGCCCCGGCCCCTGCGGCCTCGACACCATCGCCCAGCACATCATCGGCGCGGCCGTCGGCGTCGGTGTCCCGCACGACTACGCGACCCGCGCGGTCGACCGGGGCTTCGCCGCCGCCGGTGCCCACGCTGCCTGACCTGCTCGAAGCGGGCCGCCGCATCCGTCCAAAGACCGGCGGCCCGCTCCCATCCAGCCCAACCGAACCGGAGAGGCCAGCATGACCGATCCCACCCCGCCCGTCACCACCGAGGACGGCGCCGCCGTGCTCGACGACGTCGAGAAGTTCCACCGGCGCTTCAACGTCTTCCCCAGCGAGGCCGCCTACACCGCCGTGGTCCTGTGGGACGCCCATACCCACCTGCTCGACACCTTCGAGTCGACCCCGCGCATCGCCTTCCTCTCCCCGGAGCCCGGCTCCGGCAAGACCCGCGCGCTGGAGATCATCGACACCCTCACCCCCCGGTCGATGTTCACCACCGACGTCTCCCCGGCCGCCCTGTTCCGCTCCGTCTCCGACCCCGACGCCCGGCCCACCGTGTTGTTCGACGAGGTGGACGCCACCTTCGGGCCGAAGGCCGGCGGCAACGAGGACCTGCGCGGCCTCATCAACTCCGGCCACCGCCGCTCCGGCGTCGTCCACCGGTGCGTCGGCGACGGCAGCACCCAGACGGTCCAGGCGTTCCCCGTCTACGCCGCCCTCGCCATGGGCGGCCTCGGGGACCTGCCCGACACCATCATGAGCCGCTCGATCATCATCCGGATGCGCCGCCGGGCCCCCAACGAGAAGGTGGAGCCGTTCCGCGAGCGGACCACCGCCCCCGAGGGGCACGCCCTGCGCAAACGGCTCGCCACCTGGGCCGACTCCGTCCGAGGCACCCTTCAGGACAGCCTCCCCGAGATGCCCGACGGCGTCACCGACCGGCCCGCCGACGTGTGGGAACCCCTGCTCGCCGTCGCCGACGCGGCCGGCGGCCACTGGCCCGAGCGCGCCCGCGCCGCCTGCGTCCAGCTCGTCACCGCCGCCAAGGCCAACGACAAGGGCTCCGTCGGCATCCGTCTTCTGTCGGACCTGCGGGAGATCTTCGACGGCGCCGAACGTATGCTCAGCGCCGAACTGCTGGGCAGGCTCGCCGAGCTGGACGACGCCCCGTGGGCCGACCTGGACGGCAAGCCCATCACCGCCCGCGCCCTCGCCCGCATGCTCGGCGACTACGTCACCGCCGACAACGACCCCATCAAGCCCCGCAACATCAAGACCGGCTCGAAGAGTTCGGCGAAGGGCTACTACGCCTCGGACCTCGCCGACGCGTGGCTGCGGTACTGCCGTCCCCTCTCCCCCCAGGGATCCGCTACTGCCGCTACTGCCGCTACCGCGCAGGTCAGGGCCCTGTTTCCGGTAGCGGATAGGCCCGAGGTAGCGAATACCGATCCGCTACCCGCCACCCCGGCCGCCGCCGCGCCGTAGGCCGACCGCCGCTCCCGTCAGCACCGGCGGGGGCGGCACCAATCCGCTACCGCTACCAAATCCGCTACCAAAAACATGCCCCTGACCAGGGAGGTAGCGGCAGTAGCGGCAGTAGCGGATCCCAGAGAAGGAGGGGCGGAAGCCCGCCCAACCCGACCATTCGGAGCCGTCCGTGCCCAAGCAGGAACACCTGAAGCTCCCCGCCGTCCTCGCCGAGATCGACATGTCCCGCAGTGCGTTCTACCGCATGGTCGCGCGCGGCCACGGCCCGAAGCTCCTGAAGCTCCCCAACGGCCAGATCCGCGTCCGCCGAACCGACCTCGACGCCTGGTGGGCCGCGCTGGAGCAGAGCAGCGCCGCCTGACACCCACCACCCCCCGAGGGGCCCCGGCCGCGGCCGGGGCCCCTTCCCTTTGGAGTGCCCTTGTTGACCTATGACGTGACGCTGTACAAGATCCGCCAGCGGCCCGGCCGCCGCCGTCCGTTCGAGCTTCGGTGGAAGGTCGGGGTGAAGCCGCACTCGAAGAGCTACGCCACCATGACGCTCGCCACCGGCCGACTCGCCGAACTCAAGACGGCGATGAAGAAGGGCGAGGAGTTCGACCAGGAAACCGGTCTACCGGTGTCCGAACTGCGAAAGCTCAACCAGGTGACCTGGTTCGCCCACGCCAAGGAGTACGCCAAGGCGAAGTGGGAGCACTCTTCGGCGAAGAGCCGGGCCACCCGCGCCGATGCGCTCGCGACCATCACCGAGGCCCTGGTGACGGACCGGCGCGGCCGTCCGGACCGGCGCACGCTGCGACGCGCGCTGTCCTGCTGGGCGTTCAACTTCTCCGAGCAGCAGCCGGAGCCGCCGGAGGAGATCACGGCCGCGCTGGCCTGGATGACCAGCAAGTCGGTCGGCCTCGGGACGCTGGACGACTCGGAGACCGTCCGTCTCGCCCTGGAGGCCATCGCCCGGCGTCTGGACGGGAAGCGCGCGGCGGACAACACCATCGCCCGCAAGCGGATGGTACTCAACAACGCCCTCCGGTACGCGGTCGAGCGGCGCAGGCTCCCCAGCAACCCCCTCCAGTTCGTCGACTGGGCGCCGCCGACGACGGACGACGAAGTCGACTTTCGGTGGGTTCCCAGCCCGCAGCAGGGGCGGGCGCTGCTCGACGCAGCCGGGCAGGTTTCGGCGCGCGGTCGCCACCTGAAGGCGTTCTACGGGTGCATCCTGTACGCCGCCACTCGGCCGGCCGAGGCGACGAACCTGCGCCTCGCCGACTGCACCCTGCCGGAGACCGGATGGGGCGAACTACTGCTCGGCGGCAGCTCGCCCCGGGTCGGCTCACGGTGGACCGACGACGGACAGTCGCACGAGGAACGGGGGCTGAAGCGGCGGGCCCGGAAGACCACCCGGCCGGTACCGATCCCGCCGGTCCTGGTCCAGCTGCTGCGGGAGCACGTCGCCGAGTTCGGGGTGGCGCCCGACGGTCGGGTCTTCCGGGCGGCCGAGGGCGGACGGCTGCTGACCAAGGAGACTGCCGCTGTGTGGAAGCAGGCTCGTGAGGGCGCTCTGACACCCGAAGAGGTGAAGACGCCGCTCGCGAACGTGCCGTACTCGGCGCGACACACCGCCGTGTCCGGCTGGCTGGCGGCCGGCGTCGACCAGACCGAGGTGGCCCGGCGAGCCGGGCACAGCGTAGCCGTCCTGCTCAAGTTCTACGCGAAGATCATCAACGGTCGTCAGGAGCAGGCGAACAGCAAGATCGAACGGTTCCTCGACGGCGAGGAACCGTTCGAGTAGTCCCGGAGATCACGTTCCACGGCCGTGCCACGCAGGCCCGAACTTGGCCCACAACTGGCCCACGCACACTGACCAGGCACGGCACACGGGTGGGACAGCCCAGGACGGAATCGAAAAGAGCGGGTATCGGCATGTAGCCGATACCCGCTCTGATCAGGTCTTTCCCCACCAGCGGAGAGCGTGGGATTCGAACCCACGGTACGGGGTCACCGCACGACAGTTTTCAAGACTGTTCCCTTAGGCCGCTCGGGCAGCTCTCCAGGCGGAGGTCAGCCTAACGGGTCCGGCGGGGTTCGGTGCACACCGTTTCGTGCGGGTGGGGGTCAGCTGTCGCCGTCCCGCTGGCCGAGGGTGACCTTGGTGTTGAACTGCTGGCCGTTGCGGGTGTACTCGACGTCGACGGTCTCGCCGGGCTTGTGCGTCCAGATCCGGCTGACCAGGGCGGGGCCGTTGTCGATCGGCACTCCGCCGAGCTTGGTGATGACGTCGCCCGGCTTGAGACCGGCCTTGTCGGCGGCGCCGCCGGGGGTGACGGCCGGCTGGCCCTGGATGTCGCGGGTCTGGATCTGCGCGCCGTCGCCCTTGTAGTCGTCGTTGCGCAGCACGTCGAGCTTGGCGTAGACCGGCTTGCCGGTCTTGATCAGGGTGTCGGCGACCCACTTGGCCTGGTTGATCGGGATGGCGAAGCCGAGGCCGATGCTGCCGGCCCGGCCGTTGGCGGAGGCGTTGGACTGGATCGCCGAGTTGATGCCGATCACCGAGCCGCTGGAGTCGAGCAGCGGGCCGCCGGAGTTGCCGGGGTTGATCGAGGCGTCGGTCTGCAGGGCGTTCATGTAGGAGGACTGGCCGCCGGTCTCGTCGCCGGAGGCGACCGGGCGGTCCTTGGCGCTGACGATGCCGCTGGTGACGGTGGACTCCAGGCCGTACGGCGCACCGATCGCGACGGTGGCGTCACCGACGTTGACCTTGTCGGAGTCGGCCAGCGGAAGCGGGGCCAGCTTGCTCTTCGGCGGGTTTTCGATCTTGACCACGGCGACGTCGTAGCCCTCGGCGTGGCCCAGCACGGACGCGTTGTAGGACGTGCCGTCGGCGAACTTGACGGTCAGTTTGCCGCCGTTGAGGGTCGGCGCGACCACGTGGTTGTTGGTGAGGATGTGGCCCTCGGTGTCGAAGACGAAGCCGGTGCCGGTGCCGGACTCGCCGTTGCCCTGCGCCTTGATGGTGACGACGCTGGGCAGCGCCTTCTGCGCGATGCCGGCGATCGAGCCGGGAGCGGGCTCGTTCTTCTGGGTGTTGCTGGCCTGGACGGTGGTGCTGCGGTGGTCGTCGGCGCTGCTGGTGCTGTCGTTGCGGTCCGCGACGGTCACGCCGAGCGCACCGCCGGCCACGCCGGCGACCAGCGCGACGGCGGCGATCAGGGCGACCAGGCCGCCGCGCTTCTTGCGCGGGCCGCCGGGGCCGCCGGGGTAGTCGGCCGGGTAGCCGAGCGGTCCGGCCGGGCCACCCGGGTAGCCCGCGCCGCCGCCGGCGTCGTGGGAGGCACCCCAGCCGCCGAGCGGCTGGCCGGCGCCGAACGGGTGGTGGCCGGGCGCGGGGTGCGCGGCGGGCGCGCCGGGGGCGGCCGGGGTGCCGTACGGGTCGTGCGGGCCGGCGGCGGGGACGCCGTGGGCCGGGGTGGCGTACGGGTTGGCACCCGGCGGCAGGGCCGGGCTCTCGGCGACGGGTGCGGCGGGTGCCGCCGGCGCGGCCGGGACCGGCGGGGCGGGCGGCAGGACCGGCGGCGGCGCGTCGATGTAGCCGGTGGCGGCGTCGACCGGGGCGGCCGGTGCGTCGACGACCGGCGCGGCCGGGGTCTGCGGGGGCGCCTCCGGCGCGGGGACCTTGGTGAAGGCCACGGTGGGCTGGTACCCGCCCTCGGCCGGAACACCATCGGCCGCAACGCCCTCCGTCGGCGCGGCCTCAGCCGGTGCGGCCTCGGCGGCCGGAGCGGCCCCGGGCTCGGGGACCCGGCCGAAGGCCAGTGTCGGCTGGTGCCCGCCCGAGGCGTGGCCGTCGGAAGCGGGAACAGCCGCCGCCTGGCCGCCCGAGGGCTGCTCCCCCTGCGGCCCGGTGGGCCCAACCTCGCGCTCGGTGCTCACGAACGACCTCCATAGCTGACAGAACCAAGGACCATAGTTTTTCGTACTGCCGATTCGTTTGCCGTAAGGACCCCTCTGAATAACTCATAAGAATCCTTAGCCGCAGCCGACAGCCGGGCCGCCGACCAGGCTGTCCTACGCCGACGACCGAGCGACGACCGAGCGATGACCGAGCCGACGAGCAAGTCGACGGCCGAACCGAAGACCAGGCCGACGACCGGAGGCTCCCCCACCTCCGCCGGGCGTCCCGCGATGCGGGCCGCACACCCCGTGGCCTTGGCGTTCACCCCCGGGCCGGTTAGCCTGTCGCTCACAACTGACACGCGGGAGCTTGGACCATCCAGGCTGAGAGTGCGCTGGTCGACCGTACGCCACGGGATCGTGGGCGGACCGTCGAGGGGGCGCAGACCGCCGGAACCTGTCCGGGTAATGCCGGCGTAGGGAGTATCGGCCATGTCGCCTGCTTCGCCATCCTCTTCTTCGGACGCGCCCGCGTCCAAGGGTTTCCCCGAACCGTCCCCGACCGCTCACGGCGGTGACAGCGGTCACGCGGGCCCCACCGGCACGGCGACCGCCGTCCTGGAGCGCCCGGAGCGTGCCGAGGCGCCGCTCGTGCTGGACACCGAGCCGCCGCGCACGCTGCGCTTCCGGGACCACTTCGCGCTCTGGATGAACCTGGGCGTCAGCCTGATCGGCTTCTCCACCGCCGCGACCGTGCTCGGCGCCAAGGGCAGCGAGCTGTCGCTGGCCGCCGCGGTGACCGCGATCGTGGCCGGCACCGTGGTCGGCACCGCGATGCTCGGCGTGGCCGCGCTGATCGGAGCCCGTACCGGCGCGCCCGCGATGGCGAACCTGCGCGGGCTGTTCGGCACCCGGCTGTCGTATGTCCCGACGGTGCTGAACATCGTCCAGTGCGTCGGCTGGGGCGTGTTCGAGCTGCTGACGATCGCGGCGGGCGCGCAGACCGTCGCCCACACCGACGGCTACCGCTGGCTGTTCGTGCTCCTGGCGGGCGCGCTGACCACCGCGCTGACCATCTGGCCGCTGGGCTCGATCGCGGTGCTGCGCCGCTTCGTGGCCGGTGCGGTCGCCGTCGCGATGGTGTACTTCACCGTCCAGCTGGGCCGCCAGGGGGTGCCCGACCCGGGCGCCGGCAACTGGCACGGCTTCCTGGGCGCCACCGACGCGATGATCGCGGTGTCGATCTCCTTCGTCCCGCTGGCCGCCGACTACACCCGGCACTCGCGCACCGCACGCTCGGCGTTCTGGGGCAGCTTCTCCGGCTACACGATCGCCCAGGTCTGGTGCTACGTGCTCGGCCTGATGGCCCTGCTGCAGTCCGACGGCGACCCGAACAGGATCTTCGACTCCTTCCTCGGCGTCTGGGCCGGCTGGCTGTTCCTGCTGGTGCTGGTGCTGCGCGAGACGGACCAGTCCTTCGCCAACGTGTACTCGACCGCGATGTCGGTGCAGAACCTGCTGCCGAAGGTGGACCGCCGGGTGCTGACCGGCGGGATCGGCCTGCTGATCACCGTGCTGGCACTGCAGATCGACAAGTTCACCGACACCTACACCAACTTCCTCGGTCTGATCGGCTCGGTCTTCGTGCCGCTGCTGGCGGTGCTGGCGGTGGACTACTTCTTCGGCGCCGGCCGGTACGGCTGGAACCTCTCCGCCGACGCGCCCTCGCGCCGCCTGATGCTGCTGCCCTGGGTGCTGGGCTTCGCGGTCTACCAGTTCATCGCGCCGACCGCGGTGGCCGGCTGGTGGACGGACTTCTGGACCTCCGCCCAGGACGCCCTGCACTTCACCCCGCAGGAGTGGACGTCCGCCTCGCTGTTCGCCTTCCTGGTGCCCGCGCTGGTCACCTGGGCGCTCACCCCGCTGACCCGCAGGACGGCGCCGAGCTGACCGACCGACACCGAAGACGGCCCCGCAGATTGGGGCCGTCTTCGCCTGCGCGTCACTTCCGCCGCCTATCGTGGGGCCCGTGACCAGCACAGACCCGTCCTCGACGGCGGCGCGCACCACGCCGCCCGTCCAGGTGATCGCCCACCGCGGTTCCTCGCACGCCCTGCCCGAGCACACCCTGGCGGCGTACCGGCGCGCGCTCGACGAGGGCGCGGACGCGGTCGAGTGCGACGTCCGGCTGACCGCCGACGGCGAGCTGGTCTGCGTGCACGACCGCCGGATCGGCCGGGTCTCCAACGGCCAGGGCACCGTCTCGGCGATGACGCTGGCCGAGCTGGAGGCGTACGACTTCGGCGCCTGGAAGACCGGCCGCCCCAGCACCGACCCCGAGCTGCGCGGCGTGCTGCGGCTGGAGCGGCTGCTGGAGCTGGTGGTGGACTGCGGCCGCCCGGTGGACCTGGCGATCGAGACCAAGCACCCGGTGCGCTACCGCGGCCGGGTGGAGGCCGAACTGCTGCGGACGCTCGAACGCTTCAAGATCGGCGCGAGCCGGGAGGGCGAGCGCCCTTCGGCCCGGATCATGAGCTTCTCCTCGGTGGGGCTGAACCGGGTGGCGGCCTCGGCGCCGGAGTACCGGCGGGTGTTCCTGTTCGAACGGACCCTGCCGCTGCTCGGCCGGCTGCGCCCGGGCTCCCCGCTGCCGGGCGGGGCTCGGATCGCCGGACCGGGCATCGACCTGGTGCGGGCCCGCCCGCAGCTGGTGACGCGGCTGCGCGAGCTGGGGCACGAGGTGCACGTGTGGACCGTGGACGAACCGGCCGACGTGGAACTGTGCCTGGAGCTCGGGGTGTCCGCGATCATCACCAACCGGCCCGCCGAGGTCCTGGCGCAGCTCGGCCGGTGATCCGGCGTCGGACGGCGGGCCGCCCGCAAATCCACCCGCAAAGCCCGGACACAACCTGATCGTTCTGGTCGGCAGTCAAACCTTCCGGGCCCGTTATTGCCGGAATTCATGCGCCGGGGCGACGCACGGTGAGCACGGAATGACCTCAGGTCCACCCTCGGTCGCAATCGCTTGAAATGTCCTCGCGGGATCGTCCGGCGGTCGTTTCCGACGCATTACCAAGGGGCATCTCTCCCTCGGCATACGCTGAAGGAGGTCCGGGGGTGGCGTTGATGGTGGCGCGTGAAGTGCCGGCTTCATCGACCATGGCAGTGCCGCACGGCCCGGCGAGTGTCGGGGTCGCACGGCGCCGACTGCGTCGAGATCTCGGCGACCGGGAGATACCGGAGCCGGTCGTTGATGATGCCGTACTGATCCTTTCCGAACTGCTGAGCAACGCCTGTCGGTACGCCCGTCCGCTCGGCCCGCTGCGGGCCCTGGGGCGCGGCGCCCGGGCCGAGGTGGTGGACCAACTGCTGGTCGGCGTCCCCTCCGGGGCGCATTCCGCCACGGGCGGCCGGGAGCGCGAGGAGCACGGGAGCGGAACGGACGGCGGCGTGCTGGTCCGCTGGCAGCTGCACGCCGACGGCGTGCTCACCCTGGAGGTCACCGACGGCGGCGCGACCACCCGGCCGCTGCCCGCCGGCCCCTCGCTGACCTCGCGCGGCGGTCGCGGCCTGAACATCGTCGACCAGCTGGCCAGCGACTGGGGCGTGCGCGACGCGCCCGGCGAGGTGACGGTCTGGGCGGCGCTGCCCGCCCGGGCCCGGCACGCCCGGCGCACCGGTGGTGACGCCCGCAGCGCCTGAACCGACGCGCGCTCCCCACCCGTCCGCCCGGCGTGTGCCCGCGCGCCGGGGGAACGTCAGTAGGCTGCCCGGAGCAAAGGACCACCGTTCCCGGGAGAGCCGCACCATGGGCAAGAAGGCCGCCAAGAAGGCGCCGCAGCGTCAGTCCACCACCGCCGTCGCGGGCGAGGTCCCCGTGGTGGGGGCCCGCGAGAACTGCCCCTGCGGTTCGGGCCGCCGGTACAAGGCCTGTCACGGCCGGGAGGCCTCGCACGCGGTGCAGGAGCTGGTGCACCGCCCGTTCGAGGGCCTGTCGGGCGAGGCCGACTGGGTCGCGCTGCGCGAGCTGGTGCCCGCCGCCACGGTGCCGCTGACGCTGGCCGCCGGGGTGGCCGAGGGCGCCACCGGCGAGGTCCCGTCGGTGACCCTGGCCACCGTGCTGCCGCTGGCCTGGCCGGCCCTGCGCCGCCAGGACGGCTCCATCCTGCTCGGCCTGCAGACCCAGTCCTCCTCCGGCGACCTCAGCCGCGACCTCGCGGACGCCCTGGAGCTGGCGCTGGCCACCGAGCCGGGCAACCCGGTGCCGTCCCGCCGGACCGAGGCGGGCGGACGCCGGCTCCAGGACCTGCTGGACGTCACCGCCGCGTTCACGCCCGCCGTGCACACCGGCTTCGAGTTCTGGCTGGAGGACGCCGAGACCGCGACCGGCGAGGTCGCCGCCTCCCTGGAGCGCGCCAACGCCTCGGCCATCCCGACCGAGAAGCTGGCGAGCGCCGACGCCGCCTACTGGTGCGGCACCCCCGACAAGAACCACCTGCGCTGGGTGATGACCGTGCCCGAGGAGCGGCTGCTGGACGCGCTGGCCCGGCTCAGCGCCGCCGACCAGTCCTCGCTCGGCCCGGACACCCGCCTGGTCGGCTCGTTCCGCGCGCACGGCCTGACCGTCCCGGTCTGGGACCTCCCGCTCGCCATGACCGCCGCCGACTGCGAGAAGCCGGCCGCCGAGTTCGCCGAGCGGCTGGCCTCGGTGCTCGCCGACGAGACCCCGTTGACCGCCGAGGAGCGGCGCGCCCGCGCGAACCTGGTGAACCGTCAGGTCACCTTGAACTAAAGCGCCCGGGATCCGGGTGATACGCGTCACATTGTCGCCATGAAGCCGCAATTTCCGGGCTGGCAGGGCGTCTTGGAAATTGGCGCGGGCGCGGATCCTTGTTACTGTCTAAAGAGTCCGGCCGCTGGTGCATCCCCCGTCGCCAGCGGCCGGATCTTTTGTTTTCCGCGGGGCCCCGACGAGCGGCCCGGGAACGGACCGGCGGATCAGTACGCCGAGCGACCGCTGTCCAGCCGGACCGTCGCCTCCACCAACTCGCCCAGCAGCGGCCCGACCTGCGGCAGCCACACCCCGCCGTCGGCGTCCGCGCGCGGGGCCAGCACCCAACGCACCCGGCCAGCCGCTCCACCGGGCGGCAGCGGCAGGAAGCCGTCCACCCCGTGATAGCGCAACGAGCCTGGCACCCAAGGGAGTTGAGAGAGCATCTCGCCGAGCGCGTCCAGCGAGTACGGGGCCACCAGCAGCGCGTACCGGCCCGGCATCGCCAGCACCGGACCGAGCGGCAGCCGCAGCGCGCCCAGGTAGACCAGCGCCCGGGCCCCGGCCGCCGCCGGCAGGCTGACCGCCGAGACCACCGAACCGGTGGCGGCCAGCACCGGAGCGTCCGGGCTCTGCCGCTCCCACCACCAGCGCACCATCCGGGCGTCCGTGGTGGCGGCCAGCAGCGACGGGTCGTGCGGGTGCGCGCCCGGCACGACGCAGTCCTGGTCGCCGCAGGAGCACTGACCGCCGCGCAGGACGGCCCCGGGCACCACGGGCCAGCGGTGGTCGACGGCGGCCGTCAGGGCCGCGGCGAGCCGGGCAGGGCGCTGACGTGCGACGTCGTCCTGGACGGGGTGGTGGGGAGTGGCGGGCGGACACGGATCTTTCGGGTTCTCACGCATGGCGCTCGTTCCTTTCCCTGACCGCTCGGTTCGCTCCGGCCCGTCGGCACCGCCGGGACTCGTCACGCGGACCCGCGGTGGCACGGCCCCGGCGGCGCGAAGGGGGGCGGGCGGCATGGCGGGCGGCGCGGCGACGACGTGGATCACGGTGTGGAGCACGACATGAGAAGGGCCGCGCACTGAAACAGCCCCTGGAACGAGAATCCCGTATGCGACCGGATGGACGCCGCCCGGGCGCGCTTGGTTCCACCGTACGAGTGAGAGACTTCCGGCCAGCCCGGGTCCCGGGCGGCGCGGGCATACGATCCGGACGGCCGCCGGGTCCGTCCCCTCCGTTCTGCCCGCTCCCGGTCCCCTCCATGCCTCCCGACCGGACCGGCGCGCGCCCAGGCCGTATGCGCCCCCCGACCGGGTCTCGCGGATGTGGAACAGGCCACCGCGTCGTCCTGGATCTGGACATGCCCCAAATGGCCTGTGTAGAAGTGGTGGCATTGCTGTCGATCAATGACGAGTAGTAGCGAATCGAGGCGAAACGCGCCCTTTGGCCGTCATCGCTCCACACCGGCCGTACCTGGGGGTTCCGCATGGCACGTAGCACGTCAGGAGTGGCGGCATGACCGAGTCCCACCCGTCGTCATCGACACCCTCCGAGCCGGGCGAGCCCGGCAGCGCCGGCGGGCTGACCGTCCTCGACCCACCGGGCTTCCCCGGCCCCGCCGACGCGCAGGACGGCGCGGCGGACGTCCGCACGGCACCGGCCGCCGGAGTGCAGGACCGTTTGGCCGGACGACTGTCCGATTTCGCCAGCCTGCACCGGCACACCGAACAGCTCGCCCGCGCCCGCGGCCTCGCCGCCACCCTGGACACCGTCCTCGCCTCCGGCGCCGCCCTGCTCGGCGCCCGACGCGGCGTCCTGGTCACCCGGATGCCCGGCGGCAGGCCCGGCCAGCCCGTCGGCCTCGGCCTCGACCGCGCCAGCCTCGGCGCGCTGGAGACCGTCCCGCCCGAGCAGAGCCTGCTCGCCAGGCTGCTGCGCGAACAGGACCGGCCCGAACGGCTGCACTCCCCCGACCTCGCCGAGGACCCGGCCACCGGCGCCCGGCTGCGCGAACTCGCCACCCAGCTCGGCCTCGGCGGCTGCTACGGCCTGCCGCTCGCCACCGAGGAGGACGGCCCGCTCGCCGCCGCCCTCTGGTTCTACGACGAGCCCGCCGAACCCACCGAGCGCCAGCGCGAGCTCGCCCACCGCTACGCCGCGATCGCCGCCCCGCTGCTCGCCAAACAGCTGGAGGCGGACAAGGTCCGGCGCACCACCGAGGCGCTGCGCCGCGGCCTGCTGCCCGACCGGCTCCCCCAGCCCGTCGGCCTGCGGCTGGCCGCCCGGATCCTCCCGGCCGGCCTGGACCGCTCCTGCGGCAGCGACTGGTACGACGCCATCCCGCTGCCGGACGGCACCGTCGGCCTCACCGTCGGCTCCGTCTCCGGCGACGGCCCCGGCGCGGGCCCCGGCTCCGCCCCCGGCGCGGCCGCCGCAATGGGCAGGATCCGGGCCGCGCTGCGCGCCTACGCCGTCCTGGAGGGCGAGGACCCGGTGTCCGTCCTCGGCGACCTGGAACTGCTACTCAAGACCACCGAGCCGGCCCGCACCGCCACCGCCGTCTACGCCTGGGTGGAACCCGAGGAGCGCCGGATCACCCTGGCCGGCGCCGGCCACTGCCCGCCCGTCCTGGTCGGCCGGCACGGCGCCGAGTTCGTGGAGACCTCGCTCTCCGCCCCGCTCGGCATGCTGGCCTGCTGGGAGGCCCCCGGCGTCGAGCTCACCGCCGACCGCGGCGACACCCTGCTGCTCTACACCGAGGGGCTGGCCCGCCGCTGCGGCCCGACCCTGCACGCCGGCCAGGCCAACCTGCGCCGGGCCGCCGCCGACGCCCCGCGCGACGTGCGGATCGACCCGGACCGGCTCTGCGCCCACCTGCTGGCCGTCTGCCCCGACCCCGGGCCCGGACCGGCCACCGACGACCTGCTGCTGCTCGCGGCCCGCTTCGAATAGCCGCCCCGAACAGTCGCCCCGACCCCGAACGGGCGAGCGGCCGGGCGTCCGTACCATGGACGCACGGCCGCCCGCGCGTGTCGCGATCCGACACTCCCCCGAGGGGCGGCGGTACCACCCCAAGGAGGCGTTACACGTGACCGAGGACCGCACGCCCGCAGTGGCCGAGAACCCCGAAGCCGACGGCGGCGACGAGCCGCAGCAGTTCAAGGGCCGCAAGAACGGCCTGTACGGCGAGGTCTCCGACGAGCTGGCCGCCTCGATGAAGACCGGCTGGGCCGACACCGAGCTGCACGGCCTCGTCCCGGTCGCCCAGGCCCCGTACGCGGCCGAGCGCCGCGCCCGGCTCTCCGCCGCCTACCCCGGCGAGCGGCTGGTCGTCCCGGCCGGCAACCTGCGGGTGCGCTCCAACGACACCGACTACAGCTTCCGCGCCGCCAGCGAGTACGTGCACCTCACCGGCGACCAGACCGAGGACGCCGTGCTCGTCGCCGAGCCCACCGGCGACGCCGGCCACGAGTTCGCCCTCTACCTGCTGCCCCGCTCCGACCGCGAGAACGGCGAGTTCTGGCTGGACGGCTACGGCGAGCTGTGGGTCGGCCGCCGGAACAGCCTGGGCGAGCAGGAGCAGCTGCTCGGCCTGCCGGCGCGCGACGTGCGCAAGGCCGCCGAGGAACTGGCCGGGCGCACCAAGGACTCCGCGGTGCCCACCCGGATCGTCCGCGGCTACGACGCCGGCCTGGAGGACACCCTGGCCGACGTGCTGGACGCCGACCGGGACGCCGAGTTCAAGGAGTTCCTGAGCGGCCTGCGGCTGGTCAAGGACGAGTGGGAGGTCGGCGAGCTGCGCGCCGCCTGCGACGCCACCGTCAACGGCTTCACCGACGTGGTCCGCGAGCTCGGCCAGGCCGTCGCCACCTCCGAGCGCTGGATCGAGGGCACCTTCTGGCGCCGCGCCCGGGTCGAGGGCAACGACGTCGGCTACGGCACCATCGCCGCCGCCGGCCCGCACGCCACCACGCTGCACTGGGTCCGCAACGACGGCGACGTCCGCCCCGGCGAGCTGCTGCTGCTGGACGCCGGCGTCGAGACCCACACCCTCTACACCGCCGACGTCACCCGCACCCTGCCGATCGACGGCCGCTTCAACGACCTCCAGCGCAAGATCTACGACGCCGTGTACGACGCCCAGGAGGCCGGCATCGCCGCGGTGAAGCCCGGCGCCCGCTTCCGCGACTTCCACGACGCCTCGCAGCGCGTGCTCGCCGAGCGCCTGCTCGCCTGGGGCCTGCTGGACGCCTCGGCCTACGACGTCGAGAAGGTCCTGGAGCTGGGCCTCCAGCGCCGCTGGACCCTGCACGGCACCGGCCACATGCTCGGCCTCGACGTCCACGACTGCGCCCACTCGCGCCGCGAGGAGCACGCCGACGCGCTGCTGGTGCCCGGCATGGTCCTCACCGTCGAGCCCGGCCTGTACTTCCAGCAGGACGACCTGACCGTGCCGCAGGAGTACCGCGGCATCGGCGTCCGGATCGAGGACGACATCCTGGTCACCGCCGACGGCAACGAGAACCTCTCGGCCGGCCTGCCGCGCCGCGCCGACGAGGTCGAGGCCTGGATGGCCTCGCTGGCCTGAGCCACCCTCCGGGGGCCCGGCCTCCCCGTGGCGGGGAGGCCGGGCCCCCGTGTCACTTGGTGATCTTGAGCGAGACAACCTCGTTGCCGAGACCCGTGAGGGTTCCTCCCGTGTAGGGAAGGACGGCCCGCGTCATCACCCACAGTGGCCCGAGGCCGTGTCCGGCATCGATCGTCATCCGGTACTTGACCGTTCGGCTCTGCCCTGGAGCCAGGGGGAAGAGCGACTCGGGATCCGCCATCGCGTAGTCCATCGCGCTTCCTCGCGTGAGCGGCTTTTCCTTCCAGGTGGCACCGTCGAGACGCTCGAGCTTGCCCGCGTTCAGCGACACCACATCCACCGGCGTGTCCATGGGCCACTCGGTGTAGACCAAGGGCTCCACCTGGGCGAAATTCGTCGGACTGTTGTTCTTGTAGGTCACCGAGAAGGTGACGGCCGGACTTCCCGCCTTCAGCTCCTGAACGCCCGTGAAGCCGCCCACGGTGATATCGATGTCGTTCTCGTGGTACTTCACCGGTGGCGCCTGGCGGCCGCTCAGGTCGAGGGTGTTGACGATCGTCATCAGTCCGGGCTGGTAGTCGGCCTTGAGGCCGATCGCCGAGACGGACACGAAGTCCTTCGGCAGGGCCCACATCTGGGCCGTGAAGGCGTCGCCGCCGCAGTTGATCTGCCACTGCGACTTGCGTGCGGCACGGCCTGCCACGGTGGGTGTGCTCCTGGTCGGGCCGACACTGTCGATCTGTCCGTTCCTGGTGAGCGTGGGGAAATAGGACCACGCCGGGCACCAGGGCTGCGTGGACCAGCCGCTCTCGGAATCCAGGTCGGGCAGCCTCGGCCAGAGCTGCGACTCCTGGTCCGTGACCGTCAGAAGCACGCCGTGCGGCAGGCAGTCCCCGGCCGTCGCGTCCTGCGGAGCGCTCGGGCTCAGGATGCAGAGGGTGTTGGCGGAAGGATCCGGATTGACGGCCCGCCAACCTGGCGGGATCTTGAACTTGATGCCCCGGAAGGGGTAGGTCGTCCCGGCCGGCGCGGTGGTGGCCGGGGTGGTGGCGGGGGTGGTGGGCGGCGCCGTCGTCCGGGTGCCGGCCGACGTCGGGTCGGAGAGGGGGGCCCCGGTCTCCGGGTCGGCGGCGGGGCTGCCGGTGTCCGGCGAGGTGGCCGTGGGGGTCGGGGCGGCGGTCGGCTCGGGGGTCGGGCTCGGCGAGGTCGTCATGGTGGCGGCCGGTGGGGGGACGTCCTTCCTGGCCAGCGGGTCGCCGTGGAAGGTGAGCAGGCCGATCGCCAGGGAGGCGGCCAGCGCGAAGACCGGCACGGCGGTCAGGTAGACCGGGCGCAATCGCCACACCCGGCCGCGCGGCGGTTGCGCCGGGCGCAGGTCGTGCGCGGTGATCAGCGAGGCGCGGGCGTTCATCGCCTCGCGTAGCAGCCGTTCGGTCGCCGTCTCGGCCGGCCCGTCACCGTCTCGGCCTCCGCTCTCGCGGCCGGGGAGCTTGTCGGTCATCGAACCTTCTCCAGATGCTTTTCCAAGGCGTCCAGGGCCCGGCTGGCGGTGGACTTCACGGCGCCCCGGGACAGCCCCAGGGTCTCGGCGATCCGCGCCTCCGACAGGTCGGACCAGTAGCGCAGCACCAGCACCTCGCGCTGGCGGGAGGTCAGCTCCTGCATGGCCGCGAGCACCCGCCGGTGCTCGTCGTTGAGCACCGCGTGGTCCTCCGCGGAGGCGGCGTCGGGCTCGTGCGGCGGGACGTACTCGCGGGCGGTCTTCCGGCGGCGCAGCATCGACCGGGCGCCGTTGACCACCGCGGTGCGCAGGTAGCCGAGCGCGTTGTCGAGGTCGTCCAGGTGCTCGCCGTACCGCTGGTAGAGCTGGGTGAAGGCCTCCTGGACGACGTCCTCGGCCAGGTCCTGGTGGTCGACCAGGAGGACGGCCATCCGCACCAGGCCCAGCCGGTGGACGTGGTACAGGTCGGTCAGGGTGGGCCGGTCCTCCGTGGGCTTGCGCCCGCCGCGCAGCAGCCGGAAGCCGGAGCGGCGCTGCGCCGCCTGCTCGTCGCCCGGGCCGGCGGGCACCTCGCCGGCCTCCTGCGCGCCGAACAGCACGGCGACCACTCCGCGAACGGAGAAACCGCGCCCCCTCGTCGGCCCGGCGATCGGCCCGATGGCCATGGACATGCGCGTTTCCGCTTTCCCCCGGGACGGTGGCGGCTCTCGCCGGACCGTCAGGACTCCTGATCAAGATCGTGACCGGGGAGATCCTGACAGCCGCCCTCGGCCCGCCTCTCTCCGCCCCCGTACCAATGGACGTGTGGCCGGGGTGGAGGTTGCAGGTGGATCCGAGGAAGATTCCCGGCCGGCCGGAACGGCTACACTCACCGCCATCCCGCCACCCGTCAGCAGGGGGTCCGCATGACCGAGCAGCACGTCGAGGGCCCGGTCGGCACCGGGTCGGGCCCGGTGCCCGTCGTCATCGGCCCCCGCCCGGAACCGGTGCACCACGTCGCGGTGTACGCCTTCGCGGGCATGGCGCCGTTCGAACTCGGCGTGGTGGTGGAGGTGTTCGGACTGGCCCGGCCCGAACTGGGCGGCCTGCTGGCAGCGCCCTGGTACGGGCTGAAGGTGTGCGCCGACCGGCCCGGGACGGCGCTGGACGCGGTGGGCGGGTTCGCGCTGACCGCCCGGCACGGGCTGGACGAACTGGCCTCGGCCGACACGGTGGTGGTCCCCGGGGTGCCGAACGCGTTCAGCGGCGCGGTCTCCCCCGGGCTGGTCGCCGCGCTGCGGACGGCGCACGAGCGCGGCGCCCGGATCGTCTCGATCTGCTCGGGCGCCTTCGCGCTGGCCGCCGCCGGACTGCTCGACGGGCGGGAGGCAACCACCCACTGGCGGTACGCCGACCTGCTCCAGCAGCGCCACCCGGACGTGCGGGTCAACCCGGACGTGCTGTACGTCGACAACGGGAACGTGCTCACCAGCGCGGGCAGTGCCGCCGGGATCGACCTCTGCCTGCACCTGGTCCGCCGCGACCACGGCGCCAAGGTGGCCAACAGCGTGGCCCGCCGCTTCGTGGTGGCGCCGCACCGGGACGGCGGGCAGGCCCAGTTCATCGAGGCCGCCGTCCGCCCGGTCGAGGAGGAGGACGACGGGGTCGCCCGCAGCATGCAGTGGGCGATGGGCCACCTGGCGTCCCCGCTGACCATCTCGCTGCTGGCCCGCGCCGCCCGGATGTCGGACCGCTCGTACCTGCGGCACTTCACCGCCCGCAACGGCACCAGCCCGATGCGCTGGGTCGTCACCCAGCGCATCGCGGCCAGCCTGCCGTTGCTGGAGTCACCGGAGGGGACGGTGGAGGAGATCGCGGCGGCGGTCGGCTTCGAGAGCGCCGCGACCTTCCGCCACCACTTCGGCCGGGTGATGCGCACCTCCCCGACCGCCTACCGGCGCTCCTTCGGGCGCGGGGTCGCGTAGCCCCCCGGCCACGTGGCCCGGCATCCGGCATCCGGCATCCGGCATCCGGCATCCGGCATCCGGCATCCGGCATCCGGCGGCGACTATGCCTTCTCGTGCCGGTCCGCGTTGGCGAGGATGGCGTCGTGCAGCCACTGCGCCAGGCCCGGGGCGAGGTTCTCGTAGGTGGTGGTCCACCTCGGGTCCGAGACGTACAGCCCGGCCAGGCCGCGGTGGATGGTGAACGTGCAGTCGTAGAAGTTCTGGCAGATGTGCTGCCGGTGCGCCTCGGCGAGGTCCGTGGCGGCGGCGCCGTCGGCGGGTTCGCCGGCGGTGAGCGCCTCGACCAGGCGGGTGTTGAGGTCGGCCATCTCCGCCTGGATCCGCTGCCAGTCGGCCTTGTCGTAGCCGCCGGTGCGGCGCTGCGACTCGGCCCAGGCCGCGGTGTCGCCCCAGCGCTGTTCGGCCTCCTGCTCCCACTCCTCCTGGTAGCCCTCGCCGAAGATCTCGAACTTCTCCTCCGGGCTCAGCTGAATGCCCATTCTTCGTGCCTCCATGGCGTGTTCGACGGCTGTGGCGAGGTCCTGGAGGTGCCTGATCCGGTCGGTCAGCAGTTGGTGCTGCCGACGGAGGTGCTCGCTCGGACTGACCGAGTCGTCGTCCAGGATCGCCGCGATCTCTTCCAGGGGGAACCCGAGTTCGCGGTAGAAGAGGATCTGCTGCAACCGGTCGAGGTCGGCGTCCTGGTAGCGGCGGTAGCCGGTCCGGGTGCGGCCCGCAGGGGACAACAGGCCGATCTCGTCGTAGTGGTGCAGGGTGCGGACGGTCACCTTGGCGATCTTGGCCACGGCTCCGACCGAGTAGCCCTCGCTGCTCATCCGGGTCCTCCCTTCGTGCTGACCACCAGCCTCCGCTCTCACGCCGCGTGAGGGTCAAGCCGTCCTCGGGAGGGAGGGCCCCGGTCAGGCTCGGGCTCCGGGGCCGGGGCCGGGGCCGGGGCCGGTCAGGCTCCGGTGCCGGTCAGGCTCCGGTGCCGGTCAGCACGCGCTCGCGCCGCCGGGAGGAACGGCGCCGCCCCTCGCCGTCCGCCGGGGACCGCGGGCGGCGCGTCTGCTGGGTGGGCCAGAACAGCACGTACGCGGCGGAGACCACCACGAAGGCCAGCCGGACGAAGCCGCGGCCCGCGTCGGACGGGATGAACAGCGTCCCGCCATACAGCGCGGCCAGCGCTATCCAACTCCACCACGGGACGAGCCGCTTCTGCCCGACCGCGTCCCAGAGCAGGGTGCCGAGCAGGATCGAGGCCGTGTAGTAGGTGTAGACGCTCGGATCGAGCAGGATCCGGGCGTCCGCGCCGAGCAGCACCACGGCCGGCCAGCGGCCGCGCCAGACCGCGATGGTGCCGAGGCCGAGGCCGAGGGCGAACTGGGTCGGACGGTCCCACCAGGGGGTGGCCGGGTCGGTCACCCCGAACCAGCGCAGTGCGGAGGCCGGCTGGTTGGGGATGGTGAACTTGGCGGCGGCCAGGGTGTCCAGATTGCCCAGGTAGAACGGCAGCCAGGCGATCGCCACCAGTCCGACGAACCAGATCGCGCTGCGCAGCCAGGCGGGCCTGGGCAGCGCCAGGATCAGCGGGGCGAAGGCGATCGCCCAGGGCTTGGAGTCCACCCCCAGCGCCAGGTAGACACCGACCATGGTGGGCTTGCCGCGGGCCAGGGCGTGCGCGGCGAGGGTGGTGAAGAACAGCGCCAGGACGTCGTCCAGGTGCGCGAATCGGACCGAGACCTCGACCCACATCGGGATGAACGCCAGTCCGGCGATCAGCAGGCGCTGCTGGAGCCGGCGGTGGTTGGTGCCGGTGCCCAGGTAGTACAGGGCGGCGGTGCGACCGATCAGGACCAGCATCACCAGGCCGAGCCCGGACATCGCCGCCTCGGCGATCAGCTGGCCGGTGTGGGCCGAGAACGGGGCCGTGAGCCGGGCCACGGCCAGGCTGACCGGGCCGATCTGCAGCTCCGGGTGGTGGGCGTAGAGCGCCAGCCCGCCGTCCGGGTGGTCGCTGAAGAGCAGCTGCTCACCCTGGCGCAGGTAGTGCCAGGAGAAGCCGCCGCTGGGCTCGACCAGGAAGAACCAGAGCACCGTCCAGGCCACCAGCAGAACGTGGTGTCTGCGCAGCGGCAGCCCCGCGATCCGCCCGGTCGCCGACTCGTAGTCGGTGGCCGTCCGTGCCGTGCGTGATCCCCGCACCTGTCCCTCTCCCCGCCGGTTCCGCCCCCCTCCGGCCGGACATCCTATGTGACGGAGGTGTCCCGCCCGCGCCGCCCGGAGGTCCGTCGAACGGACGGCCGGGCGGCGCGGGCGGTTGTCAGGCGGGTACCGCCTCGGTGTAACGGCTGGAGCGTGCCTTGCGGCCGCGGTCAGCCCTGCTGGGCCGACTTGCGGCGGCGCAGCACCACGAGGGTGCCGACACCGGCGAGCAGCACGGCGCCGCCGGCCACGGCGATGGCGGTGGTGTCGTCACCGCCACCGGTCTGGGCCAGGGCCTTGTCCCCGTTGTCGGCGGCGGCCTTGGCCTTGGTGACGGCGGCCGGGGTGAGCGGCGGCGGGGTGAGGGTCGGGACGGCCACCGGGAAGTCGATCGGGCCGGCGGTGTCGCCGTTGCCGTCGACCGGGGCCGGGGCGGAGGTCGACGCGGAGGCGGAGCCGGACGGCTCGCCCGTGGTCGGGGTGGTCGGCGGGACCGACGGCGACGGCGTGGTCGGCTCGGCGCTCGGGGTGGCCGAGGTGGAGGGGGTGGCCGTGGCGGAGGTGGAGGCGGTCGGCGACGTGCTCGCGGTCGCCGAGTGGGAGGCCGTCGGCGAGGTGGAGGCGGTCGCCGAGTGGGAGGCCGTCGGCGAGGTACTCGCGGTCGGGCTGGGCTTGCCGGTGTGGCTCGGGCTGATGGTCGGGCTCGGCTTGCCGCCGCCGCCCGCCTTGATCACGAAGCCCGCGCCGCGGACGCCGTCGCAGCTGAGGTGGCCCCCGTCGACCGGCGCGTGGGTCTCGTCGTCGAGCTCGGCGGAGAACACCACCGGGACGACGCCGGCCCGGCCGAGCGGCGCCTCCGAGGTGAAGGAGACCCGGACCTTGATCGAGAAGCTCTTGCCGCGGTTCACGACGAGCAGGTCGTCGTCGGTGGGGTTGCCGTCCTGGCCGAGGCCACCGAGCAGGGTGAGGACGGACTTGTCCTTGTCCTCGCCGCCGTCGGCGGCGACCGAACCGGTCTGCCACTGGCCGCCGGGCAGCTGGTACTGGACCTTGAGGTCCTTCGCCTTGAGCGAGCCCGCCTTGTTCTTGAACTTGAGCAGCGGGAGGAAGAGGAAGTCGTGCTTCGTCGAGTTGTCGATCTTGAAGGTGAAGTCGCGGGCGTCGCCGCCGGCGATGAAGGTGCCGGGCACGCCGTTCACCGAGAGGTCGAGGCTCTGGTGGGAGGCCTTGCCGGCCGCCTGGGCGGCGGCGGACGGGGAACCGGTGGTGCCGACGGCCATGGCGCCCTGGGCGCCGGACAGCACGAGCGAGGACGCGAGCGCGGCGACGCCGGCAAGGGCAAGACTGCGACGTATGGGCAAGGGAGACCTCACGGAAGAGTCCGGGCGAGGCCCGGGGCGCGGCGGGGCGGGCGGCCGTGGACGCCTCTGACCCCTCGCGAAGCTTGAAAGTCCGACGGAGATTACCGAAGGATCCGGCCACTCCGGAAGGCGGGTGTCACGCTGGGGACCGCTCACGGGACGGGAGTGCCCGAATCGCCCAATTCCGTCCTGCGGTAAGGCTTTTGCGCTTTGCAGAAAGATGACCGGAGAGTGACGGGTACACGCCCGGGGGGCCGTATCGCACCACCTCGCGTGGCGTGAAGCGATCGGTCGTGTGAACGTCCGGCGAATGCCCGGGTGAATGTCCTGTGAGGGTCGGTGCGAACGCCTTGCGCGCGCCGGTGCGAACGCCCTACGGACGTCCACGCGAGCGCCCGCGTCAACGTCCGCGTGAGCGCCCGCCGGAACGGGTGCGCGGGCTCAGCCCGCGAAGAAGGACTTGGCCGCGATCAGCGCCCGCTCGTCGCGCAGCACGTCCCCGGGGCGGGTGCCGTTGCCGAGCAGCGCGCCGCCCCAGCGCATCCCCATGTACTCGGCCGTCAGCCGGAGCGTGCCGATCAGCGGTTCGGCCTTGTCGTCCTCGGTGGCGAGGGCGGTGACGCCCCAGATGGTGCCGCCGCGCATCCGGGCACGGAAGTCAGCCCCTGGCTGCCGGAGCCAGGACGACCAGTGGTCGAGGTAGAGCTTCGCGCTGGTCGGCAGCGAGTACCAGTACAGCGGTGCGACGAAGACCAGGTCGGTGGCCGCCAACGTGGCGTCCAGCAAGGTCCGTTCGTGGCCGACCGGCTCGGGGTGGCGGCCTCCCTCGACGTGCCGCAGGTCCTCGAAGGGCGGCAGCGGGTGCTCGCTCAGCCGCAGCCAGCGCTGCTCCGACCCGGCCGGCAGGCTCGCCTCGGCGGCCAGCCGGGCGAGTTGCTCGGAGTTGCCGCCGGCCCGCGCACTGGCGTTGAGGAACAGAAAGGTGCGCGGCGCCTCGGCGCCCGTCGGCTGGTCGGCCATCGGGACTCCCCCGGTCGGTGGTGCGGATGAAGGTGCGAGCACCCCCCGCCCCCCGGTTGTTCCACGTCCGGCGCCCGGGAGTTCGCCCGGGAGTTCGCTCAGGCGGGCAGGCCGGCCCGGCGCCGGGCGACGGCCGCGACCGCCGCCCAGTCCTTGTCCGCGTCACCGTGGGCCAGCGCGTCCAGGAAGGCGTCCCGCAGGATGCCGCCGAACGGGAGCGGGACGTTCCGCGCGGCCCCGGCCTCCAGGGCCAGGCCGACGTCCTTGAGGCCCAGCGGCAGCCTGAACCCGGCCGGCTCGTAGCGGCGTTCGGCCACCATCGCGCCGTAGCCGGAGTAGACCGGCCCCGGGAACAGCGTGCCGGTGAACATCTCGACCAGGTCGGTCGGCCGGACGCCGTGGGCCTCAGCCAGGCTGCACGCCTCGGCCATCGACTCGATCGCGCAGGCCAGCAGGAAGTTGGTGCTGATCTTGGCGGTGTTGGCCTGTCGCGGGCTCGCACCGAAGTGCCAGGTGCGCTCCCCCATCGCGGCGAACAGCGGCTCCGCGCGGGCCAGCAGCTCCGGCGCGCCGGCGGTCAGGATGTTCAACCGGCCGGCCGCCGCGACCGGCGGACGGCCGAGGACCGGGGCGGCCAGGTAGCCGATGCCGTGCTCGGCGTGCAGTGCCTCGGCGCGCTCGGCGAGTCCGACGGAGATGCTGGCCATGTTGACGTGCAGGGTCGTCGCGGCGCCCGCGAGCAGGGCGGGGTCGAGCAGCAGCCGTTCGACCGCCTCGTCGTTGGCGAGCATGGAGACCACGGTGTCGGCGGCGTACACCTCGGCGAGTGTGCCCGCCGCCTCGGCGCCCTCGGCCACCAGGGCGGCCACCGGCTCGGGCGAGCGGTTCCAGACCCGGACGGTGTGGCCGGCCCGCAACAGGCTGCCGGCCATGCCCCGCCCCATCGCACCCAGCCCCACGAAGCCGATCGTCGCCCCGGTCATCCCGCACTCCCGTCGCCGTCACCGTCACTGTCACCGCATCTGCGGATGACTGTACGTCAGGAGACGGTGGCCTCCTGCGTACTGGACGGACTCACGCACAGGCGCGCTCCGGTAGCCGGACGCGGCCGCGCTCCAGCTCGGTGACCACCCGGCGGCTCAGCAGCTCGTACTGGGCCTGGAGCCGGCCGGGGCGGGCCGGGCGGGCGACCGGACGGCCGGGGCCGACCAGTTCGTCCGGCCCGAACTGCTCGCGGGTGAGGTCGATCTCGATGCCGGTGGCGAAGCGGTTCCACCAGTGCAGATCCGTCCGGACCCCGCCGACGTGCACCTCGCCCATCATCAGCTCGCCGCCGAGCAGGTCGTGCACCACCATCGCCGTCACCCCGCACTGGCCGCGGGCGGGATTGTCGGGACGCCAGTGGGCCAGATCCTCGGGCGCACAGGTGTCGACACCCCAGGAGGAGCGGATCGCACGTTCGATGTCGTTGAGGGTCCACGCCGTCATACCGGGAAGCCTGCCATGCACCACTGACAGCGGCACCGGCTTTTCAGAGGGCCACCCCGTGTTCTGCGGAGACCTTCTCGATCTTCACCCGAACGAGCAGTTCCCCCGGCACGCCGTTCCGGGCCCCGTACTGCTCCGCGACGTCCTCCCCCATGTACCGGGCGGCGATCCGGGTGGCCCAGGCGCGCACCTCGGCCAGGTCCTCGCTCAGCCGGGCGGTGCCCTGCACGAGAACGTACGCGAAGGGCGGCCGGTCGTCGTCCACGCAGATCATCACCCGGCCGTCGCGGGCCAGGGTGCGGCCCTTGACGGTGCCCGCACCGGTGTTGAAGACGAGCTCGTCGCCGTCCAGCAGGAACCAGACCGGCGCGACGTGCGGACGGCCGTCGGCCCGGGTGGTGGCGAGCTTGGCGGTGCGGGTGCCCTCGGAGAGGAACGCCCGCCACTGGTCATCGGTCATCGTCGGCATACCGCCCATCCTGGCCGGTCGGCCCGCCCCGCGCATCAGGGGACGGGCAACCGGCCAGGGGATCACTTCGCCAGTGCGGCGACACCCGCCTGCGCGAACTGCTCGTCCAGGTCGCCGCTCGGCGCGCCCGCGACACCGATCGCCGCGACCGGGGCGCCCTTGGACTGCACCGGGGCGCCGCCGGCCAGGAACAGCGTGCCCGGGATGTCCTTGAGGGTCGGGGCCTGGGCCAGTCGCTTGGTCAGCTCCGAGGTCGGCGCGTTCCAGGAGACCGCCGTGAACGCCTTGCGCTGCGCCGACTCCGGAGACTGCGGGCCGGCACCGTCGCCCTTGAGCAGCACCCGGGTGACACCGTCCCGGTCGACGACCGCGACCGAGACGTGCTGGCCGGCCTTGGCCGCCGCGTCCAGGGTGGCCTGGGCGGCGCGGGTCGCGGCGTCGATGGTCAGGCCGGTGCTCTGGGCGAGGTTCTTGTTCTGGGTGTCGACCTTCACCGCGGCCGGCGCGGCCGGGGTCCCTGAGGTCTCGGCGCTGGCCGAGACGGCGCCCACGGTGGCGGCGAGCGCGGCGGCGGCGAGAGTGCCGGTCAGCACCCGGGTGCGCACGGAGATCTTCTTCATGGTCCAGCTCCTCAGCGGATCGGCGAACGGGATCGGGGCCGCCGGGCGGCAGGGGGTCCGCCCGGCTCCACCCCGATCCTCCGGCCGGGGCGAGGCTCGCCACATCGACGCTCCGGCGCGACCGCGCGGGCATGATGGAGGACAGCCCCGTCAACCGATCGGCTGATGCGGGACCGGGCCGACCGGGCCACCATCGAGGGATCGGTGCAGGTCGGTGCGCCGGGCGCACCGGGCACGCGGTCGAGGCGGCCGGTGCCCGTCCGGATGCCGACCGCCCACCGAGGCGCCCAGGTGCCGATCGCCCGTCCAGCCAGGAGCCACCCGTGCAGCAGCCCCGCCCCGCCGCCGGTCACGACGCCGGCGACCCGGACGCGGGCCGCCTGGCGGTGCTGCTCGACTCCGCCTTCCTGCTGCTGCTCGCCGCCTCGCTCAGCCGCTACCTCACCCACCATCCCGGCAACCCCCGGATCCCCTGGGTGATCGGGCTCAGCATCGCCCTCGCCCTCGCCCAGCCGGCCGGCTCCTGGCTCGCGCACTGCCACCCGCCACCGCCACCAGCGCCCGCGCCCGCGCCCACGCCCGGGGCTGAAGCTGCGCCCGGCGACCGGGTTCCGCGTCGGCGCCGGTGGCCGCTGGCCCTGGTGGTCGCGCTCTGGGTGGTGCTGGTGCTGCTCGCGCCGAGCTTCGCCTGGTGCGCCGTCCCGCTGGTCTACACCGCGCTGCGCACGCTCCCCGCGCGGGCGGCGATCCCGCTCGTGGCGGCCCTGACGCTGCTGGTGGTGATCGCCGAGCTCCGACTGGCCGGCGGGGCGGACGCCACTCTCGTCCTGCTGCCGTTCGCGGTGGCCGCGCTCGCCACCGGCGTGTTCCTCTTCATGGACCGGCAGGACGCCCGGCAGCGCGCCCTGATCACCGACCTGGTCCGCACCCGGCGCGAACTCGCCGCCACCGAACGGCGGGAGGGCACCCACGCGGAGCGCGAGCGGCTCGCCATGGAGATCCACGACACCCTGGCCCAGGGGCTGTCCAGCCAGCAGATGCTGTTGCAGGCCGCCGAGCGCACCTGGGACACCGAGCCGACGACCGCCCGCACCCACGTCCGGACCGCCGCCGAGGTGGCGGCCCGCAACCTGGCCGAGGCCCGCCGCTTCGTCCACGACCTCGCACCGGCCGAACTCGCCGACGGCCGTCCGCTCGACCAGGCGCTGCGCGCGCTCGCCGGACGGGAGGCCGCCGAGAGCGGTCTGCCGGTCCGCTTCCACCTGGACGGCACGCCCGTCCCGCTGCCCGCCGCCGCGCAGTCCGCGCTGCTGCGGATCGCCCAAGGCGCGCTGGCCAACGTCCGGGAGCACGCCGGTGCTTCGGCCGCGGCGATCACCCTGTCCTACCTCGGCGACCAGGCCGTCCTGGACGTCGCCGACGACGGGCGGGGCTTCGACCCGGGCGCGGTCGGGTCGGCCGGCGGCCGCGGGTACGGGCTGCCCGCGATGCGCGCCCGGCTGCGGCAGTTCGGTGGCACGCTGACCGTGGAGAGCACCCCCGGCGAGGGCACCGTCGTCTCCGCCGCGATCCCCCTGGAGCACCGATGAGCGAACGAACCGGACCCGCCCCCGTCCGGCTGCTGGTCTGCGACGACCACGCGGTGGTCCGGGCCGGCCTGCTGGCGCTGCTCGCCAGCGCGGGCGACATCGAGGTGGTCGGCGAGGCGAGCACCGGGGAGGAGGCGGTCGCGCTGGCCGCCGGGCTGGCGCCGCAGGTGGTGCTGATGGACCTCCAACTCGGCGACGGCATCGACGGGGTGGAGGCCACCCGGCGGATCACCGCCGCGCCGGACGGCCCGCACGTGCTCGTGCTCACCACCTACGACACCGACGCCGACATCACCCGGGCGATCGCCGCGGGCGCCACCGGCTACCTGCTGAAGGCCGAGCGGCCGGAGGAGTTGTTCGCCGCTGTGCACGCCGCCGCCCGGGGCCGTACGGTGCTCTCGCCGCCGGTCGCCTCCCGGGTGATGGCGCAGATGCGGGCGCCCGCACCGCAGCTCACCGAGCGCGAGCAGGACATCCTCGCGCAGCTGGGGCAGGGGCTGGGCAACCGGGAGATCGCCCGGGCACTGTTCATCAGCGAGGCCACCGTGAAGACCCATCTCGGCCGGATCTACGACAAGTTGGGGGTGGACACCCGGTCCGGCGCGGTGGCCGTGGCCAAGGAGCGCCGACTGCTGCGCTGACGGGCCCTCACGTACGGCCGGGCCGTCCCGCCGGTGAACTCACTCCGCATCAGCCTGCCATAGCATCACCGGACGCATCCGCTGCGCTCAGCGCTCGCGCGGTGTCACTGCGTGCTGCCATGATGCTCGGAATGTCGGATTCCAGCGCGGCCCGCCGTACGGCCTGCCGCCCGTACCGGAGCCCGTCGCGCGCCCGTCGAAGGGTCGCCGGGCGTCCTGCCGGGCCTCAACCCGCTGGTCCAGCGCCTGGCGGGACCTTACGGACCGACCGTCACGTTTGTGGATTTTTCGTGGATCCCACTATTGACAAACCAACCACGCGGTTTGTTACCGTGATACCAACGACGTCCCCGGGGGTGGGGGCTCGCCGGGGCCTGTGCGGACCGCTCTCGCCGGAGGGTGCTGCCAGGGGGGAACGGCGGGGCTGCCGGGGAGTCGGGGGGAGCGGCAGCGCGAAGCCGCGCGACGAGGCGGTGCGGAGCGAGTCCGGGGGGACTCGCTCCGCGCCTCCCCTGCGTCCACGAACCTCCGCCGCCCCCAGCGCCTTCCGGTTCTTCCGGCTCCCCGGTTCTTCCGGCTCCCTGGTTCTTCCGCAGCCGGACAGAGCCTGGCTAGCCCATCGCGCTCCAGTACGGGCAGCACACGTTCGGCAGCGGTGCCGGGCCGCGACCGCCGGCGCCCTGCAGTGACGGCAGCCGCTCCGAGCGGGCCACGCCGGGCGAGCTCGCGGTCAGTCCAGCCTCGCCCAACTCACCGAATGTCAGAGCCAGTCGATAACCGTCCAGAGTGGCGGCGGCGACTCCGGGGCGGCTCCGGCCGGCGTTCAGCGAAGTGATCGTCCAGCCTCGCCGCCGCCAGTGCCGCTCGACCGCGTCCACCAGTGCCGCCCGCCGGACCGCCGAGACGATGGTGAGGATGTCCCGCCCCCGGGTGACGTACCAGCGCAGGTCCGGGTCCCGCCCCGGCAACGGCAGCCGCGCGCCCGCTCTGGGTGCCGCCCCCTGCCAGACCGGCGCCGGCCGGACAGCGTCCAGGGTGTCCTGCAGCAGTGTCTCGCAGCGCTCGGCCGCTTCGAGCTGATCGACCGCCGGCGTCGGGCCGAGCCACCGGGCGGGCGGCACGACCGGCACACCGCCTCGGCTTCCACTCGGGAATCCGACATTCAGTTCGGCACCACCTGGCTGCACTGGTCCCCTCCACGCTCCTCCCGGCGTTCAGACCGGGCCGGGATTCCGTCACTGCTTGGACGGTGGACGTGGACGGACAGTTCCGCCTCTTACCGTTCCCACACCCTCTTCCGCACCCCTCTCGCACGCCCCTTTCGCACACCCCTCCCGAGCCCCCGCATCCCCCGCCTCCCCCGCATCCCGCAGTTCGCTCAGGCGCCGGACCTCGGTGGTGAGTTCGTCGATGCGCCGGTTCAGGGCCTGGATGCAGACCAGGGCGATGCCGTTGGCGTCGACGACGGGGATCACGCGGGTGTTCTCATGGTGGAAGTCGAAGGAGGCGTGCCAGTCCTGGGCCATCGGTCCGATGTGCCGCACCTGCTCGGGCTCCCACAGGTAGCGCCAGGTGCTGATGGGCAGGGCGACGACCGTCTCCAGTACCTGATGGCCGTTGACCGCCCCGGCCGGGGCGACCGCGGCGGTGTCAGCGGTCTCGGTGCGATCCGGGGCGGTCCGAGCCGCCTTCCCGGAGCGTCGGAACAGACCCATGCTCAGCGGCTCCAGTCGATCGGGACGCCCATCCCACCCGAGCGCCCCGCCCGCCCACGTCCGACAATCGGGACATAGGGGACCCCGCCGCCACGCTTCCCCCCATCGAGTGAAGCCCCCGCCCGGACCCGCATTCGACCGCCGCACCACCTGTACGAGCCGCCGTCCGGTCCGTCGAGAGCCGATCATCGCGAAGCCCAGGGCGAGTTGGCAGGAGCAACTGGCGATGGACCTCGGATTCGGAGTCCGGGGACGGATGTTAACGGCGGGTTTCCGACGGGAACTATGCTCACGGTCGGAAGTACGGGGGGCCTTGAGGTAAACGACGGGCCTCCCGTGCGCCCATGGCGGGTCAAGTCGCTTTTCGGGAGCTCTCATTGGGTCACGGTGCGTACCGACGGGGCGGCGATCGCTACTCGGAGTCGTCGGGCGAACGGCTCACCCCGAGGGATCCCCTGTCCCGCCTCACCAAGGCCATCGTGATCATGGTGACCCTCGGGTTCTTCACCGCCTCGGTCGTGGCCACCATCCGCAACCGCGACGGCCTCTCGTACCAACTGGCCGCCGTCATGGTCCTCTTGATTCTGCTCGGCTTCCAGATCCTGCACGCCGGCCCATGGCGCCACAGGCGGCCGTGGTGGCCGTGGAGCCTGCTCGCTCACGGAGTGATCACCTACCTGCCGTTCCTGGTCTTCGACGGAGCGTGGGTCGGCATCCCCGGGTCGTTCGCCGGATCGATGCTGCTGACCGTCGCCGCACCCAGGTCCTGGATCCTCTTCACCCTGCTGGTGGCGGGCCAGTACCCGATCTACGCGGCGCTGGGCGACAACGCCGGGCAGTGCCTCAACGCGAGCGTCTCCACGGCAGCGGGCGGAATCGTCGTCTACGGCGTGGCCCGACTGGCCGACATGACCGCGGAGTTGCGGGCGGCCCGCACCGAGCTGGCGGAGCGCGCCGTGGACCAGGAGAGGCTGCGCTTCTCGCGGGACCTGCACGACCTGCTCGGCTACAGCCTCTCCGTAGCAGCGCTGAAGTGCCAGATCGCCGAGCGGACCGTACTGGAGGACCCGCGGCGCGCCCGGGCGGAGATCTCCGAGGTGCTGGCGATGGTGAGGCAGGCGATGTCCGACACCCGTTGGATCTCCAGTGGCGATCTCCAGATGTCATTGGCGCGGGAAACCCGCTTCGCCGCCTCGGCGTTGCGGGCGGCCGGCATCAGCGTGGAGGTCGACCTGGCCTACGGCGCCCTGCCGCCCGAGCACGACGCCGTACTGGCGACGGTGGCGCGGGAGGCCGTCACCAACATGCTGCGGCACAGCGTGGCGCGGCGCTGCGAGATCCGGGCCGTCAGGGGCGAACTCGGCGATGTGAGCCTGGTGGTGTCCAACGACGGCGTCCTGGCGGAGGGCGTCTCGGTGGATCCGGGCGGCGGCCAGGGCATCGACAACCTCACGGAGCGGTTGCTCGCCGTCGGGGGGCGGCTGACCGCGGAGGAGGGCGAGACCGGCTGGTTCCACCTCTCGGCGGTCATCGCGGCCCCGCAGACCAGGACGACGTCCAGGGCCGGCTGACCGTGCGGTCGTGGCCGCGCGGCGCCCGGCGGCGACGGCCACGACCGCACGGCGCCCGCTACTCCCGGAGTCCCATGGCCTCGACCGGCTCCCTGCGCAGCGCCAGCCGGGTGGTCAGCAGTACGGTGCCCAGACCCAACAGAGCCGCCCCGCCCAGCACCGCGGCCGCCCAGGCCGCGGATACGGACGGCCAGGCCGAGCCGGTGAGCGCGAGACTGACGGGCACCAGGACGGCGGCGGTGACCGCGGCGCCGAGGGCGAGGGCCACGCCGACCGTGATGCCCCCCTCCCAGGCCATCATGCGCAGGATCTGACGGCGGGTGGTACCCACCAGACGCAGCAGGGCGAACTCGCGCAACCGCTCGGTCGTGGCCATCATCAGGGTGTTGACGACGGCGATGGCCGTGAAGAGGCTGATCATGCCGAGGAGCAGCCGGCCGACGGCCGTGGCCGACTCCTGCCGGTGCCTGCGGGCGTCGTCGTACGCGGCCCGGTCGCTCGTACGGGCCATGGGGTAGGCGGCGGTGAGGCTTTGGAGCTCCCGGCCGACCTGCTGGGGGTCGGCGTCGGGGGCGGAGCGGACCAGGACCGTCGGCGCGAGGGGGTCCGGCGTGTGCGCGGCGGCGAACTCGGTGGGCATGAGGGCGTCGGCGAACCCCAGGTCGCGGTCGTAGACGGCGACCACCGTGGCGGTGCTCTCGCTGCCGTCCGTCCAGCCGATCCGGAGCTTGGCGCCGACGCCCGCGCCGAGTCCGGAGGCGGAGCGCTGCCCCAGCGCGACGCCGTCCCCGCGCAGTTGGTCCAGCGAGCCCACGGTGACCCCGGGATCGAGCAGCTCGGACAGCTCCGTGGAATCGACCACCCGGGCGCTGACGCCCCGCGAGCCGGCGGTGCCGGGCGATGCGTTGGACACCATGGTCATGGCGGGCACGACCCCGCTGACCGCTTTGACGCCGGGCAGTCGGCGGGCCGCGGCGACGAAGTCCGGCGGGAGCCCGACACCGTCGGCCTGGACCACGTGGTCGGCCCGCAGCCTTCGACCGTCCTCGACCCCGGCGGCCTGGGCCTTGACACCGGGGACGAACAGCACCGTGCTGGTGAAGGCCACCGCCAGCACCAGCGGGGTGACGGCGGCGGCGAAGCGGCGGGGCTGGGCGCGCAGGGCCGCGGACGCGAGGAACCCCGCCACGGGGAAGAGCCTGCCCACTGGTCCACCGATCACCACACTGGCGACCCGCCCGATCACCGGTCCGAACAGCGCCACCCCCAGGAGGAGCAGCAGGACCATGCTCTCGGCCGTGCCCGCCCCGCTCCGGCTACCCGTGGAGGACGCCAGCACCACGGCGCACACGACGAGCGTCCCGGCCCCGAGCACCGCCCGCACCCAGCCGATCCGCGGCGCGGGCGCGGCGGACTCGCGCAGGGCCTGGGTCGGTTCGACCCGGGACGCCCGGCGCGCCGATGCCCACACGGCGAGTTGCGCGGTGACGACGACCCCGCCGACGACGGTCAGCAGTGCGGTGGGCCCGACGTGGAGCGGGACGTCGGAGCGGACCACACCGCGGTCGACGAGTACGCCGCGGAGCAGCGACGCGACGCCGACCCCGACCGGGCATCCGACCAGCGCGGCGCCGAGGGTCAGGACCAGCGTCTCCATCGCGATCATCCGCCGCACCTGTCCCGACGTGGCGCCCACCGCCCGCAGCAGGGCCATCTCCCGCAGGCGTTGCTGGACGGTGAGCGCGAGCGCTCCCGCCACCACGAACACCGAGATGAACAGGGACAGGACGCCGACGGTCCCGGCGAGCGAGGCCAGGCCGTCCCCGGGCCCGGGTGTGCCCGAGAACTCCCGCTCGCCCCGCTGGTCGCCGGTGCTCACCTCGGGCCCGGACCAGAGCTCCGTCCCGGTGGCCGGGAAGGCCGTGGCGAGGACCTGTTCGACCTGCGCGGCCAGCGCCTGCGGATCGGCTCCGTCCCGTGCCGTGATGCCGATCGCGTCCGCGCCCTTGGTGGTGCCCGCGAGCCGGGCCGCCTGGTCGGGGCTGAAGAAGAGGGCGGCCTGGCGGGCCAACTCCCGTGGGGATGCGGCCAGTCCGGACACCGTGTAGGCACGGGGGGCGGTGGTGGTGGCCAGCCGCACGGTGTCGCCGGGCCGGAGCCCGCCGCGTGCGGCCGTCGCCTCGTCGAGGACCACCTCGTCGGGGCCGGTCGGCGGGTGGCCGGAGGCCAGGTGGAAGGGGGCGAGGACGGCGCTGGTCCAGGAGTGCCCGAGGGACTCGCCGCCCTGCGGGCCGGAGAGGACCTGCCCCGATCCGGTGATCACGGCGGCGGGGAAGGAGACCTCCGGGGCGACGGTCCCGGCGCCGGGCAGTGCGGCCAGCTTTCCGATCAGCGGGTCGACGTCGGCCATCCGGGTCGAGCCGCTGATCACGACCGGGGCCGCCGCGTAGCGTTCGGTGGGGGTGCCCGCACGCAGGGCGGACTCCAGCAGGACACCGCACGCGGCGGTCAGGACGAGGGCGAACGACAGTGCGGTGAAAGCACCGGCGAAGCCCGCCTTGCGGGCGCGCACCGTCTGCCAGGCCAGTAGGAGCATGCCGTTCAGCGCCTTCCCAGGTGGGTCATCCGGTCCGCGACCTGCTCGGGCGAGGGGCTGGCGAGTGCCTCGACGAAGGAGCCGTCCGCCAGGAAGAACACCTGGTCCGCGTGGGAGGCGGCGACCGGGTCGTGCGTCACCATGATCACGGTCTGCCCCAGTCCGTCGACGACGTGCCGCAGCAGCCGCAGGACCTCCGTACCGGTGGTGCTGTCCAGGGCGCCCGTGGGCTCGTCCGCGAAGACGACCTCGGGTCGCGTCACCAGGGCCCGGGCGATCGCCACCCGCTGCTGCTGACCGCCCGACAGCTGGGTGGGCAGGTGCCGCACCCGGTCGGCGAGGCCGGTCCGGTCGAGGATCTCCCCCAGCCAGGCCCGGTCCGCCCGGCGCCGGGCCAGTCGCAGCGGCAGCGTGACGTTCTGCTCGACCGTCAGGGAGGGCAGGAGGTTGAAGGACTGGAAGACGAAGCCGATCCGCTGCCGGCGCAGGACGGTCAGCTCGGTGTCGCCGAGCGCCCCCAGCTCCACGCCGGCCAGCCGGACCTGACCGGAGGTCGGACGGTCGAGCCCGGCGGCGCAGTGCAGGAACGTGCTCTTCCCGGACCCCGAGGGCCCCATCACCGCGGTGAACCCGCCCCGCCGGAACTCCATCGACACCTCGCGCAGGGCGTGCACGGCCCCCGCCCCGCGCCCGTACACCTTGCTCACCCCGTCGAGCCGCACCGCCAGGTCCGGCTCCGAAGCGGAATGGGCCTGTTCCGGATCGCTGGAATCCGCAGTCCGAGAGAAAACGGGAATCCCCTCCTCGATGTGGCGCCCTGCCCTCATTTACCGCAAGCTTAGCCAAATCCACACCGCCCGCCTGGACCTCCGACAGCTTCCGGACAGCGGTCGGGCGGCACCCCCGAATGCTCCTTCCCAGGTCAAACGGCCACCAGGCCTTCTGGCGGCCCGTCCGGGAGGGTCCGGAAGTGGACAATCCATGGACACATCCATGCGAATCGCATGGGGCATTTCATGGAGTACCTCGTAGCCAAAAGGCCGCCCGGATGCCAGGATCGTACTTGTTCGAAATAATCAAACGCGAACCTCCGGAATTCGGCAAAGATAGCTTCTGTCCGGTTTTCCGGACTTCCGACGATTCGGCCAGTCATTGCTTTGGAGCACTTCGGAGAAGTCACGGGGGTAGTGATGTCCCAGCATTACGATGTGTACTGTATGGCTGATCCGACATTCTTCGACTCGCCCACCGAGTTGAAGGAGGAGGGCCTGGATTTCGCCTTGTCCGACCGGGCGGTGCCCGAGGGCTGGAGCCGGATCCGGAACGGTGACTGGGTGATATACCGCCCCGAGGGCGGCAGGCCGCTGCCCCGGCAGGGCTGGAAGATCCACACGTCCGGCCGAGCGGAGAACGCCGACAGGATTCTCGACGAGGTCTGGGACCACTGCATGAGCGAGCGCATCGCGTTCAAGCACCTGTCCGGCCGCCACATCCTGCACACCCGGAACATGAAGTACGCGCACCGAGGCTCCAGCGGCAAGCTCGTCACCATCTACCCTCGGGACGAGGCCCAACTGAAGGCCGTGCTGGAGGCGCTCGACCTCCGCATCGGGGGCGAGACCGGGCCCTACATCCTGAGTGACCTGCGGTGGAACGCCGGCCCACTGTACGTGCGCTACGGCGGCTTCGCCGAGCGGCACATGGTCTCCGAGCAGGGCCTGCTCATCCAGGCCATCGAGGCGCCCGACGGAACGCTGGTGCCCGACCGGCGCGATCCGGCCTTCCACGTTCCGCCGTGGGTGACGCTTCCGGACTTCCTGGCTCCCCAACTGAGGGCCCGGCAGCAGGAGTCGGTCGAGGGCCTGCCCTACCGGATCCAGAAGGTGCTGCACTTCTCGAACGGCGGCGGCCTCTACGTCGGCGAGGACGAACGGACCGGGCAGCAGATCGTGCTCAAGGAGGCCCGGGCCCACGCCGGTCTGACCAGCGACGGGGCGGACGCGGTCGCCCGGCTCCAACGCGAGCGGGACGTTCTCGAACGGCTCGCCGGACTGAGCGTAGTGCCCAAGGCCATCGACTACTTCGTGGTCGGCGACCACCATTTCCTGGTCGAGGAATTCCTGGACGGTCAGCCGCTCAACAAGTTCTTCGGCCAGCGCTACCCATACAACAAGTCCAGGCCGGACAAGGCGGAAATCGCCGAGTACACGGACTGGGCCCTCGGGATCTGTCGCGCCATCGAGGAGGCGGTCGACGCGCTGCACGGGCGCGGAGTGGTCTTCGGCGACCTGCATCCGTTCAACGTCATGGTCCGGCCCGATGGCCGCGTCGCGCTGATCGACTACGAGGTCGCGGCCGGGGTGGAGGCCGAGACCAAACCGGCGCTCGGCAACCCCGCCTACGCGGCACCGCGCGACCGGACCGGGTTCGACATCGACCGGTACGCCTTGGGCTGCATCCGGCTCGCGATGTTCCTGCCCCTGACCGCCCTGCTCCGCCAGGACATCGGCAAGGCCAGGCACCTGGCGGAGGAGATCGCCGCCCGGTTCCCGGTGCCACAGGACTTCCTCGACGCCGCGGTGCGGGACATCCTCGGCCCGACCCGTACCGACGCCACCGGCTCCGGCGCTGGCTCCGGCTCCGGACTGGCCACGGCGCCTTTGCCGACGCCACGTCAGGACGGCTGGGCAAGCACCCGCGACTCGCTGGCGGGCGCCATCCTGGCCAGCGCCACCCCGGACCGTGACGACCGGCTCTTCCCCGGCGACATCGAGCAGTTCAAGACGGGCGGACTCAACCTCGCCCACGGCGCCGCCGGAGTGCTGTACGCGCTGGACGTGACCGGAGCCGGCCGTTTCCCGGAACACGAGCAGTGGTTGCTGGACCGCGCCCTGCGCAGGGACCAGCGCGCCCGGTTGGGTTTCTACGACGGCCTGCACGGCGTGGCCCACGTCCTCGATCGTCTCGGCCACCGGAGCGAGGCATTGAAGGTGATCGAGCTCTGCCTCGCCGAGGCCTGGGAAGGCCTGGGGACCGACCTCCTGAGCGGTCTCTCCGGTCTCGCGCTCAACTTCGTGCACCTCGCCGACGTCACCGGGGAATCCTCGCTGCGCGACGCCGCCTTCCGGGCCGCCGACCTGGTGTCGGGGCAGCTCGGCGGAGCGGACGACGTGCCCGTGACCAGCGGCGGATGCCATCCGTATGCGGGGCTGATGCGCGGCTCCGCCGGACCCGCCCTGATGTTCGTCCGGCTGTACGAACAGACCCGCGACGAGACCTTCCTGGATCTGGCCGCCACCGCACTGAGGCAGGACCTGCGCCGCTGCCTGGTCCGCGCGGACGGCGCCCTGCACGTCAACGAGGGATGGCGCTCGATGCCCTACCTCGCGACCGGCAGCGCGGGTCTCGCGATGGTTCTGGAGCTCTACCTGGCGCACCGCGAGGACGAGCAGTTCCGCACCGCCACCGCCGGTGTGCGGATCTCCTCGCAGTCCGAGCACTACGTCCTGTCCGGCCTCTTCAACGGCAGGGCCGGCATCCTGCAGCACCTCGCTTCGACGTCACGGCACCCACGGCCGGCGGACGACCCCGACGTGGCTGTGCAGATCAGGGCCCTCTCCTGGCACGCTCTCTCCTACCAGGGCCACCTCGCCTACCCCGGCGAGCAGCTGCTCCGACTGTCGATGGACCTCGCCACCGGCTCCGCGGGGGTGCTGCTCGCCCTCGGCTCGGCCCTGGGCGAAAGCCCGGTCCACCTGCCGTTCCTCGGCCGCACCGGCTCCGCCTGAACCGGCACGGACCGCCGGCCGCAGCGGCCCTCCCGGCCGGGCGACGCCCTCCACCGGGCCTCGTGACCGCGCCACCCCACAAACTTCCCTTCCGACCCCGGAAGGGTGCCCACAAGGGCGAGACCGCATCCACCTGAAAGGAACGACCATGGCACTGCTCGACCTGCAGACGATGGAACTCCCCACCGAGGCGGAGGAGATGACCCCGATGGGCAGCGGTCAGAGCACCGACTGCTCGAACTCCAGCTGGCTGTTCTGCAACTGACGCCGACCGGTTCGGTTCCGTCGCAGCACCCGGCACAGCACTGACCACCCGCACGACAACCCGAAAGGAACGACCATGGCACTGCTCGACCTGCAGACGATGGAACTCCCCACCGAGGCGGAGGAGATGACCCCGATGGGCAGCGGTCAGAGCTCCGACTGCTCGAACTCCAGCTGGCTGTTCTGTAACTGACGCCAGCCGACCCGCTAGTCGGTGAGGCCACCCCGTCCTGGGCGGGCACCTGCCCGGGGCCGGGTGGCCTGCGCCTTGCGTCCTCCGCACGGTCGACGCACGGCCGAAGATTCAGCAGTCCACCGCGACGACCTGGACGGGCAGAGCGATGACCGACCCCCTGGAAACGGGCGACCGTGCCGGCCCCCGATTCAGCCGTGCCGCTGACCGGCTGCTGCTGCGCACGGTTCGGCAAGCCGGCGGCTGGGCCGTCCTCCTGGTGCTCTCGGCGCTCGGGAGCGTGGTGGCCCAGGTGCTCCTCCCCGCCCTGGTCGGTGCCGCGGTGGACAGCGCGATGGCCGGCCGCACCGCGGACGGGCGGATCACCACCTGTTCCTTCGCGATCGCCCTGTTCATCGTCTGCGAGGTGCTGGCCGACCTCGCGGCGGGCCGGAGCTCCGCCACTGCCACGGCCTGGCTGCGCCGCGCCCAACTCGCCCACCTGCTGACCCTGGGCGGGCGGGCCACCGCCCGTTTCAGCCCCGGCGACCTCACCACCCGACTGATCGGCGGCGCTGCGGACGCGGGTGCCGTGGGGGAGGCCGCCGTGTGGGCGGCGCTGTCCGCCATCCCGACGCTCACCAGCGTCGTCGCGCTCTGGCTGATCGACCCGCGGCTGGCTGCGACCTTCCTCGTCGGCATGCCCGCACTGTTCCTCTTCCTGCGGTCGTACGCGCAGGACATGTCGGCCCTGATCGCCCGCTACCAGCGGGTCCAAGGGGCCATCGCCGCGGGCTTCGTCGAGGCCTTGGGCGGAATGCGGACCATCGCCGCGGCGGGGACCGCGGACCAGGAGGCGGAACGGGTCCTGCGTCCGCTCCCCGAACTGAGCAGCGTCGGACACGGGTTCTGGCGGGCACAGACCAAGGTGGCGGCGCAAAGCGCTCTCCTGGTGCCGCTGTTGGAGGTCGCTGTGCTCTCGGTCGCCGGGTTCGGCCTGGCGGCGGGCCGCGTCACGCCCGGTGAGATGCTGGCCGCCGCCCGCTACGCCGCCCTGGGCGCGGGAGTCGGCATGACCGCGATGCTCCTCGGCAGGATCGCCCGCTCCAGGGCCGCTGCCGGACGGATCGAGGAGGTCATGGCGGAGCCCGCCATGGCGTACGGGACCAGGGAGCTGCCGGCCGGCACCGGGCGTCTGGAACTCCGCGACGTCACCGTGCGGGTCGCGCGGGAGACGCTGTTCGAAAGCGTCAACCTGACGGTGCCCGGCGGGACTTCACTCGCCCTTGTGGGCCGCTCCGGCGCGGGCAAGTCCGTTCTCGCCTCCGTTGCCGGACGATTGACGGACCCACAGGACGGCACGGTGCTGCTGGACGGGGTGCCGTTGCCGGATCTGTCGCACGACGGGCTCCGCGGCGCGATCGCGTACGCCTTCGAGCGCCCGGCCTTGTTGGGCGGGACCGTCGGGGAGGCCATCGCGCTCGGCGATGCGGCGGAGGCGGACCGGCCGCGAATCGCCCGGGCCGCTGCGGCCGCTTGCATCGACGCGTTCGTCCAGCGGCTGCCGGAGGGCTACCGCACCGACGTCCGGAAGGTGCCGATGTCCGGGGGCGAGATCCAACGCATCGGCCTGGCCCGGGCGTTCGCACACCTGGGCAAGGTCCTGATCCTCGACGACGCGACCTCCAGCCTCGACACCGTCACCGAGTTCCGGATCAGTGCTGCTCTCACCACCGGGTCTGGCAGCCGTACGCGCCTGGTCGTGGCCCACCGGGCCTCCACCGCCGCCCGGTGCGATCTGGTGGCGTGGCTGGACGACGGCGGCATCCGGCAGGTCGGCCCGCACAGCGAGCTCTGGGGCCTGCCCGAGTACCGGGCCGTGTTCCAACCCGAGCCGTCGCCCGGCAGGGGCGGCGCGGAGCACACCGCAGCGCGTCCCCGACAGGCCGAGGTGACCGCATGAGCAGCGTGAGCGGATCGCCGGCCGACCGGCCCGTCCCGCTACGGACCGAGCTGATCGCCCCGCTTCGCCGTCAGCCCCGCGTGGTCGGGCAACTAGCGCTGTGGTCGATGGTGGAGGCAGTGCCCGGGTTCGCCGCCGGCCGGCTGGTGGCGGCCTCGGTCGACTCCGGCTTCGGCGCCGGCCGGCCGATGGCCGGGATGGCCTACCTGGCGCTGCTCGGGGCCGCGGTCTTCCTCGGCGCATGGGCGACCCGCCAGGTGTACCCGCGATTGGCGGCCCTGGTGGAACCCCTCCGGGACGAGCTGGTGCGGCGGGTGGTGACCGGCGGGCTGCACACGGTCGAAGCACTTCCGGGGCGTCCCGACACATCGGGAGTTGCCCGGCTGACGCACCAGGTGGAGATCGTCCGCGAGGCGTACGCCGGGATCACCATGGTCGTCCGCAGGTTCGTCTTCACGGTGGGCGGCGCACTGCTGGGCATGTGCTTCCTGGAGCCCGTGGTCCTGGCCGTGGTCCTACCGCCGCTGGTCGCCGCAGCAGGACTGCTGGCGCTGATGCTGCGCCGGACGACCGACGGCCAGCGCGAACTGCTCCTCGCGGACGAACACCTCGCCGCGATGGCCGGCACCGTCATCGCCGGACTGCGCGACGTGACCGCCGCCGGCGCCGAGCGGTGGACGGGCGACCGGCTGGAGGCGGCCGTCCGGCGGCAGGCCGACGCAGCGCAGCGGATCGCCCGGCTGACGGCGAACCGGACCATGGTGCTGGCCGTCGGCGGCTGGCTACCGCTGGTCCTTCTGCTGTCCAGCGCGTCCTGGCTGACCGGGCAAGGGGTGACGGCCGGGGCCCTCCTCGGCTCGGTCACCTACATCATGCAGGGACTCCAACCCGCGCTGCAGACCCTCGTCCAGGGCCTGGGCGGGAGCGGTGTCCGACTGGCCGTCACCCTGCGCCGCATCCTGGAATCCACTCCGGCCGTGCAGGCCCCTGCGGCCGGGGCCGTGGAAGGCCCCCACCAGCCGGCAGGCCCGCGCGGCGGGACCGGCCTCGGGCGCGGCGTGGAGCTGAACCAGGTCACCTTCGCCTACGGCCCCGGTGCCGAACCGGTGGTGCGCGACCTCGACCTCGTCATCGAAGCCGGGGACCACCTGGTCGTGGTCGGCCCCAGCGGGATCGGGAAGTCGACCTTCGCCGGCCTGATCGCCGGACTCCTCCGGCCCACGAGCGGCGAGGTGCGATTCGACGGCCGCCCGCTGCCCGACCTCGCAGCCGCGCTGGTCCACCGCCGCGTCCTGATCCCGCAGGAGGCCTACGTCTTCTCCGGTACCTTGGCCGAGAACCTGACCTACCTCAACCCCGCCGCGAGCTCGGACGAGTGGGAGGTGGCCGTAGCCGCCATCGGTCTGGAACGGCTGGTCGAGCGGCTCGGCGGCTATCGGGCCACCGTCCCGGCGGATGCGCTCTCGGCCGGCGAGCGCCAGCAGATCGCCCTGGCCCGCGCCTACCTGTCGCCTGCCGAACTCGTCATCCTGGACGAGGCGACGTGCCATCTCGACCCGGTCTCGGAGGCTCGGGCAGAGGAGGCGTTCATCCGGCGTCCGGGGACCCTGGTGATCATCGCTCACCGGATGAGCTCGGCCCTGCGGGCCCGTCGAGTCCTCGTGATGGACGGGACGGACGCCACCGTGGGAAACCACGAGGAACTGCTGGCGCGCTCGGGGCTCTACCGCGACCTCGCCGGCCACTGGCAGCGACCCGCCGGGGCCGGGGCCCTATGAGGGGCGAGGGCCGGCGGAGAGCCAGCCCATCTCCTCGGCGATCCGAATGGCGTCCACCCGGCTGCGTCCCCCGGCCTTGGTCACCGCGGCGGCCAGGTGGTTGCGGGCGGTTCCCGCCGAAATGAACAGTCGGGCGGCGATCTCCGTCACGGAGGCACCTTCCGCAGCCAGGCGCAGGGTGTCCAACTCCCTGGGCGTCAGCGGGTTCTCGCGCGCCCCCAGAGCGGCGAGGGCCAGCTCCGGGTCGATGGCGCGCTCGCCGGCGGCCACCTTCCTGATCGCCGCGGCCAGTTCCTGGGCCGGGGCGTCCTTGCCGAGGAACCCGAGCACGTGAACGGACATCGCACTGCGCAGATGCGCGGGTCTCGCCAGCCCGGTCAGGATGAGCGTCCCGCACGTCGGGAGCTTGTCGTGCAACTCGGCCGCGGCCCGGAGCCCGTCCAGACCGGGCATGTCGATGTCGAGCACCGCCACGTCCGGCCGGACCCGCAGCGCCGTCGGCACCACCAGGTCACCGCGTTCGACGTCCGCGACGACCTCCAGATCGTCCTCGTACGCGAGGAGTGCCATCAGCGCGCTGCGCACCATGGTCATGTCCTCGGCTAACAGAACCCTGATCATCTGCGTCCTCCCCTGGCAGGCAACCGCCGCCCGCGCGGCTCCATGAGACAACAGGGCTGCGGGCAGCCCGTATCCGATTGATCCACCATGCGTTACCGCGAGCGACGGAAACAACAGTGCGAACCCGATCGAACTACGGCCACCCCTCCGCGAACACGGATCCGGCACGGCGGACCCGAAGTGGTCCGGACAACAGAAGAGCCGCAGGTCAGATGACCTGCGGCTCTCGGTATGGAGCGGGCGACGAGAATCGAACTCGCGCTCTAAGCTTGGGAATCTTTGGGCCTTCGACCCAAAAGCTGCCCCTGACCTGCACTGATGCTCACGCACTCAACCCTTCAGACGCCCGGCGCAGACCCCTGCCGACCGCCGTTTACCACCGGTTCTGGCACGCATCTGGCACGCACCGGAGCGCCTCAGCTGACCCAGATGCCCTTCGGTGAGACTCTGCGTGCGAGGCGCCAGTCGGCGTCGCTGATGGGGCTCGACTTACGAGCTGCCAATCCTCGCTGTCACGGTCTCGAAGAGCGGCTTCCCTACCGCAGGAACTACGAGGGCAGCCGGAACCGCGGCTAAGGCGAAGTTGTACGGCGTTGGAACTCCAAGCCATCCAGCCCCCCAGGCGGCACCAGCAAAGACAGCAATTCCTACTGCATACCGTAGAGCGGCCTTCAGCTCGCTACGGTCGCGTACAGGGTCAAGACCGTTGAGTTTTCGCTGAGGCAGGAGCTTGCCGAGTCTGCCAGCGACGTAATTTTCGGCAATCTCAGCCAGGAGCCCCATGACCTCCCTCGATGCCTCATAGGTGTCACTGTCGAGCCGGGCCTCGGCCTTTCTGAGCCGCGCAACGACGAGCCGGGCATGCCGCTTGAGCTCTGCGCGCCGATGCGAGTAAAAGCCGATGGTTCCGCGTGTTCGATGACCACTTAGAATCGCCTTCTCACATTCTCGGAGTAGCTTCGAGAGCTCACGGATGCTGTCAGCTGGATCCAGCTGCGTCGATGCCCGTTCAGCCTTGACGATCGCCTGGGCGATCATCCGAGGCAGATAATACCGGCGACTGAATCTCGTCGTTCGCGTCCCGAATCGGTAGCTCGCTAATGCGTGCACAGGTCCCGCAACGCTGGAGACCAAAAACAGCCAGCCCCATGCGACCCCTAGCGTATCGACGAGGCCCCTAGCCTCGGCGCTCAGAGGAGCCGGATGGAACCTCTGAAAGACCATTGCGACAATGACAAGAAAAGGCATTGGGGCGATCACAAAGAAAATGCCGGGCAGCATTAGCAGGCTACTATAAGCCCCCGCATAGTTGACGGCATAGTATTGCCTCCATAGCGCATAGCGCACGCTTCGGGAAATGCGACTATTTATTCCAGACCGCTCGACCGCCTCGACAAGGTCGACGACGACCTTCGATACTTCCTGCCGCGTCTCAAGTGTTGTCTTCCTACGGACGCTAGCGTCGATTGCTCGCGGCAATTTACGTGCATCGAGATACCTAGTCCACCTCAGCATCCGCCAGTGCCTCCCCGGTCGGCCCGTCGCCCCAGAATGCCCATATCTTGATGCCCGTGCGGCTGCCAGCCCAAAGCATCTTCTGCCTGCCTCACGCGATAGATCTTCACTCCTGAGCTGGACCGAGCTTTCCTGGCTCCACGACAGTATCGTTGCGGGGATGCCCAGGCCGATAACGCCTACCTCTTGCACCTGGTTCGCCCTTGGCGAGCTTGTTGCTGGCGCTGAGCACCTGAGTGATTATCTGTCGCCGAACTTCGCCCTTTGCTTCGGGCTCCAAATCCTCTGCGAGGCGCTCCGCAGTCAGGTAGTAGCCAGTCAAAACTGGCTGCTCGAAGTACCTGTTGAGCTGGCTGAGAGTCTGTCCGTACATGCGGAGGTACGTGCGGTTGAGGAAAGCCGCCAGTGATGCTCCTACCAGGGCAATTGCACTCATGAAGATCTTCACGTCGCCACCCTTGAGATACACGCCGCCTGCCACGCAGCCAGCCACCACAAGCAGCCCCAACCACATCGCCCGCTGAGACGATCGGAAGGACATGTCAGCCTGATCAGTAGCGATTCGGTGATACTGATCGATCTGCTCCCGATTAAGCTCCAATAGGGTCGCTAGAGGTGTGACTTGCTTGAGGTCGGCAAGCTGTTGTTCAGCGAGTACACGCTCAGCAGCCCTGGCTTCCTCCGCTGCTAGGAGCTGGGCCCTCTCCCTACGAACACGCGTCCACAGGTAGGCGCACAGGGCACCCGCCACCAAAGTGAACGCGGTGCCGATGACGATCCATAGCCACAGCGGCGGCTTCCACGCGCCGGCCTCGGACGGTCCTCCCTTGGTGCTGCCAGCGCCAAGGGACAACAGTGCTACCGCAGCGACGACTACGAGAGGCCACGCCGATGTATTCGACCGTCGCGGGCCCTCTCGGTAGTAGCTCTGCACCCGCACACGTGTATCCACGGCGCCTCCCCGTAACGGACCAGCCACTCATCGCGACTTCGTAGCGTAGCCATGCAGATCGCCCGTGTCGGCAGAATCGGTGGCACGGGCCTGGTCGCGGCCGGGCTACCTCGCGAAGACCACCGGCACCACTCAGCACCGGTTCACGATCCTCTCCGCCCTGACCGCCCGAGGTCGGCTGGGATACCTCTCGAACCGACCGCATCGGCGCCCCTGCTCCGCTAGCCTGCTTGGGGTGACGGGCACGACTTTCGACGACCCAAGTGGCGCTCGGTACAGCAAGATCGCAGAGGATCTGGCGGTTCTCGGCGAGGCCTTCGGGCTGGGCGAGGTTCGGGAGTGCCGCTTCCTGTCGGACGGGTTGATGAACGGGAACTGGCGGCTGGATACGGCCGAGGGCTCGTTCGCGTTGAAGCGGATCATGGATGCGCCGCTGTCACTGGCTCGCCGGAACCTGGCTGTGCTGGCGGAGCTGGCCAACGACGGTCGGCCGGTGGGCAGGGCACGGCTCTCCGCAGCCGGGAGCGCGGTGGTCGAGGCCGCCGACCGCGGGTACTGCCTGATCCCGTGGATGGAGGGTAGCCATCTGCCAGGTACGGCTCTCTCGATCGAACAGGCCGCTGATCTCGGCGTTCTGCTTGGTCGGATCCACCAGAGCTTGAACGGTGAGCGGATGGTCGGTCTACTGCCGCCCGGACCGGAGCAGGTAACCGCCCGGGTCACCACGCCGGCTGCGGCCCGCGAGGAGGCGGATCGCTTCCTCGCGTTGATCGCAGGCTTGGAGAGCCGGACGACGTCCGACACCGAGGCAGCCTCGGCGTTGGCTGAGCGCAAGGTGCTGCTGGAGAAGTACGGGAACGAGCGCCCGGCCAGCGAGGTAGCGGTCGGCCCGGTGGGGTGGACGCACGGTGACGTCCAGCACCGGAACGTGCTGTGGCGGCACGGCAAGATCGCTGGAGTGATCGACTGGGACCGGATCCGGGTCCGGCCGTTCGGCGAGGAGGTCGCCCGCACCGCCACGGTGCAGTTCGGCGGTGAGGACGGCTTCCTCGACCTGGAGCGGACCTCCGCGTTCGTGGCCGGCTACCGGTCGGTGGTGCAGCTCCCGGTGCCGGCCCTGGCGGACGCGGTGGAGCGGCTGTGGTGGAAGCGAATGTCGGACTACTGGCAGCTGGTCTTCCACTACGACCGCGACGACCACTCCTGCGACCACCTGTTCCTGCCCGCCGAACGCTTCCTGGCCTGGTGGACCGAGCGGCGCGAGGACGTGCAGGAGGCGTTCGCGGCTACGCCGTGACACCGTGCAGAACCGGCCGCGGGAGCACCTTTCCGGGCGAAAAGCTCCAGGTCAGACAGCGAAGGCCCCGGCCGCGGAAGCAGTCGGGGCCCCCGTTTGCCCCGGTGGGCGGGGGCAGAGAACGCTGGATTCGAGCCTGAATCGGACCAGTGGCAGCTCTCCGAAACGCCTCGGTCTTTGTGCTTCAGCCATCGACTCCAGCAAGAAGGCGCTCTGCCCGCTCGGGGTCGAGATCCCACTGAAGGGCGATCGTTATCAGGCCATCCAGATGGCGATAGTCGTCGTTTGGGTGGCCGGTTGCGCCATGGGCGATGGCGGCGGCAAGGGTTGGCACGCCCGAGTTTCGGAGGGCTTCGGCCTCGGTGACTTCGCCTTCCACCCGGAGAGCCAAGCCATCGAGGAAGCCGACAACCGTCTCGGTGACCGGTTCCCCCAGGCGGAGTTCCGCGATGGCGCGGCACGCCTGGCGGAACCGCGCCACTGCTTGCTCTGCAACTTCCTGATGCCGAGAGTCGATCTCCCGAAGGCTCGCAAGGTAAGCCAATCCGGAGAGGCACTGAAGGGCCTGGTGAGCATCGACGCAGGCATCGGTGAGTGGGGTCGGGTGTGCCTCAGGCAGTGCTGTTTTCCAGGTTTCGAAGAGTCCGATCCCAGGCCACAGCGTCGTCTGGAGCTGCTGTGCCATGACTCTGACCGGCCTGCCAGCGATCTGAGGTACAAGCAGGACTGCCCTACGGGTTCCTTGGGATCCGGGATCATGCTTGAGCAGGGCGCTCAACTGTTCCAGCGCTGTCTGCCACTCAGTGAGTTCACTGAGCTCCACGCCCACGGCCAGTTCCGTGGCAGGCCACTCCGTGGGGCCGGGTTCGGAGACTGGTCTGGTGTAGACGTCAATGCAGAGCCCTGCGGCCACAGCGTCGGCCTGAAGCTTCAACGGGGCAGCATCTGCCCGTGCGTTGGCGACCCGGCGGGCAAGGTTCGCCGCCCGGGCGAGCGCTTGTGCGGAAGGTCCGGATCGGGCCTCAGCTGTAAGCGGCTTCGGTCCGAGGGCTCCCCAGGCTAGTTCCGCCAGAACGGCGTGCAGGTCGGTGAGAGTCGTCGCAAGTTGGTCGAGAACATCCGGCGGCGCTTGGCCGATGAGGTGCCAGCGCTCCTCTTCCCGTACACGCAACGCGAGGCCCTTGAGGTTTTCGCCGACATAACCGGCTAGCGCCGCATACTGCTGAGGGTCGACGATCCTTCGTGTGAGGTTCTCGGCGATCCCGTTCACAAGCATTTGCAGGTGGTCCGCACCACCACCTGGAACGACTTCACCGACCGGCAGCGTGGACAGAAAGGAGGTGTCCACAGGGCGTACCAGTGAGTGGGCCCACTCCTGCAACGTCGTCTGCATCGCGCGTAGATCGTTGGGGTCCTTGGGGCGGCGACCGGTGCACCAGATCCGTGTCAGCTCCGTCAGGTAGCGGTGCAGTGTGGGGAGCTCGGCATAGGCAGTGGCAGTTCGTGCAGTCCAGTCTGCGGCATTGGCCGCCATCGCGCCGATCAGCGAGCGGGTCCGAATCCACGCCACCTGGGCCGGCGGGCTGTCATACCGGCGCTTCAGGTGACTGACTCCGCTGGTGAAGTCACCGATGGCCAGGGGAAAGCCGCCGGGTAGCAGATTCTGGACGTCCACACTGTCGCATTCCGGGAGACACCGCAGGAGGGTCTGCCCGAACTCTCGGAGTGCCCGTTCCGAGTCCGGCTGGGCCTGATCGGAGACGTGCAGCAGACGGGCGTACGCCACTCGACTGCCATCCCTCTCAACAACAGATGCCTCAGTACCCCATGGCGAATGGGCCTTCAGAGCACTCAGGACGTATTCCTCGCCGCCCACGAGTCGCAACAACTCTCCAGCCAGGCCCACCGACACAGCACGGGCTGCAGTGAAGATGTCTCCCAGTGACTCGACGGGTGCGGCGGCAAGCACTCGACCGAAAGACGACTCCGAGAGCACCAACGACCAACCCGTGATGTCTAGTTCTGCTCCGGCGAGTACGGCCAGCAACCGCTGGGCTTCGGCAGGGTTGTCGCACTTAGCCAGGAGAAGACCAATGGTGGTCGTCCCGAGTAGGTCCGTCAACGCGTTGCGCAGGGGCGAACCAGATGAACTGGTCGCACGGATCTCGGGGATGGCGGCTTCGACTTCGTCTTTTAGGTTCGTGAGCAGGTCCCCGCCCATCAGCGCGAACTGCAAGGTCGTGGGGCGCAAGGCAGGCGAGACTCGGTGTCGGTCGAGGATTTGCGCCCAGTCGGTGGCACAACGGGTGACGTCGACCAGGCGAAGTGCCTGCAGAACACCAATAGTGGCCTCAATACCGGACCTGCGTGAGAGTTCGACTGTGATCTGGTCCAGCACGACGGAATCCAGGTCAGGACGGTCGGAGAGAACGCCGACGACAAAGGGCTGAAGCTGCGCATCCGTCAGTAGCTGCATCACCGCGATCACGGTCTCGTCCAGAATCGGCGGCGGGAACGCATGTACGGCGTCGGCCAGACGGGACGAGCGTAGCTGGTGCAGCCCTGACAGCCGACCCAGCCGTTCGTGGATGAGATGTTCGTCCGCTAGACGGGACAACGCGATGCGAAGGTCCGAGTCCCCGAGGCCAATTTGCTGTTGAAGAGCCCGAAGAGGCAGATCGACGCCCCACCGGTGAGCGATCGAGGTTCTGGCCAGGATCTCGATCTCTGCTTGTCGTCCCTCGACCACCCTTCGTTCGACCTGTTCCGACAGGACATCGGAGAGCCGCCGCCCACGCGTGAGGAGGTGAGTGAACTCCAGGGTCAGCCCGTCCGCTGCTTCGTACGCTTCACGCCAGTGCGGAGCCGTCGTGGCACCGGACGCCGACAGCCCTGCGTGGATCTGCTCCGCGACCTCTTCGTCAAGCGACACCGTGATCTGGACGCAGTCTGCCTGGCTGCGGAGGGGCAGGAGGTCCTCACTCCGGACGGAGCCCAACAACATGGTGCCGGGGATCGGCGCGAGCTCACGGTGGAGTGCATCCCAGGCGTCGGCCGCACCGATCCCGATGCCGTCCACCACGAAGCCGACCGGAGACCGGGGCGAGGGCTTTAGCGCCCCGGCCAGTCGTACCAACGGTGCGATGTCCTCGGCTCGGAGCCGTCGAATCCGATACCAGAGCACATGCCTCGCCGCATAGGCGGCCGTCCACATCACGGTGGACTTACCGACGCCGGAGGGGCCGGTAACGAGAACGCTCTGACTGCGACTGATCGCATCCACGATCTGCCCAGCCAACACCGGCCTTGGAGCTGGCAGCCCGGCTGCGATGTGGCCGGGCTGGACGTCGATGCCTTCGTAGAAACCGGCCGCGTGAAGCGGTCGATCGAAGTCCACCGGTTCACAGATGCCTGCGGCCAGTGCCTCTTCTAGCGAAGCATGGTCAATGGTCGCGGCAACCTCGGTCACGATCCGATCAATGCCCGTTCGACTCAGCCCGACTGCACCCGAAAGGCTTGCCTCAGCGTTAGCGTCGGCACGGCCCGCCACGGCGCTGCGTAGGGCCAGCACGGCAGCCTCTGCTGCTACAGGCAGCAAACCGAGCCGCTGCACCACGGCGCTGCGAGTGTCCTCTGCAGCGAGGCCCCACGGCAAAACATAGAGGCTGACAGCCTCGCACCACGTTTCGAGCTCCCCGCTGTTCAGACCTGCCTTCGTCGCCTTCGTTCTGAGCGCCCTCAGCAACCGGTGATCTTGTGAGAGTTCACTCAAAGGCTGGCCCCAGTGGGTGAACGACTCGCCTTCCACCGGCCGTTCGAGCACAAGGAGTGCCCGGCCAGACATCCCTGCGTGGTCACGCTTTGCGTGCGCCTTGGCCATGACGACGAGGTGCTCAGCCACCTCAGGAACGGTGAAATCACCGATCCGCTCCTGCCGGGACTTAACTTGGACATGCCAAGGCGTCGGGCCATCACATGAAAGGTCTTCCAACCCTTCCGGAACGATGCGATCAGCGTCGAGGGCCCCGGACAGAATTCGGCCGCACAGCCACGCTCCAACGGCATCCTGGTAGTGGAAACCACGGCCAGCACGCGCGCCCGAGCGCGTCGTCGCCCACAGGGCCTCGACGCTTCCGCTGTTTGGTTCGATCTGCTGCGTGGCCGTGGTGGGGCGGCTTCGCCCTTGTTGCCTTTTGCTCTTGCTGGCCATTCTGGAAGCATGACAGGCCAGTCGGACACTCGTAGTCGCTCCCTTGAACAAGATCATCGACCAGGAGCGACTTGGGGCGGAGATCAGTCCCTGCACGTCGAGTGATCACCCAACCGGGCACCACGACATGTCGGACGCTGGCACCCGGTCGACACTTGTAATGTGACACCGCGATCAACCGGTACGCCCGAACTGCGGGACCAGCACGCGGGTGTTGTGTTGCGTCGTTTCACGACTGGAGATTCGGTGGCTGATCTAACCCGTCTACTTCATCGTGCTTACGCCGAACATGCAAAGGGCGGCCGGGTCTTCTTCGCGTCGTACCAGTCCGTACAGGACACAGCTGGCCGAGTGGCAAAGGGGGAGTGCTGGTTCGCCACCCTGGGTACGGAGCTGGTCGGCTCGGTCACCGTGGCGGCGCCGTACGAAACGCCCGAGGGGTATCCGGCCCCGACAGGAGCGGGCTCGTTCTGGCAGCTCGCGGTAGATCCCACGTATCAGGGGATTGGCCTCGGGAAACGGCTGTTGACCTTGGCGGAGGAGCGGATCGTTGCGCTCGGGTCCATCGAGGCGGTCATCGATACATCGGCCGAGGCCATCGAGCTGGTCGCTTGGTACCGCCGGCGGGGGTACGTCCCCGTTGGGACGTGGCGGTGGGATGTGACCAACTACGAGAGCGTGGTCCTGCTGAAGGACCTTGCGGCAGCCGGCCGAGAACGGTGAGAACGAGCGGTCGGCACCTCCCCAGCTCGGAGGCACCGACCGCGCGCTGGCGGCTGGCGCTACTGGCCGAGGGCTCGGGCGGCGTCCTGGGCGGCGATGGTGAGGGCCTCGTCGAGGGCCTCGGGGCGGCGTCCGCCGGCGCTGGCGATGGGGCCCTTGCCGCCGGCTCCGCCGCCGACTGCAAGGGCGGCGGCGGTGAGGAGCTGGCTGGCCTGGATGTCGGTGGTGTGGAGGCTGCGGGTGATGGCGGCGGCGAGGAGGGCCTTGCCGTCATGTTTGGCGCCGAGGATGACCGCAGCGTGGTTGTCGCCCAGGAGGTCGGCGGTGTTGGTGGCCAGGGTGCGGAGTTCGTCGGGGCTGAGGCCGGTGACGTTCTTGGTGACGATCCGGCCGCCGGGGATGGTGTGGGCGGAGGCAGCGAGCTGCTGGGCGCGGGTGCGGAGCTCGGAGTCGCGGATGCGGGCGAGTTCTTGTTGGGCGGTGGTGAGGGCGTCGAGGCGCTTGCGGAGGGCGTCGGGGGCGTCCTGGGGGCGGGTGCCGAGGAGGCTGGAGAGTTCTTCGAGGAGGCGGCGTTCGGTGTCGTGGTAGGTGAGGGCATCGCGGCCGGTGAGGGCTTCGATGCGGCGGAGGTTGGAGCCGACGGAGGCTTCGCCGAGAATGCGGACGGGGCCGGCACCCGCGCCGTGGGGGACGTGGGTGCCGCCGCAGAGTTCGCGGGAGAAGTCGCCGATGTCGACGATGCGGACGTGGTCGCCGTACTTCTCGCCGAACAGGGCGGTTGCTCCGGCGGCCTCGGCTTCGGAGCGGGTGGCATGCCAGATGCGGACTTCGGGATCGTCGAGGAGGTGGTCGTTGACGAGGGCCTCGATGGCGGCGAGCTGGGTGCGGTCGACGGCGGAGAAGTGGGCGAAGTCGAAGCGCAGGCGGCCGGCGTCGACGAGGGAGCCGTGCTGGCGGGCGTGGTCGCCGAGGGTGCGGCGGAGCATGGCGTGCAGGACGTGGGTGGCGGAGTGGGAACGGGCGACGGCGTCCCGGCGCGGGCCGTCGACGAGGGCTTCGGCCTGTTCGCCGGTGCGGATCTCGCCTTCGCGGACGCGGACAGTGTGGACGTGGAAGCCTTCCAGGCCGAGCTTGGTGTCCAGGACTTCCAGGAGCGCGCCGGAGGACGTGCGGATGGTGCCGGTGTCGCCGACCTGGCCGCCGGATTCGGCGTAGAACGGGCTGCGGTCCAGGACGAGTTCGAGCGTGCTGCCCTGGTCGGCGCCGGGCACGACGGCGCCGTCGGAGATGAGGCCGAGGACGGTGACCTCGGTGTCGAGGCGGTCGTAGCCGACGAAGTCGGTACGGCCGTGGCGGGAGGACAGCTCGCGGTAGGCGTCCTGGCGGCGCAGGGCCTCGGCGGTCTTGGCCTTGCCCCCGGCCTTGGCGCGCTTCTGCTGCTCGGCGAGCAGGGCGGTGAAGCGGTCCTCGTCGACGCTCAACCCGGCGTCGCGGGCGGCCTCGATGGTCAGCTCGACGGGGAAGCCGTAGGTGTCGTGCAGTTCGAAGGCGGTGTCGCCGGTGAGGGTGGTGGAGCGGCCCTCGCGGCTGCGGGTGATGGCGGCGTTGAGCAGCCGGGTGCCCTGGGTGAGGGTGCGGGTGAAGGACTCCTCCTCGGCGGTGACGACCTGCTCGATGAGGGAGGCCTGGCCCACCAGTTCGGGCCAGACGTCGCCGAGGTTGGCGATGACGCTGGCGGTGGCCGGGGCCAGGACGGGCTGGTCGATGCCGAGCAGCCGGGCGTGGCGGATCGCGCGGCGCATCAGGCGGCGCAGGACGTAGCCGCGGCCGTCCTTGGCGGGCAGGACACCGTCGGCGATGAGGTAGGCGATGGAGCGGGCGTGCTCGGTGACGACCTGGAAGGAGACCTTCTCCTCGCCGCCGGGGCCGTTGCCGGGGTAGTCGCGGCCGGCAAGTTCCTGGACGGTGGTGAGGGTGGGCAGGAGCAGGTCGGTGCCGCAGACGTTCTCGACGTCCTGGAGGATCGCGGCGAGGCGGTCGAGGCCGAGGCCGGTGTCGATGCTCTGCCGGGCGAGGTCGCCCAGGATCGGGAAGGTGCCGTTGTCGTCGTCCTCGCCGCGCAGGGACTGCATGAAGACGAGGTTCCAGATCTCGACGTACCGCTCGCCGTCGACGGCCGGTCCGCCTTCGCGGCCGAAGGCCGGACCCCGGTCGTAGTTGAGCTCGGAAGAGGGGCCGCACGGGCCGGGGACGCCCATGTCCCAGAAGTTGTCCGTGCCGAGGCGCTGGATGCGCTCGGCGGGGACACCGATCCTGCGCCAGAGCTGTTCGGCCTCGTCGTCGTCCTGGTGGACGGTGATCCAGAGACGGTCCTTCTCCAAGTTGTAGCCCTGGGTGAGGAGTTCCCAGGCGTAGGCGATGGCGTCGGCCTTGAAGTAGTCGCCGAAGGAGAAGTTGCCCATCATCTCGAAGAACGTGGCGTGCCGGTTGGTGCGGCCGACGTTGTCGATGTCGGAGGTGCGGGCGCACTTCTGGATAGTGGTGGCGCGCGGGTAGTCCGGGGTGACCTCGCCCAGGAAGTAGGGCTTGAACTGGTTCATGCCGGCGTTGGCCAGCAGCAGGGTCGGGTCGGAGGGGATGAGCGGGCTGGACGGGACGTGGCGGTGGCCGCGCGAGGTGAAGAAGTCCAGGAAGGTGGAACGGATCTGCGTCGAGCGCATGGCGGTATGGCCCTCACGGAAGAGTCGCGGAGAGAGGTGGGGTGATCACACGCCGAGCCGGGCCGAGAACGAGGACTGAGTGGTTCTCAGTTCTCCAGCTCGGCGCAGATAGCTCGCGCCCCCACGGTGTAGACCATGACTCCGGTATCCGTCGCTCTGAGGTGGCGCAGCCGATACGGGACGCAACGGTCCGCTGCGACTGCGCCACCAACAGTAGCGGGTCCGGGGTCAAGATCGCTTGGAGTTGTCCTCCTGTCGGCCGATGCCGACCAGGAGGGGCAGGACGAAGGCGGCGTGGTCGGCTCGGGGCATCACGAGGTGGGCTCCGGCCCGGGTGAGCGCTTCGGGGCCGGCGAAACCCCAGCCGGCGCCGACGGCGGTGACGCCCGCGGCGTGGGCAGCGTGGATGTCGGTCTCGGTGTCGCCGACGAAGATGCCCGCTCTCGGGGTGACGTCGAGCCGGTCGAGGGCGAGCAGTACGCCGTCGGGGGCGGGCTTGGGCTGGGCGTCCTCGTAGCAGACGACCGTGTCCAGCTGGTCGAGGATGTCCTGTGGCAGAAGCCAGTTGACCCGTTCGCGGCTTCGCAGGGTGACGACCCCGGTGCCGACTCCGGCCTCGCGGAGCGCGGCGAGGGTCTCGGCGACGTACGGGAACACCTCGGCGGTGAGGGTGGCGGTGGCGCTCGCCGCCGCCCAGCTGTCCTCGTTGATCGGCCCGTCCAGCCCGAGTTCGGAGAGGACGTACTCGCGAGGGGTGGTCGCGGCGGCGGGTGGGAGGTCCGCGACGGTGACGCGCCTACCGAGAGCGGAGGTCGCGTAGCCCGCCAGCGTGGCGAGTTGGGCGGCCCGGCTGTCGACGAGGACGCCGTCGAGGTCGAAGAGCACGGCCCGCTTCACGCGGCACCACCCGTCCGGGGCGCCGGCAGGTCGGCCTCGGTGAGCAGGGAGTGCAGGGTGACGCGGTGGTCGGCCAGCAGAGCCCGGCCGCCGAGTGGGCGTTCCAGGACGCACAGGGCGTGGGTGACCGGTCCGCCCACCATCCGCAGGATGCGTGCCATGTGGAGCAGTTGGCCGCCGGAGCGGACCACGTCGTCGACGAGCACGGTGCGGCGGCCGTCGATGGCGAGGCCCTCGACCTGGTGGCACGAGCCGTAGCTCTTGGGCTTGCGGCGTACGAAGACGGCGGGCAGGCCAGTGGCGGCGGACAGCGCCACGACGAGGGGGACGCCCCCGAGTTCGATGCCGGCGAGTACCTGGGCGTCGTCGGGGACGAGGTCGGCCAAGGCAGTGGCGGTGTCGCGCAGGAGCGCGGGGTCGGAGGCCATCCTGTACTCGTCGAAGTAGGCATCGAGCTGGGTGCCGTTGGCGAGCGTGAACGGGGCGTCGACGCAGGCGGTTTCGGCGAGCCGGGCGGCGAGGCCGGCCGGCGGGGTGCGGGTGGTCATGCTTCTCCGATCGGGGCGGTGTCGAGCGTGGCGAGGTGGGCGCGGAAGGCGTCCGCGGACTCCGCGGTGGCGAGGAAGCCGAGCGGCCGGGTCGGGGTCTCGTACAGCCACCGCTCCTCGCGCAGGAAGGCGAGCAGACGAAGGGCTGCCGGTCCGGCGACACAGACCGGGACGGACCGGATGACGGTCGCGTAGTAGAGGGCGGCGGTCAGCTCGTGGAGGGTGCCGACACCGCCGCCCATGGCGACGATCAGGTCGGCGTGCTCCAGGTAGTGGTTGAGTCGTGCGCCAGGGTCGGGCAGGTGAACGGACAAGGTGGTGTGCGGGTTGAACCCGCCCCACTCGCCATGCTTGCCGATCAGCGTGACGGCGGTGACCGTGGCTCCCTGGCCTCCGGCTCCGCGGGCGGCGGCCTCCATCAGGCCGTTGTAGCCGCCGTGCAGGAGCTGGTACCCGGCCTGGGCCAAGCTCCGGCCGATCTCCTCGGCCAGTGCCTCCTCCTCGGCCGAGGCGGGGACGACACCGCCGAAGAAGACGGCGGTCAGGCCCTCGCGGGCCCGGCTGGCGGCCGGGCCCGCGAGGTGGAGTGCGTTCACACCAGCTCCTGGTAGGTGCGGTAGGCGGCGACAGCGTCGTGCAGGCCGTCGAGCGCCTGCGGGCAGGCCCGCTCCGTCAAGGCGAGCACCCGCTCGATCGCCTCGGTGACATCGGCCGCCTCCGGGATCGCCGGACCGCTGATCGCCGCATCCAGGTCACCCAGGCAGGCCCGGCCGATCGGGGTGACGGCGATCTCCTCGCGCAGCTGGTACCAGCCCCAGTACCGCGAGGCGGGGGCCAGGGCGGTCTTGATCAGGTCCTTCGTCGCGGTGTGCAGCCGGTACCACTCGGAGTACGCCACGAACCGCTGGCCGCGCCGGATCCGCTTGTGCAGGAGCACGGCCAGCACCAGGTGCTCGATCAGCAGCTCGGTGCAGGAGCGCGGCCGGGCGGCGAAGGCGGCGACGAAGCTCTCGGCCGCCGCGATGTCCGCCACGTCGACCGGTCCGGGCCGGCGGTCGAGGAGGACTGCGGTGCTGACCATCGCCTGCAGCCGCGGGATCCGGGAGGCCGGTGCGACGTAGAGGTCGATCTGGTGAAGCTTCCCCTCGTCCGGGACGAGGAAGACCATCCCGACGCCACCGAGGTCGGCGACGATCGTGTCGCGCCAGCCGGGCAGCAGAGCGCCGGCCTCGACGGGCATCAGGGTGTCCAGCGCCTCGACGAAGGCCGGGAGTTGGACGTCGTGGACGCCGACGACGAAGTCGACGTCGGACAGGCGGTCGGCGGTGCCGTGGGCCAACGACCCGCGGACCATCAGGTGAGTCACCGACAGGGAGGTGGCCAGGATGTCGGCGAGCTTCGACAGCAGCGGCAGCTGTGCGGGCCGGTTGGCCTGGGTGATCGCCGCCAGTTGCAGGGTGGGCATGCGCTTCTTCCTTCCGGGCGTAGGCGCGGGCTGGGATCAGGCGGGGAGGGCGAGCAGGCGGCGCTTGGCGGTCTCCCAGCGCGTCGCGGCCTCCATGTCGCCGAGGAAGGTGTGCAGTTCGGCGATCAGGTCGTACGCCGTGCCCTCCGGCAGGGCGTAGGTGTAGAAGAGCCGCAGCAGCATCCGCTCGGCCGCCTCCGTGTAGCCGAGGGCGGCCATGTTGCGAGCGGCCTCCAGCCGCTCCGCGAGGACCGTCTGGTCGGCGACGGGCAACGGCTCCGCGACGGTCGGGCTCAGCATGGGGCGGCGGGCCAGGCGCTGGTAGGCGTCGTCGGCGTACACGTCGGCGATCAGGTGGATCCGGTCCGGGCCGAGCAGGTTGCACACCCCGTGGGCGTAGGTCGGGGTGAGCCGCCAGATCCGCCCGCCGGCCATGTGCACCTTGGTGCCACCGGTGACCAGGAACGCCGAGGTGTTGGTGTGCAGCGGGACGTGCAGCCGGTGCCGCTCGACCTGGTGGAGCTCGTCGTAGTCGCGGTGCTCCCAGAGGAAGGCGTTGCCCTCCAGGCGGGCCAGCCGCACCCACATGAAGTTCAGGCCGAGGTCGGCCAGGAACGCGGCGGTGGCCGGCATCCGCCCCAGCAGGTCGGTCGGACGGGCGGCGCAGTCGCCGATCGTCACGTCGGCGGCGTCGCCGGAGGCGTTCATCAGCGAGGTGGTCCACCAGCCGCCGGACTGGTAGGCGCCGTACTCTGCCTTCCACGGCGCCTGGGCGGTCAAGGCCTCGTGGCGCATCCGCTCCAGATGGGCGGAGTCCACGGCGTCCAGCTGGGCGATCTGCCCGGCCAGAGCGGTCAGGGTACTGTCCATCGGTTCCCTCCCGGGCCGGCTCACGGCATGGCGAGCCGGAATGCACGTGGTGCTGGATGGGGTTGATCGGGCGCCGGTCCCAGCGCCCTTGATCTCACGCTTCGCTGCCATCGATGCACGGACAGTGAAGCGGCGTTCAGGATGGCGGCGCCCGGTGCGGCACCGATACGACGCGGCTGCCGTCGCCATCCCGTCACCCTGAGGGCGGCGAGGCCGGCGCCATGGCGGTGTGCGTCATGACTGCCGTCATGGCCACCGCCATCTGGTCCGGTACGGCCTCGAACGGGTTTCCTGTCGAGTGCCGATGGCTATCGTCAGAGCAGACGAACGGGGACGGAGATGATCCGCGATGGCTGAAACTCCCACACTCCTAAGGGTTTTGACGCTTCAGCGGCATTGGCAGGTCTACGAGACCTTCCGCCTCCGGTTCGAGGCGACGGCGAACTCGCTCGCCGAGCAGGAGCGCGACCCCCGACTCCGGGGCCTGTCGGTCTCCAAGCGGCAGTTCGAGCGCTGGTACGGCGGAGCGGTAAAGACCCGCCCCTACCCGGACCAGTGCCGGGTGCTGGAGGCCATGTTCGGCGTCGGCGTCGACCAACTCCTCGCGCCCGCACCGGCCGGCCCCGTGCACGCCACCACCGCCTCGTTCGTCGTCCCGCCACCACGGCCGGCCCCTGTCCTCCTCCCACCCGAGCAAGCAGCGGCACCGCCTGTCGGTGGCCCGTCCAGCAGCGAACCCCGCTTCGACGCGGGCACCACGGAATTGGAAAGGCAGGTCATGATGGCGGCTCGTCGCGCACTTCGGTTCACCGCGATGGCGGAGGGCAGCAGTATCGGCTCGGAGACCCTGAGCCAGATCCACGACGAGGTACGGCGGTTGACCGCCGCCTACCCGAAGCTGGCACTGCCGACCCTGCTCGGCGACCTAGTCGAGGTCCAGGACCTCACCTTCCGACTGCTGGAGCACGGACGGGTCAAGCCGTTGCAGGCCCGGGAGCTGTACCTGCTCGCCGGGATCACCTCCGGCATGCTCGCCAAGGCCAGCCACGACCTCGGCAACCCGAGCGCCGCGATGATGCAGGCCCGCACTGCCTTCGTCTGCGCCGACAACGCAGACCACCACGCCATGCGCGCCTGGGTGCGCTCGCTCCAGTCGCTCATCTCCTACTGGGCCGGCCGCCCCGGCGAGGCCGCCGAGTACGCGGCTCTCGGGCAGAGCGTGGCCGGCGACGTCCGCGGCACCACCGGCGTCTGGCTGGCCTGCCTCTCCGCCCGCGCCCACTCCCTCCTCGGCGACGGTGAGGCCACCCGTGCGGCCATCCAGCGGGCTGAGGACGCCCGCGAGGCCGTCGAGCCCGACGACCTCGACGCCTTCGGCGGCATCATGACCTTCCCGGTGCCCCGCCAGCTGTACTACGTCGCCGAGGCCACCGTGCAGCTCGGCCAGGACGCCGCGCTCGGCGAGAACCAGTCCGAAGCGGCCGTCGCCGCCTACCGCAGTGCCTCCGAGGACGAGTGGGCCTTCGGCGACCAGGCCGGCGCCCAGACCGACCTCGCCCTCGCCCGCATCGCCCGCGGCGAGATCGAAGGCGCCGCCGAGGCCGTCCGCCCCGTTCTCGACCTCCCCGTCGAGCAGCGGAACTTCGGCATCGTGAGCAGCGCCCAACGCGTCCACGCCGCCCTGCACGGCGACGGCCGCCGCAGCGGCAGCGCGGCGGCCGGACTGCGCGAGGAGATCGAGGCCTTCACCGCCACCCCGACCTCGGTCCTCGTCCGATGACCCCGCGGATAGGCTCCGCAGCCATGACCCCAGTTCACCTGACCGGCCCCAACCTGGCACTGCGCGAGGTCGAACCCGAGGACACCGACGACCTCCTGGCCATCTACGGCGACCCCGAGGCCACCCGCCACCTCAGCTTCGAACCCCGCACCCGCGAGCAGGTCCAGGCGATCACGGACCGCTCCATCGCCTCCGCGCACGCCTCCCCGCGCGACGAGTACTGCCTCGCCGTCACCCTCTTCGACGAACACCGACTGATCGGCTACGCACGCCTGGCCACCGAGCCGCAGCAGGCCGCCACCATCGGCTTCGCCCTCCACCAGGCTGCATGGGGCAAGGGCCACGGCACCGAGACCGTCCACCTGCTGTGCGCGCTCGGCTTCAACGTCCTCCGCCTACACCGCATCTGGGCTGCCCGCTCACCGCTCAACGAAGCCTCCGCACGCACCCTCCTGCGCGCCGGCATGACCGAGGACGGCCGCATCCGCGACCACGTCTTCGTCCATGGCGCCTGGCGCGACTCGATCACCTACTCGATCCTGAAACACGAGTGGTCACCGATCGCCGGGTTGGGGACCGACGAAGCTGCCGAATCCGACGGCGGACACAGCCCGGGCAGGTGATCCCATGCTGCCCGAGCCGCACATCGTGATCCCTGGCATCGCGGGGTTCGCCCGCGGCTACGTGCCCGACCCGCCCGCGACCGATGACGGCAACACCTGGTTCGACGGCTTCTGCTGGCTGTACTGCGGCCAGCAGTGGACCCGTGTCTTGTGGATCGGCCCTGCTCACGTCGCCGGCGCCCAGGCGCCCATGTATGCCTGCGGGCCCTGCATCCGCGAACTCCAGGAACGGGTCTGGCGCTCGATCCTGCTGAACGACGAGCCGTCATGCTCGGCCCAGCCCACCCCGCAGGGCCAAGAACCCCGGGCAGCCGCAGGGCGCCCGGGGCGGCACCGCCGTTCGCGCTGGTCGCTGATCCCCCGGTAGCGCCGGCCGCCGGACGGACGCGCCAGTCAGCCGACCGGGACCAGGGTTCCGATGCCCAGCCCGGTCGGTCGCGCAGTACGCAGAGCTGCCCGGACGCGGGCCGCTCCGCCGCGAGCGACCGCTTCGTCTCCCCCGACGGCGAGCGTGCGCCCGCCGAGGCCCGCACAGGGGCGGCAGATACCCGGCTGCGGTATGGGGTCGTGGCACTCGGTGCACTCGGTGCACTCGGCGTACCGCGCCGCTGCGGGGCGGGCAGGGACCGGAACAGGCGGCATCTTGTGCTCCAGGCGGTAGCGGACCACCGCTGCTGCCGAGTGAAGCGGGACGGGAAGGCCGGGCAGCAGAGCCTGGGCGAGGTCAGCGTCGGTCGCGCCGCGCTCCAGCCACTGGGCGACCAGCGGGGCGAGCTTCCGGGCCTCGGCCTCACCAAGGCGCAGGCGCGGTTCGGGGCGGATCGCCCGGAAGAGCGTGGAGACCGCCGCACGAACCTGCTCGTCGGGCAGCAGGTCAGCGTCACCGACTTCCTGCTGATCTTCCTCCCTCCCGCCCGGCTCCTCCACCTCGTCGTCGCGCAGCATGCCGATCGTCCGTGATGGCCATGCCTCTCATCGTGCCCGCGGCCTGCCGCAAGAGTGACAGGGGGCCGGTCAACCTTCGGAATCACCGGCGAGATGGCCATTGACAGCCTCATGCGCCGCCCGGAATGGCTCAACGAACGTTGCTCCGGCCTCAGACTCCATCTCCACCAGCCGAAAGCGCACCATGCGGGAGAACGGCGCCTTGGATTTCCAGCCACTCTGTTGTTCCTGAAGCATGACTCGCTGCCAGGCTTTCGCCCAGCGATCAGATTCAGGCGGAACAACTCCGCACGCCGCCACGAATCTGGCAAGTACCAGCGCCGAAGGGAAACGTTGCCCCAACAAGACCTCATTGATCGTTGTCGGAGCCAGCGCCCGGCCCGGCGACCTGCGCTTCAGCTCAGCGAGGGATGGCTGGCCAGCCTGGATTCGAAGAACCCGCATCCCCCGAACCAGTTCAGCAGGCGTCGAGACCAGGTCCGGGTCACAGCCGAGGATCCCCTCATTGGGTTGCCTCAGGTGTGCACGTCGGCGACGCCCCAGACGCCCCATAAGGTCCGATGCTTCCTCGGCGCTCCCGTCGCCCATGAAGACCATCGCGAACAGGAGATTGTGCAGGCGCCGCGAACCCTTGCCTGACATGGCCCTCGACACGGTCGACTCTGACATGCGGAGGAACTCAGCTATCTCACGGTTCGTCAATCCAGCTCGGTCCCGAAGTCCACGCATCCACCGAGCAGCATCAAGCTCCGGATCAGAACCAGCCGGCAACGGCTTCTCGGGACGGGCCATTTTCGACTTACCTCGACTCAGTGCGACGGGGCCAGGCAGAACCGGTCCGTGTAGCCACAAGGCTCACCACCGCCAGGAGCGACTCGATGTCTCTCGCAGGCGTGCCACGCAGGACAAGGACCACGATCACCACCAACACCAGGTCCGATACAAGTCGACCACGCCCGACGCGACCACCAGCTACGCACCCCCACCGCCCGGGCCAACCATCAGCCACAGTAACCACAAGTCCCTCCTCGACTCTGGCAGCAGGTATCAAGTCGCAGTCGCGACACCGCTGCTGTGCGTGCAGCATGCAGCGGCGTGGACCTACAACGCGAGCTCATTGGGCAGTTCTTGCAGCGAGTTACGTATACCCATACTGCAAAAACGTGGCGCCACACAGGGCCTCCCACCTGCGAAGATCTCGACTGTTCTTGCAGTTCCGTACGGATTCTCCCGAAGATGCCGACCCGCACCGCACGATGTCGGGACTGGGTGGCAGCATGCGCGTGTGCTGATCCCTGGATACGAGAACGAGCCTCTTGCCATCGGCGAGAAACTGGTCCCCCTGCCGGGCTTCTGGGCCGCCTATCTGCTTTGGCTCGCTGAGGGGGAGGATCTGGATCCCGTACCCGCACTGTTCGGCGCAGACGGCGCGGACGCGGACGCCGTCTACGAGCAGCTCTCCGACCCGACCGCCTGGCCCGTCATCCGGCTGCCCATGCAACACGGCCACAGCATCCTGATCGTCCACCGCAACTTCGCCGAGGGCGAAGGGATCGATTACTACGTGGCCCACCCCGACTGGGACCGGCCGCGCTCGCTGGCCAGCATCGAGGGCCACTTGAGCGGCCCCGGGCTCGCCTGGTGCAAGCTGGTCCACGTCGCCCGGCGCCCCGGTGACGGGCCGGGGATCACCGACCCGGACGCCCGCCTACTCCTCCTGCTGCCCATCCTCGGCGACGTTGACCTGTCGGCCGACGCCACCGCGACCGTCGCCCGCGCCCTTGCCACCATCGGCACTCCGCCCGAGGCCGCGGCCACTCTCGCCGACGCCCTGCTCGGCCACCCCTTCTGGGGCGGCGAGACGTGGTTCTTCGAAGGGAGCTCTCCTCTCAGCGGCGCCAGCACCGCCACCCACCTCAGCCGCGTGCTGCTCTGCGGCGGCTCCTACAGCCCCCGCGGCGTCCGCTTCGGCCTCTCCCCCGACCAGGACGCACGCCTCGCCGAAGCCCTCGGCACCGCCGGCTGAGGACGGCTCCTGGCGCCCCCATCGAGCACACCTCGCCTGGGGGCGGCTGCGTTCTGGCACGGATCCGGCACGGCAGGCCCCAATTGGCCTAGACAACGCGAAAGGCCCAGGTCATGTGACCTGGGCCTTTACTGCTGGAGCGGGCGACGAGAATCGAACTCGCGCTCTAAGCTTGGGAAGCTCATGTTCTACCATTAAACTACGCCCGCCTGATGAGCCGTCAGAGACCGCTCAATCCAGTGTCACTGTACCCCATTCGCGACTGTGGTTGCACGGCCCGCCCGGGGAGTGGCGGGGCGGGCGGGGGTGGAGGGGGGCGTACTGTGTGGGCCGCGTACGAGTCCTCCGGCGGGTGGGTTCGGGGCGGCGAGCCACGGTGTGGAATGTCCGGAGCATCCCCTAATGTGACGCTGTCCCGGGGCGAGGTCCCGCGGGGCGCGATGAGTACGGGTGAGTACTGGGTTAGGGATGGGAAGGGGATCGATGGAGCAGCGCGCCGTCGTTCGTTGTGCCGAGGGGCACCTGTTCAGCACCACCACGTTCCCGATGCAGAACCTCGGTCCGGGCCGGCTCGGGCCCGGGCGGCTGATCCGCTGTCCGCAGTGCGGGCGGCTGAGGAGTTCGGTGCTGGCCGACGTGCGGGAGCTGTCGGCGCCGCAGCTGGACCGGGCGCTGCGGCTGGAGGCCGCGGAGTTCCTGGCCTGACGGTCGACGCGAGGACGGAACGGGCCCCGGGCGGATTCGTCCGGGGCCCTGTCGTGCACGTAACCTCGAAGCGTGCTGCTCTCTGACAAGGACATCCGGACCGAAATCGACCTGGGTCGGGTCGTCGTCGACCCGTTCGACCCGGCGATGATCCAGCCGTCGAGCATCGACGTGCGCCTCGACCGCTTCTTCCGCGTGTTCGAGAACCACCGCTACCCGCACATCGACCCCTCCGAGGAGCAGCCGGACCTGACCCGGCTGGTGGAGCCCGAGGGCGACGACGCGTTCATCCTGCACCCGGGCGAGTTCGTGCTGGCCTCGACGTACGAGGTCATCTCGCTGCCCGACGACGTGGCGTCCCGGCTGGAGGGCAAGTCGAGTCTGGGCCGGCTGGGCCTGCTGACGCACTCGACGGCCGGCTTCATCGACCCCGGTTTCAACGGTCACGTGACGCTGGAGCTGTCGAACGTCGCGACGCTGCCGATCAAGCTGTACCCGGGGATGAAGATCGGGCAGCTCTGTCTGTTCCGGCTCTCCTCGCCGTCGGAGCACCCGTACGGCTCGGAGCGGTACGGCTCGCGCTACCAGGGCCAGCGCGGCCCGACGCCGTCCCGTTCGTTCCTGAACTTCCACCGCACCGACGTCTGATCCGGGCGGAGCGCACGCAGTACGGGCGGCCGACCCTCGCCGATGACGGACGAGGGGCGGCCGCCCGTCGCGTTTCCCGGGTGCTCAGGCCCGCTTGGGGCGGGTGACGGCGACCAGTTCGGTGCCGTCCTCGGAGAGCCGCAGTTCGGTGCGGAGTTCGGCGAGTTCGCCGAGGTGGTGCAGGTGGGTGCCGCCGCAGAAGATCTGCGCGCCGCCCTCGGGCAGCTCGCAGTGCCACTGGCGGCGGGCGGTGAGCTCGGGGCCGGGGACCTCGATGCGGACCGGGGCGTCGGCGGCGACCCAGGCGGCGAGCCGGGCGTTGACGGCCTCGGTGAGGGCGGGCAGGGCGTCGGCGAGGGCGGGGAGCTCGTCGGTGGCGTCCGCCGTGAAGCCCTTCTTCTTCAGCGACTTGCCGAGCCGGTAGGTGTCGGTGCTGGCCTCGGTGTCCATCACCGAGGTGGCCATCGCGAGGCTGTCGAAGTCGGGGTGGCCGAGGGCGTCGGAGCGGCCCGGGTCCTTGCGCCAGCGCGGCGCGAGGGCCTCGTTGAGGGCGAGGGCGAGCAGGTGGCAGCCACTGTGCGAGGCGCTGAGGGCGGCCCGGCGGTCGGCGTCGACGGCGAGGACGGCGGTGCGCCCGACGAGGTCGCCGGGGTCGGTGTCGACGACGTGCAGGACCAGCCAGGACCACTCCTCGTCGCCGCGCCGGACCGGGATGTCGGCCCCGGCCAGCGGCGTTCCGCCGTCCGGGCCGACGGCGCCGGTGAGGCAGTCGACGACGGCCAGCTCGGTGCCGTCGACGGTGAGGGTGCCGAGGTCCGCGGGCTGGTCGGGCCAGGTGTGGTCGAGCGGGTGGAACGGGGTGGCCCCGGTCACGACGGCGTGCCGGCCGTCCCCCAGCGGGTGCACCTCGATCACCGTCGACTCGCCGGTCACCGCCCCGGCCGGGAAGCTGACGTGCGTGGTGGGGAGGGTCATTCCTGGCTCCGGTGACGTGGAACGGGTGAGGGAGTGAGGGAGTGGAGGCGTGAGGGGGTGGGGGGTGAAGGCGTGAGGGGGTGGGGGGTGAAGGCTGAGGGGGTGAAGAGGGTGGACGGGCCCGGCCTGACCGGGATCCGTCCACCATTGTGCCCTCCGGCCGTCAGCCCAGGGTCGGCAGCTTGATCAGCACCAGCAGCGCGAGCAGTTGCACCGCCGAGGCGGCGGCCGCCTTGCCCCAGGGCAGGTCGTGCACCCGCCGGACCATGCTGGTCAGCAGGTACGCGCAGAACGCCCAGGTGGCCCATCCGGCGACCTGGACGACCGCGCTGCCCGAGGGCAGCACCAGGTCGAGCAGCAGCCGGGGCGCGTCCGTCAGCCAGCCGATCAGCGCGGCCAGGCCGACCGTCGACTTCCACGGGCCGTCCCCGCCGAGCTGGCGGGCCAGCGCGTAGGTGACGCCGCCGAAGACCGCTCCGGCCACGGCGAAGCCGATCGCGGCGGCGGCGATGCCGGTCAGCGCGACGGTGAAGGTCGAGTCGACGATGTCGTCGTGGGTCAGGCCGATGCCGAGCACCGCGAGCGCGCCGTACAGCATCGAGACGGTGAGGGCGGGCAGCCAGACCTGGTGGTCGCGGGCGCGGTCGAAGGTCGCGGTGGGGGCGCGGAAGATGCCGATGAGCAGTTCGCGCCAGTGCGGGCGGGGCCCGGCGACGTGCGGGGCGGACTGGCCGCCGGCCCGGTAGACGGTGACGTTGTCCTGGCCGTACGGCGGCTGCTGCTGCGGCCCGTAGCCGTCCTGGCCGTAGCCGTCGCCCTGCGGGTGTCCGCCCTGGTCGTAGCCCTGGTCGTAGCCCTCGGCGCCGTACCCCTCCTGTGGGTACCCGGGGTAGCCGGGGTGCCCGGGGTACTGGCCCTGGTCGTAGTACCCCTGGTGGGGCGGCTCCTGCGCGTACGGGTCGCCGGTCGGGAAGGCCCGGGTGCCGCCGGGCCGGTCGGCGGCGTACGGGTCGTAGCCGCCCTGCGGGCCCGGGGCGCCGGGGCCTCCGGGCCTGCCGTCGGGGCCGTCGGTCACGCCCCGGTGCGAGGTCGTGAAGTACTCCGGCCCGTCCGTCTGCCCGTGCCCCCCGGGCCCCGCCGGCGGCGGAGGGGGCGCCCACCCGCCGTGGGGGTCGGCGCCCTGCCCGCTGTCGTATCGATTACCAGCCACGCTCTGACGGTACCCGTCCGGCCCAATCCGCGTGGGGCCTGGACGGAGCCGGGGCCGGTTTGCAGCGAGCCTGAGACGAACGCGGCCGAAATCCCGCCGCCGACGGCGCCACCGCCGACCCGGCGACTGCGGCCCGGCCCGGCGACAGCGGCCCGGCCCGGCGTCCTGCTACCGCTGCGCGCTGACCGAGGGCCCGTGCACCGCGGCGGCCGCGGCGGTGCCGGCCGGGCAGCCGCCCGGGCCGGCCGAGGTACGGACCGCGCCGACCGGCAGCAGGGTGCCGCAGGCGATCCGGATGCCGTTCGGCAGCTCGTTGTCGGACTCGACGATCGCGCCGTCGCCGATCACCGCGCCGTCCAGCGCCGAGCGGGCGCCGACGGTGGCGAAGGCGCCCACGATGGAGTCCTTGACCAGGGTCTCCGGGCCGACCACCGCGCCCGGCAGGATCACGCTGCCCTCGACGATCGCGCCGGCCTCGACCACCGCGTTCGCGGAGACCACGGTGCCGCCGCTGAGCACCGCGCCGGGGTGGACGGTGGCGCCGGGCAGCAGCAGGGCGTCGCCGGTCGGGCCGGGGACGGCCGGGGAGTCGACCTTGCCGAGCACCAGGTCGGCCGAGCCGCGGACGAACGCGGCCGGGGTGCCGAGGTCGAGCCAGTACGAGGTGTCGACGACGCCGCGCAGCAGCGCGCCGGTGGCCAGCAGCTCGGGGAAGGTCTCGCGTTCGACGGACACCTCGCGGCCGGCCGGGATGCGGTCGATGACGGACCGGGTGAAGACGTAGCAGCCGGCGTTGATCTGGTCGGTGACGATCTGCTCGGGCGTCTCCGGCTTCTCCAGGAACTCCAGCACCCGCCCGTTCGCGTCGGTCGGGACGAGGCCGAAGGCGCGCGGGTCCTCGACCCGGGTGAGGTGCAGGGTGACGTCGGCCCCGGCGGCCACGTGGCCGTCGCGCAGGGCGGCGATGTCGACGCCGGAGAGGATGTCGCCGTTGAAGACCAGCACGGGCTCGTCGGGGCCGCAGGTCAGCCCGGTCGCCGCGTTGCGGATCGCGCCGCCGGTGCCCAGCGGCTCGCGTTCGGTCAGGTAGACCAGCTCGATGCCGTACGGGGTGCCGTCCTGGAAGTGGTCCTCGAAGACCTCGGCCAGGTAGGAGGTGGCCAGCACGACGCGGGTGACACCGGCGGCGGCCGCGCGGGCCAGCTGGTGTGCGATGAAGGGGACGCCCGCCACCGGCAGCATGGGCTTGGGGGTGTGGGTGGTCAGCGGACGCAGTCGCGTGCCCTTACCACCGACCAGCATGATCGCCTCGGTCATGGTCTGCGCTGTTCCCCTTGTGCTCTGCGGCCCGGCCCGGCGGGCCGATACCTCCGTCGGTGGTCAGGACCCGTCCGGCCGTCCGGAACGGGTCGACCGGCGCGAGGCCGGTCTGCCGCCTACTGTATTTCCTCCCAACGGGCGGACACTCAGGCGGCCGTGCGATTGGCACCACTCCCCTACGGGTCCCGCCCCGGATCCGCCCCCGGTCCGGCCCGTCCCGGCCCCCCAAAAGCCAGGCCCGGCGGGCGCTCTCGCGGCGACCACCGGGCCGGGCAGTTGTAGCAGAACTGTCGAACAGAGGACGCTACGCGTCCACCGTCGCAGGCTCCTCGGCGGCGGCCGGCGGGGTCGCCTTCACCGAGTCGAGCAGCAGCTGGGCGACGTCGACCACCTTCAGGTGCTCCTTGGCGGCGCCCTCGTTCTTCTTGCCGTTGACCGAGTCGGAGAGCATCACCAGGCAGAACGGGCAGGCGGTGGAGACGATGTCCGGGTTGAGGGACAGCGCCTCGTCCACGCGCTCGGTGTTGATCCGCTTGCCGATGCGCTCCTCCATCCACATCCGGGCACCGCCGGCGCCGCAGCAGAAGCCGCGCTCCTTGTGCCGGTGCATCTCCTGCTGACGCAGACCGGGGACCTTGTCCATGATCTCGCGCGGCGGGCTGTAGACCTTGTTGTGGCGGCCCAGGTAGCAGGGGTCGTGGTAGGTGATCAGGCCCTCGACCGGGTTGACCGGGACGAGCTTGCCCTCGTCGATCAGGTGCTGCAGCAGCTGGGTGTGGTGGATGACCTCGAAGTGGCCGCCCAGCTGCGGGTACTCGTTGGCGATGGTGTTGAAGCAGTGCGGGCAGGTGGCGACGATCCGCTTGACCGGCGCGTCCTCCAGGGCCGCGTTCAGCGTCTCGACGTTCTGCGCGCCGAGCATCTGGAAGAGGAACTCGTTGCCCAGCCGGCGGGCGGAGTCACCGGTGCAGGACTCCTCCTTGCCGAGGATGGCGAACTTCACGCCCGCGGTGTGCAGCAGCTCGGCGAAGGCCTTGGTGGTCTTCTTGGCGCGGTCCTCCAGGGCGCCGGCGCAGCCGACCCAGTAGAGGTACTCGACCTCGGCGGGGTCGATGTCCTCGCCGATCACCGGCACCTCGATGCCGGTCTCCTTCTTGAGCTCCTTGACCCAGTCCAGGCGGGCCTTGGTGGCCATGCCCCACGGGTTGCCCTTGTTCTCCAGGTTCTTGAGCATCGTCCCGGCCTCGGTCGGGAACGAGGACTCGATCATCACCTGGTAGCGGCGCATGTCGACGATGTGGTCGATGTGCTCGATGTCCACCGGGCACTGCTCGACGCAGGCGCCGCAGGTGGTGCAGGACCACAGGACGTCCGGGTCGATGACGCCGTTCTCCTCGGCGGTGCCGATCAGCGGGCGCTCGGCCTCGGCCAGGGCGGCCGCCGGGACGTCCTTGAGCTGCTCGGCGGTGGCCTTCTCCTCGCTCTCCATGTCCTTGCCGCCACCGGCCAGCAGGTAGGGCGCCTTGCCGAAGGCGTGCTCGCGCAGGCCCATGATCAGCAGCTTCGGCGAGAGCGGCTTGCCGGTGTTCCAGGCGGGGCACTGCGACTGGCAGCGGCCGCACTCGGTGCAGGTGGAGAAGTCGAGGATGCCCTTCCAGGAGAAGTGCTCGACCTGGGAGACGCCGAACACGGCGTCGTCGGCCGGGTCCTCGAAGTCGATCGGCTGACCGCCGCTGGTCATCGGACGCAGGGCGCCGAGCGCGGTGCCGCCGTCCTCCTCGCGCTTGAAGTAGATGTTGAAGAAGCCGAGGAAGCGGTGCCAGGCCACGCCCATCGAGGGGTTGATGCCGATGGTGGTCGCCCACGCGAACGAGATGCAGATCTTCAGCATCGCGAAGAGGTAGATCAGGTTCTCCAGCGTGCCGTGCGACAGGCCGCTGAAGGCGGAGACCAGCGGGTACGAGACCAGGTGCTCGGGCCCGTACGAGTCGACGCCGTTGAGGGCGCCCTCAAGGGCGCGCAGCATCAGGATGCAGAGGCCGATGCCGAGGATCGTGTACTCGACGTAGAAGGCCTGCCAGGCGATCGAGCCGGCGAAGCGGGACTTGCGGCCGGACCGGGACGGCAGGCTGAGCAGCCGGATCACGATCAGCGTCGCGATGCCCAGCGTGGTGAGGGTGCCGACGAGCTCGACGAAGAGCTGCCAGAGCATCCAGTGGCCGATGATCGGCAGCGCGAACTCGGCGTCGAAGAGCTGGCCGAAGGCGTTGACGATGGTCAGCACCAGGCTGAAGAAGCCGACCGCGACGAACCAGTGGGCGATGCCCACGATCCCCCAGCGGTTCATCCGGGTGTGTCCGACGAACTCGACCGCGACGGTCTTCACCCGCTGGGCGGGCTGACCGAAGCGGGTGGGGTCCGGCTGGCCGGTCCGTACCACTTTGTAGATGTACAGCGCCGCACGGGCGGCGAGCGCGGTGCCGATCACGAACGTGACCAGCGAGATGACGATCGCTGCTAGCTGCATCGGCTCTCCGTCTCCTGCGGCTTGCTGTTGAGCGGTCTTTGAACGGTCTTGCGTGGAAGGGATTGTACTCGCCGGTAACTTTCCGGGCCGACGGCCCGGACATTACCGCCCACCACCAGTCCTCCAGAAGGTTCCCAAGCTATGGCGGCAGTCACGTGGCGCCACACGCGCCGCGGCCGGCGACCACGGCCACGACCAAGGCCACGGGAAGTCGCTGCGGCCGCGGGAAGGAGACCGCTCAGCAAAGTTGAGCGGCAGCGACTCATCCCTGTTGACGACACCCATCCGGTCATGCATCCTTGAGCCTGTAAAGCTCAACTCTTCCGTGGAGGTATTTACGATGGCACGCGCGGTCGGCATCGACCTCGGTACGACGAACTCGGTCGTCAGCGTTCTGGAGGGTGGCGAGCCCACCGTCATCACGAACGCCGAGGGCGCGCGGACCACGCCGTCCGTCGTCGCTTTCGCGAAGAACGGCGAGGTCCTGGTCGGCGAGGTGGCCAAGCGTCAGGCGGTCACCAACGTCGATCGCACCATTCGCTCGGTCAAGCGCCACATGGGCACCGGGTGGAAGATCAACCTGGACGGCAAGGACTTCAACCCGCAGCAGATCAGCGCCTTCGTGCTGCAGAAGCTGAAGCGGGACGCCGAGGCCTACCTGGGTGAGACCGTCACCGACGCCGTCATCACCGTTCCGGCGTACTTCTCCGACTCCGAGCGCCAGGCCACCAAGGAGGCCGGTGAGATCGCGGGCCTCAACGTCCTGCGCATCGTCAACGAGCCGACCGCGGCCGCCCTGGCCTACGGCCTCGACAAGGACGACCAGACCATCCTGGTCTTCGACCTCGGCGGCGGCACCTTCGACGTCTCCCTGCTGGAGATCGGCGACGGGGTCGTCGAGGTGAAGGCCACCAACGGTGACAACCACCTCGGTGGTGACGACTGGGACCAGAAGGTCGTCGACCACCTGGTCAAGGTCTTCCAGGCCGGCCACGGCGTCGACCTGTCCAAGGACAAGATGGCCCTGCAGCGTCTGCGCGAGGCCGCCGAGAAGGCCAAGATCGAGCTGTCCTCGTCCTCCGAGACCTCGATCAACCTGCCCTACATCACGGCCTCCGCCGAGGGCCCGCTGCACCTGGACGAGAAGCTCACCCGCGCCCAGTTCCAGCAGCTCACCTCCGACCTGCTGGAGCGCTGCAAGGTCCCGTTCCACAACGTGATCAAGGACGCCGGCATCTCGCTCTCCGAGATCGACCACGTCGTCCTGGTCGGCGGCTCGACCCGCATGCCCGCCGTCGCCGAGCTCGTCCGCGAGCTGACCGGCGGCAAGGACGCCAACAAGGGCGTCAACCCGGACGAGGTCGTCGCCATCGGCGCCGCGCTCCAGGCCGGTGTCCTCAAGGGCGAGGTCAAGGACGTCCTGCTGCTCGACGTCACCCCGCTGTCCCTCGGCATCGAGACCAAGGGCGGCATCATGACCAAGCTGATCGAGCGCAACACCACGATCCCGACCAAGCGCTCCGAGATCTTCACCACGGCCGAGGACAACCAGCCGTCCGTGCAGATCCAGGTCTACCAGGGCGAGCGCGAGATCGCGGCGTACAACAAGAAGCTGGGCATGTTCGAGCTGACCGGCCTGCCGCCGGCGCCGCGCGGCCTGCCGCAGATCGAGGTCACCTTCGACATCGATGCCAACGGCATCATGCACGTCGGCGCGAAGGACCTCGGCACCGGCAAGGAGCAGAAGATGACCGTCACCGGCGGCTCCGCGCTGCCGAAGGACGACATCGAGCGCATGATGCGCGAGGCCGAGCAGTACGCGGAGGAGGACCACAAGCGCCGCGAGTCCGTCGAGACCCGCAACTCCGCCGAGCAGCTCGTCTACTCGACCGAGAAGTTCATCGCCGACAACACCGACAAGCTCCCCGCCGACGTCAAGGCCGAGGTCGAGACCGCCATCGGCGAGCTCAAGGAGGCCCTGAAGGGCGAGGACATCGCGAAGATCCGCGAAGCCTCGGAGAAGGTCTCCACCACCGCGCAGAAGCTCGGCCAGGCGCTGTACGCCAACGCCGACGCCGCCGCCCCGGCCGGCGAGTCCACCCAGGCCAAGGACGACGACGTCGTCGACGCCGAGATCGTGGACGACGAGAAGCCCAAGGGCGGTGCGGCATGACGGACAAGCCGCAGGGCGGCAAGCCCGGCGACGACTCCGCCGCCGACGAGGCTGTGATCAAGGCCGCCGAGGAGGCCGCCGCAGCCGGCGCCGCCGACTCCGGCTCCGGTGCGGGCTCCGACGAACTCGCCACTGCCAAGCGGGAGTCGGCCGAGCGCACCGCCGACCTGCAGCGCCTGCAGGCCGAGTACCAGAACTACCGCAAGCGGGTCGAGCGCGACCGGCTGACGGTCCGCGAGATCGCGGTCTCCAACATCCTGGAGTCCCTGATCCCGGTGCTCGACGACATCGGCCGCGCCCGCGAGCACGGCGAGGTCACCGGCGGCTTCAAGTCCGTCGCCGAGTCCCTGGAGACGGTCGTCGCCAAGCTGGGCCTCCAGCAGTTCGGCAAGGAGGGCGAGCCCTTCGACCCGACCATGCACGAGGCGCTGATGCACAGCTACTCCTCGGACGTCACCGAGGACACCTGCGTGCAGATCCTCCAGCCCGGCTACCGCATCGGCGAGCGGATCATCCGCCCCGCCATGGTCGCCGTCGCGGAGCCCCAGCCGGGCACCCAGACCACGGCCGCGCCCGACGGCGAGGCGAAGTCCGGGGACGCGGACAAGTCCGACGGTGGTTCGGACAGCTGACAACCTGTGACAGCTGACAACCAGTGCGCTGCGGAGTCGTACGCCGGCCAGTACGGCGGCCGGCTCCGCAGCGCGCTGTCAACAGCGCCCGGTGAAGCGGCTGTTGACAGCGCAGCGACGATGGACATCGGGAGGTGGCGGCAGCTATGAGCAAGCGCAGCGAGCGAATCGTTGAAAAACGAATCGTTGAAAGGCGCGTGTTGCGCGGAGCGGCTGCCGAGCGGAGCGAGGTGGACGCATGAGTGGCAAGGACTACGTGGAGAAGGACTACTACAAGGTCCTCGGCGTGCCCAAGGACGCCACCGCCGCCGAGATCAAGAAGACCTACCGCAAGCTCGCGCGCGAGTTCCACCCGGACGCCAACAAGGGTGACGTCAAGGCCGAGGAACGCTTCAAGGACATCTCCGAGGCCTACGACGTCCTGTCCGACGAGAAGCGCCGCAAGGAGTACGACGAGGCCCGCAGCCTCTTCGCCAACGGCGGCTTCCGGGCCGGCGGACCCGGCCAGGGCAACGGCAGCTACAACTTCGACTTCGGCGACCTCTTCAGCGGCAGCCAGAACACCGGCAGCGGCGGGCTCGGCGACGTCTTCGGCGGGCTCTTCAACCGCGGCGGCGGCCGGCAGGCCCAGCCCCGGCGCGGCGCCGACGTCGAGACCGAGGTGACCCTCGCCTTCGACGAGGCCGTCGACGGTGCGACCGTCCCGCTGCGGATGACCAGCCAGGCCCCCTGCCGCAGCTGCAACGGCACCGGCGCCAAGTCCGGCACCACCCCGCGGGTCTGCCCGACCTGCGTCGGCGCCGGCACCGTCAGCCGCGGCCAGGGCGCGTTCGCGCTCTCCGAGCCGTGCAAGGACTGCCGCGGGCGCGGCATGATCGTCGACGACCCGTGCGTCGACTGCCACGGCAGCGGCCGGGCCAGCTCCGCCCACACCATGCAGGTCCGCATCCCGGCCGGCGTCCAGGACGCCCAGCGCATCCGGCTCAAGGGCAAGGGCGCCCAGGGCGAACGCGGCGGACAGCCCGGCGACCTCTACGTCACCGTGCACGTCGGCCCGCACCCCGTCTTCGGGCGCAAGGGGGACAACCTCACCGTCACCGTCCCCGTCACCTTCCCCGAGGCCACCCTCGGCGCCACCATCGAGGTGCCCACGCTGAACGGGCCGGCCGTGAAGCTGAAGCTGCCCCCCGGCAGCGCCAACGGCCTCACCATGCGCGCCCGCGGCAAGGGTGCCACCCGCAAGGACGGCACCCGCGGCGACCTCCTCGTCACCGTCGAGGTCGTGGTGCCGCGGCACGTCACCGGGGACGCGCTGAACGCCCTGGAGCAGTACCGCGAGGCCACCGCCTCCGACGACCCACGAGCCGCCCTGTTCCGGGCGGCGAAGGGAGCGTGACGACCAGATGATCCCCGACAGCCCCATCGGCCCCGGCATCGGTGAAGGCCTGCCCGGCATCGGCTCCGGCCTGCCCGGCGACGGCCGCCGCACCCGGCGGCCCACCGCCCCGCCGCAGTACGTCCTCACCGAGGACACCCCGGTGTACGTCATCTCCGTCGCCGCCGAGCTCTCCGGCCTGCACCCGCAGACCCTCCGCCAGTACGACCGCCTCGGTCTGGTCAGCCCCGACCGCACCGCCGGCCGGGGCCGCCGCTACTCCGCGCGCGACATCCAGCAGCTGCGCGAGGTCCAGCGGCTCTCCCAGGACGAGGGCATCAACCTGGCCGGCATCAAGCGGATCATCGAGCTGGAGAACCAGGTCACCGCGCTCCAGTCCCGCATCGGCGAACTGGTCGACTCCCTCGAAGGCGCCACCAGCGCCCTCCAGCAGCGCGAGGCCGCCGTCCACGCCTCCTACCGCCGCGACCTCGTCCCCTACCAGCCCCCCACCCAGTCCAGCGCCCTGGTCGTCTGGCGCCCCAAACGCTGAGACTTGGCTGAACACCTCCGGCCGCCGGCTCCCCTCCACCCGGGGGGTGCCGGCGGCTTGATCGTGGTGAGAGAGTGCTGTCGAACAAATCTGGCCGCCCTCACCGATGCCACCCGATCTGGCATGCTGCACTGCGATTCCGGTATTGGTGCCCGGCAGGTAGTGCAGACACGGCCACGGCAAGGAGCCCGCAGATGAGTGGACGAGAACAGCCCAGTACCGCCGCGATTGGGCCCTCCGTCCTCTCGAAAGAAGCGCGGGAGTTGTATCTGGCGGTCATCCGCGAGAACGGACGGCTTCCGAAGGACTCCGACCTCGCCAGGGCGGGCGGGGCCCAGGAGGAGTTGGTGGCCATAGGCCTTCTGGTCGCCGACACCGACGAGCCCGGTGTCCTCGTCGCGGTCGACCCCCAGCAGCTGTCCGAGAGCCTCTCCGTGACCTGGCAGCGCCAGGCGCTCGACCTGCTCACCCGCGCGTCGGCCCTCGCCACCGATCTCCACGACCTGACGGCCGCCTACCACTCACCGGAGCAGGCCGGCGGCGCGATCGAGTACGTGCGGGGGAAGGTGCTGATCAACCAGCGGGTGCAGCAGATCGTCGCCAGCGCCTCGGAGGAGATCCTCGCCGCCCAACCCGGCGGGCCGCGCCCGTCGGAGGCGCTCACCGGCATCCTCACCCGCGACCTCGAAGCCCTCCGCCTGGGCATCACGCTCAGGACGATCTACCACCCGAGCACCCGGTACCACGCTCCCACCAGGGAATACGTGGCCACGATAACCAAGGCCGGCGGGCGGTTCCGGACGCTGGAGGAGCCCTACACGCGATTGATCGTCATCGATCGCCGAATCGCGGTCATCCCCATCGCCGAGGACCTCAATCTGGCTGCCTTCGTGCACGATCGGGCCGTCATCAGCTACCTGATCAGCGAGATCTTCGAGCGGAACTGGAGCCGGGCGCTGGACTTCGACGGCGCGCGCGCCGTTCCGCAGCAGGTGGTCTCCGGGATGCGGCAGACGATCATCGACCTCATGCTCGAAGGCGTGAACCACCGGGTGATCGCCCGCAGACTCGGCATCAGTGAAAGGACGCTCGCGCGGCACCTGGCCGAGATGCGCGACGAGCACAATGTCGAGTCGCTCTTCCAACTCGGGTACGCATTGGCCAGGAACAGCGTTCCGACCGACTCCGACAGCTATCACTGACCAAGCGTCGCGGCGGTCTCAGTTCCAGATCGTGTCATTGGCCAGCGCCATGGTCTTCGGCGCTGCCGCATCGTGGGAAACCCCGATGTTCCAGATCGTGTCGTCGGCCGGACTCGAACCGCTGCTGATGAAAAGCGCCAGACCCACAACGACTGGAACCAGGACAAACCGCACCACCCGGCGTATCCGAGACATGGTGCCCCCTCTCTTTGTTTAAGACTTGACGCGGGTACCCAGCCATTGTTTCGAACAACCTGCCACATAATGCCGCAAGCCCATGCCGGAAGCCAGGGGGCCTGCTACCCCAGTGCGTCATCTCTCTGCCAGGCATCGAGATGACACCACGGCTCTGTGGACGGTGGCGACGGTCGACAGAGACGATCAGTGCACTCCCCAACCCCTCTCGCGGGAGGGGGAAGACGGGGACACCACAAACAACATGTCCATGACTAGTTCGTTTCGACCACAACGAATGCACAGCAGCATTCCGATAGTCACCACCCAACGGGGCGATCGGCCTGGTTGGCACCTATCCCCGGAGTCGACAATGAGTGAGCCCTACCTGCGAGAGCACGCCGGACAGACCCCCGAGGGCCGGCGTGCGCGTGTGTTCCTGGCCGCGCCGCTGATGCGGCTGACCGGGCCCGCGGACAGTGTGGTGACGCTCGCCAGCCGGACGCGGCTGACGACGCTCCGTACCACCCTGCTCCGCAGCGGTGCCGCCGTGTACAGCGCGCACCACAGTGATGCCTGGACCGTCGCCGGGCAGGCGCCGGAGCCCCGGGTGCCGTCCGACTTCCGGGCCCTGCAGTCCGCGGACCTCGTGTTCGCCTACGTCGGGGCGCCGCTGTCGGCCGGGGTGAGCCTGGAGCTGGGGTGGGCGTCGGCGCTGCGGAAGCCGATCGTCCTCCTCGTCGACGAGGCCATCACGCACAACCCGCTGATCGCCACCATCGAGCAGGTCGCCCCCGTCCTGCCGCTGGTCTTCGACGACACCTGGTCGCAGGAGGCCCTCAACCACACCGTGGAGACCGCGCTCGACTGGGCCGGCATGGCGCTGTCCCTGCGCGAGGGCTTCTGGACCGCCCCCGGTGAGCAGTTCAACGTCCCCCGGCAGCAGCCCCCCGTCGTCGGCCGGGCCGGCTACTGGCCGACCAGCGCCGCCACCGGCTGAACAGCGCTCACCCATCGGGCTCCCCCGTCCGGGCGCCCCGCAGCTGCCAGCCCAGCTGGAACAGCGTCTCCGCGTCGTGCAGTTCGCGCAGCCGGGCGATGTGGCCGGCCACCGTCCGCTCGCTGAGGCCGAGGCGGCCGGCGATGGCGCGCTGGGTGAGGCCCTGGGCGAGGAGCCGGCCGACCTGCTCGTGGGCCGTCGACTCGGGAGCGGACGCCTGGTCGGCGCTCCAGAGGAGGCGGCCCGAGCGGGCCCAGTCCCGTTCGAACACGGCCAGGAAATGGTCGACGGTCGCCGGATCCTCGATGAAGGTCGCGCTCCGGAGGTCGTCGGCGGACTGGAGCACGGCGATCCGGCGGTCGAAGATGTGCAGGTGGCGGAACGGCTCGGCCAGGACCCGGAAGCGGGCGCCCAGTTCGGTGCCGCGGGCGGTGTGGTCGGCGGTCGCCTGGTCCCGGACGGCGCCGGGTGCGTAGATCACCCGGATCCGGCCGCCCCGGCCGCAGAACCGGCCGATCCGTTCCAGGGCCTCCTCCAACTGGTGGGCGTGGCGGGGCCGGCCGGGCTGGGCGACGAGGATCTCCTGGCGACAGGCCGCCTCCACCTCGGTGAACCGCCGGATGACCGCGCCGAGGCCCTGGACGTGATGCACCGTACCGGCGCGGTCGGTCGGGCGCGGGGCCGTGTCGTAGGCCTTGGTCAGGTCGTCGAGGGCCTGCGGGAGTTGGGCGGCCTGGACGAGCAGCCGGGTGCCTTCGGCCCGGAGCTCGGCACTGATCCGGTCGCCGACCGTCCGCGGGTTGACGGCGGTGCAGACGTCGGATTCGGGCCGGGCGAGCAGCAGCCCGAGCGCGAGCAGGTGTTCCAGGGCCGGTCGGTCGGCGTCGGCCACCTCGGCCCGGTCGATCCAGCCGCCGCGCCGGAGGATGCGCAGGTACAGGTCGTGTGCGGCCTGGTCGGGCCGCTCGGCGCCGCGCCTGTGCATCACGGCACCCGCCGACGGGCGGCGTCGGCCGCCGACCGGAGCTGCCAGCCGAGTTGGAAGAGCGTCTCGGCGTCGTACAGTTCGCGCAGCCGGGCGATGTGGCCGGCCACCGTGCGTTCGCTCAGGCCGAGGCGGGTGGCGATGGCGCGCTGGGTGAGGCCCTGGGCGAGGAAACGGCCGACCTGGTCGGGCAGGGAATCGGCTGGTTCGGTGGCTTCCGGGCCACGGGACCAGCGGACCCGGGCGGCGCGCTGCCAGTCGCGTTCGAAGGCGTCGGCCATGAAGTCGACCACCACCGGGTCCTCGACGAAGGCCGCGCGGCTGTTGTCGGACGCGGCGGGGATGACGGCCACCTTCCGGTCGTAGATCAGGACCCGCCGGAACGGCTCGCCCAGCACCCGGTACCGGCAGCCGATCTCGGCGGACGCGGCGGCGAAGGCGGCGGTCGCCGGGTCTGCGGCCGCCGCCGGCTCGTAGATGCCCCGGACGGTGCCGCCGCGCTCGGCGAGCCGCCGCATCCGGTCGAGGGCGTCCGGGAGCCCCTCGACGGGCCGGGCACCGCCGGGCTGGGCGGACAGCATCTCCTGCGAGCACTCGGCGTCGAGTTGGGCCAGGCGCAGGCGGATCTGTTCGAAGCCGTGCACGTACGTGACATCGACGGAGCACTCGGGGTGGCGCGGCGTGACGTCGAAGGCCTGCGCCAACTCGGCGAACCGCTCGGGCGCTTCGTCCGCCCTGGCCAGCAGTTCGCCACCCACGGAACGCAGTTCGGACCCGATCCGGCCGATGACGACACGCGGGTTCACCGCGGCGTAGGCCGCGTCCTCGACCCTCGGGACGACCAGTCCGAGGTCGAGCAACCGCCCCAGGACCGGTTCGTCACCCGGAGTCAGGTCGGCCGCCCGGAGGATGCCGCCGTTGCCGACGACGGCGAGGTACAGCGCCCGGGCGGCGTCGTCGGGCAGGGGGGAGGTCGACGGGTCGGTCATGGGGATCCCCCCGGAGCCGCCCGCCGAGGGGGAAGAGGGTGCGGGCGCGGGGCGGGCCGGTCGGCTGGGGCCCGCTCGGCGGGGCCGGGTTCATCGGTCATCGCGGGCGCCTCTCATCAGCCAGCCGAGTTGGAAGAGGGTCTGGGCGCCGTGGCGGTCGCGGAGGCGGGAGATGTGGGCCGCGACGGTGCGTTCGCTGAGGCCGAGGCGGGTGGCGACGGCGCGCTGGGTGAGGCCTCGGGCGAGGAGCCGGCCGACCCGGTCGGGGATGGTGCGGGTGGGGCCGAGGGCGGCGGAGGTTTCGGCGGTTTCGGCGCGGGCCCAGTCGCGTTCGAAGGCGCCGACCAGGAAGGTGATGGCGGCCGGGTCGGTGATGAAGGCGGCGGTGCTGTTGTCGTCGTTGGCGGAGATCACGGCGACGGTGCGGTCGAAGACGAGCAGCCGCTGGAACGGCTCGTCGAGGACACGGATGAGGGAGCCGTGCTGGGTGACCTCTTCGACGTAGGCGAGGGCGGGCGGGTCGGCGAGGGCGACGGGCTGGTAGATGGTGCGCAGGGAGCAGCCGCGCTGGAGCAGGTGGAGGTCCTGGAGGAGGGCGACTTGCAGGGTGCCAGCGGGGCGGTGGCCGGGTTGGGCGGCGAGGACTTCGGAGCGGCAGTCGGAGGCGAGCTGGGAGATCCGCTGGCGGATGTGGACGTGGCCCTCGACGTGGACGGCGCCGCCGGCCCGGCCGGAGGGCCGGGGCATCGCGTCGTAGGCGCGGGTGAGGCCGTCGAGGGCGCCCGGGAGGTTCTCCGCGCGGACCAGCAGCCTGGTCGCCTCGCTGCGGAGTTCGGCGCCCAGGCGGTCGGTGACGGAGCGCGGGCTGACGGCGGTGTAGCAGTGGTCCATCGGGTTGGCGATGAGCAGGCCGAGGTCGACGAGCTGCTGGAGCGCGGCCTGGCCGGTGTCCTGGGTGTCGGTGAACGGGATGCGGCCGCCCCGGGCGAGGATCGCCAGGTACAGCTGCCGGGCGGCCTCGTCGGGTTCCTCGCCCGGTGGCTGCCCGTGCTGCGGCGCGACCGCCGGTTCCGCCGTCACGTCGCACACTCCCTGCCGGATGCTTCTCCCTCGTCGCCGCGCCCGCGCCGTCGGGCGCGGGGCTCGGCGGTCACGGTACCGGGCTCGACGTCGGCCCCCGGGGCCCGGGTGCCGTCGCACTCCGGGGTGTCCTGGGGGCCGACGTCGCCACGCCCGTGCCCAGGCGCTTCCGTCGAGGCGGAGCAGCAACGCCTCGACGGCTCCGGTTCCGGGGGCCATCACCACACATGGCGCCCCGGCCGGCGCTCTTCCCCCCCGTTTCACGCGTGCGGGACGTTGCACCCGTGGTCAGTTCCGAAGAGCAAGTCGCCACCATCGGGCTGCGGTGCCCGGACGGCCTGGCGTGACTCCACCCTCACAGCGTGACGGCCGGTGAACAAGTGTCGCCCGAGTGCAGGTTCGCGCAATTGCAGCTATCTGCACGACGGGTACGGCGGGAGGGGTCGAGCGGCGGGCCGGGTTCCGGTAAAGGCCGAGGCCAGCGCGGTGCCCGGGTGGTCACCGCCCGTACGGTCGGTCGGCCGTGCGCGGTCGGGCCGCGGGTGCGGGTTCCTGCAACGGCGGCGTGCCGCGGGAGGAGTCAGGCACGCCCCAGCAGGCGTCCCCGGGCGAGCCCGGCGGCGGTCCCGCCGGCGGCGAGCACCCAGGCGGTGGCCAGCAGCAGGTAGAGCCCGGCGGCGATCGCGGTGAAGCCGCCGAACCCGGTGTGCCGGGCGAGCGCGGAGGCGCCGGTGACGCAGGTGCCGATCGGGAAGGTGTACGCCCACCAGGTCATCGCGAACGGCATGCCGGCCCGGCGGGCGCGCAGGTTGGCGGTGAGCGCGACGGCCAGCCAGAGCATCGCGACGCCGAGCACCGCGACGCCGTACAGCTCCGCGAAGGGGAGCATGGCGGGGGCCAGCGCGGGCAGCACCGGGCGGGCGGCGTCGGCGAGTTGGTGGACGGCGGTGACGGACTGGCCGAGCGGGCCGAGCACCAGGAACAGCGAGGGGGTGAGCACCAGGGTGGGCAGCTTGCTGTGGAACAGCCCGGTGAAGACCACCGGCAGCAGCACCAGGGTGGCCAGCAGGCCGATCCCGAAGAGGGCCCAGCAGGCGTACAGCATGGCCTGCTGCGGCAGCCCGGCCGGCAGGTGCGGGACGAGGGCCGGGCCGGTGGCGGAGGCGACCAGCGGGGCGACCACCGGCAGCAGCCAGGTCGGGTTGGCTTCCAGGGCGGAAACCGGGTGCCGGGTGATCATCAGGTACGGGATGCCGCCGGCGACGGCCAGCGCGTACAGGGTGCCGACGCCCCACAGCACGGCGTCGACGGCGACCGCGGGGCCGGTGCCGATCACCCGGGAGCCGAGCAGCAGGGTGCCGAGGCCGACCGAGAGCAGGGCCATCGGCGGGCAGCCGTAGAAGACGGCGGTGGCCGGGTTGTCCAGCAGCTGGGTGCGGGCGGCCTCGCGGTGCCGGGTGAGGTGGACCAGCCGGGCCGCGCCCAGCACCAGCAGGGCCGCGAGTCCGAGCGCCCACATCACCTCGCCGAAGCCGATCAGCCCGGGCAGCCGGAGCGGCAGGACGGCCGCGCCGTTGCCCAGGATCGCGGTGCCCATGACGGCGGCGTACCAGTTGGGGCCGAGCTGGGCGAGGTCGAGGCGGGTACCCAGCGAGGAACGGGAGGGGCGGGAGGAACGGGAGGGGCGGGTGAGCGGGCGGGCATCGGCCAGGGTGGACATGGTTCCACCGTGCCGCCCCGCGCCGGGCTCCGGTAGCGCCCCGGGTTCTATGAGGACATAGCCTGGACCTATGGCCCTCTCCCCCCGCGTCCCCGAGCTCGGCGCCCTGGAACTGCTGCTCGCGGTGGCCCGGCTGGGCAGCGTCGGGCGGGCCGCGGCCGAACTGGGCGTGAGCCAGCCGACCGCCAGCGCGCGGATCAAGGGCATGGAGCGGCAGATCGGCGTCCCGCTGCTGGAGCGCTCGCCCCGGGGCAGCCGGCCGACCGAGGCGGGTCGGCTGGTGGTCGAGTGGGCCGGGCACGTGGTGGAGGCGGCGCAGGCGCTGGACGCCGGGATCGACGCGCTGCGCGAGCGGCGGGACGCCAAGCTGCGGGTGGTGGCCAGCCTGACCGTCGCCGAGTACCTGATGCCGGGCTGGCTGCTGGCCCTGGCCGAGGCCAGTCCGGGCACGGCGGTGACGCTGCGGACGGCGAACTCGGCGGAGGTCGCCGGGCACGTGCTGGCCGGGGACGCCGACCTCGGCTTCGTCGAGGGCCCGTCCACCCCGCCCGGGCTGGCCGGCGCGGTGGTGGCGGCGGACCGGCTGGTGGTCGTGGTGGCGCCCGGCCACCCGTGGGCGCGCCGCCGGGCGCCGCTGACCGGGCCGGAGCTGGCCGCCACCCCGCTGGTGCTGCGCGAGTCGGGCTCGGGCACCCGGGAGGTGCTGGAGATGGCGCTGGCGCCGTACGGGGGCACGGTGCGGCCCCGGCTGGAGCTGGCCTCGTCCACCGCGCTGAAGGCGGCGGCGATGACCGGGGCCGGGCCGGTCTGCCTGAGCGAGCTAGCGGTGATGGAGGAGTTGGCCGTCCGGCGGCTGGTGGCCGTGCCGCTGGCCGAGGGGCTGGACCTGCGACGGCCGCTGCGCGCGGTGTGGCCGGCCGGGCAGCGGCCGAGCGGGCCGGCCCGGGAACTGCTGGGGCTGACCCGCCGGACGCCCCGCGCGCAGCGGCCGCCCCGGGCGGAACGGGTGGAACGGGTGGAACGGGTGGAACGGGTGGAACGCGCGGAACGGGCGTAAGAACTTGAGCGGAATAGACTCAACTTAGTGCATGCTGTACGTAGCAGCGTTGAAGGACGACGAGGGAGGACCCCCCAGCAGTGGACGCCAGCAAGTTCACCACCAAGACGCAGGACGCCCTGTCCGCCGCGATCCGGCAGGCGGGCGCGGCCGGGAACCCGGACGTCAAGCCGGTGCACATCCTGATCGCCCTGCTGGAGCAGCCCGAGGGCATCGCCCGGCCGCTGCTGGAGGCGGTCGGGGCGGACGTCACCCGGATCGACGCCGAGGCCCGCCGCCAGCTGGCCGCCCTGCCCAGCGCGATGGGCTCGACGGTCGCCGCGCCGCAGCTCTCCCGGGACACCCTCGCGGTGCTCACCGAGGCCGGCAAGCGCGCCGACGACCTGGACGACCAGTACGTCTCCACCGAGCACCTGATGGTCGGCCTGGCCGCCGAGGGCGGGCCGGTCGCCGAACTGCTGGCGCGGCAGGGCGCGACGGCGAAGGACCTGCTCGCCGCGTTCAAGGACGTGCGCGGCAGCGGCCGGGTGACCTCTCCGGATCCGGAGGGCACCTACAAGGCGCTGGAGAAGTACGGCACCGACCTGACCCAGGCCGCCCGGGACGGCAAGCTCGACCCGGTGATCGGCCGGGACCAGGAGATCCGCCGGGTCGTCCAGGTACTCTCCCGCCGGACCAAGAACAACCCGGTGCTGATCGGCGAGCCGGGCGTCGGCAAGACCGCGGTGGTCGAGGGCCTGGCCCAGCGCATCGTCGCCGGCGACGTGCCGGAGTCGCTGCGCGGCAAGCGGCTGGTCGCGCTGGACCTCAGCGCGATGGTCGCGGGCGCCAAGTACCGCGGCGAGTTCGAGGAGCGGCTGAAGGCCGTCCTGAACGACATCAAGCAGAGCAACGGCCAGGTCGTCACCTTCATCGACGAGCTGCACACCATGGTCGGCGCGGGCGCCGGCGGCGACTCCGCGATGGACGCCGGCAACATGCTCAAGCCGATGCTGGCCCGCGGCGAGCTGCGGATGGTCGGCGCCACCACGCTGGACGAGTACCGCGAGCGGATCGAGAAGGACCCGGCCCTGGAGCGCCGCTTCCAGCAGGTGCTGGTCGGCGAGCCCAGCGTGGAGGACTCGATCGCCATCCTGCGCGGCCTCAAGGGCCGCTACGAGGCGCACCACAAGGTGCAGATCGCGGACGCCGCGCTGGTCGCCGCGGCCACCCTGTCCAACCGCTACATCACCTCCCGCTTCCTGCCCGACAAGGCGATCGACCTGGTCGACGAGGCGGCCTCCCGGCTGCGGATGGAGATCGACTCATCACCGGTCGAGATCGACGAACTCCAGCGCTCCGTCGACCGGTTGAGGATGGAGGAGCTGGCCCTGGAGAAGGAGTCGGACGCCGCCTCGATCGACCGGCTGGCCCGGCTGCGGCGCGATCTCGCCGACAAGAACGAGCAGTTGAGCGCCCTGACCGCGCGCTGGGAGCAGGAGAAGAAGAGCCTCAACCGGGTCGGCGAGCTCAAGGAGCGGCTGGACGACCTGCACGGCGCGCTCGAACGGGCCCAGCGTGACGGGGACTTCGAGCGGGCGTCGAAGCTGATGTACGCGGAGATCCCGGCCGCCGAGACGGAGCTCACCGAAGCCCAGGAGCGGGCGGCCGACCAGGACGCCTCCGCCTCGATGGTGAAGGAGGAGGTCGGCCCGGACGACGTGGCCGACGTGGTCGCCTCCTGGACGGGCATCCCGGCCGGCCGCCTGCTGGAGGGCGAGAGCGCCAAACTCCTGCGCATGGAGGAGGAGTTGGGCCAGCGCCTGATCGGCCAGGCGGAGGCCGTGCGGGCGGTCTCGGACGCGGTGCGCCGCACCCGTTCCGGCATCGCCGACCCGGACCGCCCGACCGGCTCGTTCCTCTTCCTCGGCCCGACCGGCGTCGGCAAGACCGAACTCGCCAAGGCCCTGGCCGACTTCCTCTTCGACGACGAGCGGGCCATGGTCCGGATCGACATGAGCGAGTACGGCGAGAAGCACTCCGTCTCCCGCCTGGTCGGCGCCCCGCCCGGGTACATCGGCTACGAGGAGGGCGGCCAGCTCACCGAGGCGGTCCGCCGCCGCCCGTACAGCGTGGTGCTGCTGGACGAGGTGGAGAAGGCCCACCCGGAGGTCTTCGACGTCCTGCTCCAGGTGCTGGACGACGGCCGGCTCACCGACGGCCAGGGCCGCACGGTGGACTTCCGCAACGCGATCCTGATCCTCACCTCCAACCTGGGCTCCCAGTTCCTGGTCGACCCGGCCACCCCGGAGGACCGGAAGAAGGCCCTGGTGCTGGACTCCGTCCGGGCCGCGTTCAAGCCCGAGTTCCTCAACCGGCTGGACGACATCGTGGTCTTCGACCCGCTGGGCACCGCCGAGCTGAGCCGGATCGTCGACCTCCAGGTGGCCCGCCTCGGCGACCGGCTGCGCGAGCGGCGGCTCACCCTGGACGTCTCCGAGGCCGCCCGCGACTGGCTGGCCCTCACCGGCTACGACCCGGCGTACGGCGCCCGCCCGCTGCGCCGGCTGGTCCAGTCCGCGATCGGCGACCAGTTGGCCCGGGCCATCCTGTCCGGCCAGGTGCACGACGGGGACACCGTCCTGGTCGAGCGGGACGAGGAGGGCGACCGCCTCACCGTCCGCAGCCGCGGACCGCTGGAGAAGTAGCACCACCAGCCCGGGCCGCCCGCACGACAGCGCGGACGGCTCGGGCAACACCATTGCCGCACAGCACAGTTGACGGCCCACTCGACTACGGCCGCACCCCGCCGCACCCCGCCGGAGCCCCGGCAGCGACGGCCCTCCAACCGGACACGCTCCGTCACCATCACCGCTCGCGGCGGGCGTCGGAGCGCCCCGGACGAAGATCGACGCGTGGCCGGGTGCCCCTGTGAGGCAGGCCCCGGATGAGGCAGGATGGGAAGTGGAAAGGGCGGCCTCTCATTGCCGGCCACCACGTGCACTGAGGAAGAGGACCCCATGAGCATCGACCCGTCGTCCATCCCGTCGTTCGGCGCACCCCAGGGCGGCGGCCAGCCCGGCGACCAGGGGCGGCCGGCCGGCCCGCCGCCGATCATCGTCCCGGACCAGGGCCTGGTGGCCCAGCTGCTGGACCAGATGCAGCTCAAGCACGTCGTGGACGAGGAGGGCGACCTCACCGCTCCCTGGGAGGGCTTCCGCGTCTACTACATGTTCCGCGGTGAGCAGAAGGAGCTCTTCGCGGTGCGCGCCTTCTACGACCGCGCGTACCCGCTGGAGAAGAAGGGCGAGATCCTCGACCTCATCGACGAGTGGAACCGCGAGACCCTCTGGCCCAAGGTCTACACCCACACCCACGAGGACGGCGTGGTCCGCCTGATCGGCGAGGCCCAGATGATCGTCGGCACCGGGGTCAACCTGGACTACTTCGTCACCACCACCGCCAACTGGACCCAGGCCGCCGTCGGCTTCGAGCAGTGGATCGTCGAGCGCCTCGGCCTGCAGAACGAGATCGAGGGCGAGGACGGCGAGACCCCCGAGGGCACCAACGAGGCGTGACCCTGCCCGCCCCGCGAGCGCACGGCCCGACCACTTGGCCCCAGGTGGTCGGGCCGTCCTTGTCCCCGGCCCCCGGCTGACCCAGGATGGGGCCGACGACGACGCGTGAGGAGCCACCGATGGGCAACAGGCCGCTGCTGAACCGCCGACTGGCCGGCATGGGGACGACCATCTTCGCCGAGATGTCCGCCCTGGCCACGGCCACCGGATCGATCAACCTCGGCCAGGGCTTCCCCGACACCGACGGCCCGGCCTCGGTGGCCCGGGCCGCTGCCGACGCCGTGCTGAACGGGCGCGGCAACCAGTACCCGCCCGGCCCCGGCATCCCCGAGCTGCGGCAGGCCATCGCCGAGCACCAGCAGCGCTTCCACGGACTCGGCTACGACCCGGACACCGAGGTGCTGGTCACCGCCGGCGCCACCGAGGCCATCGCCGCCACCCTGCTCGCCCTGCTGGAGCCGGGTGACGAGGTGATCGCCCTCGAACCCTTCTACGACTCCTACGCCGCCTGCATCGCGATGGCCGGCGCCACCCGCCGCCCGCTCACCCTGCGCGCCCCGGACTTCCGCCCCGACCTGGACGAACTGCGCACCCTGATCACCCCGCGCACCCGCCTGCTGCTGATCAACACCCCGCACAACCCGACCGGCACCGTGCTCACCGCCGACGAGCTGGCCGCCATCGCCGCCCTCGCCGTCGAGCACGACCTGCTGGTCGTCACCGACGAGGTCTACGAGCACCTCGTCTTCGGCGCCACCCACCACCCGATCGCCGCCCTGCCCGGCATGCGCGAGCGCACCGTCTCCATCTCCTCCGCCGGCAAGACCTTCTCCTTCACCGGCTGGAAGGTCGGCTGGGTCACCGCGAACCCGGCCCTGGTCACGGCCGTCCGCACGGCCAAGCAGTACCTCACCTACGTCAGCGCCGGCCCCTTCCAGTACGCCGTCGCCGAGGCGCTGCGGCTGCCCGACAGCTACTTCGACGGCTTCCGCGCCGACCTGCTCCGCAAGCGCGACCTGCTGGTCGACGGGCTCACCGCGGCCGGCTTCCGGGTGTTCACCCCCGAGGGCACGTACTTCATCACCACCGACATCACCCCGCTCGGCGAGAAGGACGGCATCGAGTTCTGCCGCGCCCTGCCGGAGCGCTGCGGCGTCGTCGCCATCCCGAACGCCGTCTTCTACGACAACACCGAGGCCGGCCGCAGCCTGGTCCGCTTCACCTTCTGCAAGCAGGACTCCGTGCTGGAGGAAGCGGTGTCACGGCTCCAGCGCCTCTGAGCCGTCGCCCGGCCGCCGCCCGAGGCCGGACAGGTGGGCGTTCAGGATCGCCCGGGCCTCGGGTGCGGTGAGGCGGCCGACGAGGACGTGCGTGGTGAGCCCGTCGGCAAGGGCCAGCAGCGTCTTCGCCTCCCGGGCGGCGTCCGGCCCGGCCGCCGGCGACGCCTCGGCGATCAGCCGGGCGAACAGGCCCTCCAGGGCCGCGTAGTCGGCGTTCAGCGGGCCCGCCAGCCGCTCGTCGACGGCGGCCTGCGCGACGAAGGCCAGCCAGACCCGCGCCTGGGAGCGCTGTCCGTCGCCGAGCAGCGCCGCCTCGGCGGCCGCGTGTGCCAGGAGGGCGGCGGGCGAGGGCGCCGGGTCGTCGGCGGGGTACGCCCGGACCCGGGCGGTGATCCGCTCACCGACGTAGCCGAGGGCGAAGCGGAGCATCTCGTCCTTGGTGCGGAAGCAGCGCTGGACGGCGCCGGTCGACACCTGCGCGCGGTCGGCCACGTCGCGCAGGGTCACCCCTTCCAGGCCTCGTTCGTCGGCGAGCCGGCAGACGGCCTCGGCGATCCGCCGACGCCGGCCGTCGTGGTCCACCTGTCTGGGCACGGGCTCCCCCTCCGGTTTATTCGATGCACTCGTATCGGTTCCCAGGCTACGGTACCGATACGAGCGCATCGGAACGAGGAGGGGAGTACGTCATGCAGGACGCCCTGTGGCGACTGACGGCCACCGCGCAGGCGGCGGCGGTACGCGGCAAAGAGGTCTCGGCCGTCGAACTGCTCGACAGCCACCTGGAGCGGATCAGCGCGGTGAACCCGCAGGTGAACGCCGTCACCCAGGTCCTGGCGGAGCGCGCCCGGATGCAGGCCCGGGAACTCGACCGGCGCCTGGCCGCGGGCGAGGACCCCGGCCCGCTGGCGGGCGTGCCGTTCACCGTGAAGGAGACCACCGCCATCGAGGGCGTGGCCACCACCTTCGGGGTGCCGCGCTTCCGCGACCTGGTGGCGCGGGCCGACGCTCCCCCGGTCGCCCGGCTGCGCGCGGCCGGGGCCGTGCCGATCGGGCACAGCAACATGCCCACCATGATCCTGGCCGGGATGCACACCCGCAGCGAGCTCTACGGCGACACCGCCAACCCGTGGGACCGCAGCCGCACCCCGGGCGGGAGCAGCGGCGGCGACGGCGCGGCCGTCGCGACCGGCCTGGCCGCGCTCGGGCTCGGCAACGACTCCGGCGCGTCCGTCCGCGTCCCGGCCGCGTTCTGCGGGGTCGCCGGGCTGAACCCGTCCAACGGCCGGTTCCCCGCCGACCACCGCGCGTTCGGGCCGCAGGACCCGGGGCCGGCCTCCCAGTGGCTGGTCGCCGACGGCCCGCTCGCCCGGAGCGTCGCCGACCTCCGGCTGGCCTACGAGGTGCTGGCCGGCCCCGATCCGCGCGACCCGCGCGCCCTGCCCGTGCCGCGCTACGGCGAGCCGCTGCCCGGGCCGGTGAAGGTCGCGGTGGTGGCCGATCCGGGCGGCCACGGCGTCCACCCGACGGTCCGGGCCGCGGTCGAACGCGCGGCGGCGGCGCTGCGGGACGCCGGGTACGACGTGCGCGAGGTGGCGGACGTCCCGCGGCTCGACGAGGCCCTGGAGGTGTGCGACCGGATCACCATGACCGAGTTCGCACCCAAGTGGCCCGCCGTACGCCCCCTGCTCGGCCCGGGCGGCGACCGCTACATCGAGCTGACGATGGCCCGGACCCCGCCCGCGACCGCCGCCGAGCTCATGGAGCTGATGGGGAGCTGGCTGGGCATCCGCCGCTCCTGGGCCGAATTCCTGGACGAGTACCCGCTGCTGCTCGGACCGGTGTTCACCGAACCGCCGGTCGAACCGGGCATCGAGTCCCGGGACGCGGCCGGGTGGGAGCTGGTCCGCACGGCGATGCGGCTGTGCAAGGTGACCAGCTTCGCGGGGCTGCCCGCGGTGGCGGTGCCCACCGGCCTGGCCGACGGGCTGCCGACCGGGGTGCAGCTCGTGGGGCGGGCGTTCCGGGAGGACCTCTGCCTGGAGGCGGCCCAGGCGGTCGAGGACCGGCTCGGGGTGCTCGCGCCGATCGACCCCCGGCCGTGAGGGGAGCAATGATGGCCCGGCGAGTGGGCCCAGTTCTTCTCAACTCGCCTGACAGTCATGGTTGGTTGACGTCTGGTTGACGATTGAATGATGTCTGTGAGGCAATTCCATCGGCCTCGACGGAACGCTCCGACCGCCCTGCCCGCCCGGTGCGTGCAGGGCGGCGGCGCACAAGGCGTGCACCCGGCGCACTACCAGCGTGCACGGCGCACGACCCGGTCGTAGGGGCGCGCGCTGTGCAGAGTCGCACACCGGGTCGATCAGAGCCGGGAAGCAGGTGTGCTCGAAACGGTGAATGCTTGACAAAGTTGGGTAAATCACCGGCGGACCCGGCGTATTCATGCTTCTCTGCTGCTGAATCTCCAGCCGGAATCCCTCCTTCCACGGTCGGCCGCGCCCAGGGCCGCACAGCCACGAACAGCCTCGCCATCGCCTAGGCCTACTCGGTGCTGCTCGGCGGGCGCGCACGGAGCTGAAACGCGGAGCCGAGCATGCTCACCACACTGCAGACCTCCTACACGGACACCCGCGCCGGTGACCTGGCCTGGTGCCTGGGCGGCGACCCGCTGCCCGCTCTCGCGGTCCGCGACCTGAGACTCGACGGAGGCGGCCACCCCACCGCGTCCGGCACCCTCCAGCTGCGACTGCTCGGCGCTTCGCACCAGGTGGTGATCGCCGCCGGCCCCGGCGAGTGCCTGGAGACCGTCGCCTGCCTGCCCGGCCGCCGCACCCCGCTGCCGGCCCGGGTGGCCAAGCAGGTCGGCGGCTGGGAGTACGAGTTCGCGGCCCGGATCGAGGCGCTGCCCCCGCACGACTTCGCGGCCCGCGCGCAGGAACTGCTGGCCCTGGTCGAGGGCCACCCGCGCGGCCTGGCCGGGGTGTTCCCGGGCGACCCGAGCGCCTTCACCGCGCTGGTCACCCAGGGCGGCGCCGACCGGCTGCTCTGGCGGACCTGGCACGCCTACCCGCAGGAGGGCCGGCTGGTCTGCACCCGCTCCTCGCTGGTGGTGTCCGGGGCATGACCGCCAGCCGTCCGAGCAGGGTCGCCGATCCCGCCATGGCCTATGAATCGTACGCAGGAACGATTCGTCAATCCGGCGTCCCACACTGTCCGTCGAATGGGCGCAGCTATCCGTCCCGAACGTCCCCTAGCGTTTGTTCGTGATCAACCATCCGGCCGGTCCACCCGCCCGCTCGCGAGTGGACCTCGACGACGGCGCCCCACCTCGGCCCGGGCGGAGCCTCGCCCCCCTGCCCGCCCGCCGTCGGTCCCGGCTGCGCTCCCACCCCCGGCTGGCCCGCCTCACCGTCCTGCTGGCCGCGTTCGTCTGCGCGGCCTGCGGACTCGTCTACGAACTCGAACTCGTGGCGCTCGGCGACTACCTGCTCGGGGACTCGGTCACCCAAACCTCCGTCGTGCTCTCCGTCATGGTGTTCGCGATGGGCCTCGGCTCGCTCCTCGCCAAACGCCTCACCCGGCAGCCCGCCACCGCCTTCGCCCTGGTCGAATGCGCCCTCGCGCTCACCGGCGGCCTCTCCGTCCTCGCGCTCTACTCCTGCTGGGCCTGGATCGGCCGCTACCAGGCCGCCATGGTCGGCCTCACCTGCCTCATCGGCATCCTCATCGGCGCCGAGATCCCGCTCCTGATGACCCTCATCCAGCGGATCCGGCGCGAGGACGCCGGCCGCGCCGCCGCCGACCTCTTCGCCGCCGACTACGTGGGCGCGCTGATCGGCGGCCTCGCCTTCCCCTTCCTCATCCTCCCCGGCCTCGGGCCCGGCGACGGCGCCCTCGTCACCGGCGCCGTCAACGCCGTCGCCGGAGCCGCCGTCGTGCTCTGGCTCTTCCGCGAGGAACCCGCCCCCCGGATACGGCTCCTGCTCTGGGGCGGCTGCGCGCTCGTCCTCGCCCTGCTCGCCGCGGCCGCCGCCGGCTCCGGTGCCATCGAACGCGCCGCCCGGCACGCCCTCTACGGTGCGCAGGTCCGCTTCGCCGCCCGCAGCCGCTCCCAGGAGATCGTGCTCACCGGCCCCACCGAAGGCCCGCTCCGGCTCTACCTGAACGGCCGCCTCACCGTCTGCGGACCGGACGAGTACCGCGGCAACGAGGCCCTGGTCCACCCGGCGATGGCCGCCGGCCCGGACGCCCGCGTCCTGCTCCTCGGCGGCGGCGACGGCCTCGCCCTGCGCGAGGTGCTCCGGCACCGCGGCGTCCGCTCCGTCCGGCTCGTCGACGCCGACCCCGCGCTCCCCCGGCTCGCCCGCACCGACCCCGGGCTCGCCGCCCTCACCGACCACTCCCTCGACGACCCCCGCGTCCACGCCACCGCCGCCGACCCGATGGCCTGGCTGCGCGGCGCCGCCACGACCGACGGACCGTACGACGTGGTGCTCGCCGACCTGCCCGCGCCCGCCGACGGCGGACCGGTCACCTTCCACTCCCAGGAGTTCTACGGCCTCGCCACCCGGCTGCTCTCCCCCGGCGGCCGCGTCGCCGTCCGGGCCGGCGGCGACCCGGACGGCCTCTGGCCGATCGAGTCCGGCCTGCGGACGGCGGGACTGCAGACCGTCCCGTACTCCGTCCAGGGCAGCGCCACCGCGAGCTGCCGCCCCGACCCGCCGGGCGCCGCCCAGACCTTCCTCCTCGCGGCCGCCGCCCGGCCCCCGCTCACCCTCGCCCCCGACGCCCCACCGCCCCGCGCCCTCACCCCCGACGGCCTCCGCGGCTCCGCCACCCGCCTCGCCGCCCTCCGCCCCGCCCACCCCCCGGCCGCCCTCACCCTGCTCGGCCCCCGCTGAGCCGGGGGCGCGGGGCTGGACACCGGTGGTCCGGGGAAGTCGGGTGGCGGTGGGTGGGGACCGGGCGGGGTTGGGTCGGTAGGCTCCCTGACATGGAGCATGAGGTTGTCGTCCCGATGCCCGCCGAGTTGGTGCGGCAGGCCTTGCAGGATCCGGCTCTGCTGGCCCGTAGCGTGCCGGGGCTGAGCACCGAGCCGGCCGCGGTCGGCGGTGGGCCGGCGGAGGAGATCGGCGGCCGGCTGAAGCTGCGGATCGGCGGCTCCACCATCACGTACAGGGGCGTGCTGTCCCTGATCGAGGGGCGCGAGGGCGTGCTGACCGTGTTCGCCGAGGGCCAGGAGGCCCGTGGCAGCGGCGAGGCGACCGCCACCGTCCGGGTCAGCGTCGCGGACGGCGCCGAGGACGGTACCGCGGTGGTCCGCTTCACCGGCGACCTGAGCGCCACTGGCCGGCTCACCGAGTTCGACGAGGAGACCCTCGACGCCGCCGGCCGCCGTCTGCTGGACCGGTTCGCCACCGCGCTCGCCTCCCCGGACGCCGAGCCGGAGAGCGAGAGCGACGGCGACGGCGACGGCGAGAGCGACACGGAGACCGGTGGCGAGGCCGGGGCCGAGGGCGGGACCGAGACCGACGCCGGCGTGGTGTTCATCGAGGAGCACCAGGACCAGCCCGGCGACGACCTCGACGACGACCTGTCCGACCTGATCGCCTTCTCCGACGCCGACGCCGAGCGCTTCGGCCTGCCCACCGGCGGCGGCGACGGGGACGGGCCCGAGGAGGGCGTCGCCGAGGAGCTCCCCGCCGAGCCGCTCTTCGAGTACGAGGAGGGGCCGGCGGGCGGCGGCCCGGTGCGCCGCAGCATCGTCGGCCGGTCGGCCGAGGAGGTGGACCACGCGCCGCCGCGCGGGCGGTACGCCCCGGCGCTGCCGGCCCGTAGTGCCCGGGCCCGGGCGGCGTCCCGCTGGGGCGGCGAGGCCGGCGGGATCGTGGTGCCGGGTTCGGGCGGCCGCAGCGCGGTGCCGTGGGTGATCGGCGGCGGGGTCGCGCTGCTGGGTGGCGCCGTGGTGCTGGTCAGGGCCTTGCGTCGGCGCTGACCGGCGGGAGAGGGCCTAGACTGGACGCTCATGAGCAACGACCGCGACGCCCTGCTGGCACAGATCAAGGACAAGGCCGTCGTACACGGCAAGGTCACCCTTTCCTCCGGCAAGGAGGCCGACTACTACGTCGACCTGCGCCGGATCACGCTGGACGGCCAGGCCGCCCCGCTGGTCGGCCGGGTGATGCTGGACGCGACCTCGCACCTGGAGTACGACGCCGTCGGCGGTCTGACCCTGGGCGCCGACCCGGTGGCCGCCGCGATGCTGCACGCCGCCGCCGCGCGCGGGCGTGAGCTGGACGCCTTCGTGGTCCGCAAGGCGGGCAAGGCGCACGGCCTCCAGCGCCGGATCGAGGGCCCGGAGGTCAAGGGCCGCCGGGTGCTGGCGGTCGAGGACACCTCCACCACCGGTGGCTCGGTGCTGACCGCCGTCGAGGCGCTGCGCGAGGCGGGTGCCGAGGTGGTCGGCGTCGCGGTGATCGTGGAGCGCGGCGGCGCGGCCGCGGTCGAGGCGCAGGGCCTGCCGTACGTGACCGCCTACACCCTGGACGACCTGGGCCTCTGAGCCCGGCCGGACCTGACAGCACGAGGGGCCGGGTCCTGTTTCACGTGAAACGTGAGACGGGACCCGGCCCCTTCGCGTGTCGTGCGCGAAGCCCCGGTGCTCAGCCGCGCCGGTGGCGGCCGCCGCTCTGCACGGCGTCGGCCTCGGCGCTCTCCACGGCGCCGCCGGCCTTCCGCTTCTTGCGCTCGCGCAGGACCTCGATCAGGATCGGCGAGATCGAGAGCAGGACGATCAGCAGCACCGCCGGGATCAGGTACTTGTCGATCACCGGGGCGAGCGCGTCGCCGAAGAAGTAGCCGATCAGCAGCATGGACTCGGTCCAGAGCACGCCGCCGATGACGTTCCACAGGAAGAACGTCCGGGCGGGCATCTCCAGGGTGCCCGCGACCGGGTTGAGGAAGGTCCGGACGATCGGCATGAAGCGGGCCAGCACCACGGCCTTGCCGGGCCCGAACTTGTTGAAGTACTCCTCCGCCTTCATCACGTACTCGCGGCGGAAGATCTTCGACTCGGGCTTGTCGAACATCTTCGGCCCGACCTTGACCCCGATCAGGTGCCCGAGCTGGGCCCCCGCGACCGCGGCCACCGGGGCACCGACGAGCAGGACGGCGATCGGCAGCTTGGCGCCGTCGCCGAGCACCGACGAGGCGGCGTTCGACGCCGCGACGCCGGCGATGATCAGCAGTGAGTCACCCGGGAAGAAGAAGCCGACCAGCAGGCCGGTCTCCGCGAAGATGATCGCGATCAGCCCGATGGCGCCGAGGGACGAGATCAGTGATTTGGCGTCGAGCAGGTTGACGGCCAGCTGGTTGTAGTCCACGGCCGCAGGATAGCGGGCCGTCCTGTACGGAGGCTTCGCCCGGCAGGTGTATCCGGTGTCCGCCGAACGTCGCAGGAGCGGGCCGTCCGCGTCGGCGGCGGCGACGGTCCGACTGGCGGGCTCCTGCTGACCTGCGGGCACGAGTCTGGGAGGATGGCACGGGCGTCCGGTCCGCAGCGGCACACCACCCTCATTGCCGTACCGCGGAGGTCGCTCGAACCTTGGTGCCGGAGAGCCACACCGCAGCGCCGCGCGTCGGCGGCCGGCACGGAGTCGTACCGAAGGCGTACACAGCGTCGGACAGCACCGTCCGTACGCCGCAACCCGACAGGAGCGGATCGCATGCCCATCGCAACTCCCGAGGTCTACAACGAGATGCTGGACCGGGCCAAGGCGGGCAAGTTCGCCTACCCGGCCATCAACGTCACCTCGTCGCAGACCCTGCACGCCGCACTGCGTGGTTTCGCCGAGGCCGAGAGCGACGGCATCATCCAGATCTCGACCGGTGGCGCGGAGTTCCTGGGCGGCCAGCACAACAAGGACATGGTGACCGGCGCCGTGGCGCTGGCCGAGTTCGCGCACATCGTCGCCGCCAAGTACGACATCACCGTCGCACTGCACACCGACCACTGCCCGAAGGACAAGCTGGACGGCTACGTCCGCCCGCTGCTGGCGGTCTCCGCCGAGCGCGTGGCCAAGGGCCAGAACCCGCTGTTCCAGTCGCACATGTGGGACGGCTCGGCCGAGACCCTCGCCGACAACCTGGCGATCGCCCAGGAGCTGCTGGCCCAGGCCGCCGCCGCCAAGATCATCCTTGAGGTCGAGATCACCCCGACCGGCGGCGAGGAGGACGGCGTCACCCACGAGATCAACGACGAGCTGTACACCACTGTCAACGACGCCGTGCGCACCGCCGAGGCGCTGGGCCTGGGCGAGAAGGGCCGCTACCTGCTGGCCGCCTCGTTCGGCAACGTGCACGGCGTCTACAAGCCGGGCAACGTCGTGCTGAAGCCGGAGCTGCTGCGCGAGCTGCAGGACGCGATCGGCAAGCAGTACGGCAAGACCGACCCGTTCGACTTCGTCTTCCACGGCGGTTCCGGCTCGACCGCGGCGGAGATCGCCACCGCGCTGGAGAACGGCGTCGTGAAGATGAACCTGGACACCGACACCCAGTACGCCTTCACCCGCCCGGTCGTGGACCACATGTTCCGCAACTACGACGGTGTGCTGAAGGTCGACGGCGAGGTCGGCAAGAAGAACACCTACGACCCGCGCACCTGGGGCAAGCTCGCCGAGGCGGGCATGGCCGCCCGTGTGCTGGAGGCCGCCCAGCAGCTGCGCTCGGCCGGCAACCGTCTGAAGTGAGCCCGGCGGCCGGGCTGAGCCCGGCCACGGCGTGAACGCGGGTGCGCCCCCCGGTGGACTTCACCGGGGGGCGCACCCGTGTGTGGGTCTGCTGCCTCAGCAGCCGTGCGGGTCTACTGCTTCAGCTCCGCGTACGCCTCCGCGCTGCTGTCCTTCAGGAACTGCCAGCAGCGGGCCTCCTCCTCGGTCTCCTTGATCGCGCCGGCCGCCCGTGCGAGCCCGGCCAGGCAGCGCAGGAAGCCGCGGTTGCCGCGGTGCTCCCACGGCACGGGGCCGTGGCCCTTCCAGCCGTTGCGGCGCAGCGCGTCCAGGCCGCGGTGGTAGCCGGTGCGGGCGTAGGCGTAGGACTCGACGTAGCGGCCGGCCGCGTAGGCGTCGTCGGCGAGCATCGCCCAGGCGAGGCAGAAGGTCGGGAAGTCGGCGGCCACCTGGGTGGGTGAGGCCGATTCCTCCGCCAGCATGCGGTAGGGCTGCTCGTCCTCCGGGAGAAGGGTCGGATCGGGGCCGTCGAGAAGATTCCGGTGAATCGCCATGCAGGCAGTCTGCCATCCGGGACGCCAGGGTCAACCGCCGTCCCGGGATCGGCGGCGGCCGCCGGGCGCCTGCATACCCGGTATGTGGACATTCACCCGTTCGCCATGTCAGGGTGTCGATCATGCCCGCAGCCAGATCCGCCGCCAGGAGCGGCAGTGCCCGCGGCCGCCGACGCCGACGGCCGCCGCGCCGGCTCGGGCCCGGCATGCTCGCGGCGCTGGTCACGGCGGTGGCGGTGCTGGGCGGTACGGCGGTCGTGCTGACCCGCTCCTCCGACGCGCCCGACGGCGGGCCGACCGCCCAGGCGCGGATCGCCCCGCCGACCGATCAGGCTCCCTCGCCCGCCGGCCCGACGCCGACCCCGACGCCGACCGACACCCCGAGCGAGCCCCCCGCCCCGTCCTCGACACCCACCCCCACCACGCCCACCACGCCCGACCCCGGCCCGGCCAAGGGCGCGGGCACCTTCAGCATCGCCGCCGCCACCGCCCAGCCGGTCGGACGCGGCACCGTGCGCCGCTACCGGGTGGAGGTCGAGGACGGCATAGGCATCGACGCCGGCGGCGCCGCCGCCCAGATCCACGGCTTCCTCGGCGACAGGCGCGGCTGGACCAACGACCGCAAGAACGGCTTCCAGCTGGTCGCCGGCGGCGGGTACGACTTCACCGTGAAGATCGCCTCGCCGGCCACCGTGGACCGGATCTGCGGCGCCTCCGGCCTGGACACCCACGGCGAGGTGAACTGCAACGTCGGCAACCAGGTGCTCGTCAACTCCAAGCGCTGGAACACCGGTTCACCGCAGTTCAGCGGCCCGCTCGACGAGTACCGGGCGCTGATCATCAACCACGAGGTCGGCCACCGGATAGGCCACGGGCACGAGACCTGCCCCGGCCCGGGCAAGCCGGCGCCCGCGATGATGCAGCAGATCTACGGACTCAAGGGCTGCGAGCCCAACGCCTGGCCGTACTCGGAGAACGGCACCTACCTCAGCGGGCCGTCGGTGCCGTAGGACGCCCCCCGAAGCGCGGCTACCCGAGCACCGGCAGGTACTCCCGCAGGTCGCTGCGCTCGCCGGAGGCGGAGACCGCCGCCGCGTCCACCGCGGCGGCCCAGTCGGCCCGGCCGGTGGCCAGCCGGATCCAGGTCAGCGGGTCGGTCTCGACCACGTTCGGCGGGGTGCCCCGGGTGTGCCGGGGGCCCTCGACGGCCTGCACGACGGCGTACGGCGGGATCCGCAGCTCGACCGCGCCGCCCGGCGCGCGGTCGGCGAAGGCGTCGGCCAGCAGCCGGGTGACGGCGGCGACGGCCTGGCGGTCGTGCGGGAAGCCGTCGAGGCCGAGCGCGGCGGCCAGGTCGTCGGCGTGCACGACGGTCTCCACCAGCCTGGTCACCAGCATGTCGGCGAGTGTCATCGAGCCCAGCCGGATCTCGAACCGCCGTACCGGGTCGGCGGCTTCGGGCCGGTCCAGCAGACCGGTCAGCGCGTCCGCCGCCCGGCTGAAGGCCTGCGCCACCAAGGCCGCGTCCCCGCCGAAGTCACCCGCGGCCCTCGCCCGGGCCTGCTCGTCGAGCAGCGGCGCGACCGTGCCGACCGCGGCCACCCACCCCGACAGGTCCAACGGTGCCCGCCCCTCCAGCGGATCGTCGAGGTGCTCGGGGACGAAGTCGAGCTGGACGGCGAGGTGCGCGATCAGCTCGCGGACCGTCCACTCCCCCAGCCTGGTCGGCCGGGCCAACCACTGCTCGGCGTCCGGGCGTTCACACAGCTGCCGGACGGCGTCGCGCAGCGCGCCGGTCTGCGCCGCGAGCGCGGTGCGCACCTTCTGCGGCTGGTAGGTACGGGGCTTGGGGGGCATGGCCCCCAACATACGCCGAGGGGCGGACAGCCCCGCACACGCCGAGGGGCGGACGGCCCCGTCGGACCGTCCGCCCCTCGAACCGCGCGGGTCAGGCGAGCAGAGCCTCGATGACGCCGGTGTGGGCGTCCTTCAGCTCGGCCAGCGAGACGGTGAACTGGCCCTGGACGTCCAGGGATTCGCCGTCCACGACACCGATGCGGGTGGCCGGCAGGCCGCGCGCGGTGCACATGTCGTTGAACCGGAGCTCCTCGCTGCGCGGCACCGCCACGACAGCGCGGCCGGCCGACTCGGAGAACAGGAACACGAACGGGTCCGCGCCCTCGGGCACGATGATCCGCGCGCCGTGGCCGCCCTTGAGGCAGCTCTCCACGAGCGCCTGGCCGAGGCCGCCGTCGGAGAGGTCGTGCGCGGCGTCGATCATGCCGTCGCGCGAGGCGGCGATCAGGATGTCGCCGAGCAGCCGCTCGCGCTCCAGGTCGACCTTGGGCGGCAGACCGCCGAGGTGGTCGTGGACCACCTGCGACCAGGCCGAGCCGCCGAGCTCGTCCGCGGTGTCGCCGAGCAGGTAGAGCAGCTGCCCCTCCTCGGCGAAGGCGACCGGGGTGCGCCGGGTGACGTCGTCGATGACGCCGAGCACCGCGACCACCGGGGTCGGGTGGATGGCGACCTCGCCGGTCTGGTTGTACAGCGAGACGTTGCCGCCGGTGACCGGGGTGCCGAGCACCAGGCAGGCGTCGGCCAGGCCGCGGGTGGCCTCGGCGAACTGCCACATCACGTCCGGGTCCTCGGGGGAGCCGAAGTTGAGGCAGTCGGAGATCGCGAGCGGCTTGGCGCCGCCGGCCGCGACGTTGCGGTAGGCCTCGGCGAGGGCCAGCTGGGCGCCGGTGTACGGGTCCAGCTTGGTGTAGCGGCCGTTGCCGTCGGTGGCGACCGAGACGCCGAGGTTGGTCTCCTCGTCGATCCGGATCATGCCCGAGTCCTCGCCGACCGAGAGCACGGTGTTGCCGAGCACGTAGCGGTCGTACTGGTCGGTGATCCAGGACTTGGAGGCCTGGTTCGGGGAGCCGGCGACCTTCAGCAGGTCGGCCTTGAGGCCCTCGCCGGTGGTCGGGCGGGCCAGCCGCTCGCCGGTGGGGGCGTCGGCCTGCAGCGCGTCCTGCCAGCTCGGGCGGGCGTACGGGCGCTGGTAGGTCGGGCCCTCGTGGGCGACGGTGCGCGGCGGCACGTCGACGACGAGTTCGCCGTGCCAGAAGATCTCCAGGCGCTCGCCGTCGGTCACCTCACCGATGACGGTGGCGATGACGTCCCACTTCTCGCAGATCTCCAGGAAGCGGTCGACCTTGCCGGGCTCGACGATGGCGCACATGCGCTCCTGCGACTCGCTCATGAGGATCTCCTCGGGCGAGAGCGTGTTGTCGCGCAGCGGCACGGTGTCCAGCTCGACCCGCATGCCGCCGGAGCCGGCGCTCGCCAGCTCCGAGGTCGCGCAGGACAGGCCCGCGCCGCCCAGGTCCTGGATGCCCTTGACGAGCTTCTCCCGGAAGATCTCCAGGGTGCACTCGATCAGGAGCTTCTCCTGGAACGGGTCGCCGACCTGGACGGCCGGACGCTTGGTCGGCTTGGTGTCGTCGAAGGTCTCGGAGGCGAGCACGGAGACGCCGCCGATGCCGTCGCCGCCGGTGCGGGCTCCGTACAGGATGACCTTGTTGCCGGCGCCGGAGGCCTGCGCGAGGTGGATGTCCTCGTGCTTCATGACGCCCACGCACAGCGCGTTGACCAGCGGGTTGCCCTGGTAGCAGGAGTCGAAGACGACCTCGCCGCCGATGTTCGGCAGGCCCAGGCAGTTGCCGTAGCCGCCGATGCCCGCGACGATCCCGGGCAGCACGCGCCGGGTGTCCGGGTGGTCGGCCGCGCCGAACCGCAGCGGGTCCATCACGGCGACCGGGCGGGCGCCCATCGCCAGGATGTCGCGCACGATGCCGCCGATGCCGGTGGCCGCGCCCTGGTAGGGCTCGATGTACGACGGGTGGTTGTGCGACTCGACCTTGAAGGTCACGGCGTAGCCCTGGCCGACGTCGACCACACCGGCGTTCTCGCCGATGCCGACGAGCATCGCGTCCGAGTCGGGCTTCTTGTCGCCGAACTGCTTCAGGTGGACCTTGCTGCTCTTGTACGAACAGTGCTCCGACCACATGACCGAGTACATCGCGAGTTCGGCGCCGGTCGGGCGGCGGCCGAGAATCTCGCGGATGCGCGCGTACTCGTCCTCCTTGAGCCCGAGTTCGGCCCAGGGCTGGGCGACGTCCGGGGTCTGCTCGGCGTTCTTGACGGTGTCGAGGCTCATCAGGCGTTCACCAGCTGCTTCAGGACGGAAGTGAAGAAGCCCAGGCCCTCGACGGTCGGACCGGTGAGCGGCTCCACGGCGTGCTCCGGGTGCGGCATCAGGCCGACGACATTGCCGGCGGCGTTGGTGATGCCGGCGATGTCGCGGTACGAACCGTTCGGGTTACCGCATCCGTCAGCGGCATCGCCGCGGGCCACGTAACGGGCCACCACCCGGCCCTCCGCCTCCAGTTGGTCCAGGACGCGCTCCTCGGCGACGAACCGGCCCTCGCCGTTCTTCAGCGGAACGACGATTTCCTGGCCCGCCGAGTAATCCCGGGTCCAGGCGGTACCGGTGTTCTCGATGCGCAGCTTCTGGTCGCGGCAGACGAAGTGCAGCGAGTCGTTGCGGGTGAGCGCGCCGGGCAGCAGGTGCGATTCGCAGAGCACCTGGAAGCCGTTGCAGATACCGAGGACCGGCATTCCCAGCTTCGCCTGCTCGATGACGGCGTCCATCACGGGCGAGAAGCGGGAGATCGCGCCGCAGCGCAGATAGTCGCCGTAACTGAATCCGCCCGGCAGGACGACGGCGTCGACCTGGTGGAGATCCTTGTCACGGTGCCAGAGCGCGACCGGCTCGGCGCCGGCCAGGCGGACCGCGCGCTGGGCGTCACGGTCGTCGAGGGAGCCGGGGAAAGTGACGACGCCGACGCGGGTGGTCACTTCGCCGCCTCCTCGACGCGGACGGTGAAGTCCTCGATCACGGTGTTGGCGAGAAAGGTCTCGGCGGCTTCGCGGATACGGGCGAGCGCGGCGTCGTCGACCGGGCCCTCCACTTCCAGCTCGAAACGCTTGCCCTGGCGGACGTCGGCGATCCCGGTGAATCCGAGACGGGGCAGTGCACGCTGCACCGCCTGGCCCTGGGGGTCGAGGATCTCCGGCTTGAGCATGACGTCGACTACGACGCGTGCCACTGGCACTCCCGGTGGTGTCTTCGGTGAGGCGGGGGAACTCCAGACTACCGGGGGTTTCGGGCGGGATTGCTGGCCGGGGCAGGCGACGCGCGTAGACTCGAGACCCTTACGCGGCAAGGGATCCAAGCCCGTGAACCCCCGGCGGGGCCGCGCGGTTTCCACGGATTCGACCCCCGGAACGAGAACACCCGAAGAACACCCGAATACGGCACTCCGGGACAGATCGACCCGTCCCGCACTCCGGTATCCGGCACTCCGGCGAAGACACGTGAATATCCGGAAAAGAATGCCGGACTCTTCGATTTCGACCCCCTTCGGGTGCAGAATAGGGCCACCTGTCGCGGCAAGTGCTGCGTATCCGGCGGGCCACCAGGCCTGCCCGTATGCGCTTGCGCGAGTGGGTGCACATCAGGCCCCCGGACGCACCCCGCGGACCGGCGGCCGAATTGCCCGAGAGGATTGACACCCATGGCTCAGCGTGTAGTTGTCACGCTCTCCGACGACCTGGACGGCGGCGCCGCGGCGGAAACCGTCCACTTCGGCGTCGACGGGAAGTCGTACGAGATCGACCTGTCCGTGGACAACGCGGAAAAGCTGCGGGAGGCCCTCGCTCCGTTCGTCGCGGCCGGCCGCCGCCAGAGCCGCACCGGAAAGTCCTTCCGCCGCACCGCGCTCACCCCGGACCCGGCCGCGGTGCGCGCCTGGGCCCTGTCGCGCGGCATGGAGCTGCCGGCCCGCGGACGCATCCCCAAGCACGTGTACGAGCAGTTCGCCGAGGCGAACTGACCGCCCCGGGCACCCCGGTCGCCCCGCCCGCCTGGACCGAAAGGGTGGGGCGACCACCCCGAACGATGCTGTAGAGTAATCCTCGTCGCCGCAACGGAGAGATCCGGAGAGGCGGCGGGTGCCCCACCAGGCACCGTGCGGACGTGGCTCAGTTGGTAGAGCATCACCTTGCCAAGGTGAGGGTCGCGAGTTCGAATCTCGTCGTCCGCTCGCAGTGCGCGAGCACAGCACAACTCCATAGTAAGACCTGCGGACGTGGCTCAGTTGGTAGAGCATCACCTTGCCAAGGTGAGGGTCGCGAGTTCGAATCTCGTCGTCCGCTCCAGAACGAAAGGCTCCCTCGATCGAGGGGGCCTTTCGGCATTCCCGTTCCACGCCGATCCCGGCCCATGACATTTGTCATCGCCGACCCGTGGATCTCCACCGCCGGCTCATGACGGCGCGCACTGCCCGCCCGGCCGGGGAGGCGGAAGGCTTGAGCCATGGAAACGAGCCAGCCCCTCCGCCCCGGCGACAGCGTGATCGAGGTCACCGACCTGCACCGCCACTACGGCACCGGCACCACCGGCTACCACGCCGTCCGCGGCGTCGACCTGACCGTCGGCCGCGGTGAGCTGTTCGCCCTGCTCGGCACCAACGGGGCGGGCAAGACCTCCGCCATGGAGCTCATCGAGGGCCTGGCCGCCCCCACCGGCGGCACCGTCCGGGTGCTCGGCCACGACCCCCACCGGGAGCGCGCCGCCGTCCGCCCGCGGATCGGCATCATGCTCCAGGAGGGCGGCTTCCCCGGCGACCTCACCATCGCCGAGACCGGCCGCAGCTGGGCCGGCATGACCAGCGGCGCCCGCCCGGTCGACGAGGCCCTGGAGCTGGTCGGCCTCGGCCACCGCCGCGACGTCCGGGTCAAGCAGCTGTCCGGCGGCGAGCGGCGCCGGCTCGACCTCGCGATGGCCCTGCTCGGCCGCCCCGAGGTGCTCTTCCTGGACGAGCCCAGCACCGGCCTCGACCCCGAGGCGCGCGCCGCCGTCTGGCGGCTGGTCCGCGAACTGCGCGCCCAGGGCACCACCGTGCTGCTCACCACGCACTACCTGGAGGAGGCCGAGGAGCTCGCCGACCGGCTGGCCATCATGCACGGCGGCCGGGTCGTCACCACCGGAACCGTCGCCGAGGTGATCGCCGGCCGGCCCTCCCGGATCAGCTTCGAACTCCCCGAGTTCACCGGGACGGCGCTGCCGGTCCTCACCGGGGCCGAGATCACCGTCGACGGCCGCAAGGTCACCGTGCAGACCGGCGGCCTCCAGCGCACCCTCTTCGAACTGCTCGGCTGGGCCCAGCAGCACGGGATCGCGCTCGGCTCCCTGGACGCCCGCAGCGCCTCACTGGAGGAGGCCTTCCTCGCCATCGCCTCCGAGGCCGCCCACCAGGCCCCGCCCCAGTCGCCCGCCGCCCCCACCGCCCGCACCGCCCGCCGCCGCCTGATCGGATCCGCCCGATGACCACCGCCACCGCCGCCAAGACCGCCGCCGGCCCGCAGAGCACCACCGCCCGCCGGCTGCTCTCCCTCGGCCGCGCCGAGGCCACCCTGCTGCTGCGCAACCGGGCCGCCCTGTTCACCGCGCTGCTGCTACCGCTGCTGCTGATCGCCGGCCGGCACAACATGCTCAAGCAGCAGGCCGAGTCCCACCCCGGACTGGACGTCGACACGCTGCTGATCACCGGCACCATCGGCGGCGTCCTCGCCTTCGTCGTCTACTACAACCTGACCGCCGCGTACGTCGCCCGCCGCAACGAGCTGGTGCTCAAGCGGCTGCGCACCGGCGAGGCCCGGGACATCGAGATCCTGGCCGGCACGGCGGTGCCCTCGGTGAGCGTCGCCCTGATGATGTGCGCCGTGGTCGGCGTCGGCGCCGCCGCCCTTCTCAAGCTCAGCACGCCGGTGAACCCGCTGCTGCTGGCCGTCGGGCTGGTCCTGAGCATCGCCGTCTTCATCGCACTGGCCGCCGTCTCCAGCGCCTTCACCAAGACCGTCGAGACCGCCGGCATCACCACCCTCCCGGTGCTGCTGGTCTCCCAGTTCGGCTCCGGCCTGCTCATCCCGCTGGAGATCATGCCCCCCGGGCTGGCCGACTTCTGCCGCCTGCTGCCCACCACCCCGGCCTTCCAGCTGATCCGGATCGGCTGGACCGGCAGCGACGGCTCGGCCGCCGCCACCGGCTTCGCCGGCACCTGGTCCACCGCCGCCCCGCACCTGGTGACCGGCGCCGTCTGGCTCGGCCTGGCGGTCTGGGGCGCGGTGCGCTACTTCCGCTGGGAGTCGCGCCGCTGACGCCCCCGGCGGGCACCCTCTCCGGAAGTGCGAAGGTCAGACCCCCGTTCCGCCTCTGATATGAAGGTAGCGACACGATCTTGATCGAAACGGGGAGCGATTCGATGGCCGTCCAGGGGCCGGTCCGCAGATGGAAGGGCTTCGGCAAGCCCCAACGCGCCGAGCTGTACTTCCGCTGGTCGCTCTACATGGTGGCCTGGTGCATCGTTCCGGTGAACCTGGTGCTCAGCGCCTCCTCCGTCACGAACATCGACCGGTCGGTCGACGCCGTCCGGGTCACCGTGGTCGTCTCGCTCGCCTCCACCCTGCTCTGCCTCCGGGCGTTCCGCACCTCGCTCGACCACTACCTGCACCGCCCCACCGAGCACCTGCGCTGGCTGATCGTCAACAGCGCACTCTCGGTCGCCGGTTCCTGGGCCGTCCTGCTGCTGGGCCCGTCCTCCGCCGAACCCGGGCAGCCCGGAGGGACGCCGTTCACCGCGGCGATCGCCATCGCCATGCTGTGCGCCGCCATCGGCCCGATCAGCGTGGGCCTGCCCCTGCGCCAGGTCTTCGCCGCCGGACTCGGCCTGATCCTGCTGATCGCCCCGGCGATGCTGCTGGCCGGGATGAGCCCCGCCACCACGGCCGGACTGGCGGTCGGGGCGGCGATCAGCCTGACCTTCCTCGTCGGCACCTGCCGCAGCTTCGCCTGGGTGACCGCGATCATCTGGGAGCTGGAGACCGCCCGCGAGGCCCAGTCCCGGCTGGCCGTCGCCGAGGAGCGGCTGCGGTTCTCCCGCGACCTGCACGACGTGATGGGCCGCAACCTCACCACCATCGCGCTCAAGAGCGAACTCGCCGTCCAGTTCGCCCGCCGCGGGCGCCCGGAGGCCGCCGACCAGATGGCCGAGGTGCAGCGGATCGCCCAGGAGTCGCAACGCGAGGTCCGGGACGTCATCCGCGGCTACCGCACCGCCGACCTGCACGCCGAGGCGATCGGCGCCCGCGCGGTGCTGCGCAGCGCCGACGTCGCCTGCGAGATCGACCTCGGCGAGAACGCCGACCAACTGCCGCCGCCGATCCAGTCGGTGCTCGGCTGGGTGATCCGCGAGGCCACCACCAACGTGCTGCGGCACAGCGAGGCCGCCCACTGCCTGATCCGGCTGAACCTCCAGGACGGCCGCGCCGTCCTGGAGCTGGAGAATGACGGGGTGCCCGCCGTCCCGCTCCCCTCGCTGGGCGGCGGCACCGGACTGCGCGGCCTGCGCGAACGGCTGGCCGCCCACGACGGCGAGCTCACCATCCCCGAGGCCGCCCAGGGCACCTTCCGGATGCTCGCCGCCGTCCCGCTCTGACCCGCACCCACCGACGGAGGACCGCCCGATGACCGACCCCGCACCCGTGCGCGTCCTGCTCGCCGACGACGAGCACCTGATCCGGGGCGCGCTGGCCGCGCTGCTCTCCCTGGAGGAGGACATCACCGTGGTCGCCGAGGCCAGCTCCGGCCCGGAGGCGCTGGCGATGGCACAGGCCCACCGCCCGGACGTCGCGGTGCTGGACCTCCAGATGCCCGGCAAGGACGGCATCGAGGTGGCCACCGAACTGCGCCGGCTGCTGCCGGACTGCCGCTGCATGATCGTCACCGGCCACGGCCGCCCCGGCTACCTCAAGCGGGCGCTGGAGGTCGGGGTGCGCGGCTTCCTGCCGAAGACCGTCTCGGCGGCCGACCTGGCCGGCATCATCCGGACCGTCCGGGCCGGCGGCCGGTACGTGGACCCGGAGCTGGCCGCGGACGCGATCAGCGCGGGCGAGACCCCGCTCACCCCGCGCGAGACGGACGTCCTGGAGCTGGCCGCCGACGGCACCTCGATCACCGAGATCGCCGAACGGGCGGCGCTGTCCCCCGGCACCGTCCGCAACTACCTGTCCTCGGCGGCCGGGAAGCTGGGCGCCGAGAACCGGCACGCGGCGGTGCGGATCGCCCGCGAGCACGGCTGGATCTAGGTCCGAACACAGGCACGGCTCGCGGGCGGCCGGGCGTCAGGCCCAGGCGGTGCCGGTCAGCCGCTCGTACACCTCGATGTACTTGGCGCGGGTCTGCTCGACCACCTCGGCCGGCAGCTCCGGCGGCGGCTGCTCGCTGTAGCGGTCCCAGCCGGAGGCCGGGGAGACCAGCCAGTCGCGGATCAGCTGCTTGTCGAAGGACGGCTGCGAGCGGCCGGGCCGCCATTCGTCGGCCGGCCAGTACCGGGAGGAGTCCGGGGTGAGCACCTCGTCGCCGATCAGCAGCTCGCCGTCCAGCAGGCCGAACTCGAACTTGGTGTCGGCCAGGATGATGCCGCGGTCGCGGGCGATGTCCCGGGCCCGGCCGTAGACGTCCAGGGTGGTGCGGCGCAGCTGGGCGGCCAGGTCGGCGCCGATCCGGCGGGCGGTCTCCTCGTAGGAGACGTTCTCGTCGTGCTCGCCGACCTCGGCCTTGAGCGCCGGGGTGTAGATCGGGGCGGGCAGCTCGGAGCTGTTCTCCAGGCCCTCCGGCAGGGCGATGCCGCAGACCGTGCGGTTCTCCTGGTACTCGGCCAGGCCGGAGCCGGCCAGGTAGCCGCGGGCGACCGCCTCGACCGGGACCATGTCCAGGCTGCGGCAGATCAGCGTGCGGCCCTTCCAGTCGGCGGGGGCGCCGGACGGGACCTCGGTGGAGATCACGTGGTTGGGGACGATGTCGGCGATCCGCTCGAACCACCACAGGGACAGCTGGGTGAGGACGCGACCCTTGTCGGGGATCTCGTTCGGCAGCACCCAGTCGTGGGCGGACATCCGGTCGCTGGCGACCATGACCAGCTCGCCCGACTCGGTCCGGTAGAGGTCGCGCACCTTGCCGGTGTGCAGGTGGACCAGGCCGGGCACCTGGACCGGCTCGGGCTTGGTGACAAATCCGCTCAAGGTGTCTCAGTCCTCAGGGGTCGTTCGCGGGCGTGGGGCGCGCGAAAGGGGAGGTCACTGCCCCCGCAGTCTTTCACGAACCCCCGAGGCCCCGTTTCTGGCCGAGGGCGGCCCCGTTCCGGGTGAGGGAGGCCCGGCCGAAGGAGGCCTCGTTCTTGCCGAGGCGGTCGAGCAGGTTGGCGGTGGCCCGCTGGATCCGCTCGTCGGTGAGGCCGGGGCGGCCCAGTGCGGGCGACCAGGCGAAGGTGCCGGCCGCGAACACGTACGCGCCGCTGGGCGCCCGGTACAGCGAGGTCTCCTGGTAGCGGGTGCGGCCGGCGAGGTCCTGGTACGGCGAGTGTGCGAGCAGCACCCGCTCGGTGTGCTCGGGCAGCGCCACCTTGGGGTAGTAGCGGTCGGCTTCGCCGGCGACCAGGCCGGGCAGTTCGTCGCCCTCCTGCAGGCCGGTGCCGTCCCAGAGCCAGTGCGCGGTGTGCCGGGCGATCAGCGGGACGGGCGCGGCGACCCGGCCCGAGTACTGCAGGCCGAGCACCTGCTGCTCGGGCTCGCCGGCGTCCCGCCACAGCGCGCTGGCCGAACCGGGCGCCCCGGCGGCCGGGCTGCCCGGCTGGACCTTCTGCCGCTTCCGGCAGTTGAGCAGCCGGTTGGGTTCGCCGGAGGCGGCGGCGGTCAGCTCGACCCGCCAGTACATGGTGTTGGCGGACAGGAACACCAGCGAGGTGCCGTCGTCCCTGGCCTGCTCGACGGCCCGGCGCATCGGCTCGGACCAGTACTCGTCGTGGCCCGGGAAGATCAGCGCCCGGTGCCGCCCCGGGTCGACCAGGCCCGCGTGCAGGTCGGTGGCGGTGGCGTAGGAGAGGTCGTAGCCGTAGCGCTCGGCCCAGCGGATGAAGTCGTACGCGTGGCCGACGTGCAGCGGCAGCCCGGCGGTGGCGTGCGGGCGGTCGAAGGAGACCGTGACGGCCGCCTCCGGCTCGCCGACCAGGCCGCCCCGGCCGTCCCAGGCGTGGTAGAGGCTGGCGCCGCTGCGGCCGTCCTCGGGGAACAGGTTGTAGGCCTGCCAGGTCACGTCCGGGACCACCAGGAGCAGTTCGGCGGCGTGCTCCCGGTCCTCGAAGTCCCGGACGGTGAACGGGATGTGGCTGCGGTGCAGCATGTCCGCGGTGGTCAGCACGGCGACGTACGCGCCGGGCTTCCAGTGCACCGGGATCTGCAACCGCCAGGAGTGCCACCAGTGGTGGCAGGAGACCGTCCGCTCGACCACCAGCGGGGCGGGCTGGGCCAGCCCGGCGATCAGCGGGCTGGACGTCATGTGGCGGGCGCCGTCGCCGCCGTAGTGGCCGATCCGCCAGACGTCCACGGTGAACTCGCGGGGCGGGTTGACGGTGACCCGGAAGTCCACCGAACCGCCGGGGCGGATCACCCCGGCCGAGGCGAAGCCCTTGATCTGCTGGTCCACGTCGTTGGCGCTCTGCGGGGTACCGACCGGCGGCTTGGGCCGGGCGCCGGCCGCCAGCGGCCGCTGGCCGGGCGCGTCCACCGAGACGTACCAGGGGACAGCGCCCTCGGCGCCGGCCAGGTACTGGTCCGGGCTGCGCAGCCAGGGCAGTGGGCCCTGGCCGAAGGGGTCGGAGACGCTGTAAGCGTGCGTTCCGGACTCCCAGCGGCGGTTGAGTTCCGTGCCCACGCGCCCCTCCCAGGTGCACTTCCGCCCGGTTGGCACGTGCCCCCCGGATGTGCGTGCGGTCTAATACACCACAGAGTGCTGGCGCTCCGTCACCCTGCGGTCGCAATTGGTGCCGGGAATCTCACGCCCTCCCCCGGCCGGGCCTCCGGCCTGCGGAGACGGCCGCCCGCCGGTCGGTTTGGGGGCGCGCGCCGGAGCGCCGAGCGCCGCCTGTCCGGCTCACAACCGGACGGGTTTCTCCAGACGGACGTCGGCGGCGTCCAGCCAGGCCCGCAGCGGGCCGTCCTGGCCCTGTTCGACGGCCTGGGCGACCGGCCCGGCCAGGTCGGTGCGGCGGATCCCGCCCAGCAGCAGCACCGGACCGTCCAGCCAGTCCAGGCCGGGCGCGCCGCCCGCGGTGTCGACGGCGGCGCAGCAGACCATCGCGGTGACGTGGTCGACCAGCAGGTCACGGCCGCTGCGGGCGGTTTCGAGCAGCGGGGCCGGGGCGGTGGTGCGGGCCAGCTGGGCGGCCAGCGCGGCGGCCAGCTGCTCCCCCTCGCCCTCGGCGAGCCGGACCAGCAGCCGGGTGAGCGTCGGGGAGCCGGGGCGGGCCTGGGGGGCGAGCCGGTCCAGGGCGGTCTGGAGGGCGGCGGCGCGGGCCCGCCAGCCGGCGTCCACCACGTCGGCCGGGTAGTCGGTCCACTCCAGCTCGTGCCAGCCTCCGGCGGCCGGGCTGCCGAAGAACAGCTCGGCGGCGAGCCGGGAGACCGCCCGGTCGACGGTGCCGGGCTCCTCCAGCAGGTCGCAGGCGGGACGGTCGCCGAGCCGGGTGCCGTAGCCGTCGGCCAGGCGGTCGCGCCGGGACAGCTCGGTGAGGGCGGAGACGACACCGGCGTTGAGGTGGGCGGGGTGGCGGCCGAGCCGCCAGGCGGGCAGCGCGACCCGGGTGAGCAGCCGGTCCCAGCCCGCGTAGGCCAGGCCGACCTGCTCCTGGGCGGCGATCCGCAGGCCGTAGTCGACCGTCCTGGCCTGCTCGGAGGCCCAGCTCGCCACGGAGCGCTCCAACTCGGCGGCGTGGCCTCGGCAGGCGCCGAGCAGCCGGCGGGTGATCCCGCGGGTGATCCGCTCGGCGAGCGCGGCCGGACCGCGGCGGGGCGGCCGGGGCGGGCCCGCCAGGGTGCCGCCGCCGAGGCCGGGGGCGGCACCCTCGCCGGAGTCCAGGCTGGCGTCCAGGCTGCGCAGGAAGCGGCGGGCGGCGGCGATCTCCGGGTCGGCGGAGGCGGCGGTGCCGGCCACCACGGGGGCGAGCAGGGCGCGCAGTTCGCCGGCCCGCATCCACCACAGGAACGGCGAGCCGATCACCAGGACCGGGCCCGGCGGCTCGGGGTGCGCCCGGAACGGGCGGGCCCGCCGCACCGGGGGCACGTCCTCCAGCCAGCTGTCGCAGTCCGGGGTGAGGGCCACGGTGGAGGGCGCGGGCACGTCCAGCCGGTCGGCGAGTTCGTCGATCAGCCGGTACAGCTCGGGTGCCTCGGCGCGTTTCAGCGGAACGGCCGGGGTCCGGGGCGGGACGGCCCGGTGGTAGGCGCGGGCGGTCAGCCCGGCCACCAGGAGCGTCAGCGCGGCCACCGCGCAGACCACCCAGCGGGCGGCGTCCCACCCGGCGGCGTCGGAGGAGCCGGGTGCGCCGATCCGCCCGGTGAACCGGCCCGCGAGCAGGACCACCGCGACGGCGGCGGGCATGGCGGCGGCGGCCAGGGCGAGACCACGGACCCGCAGGACCGCCTGGGCGTGAGCGCGCGCGGTGTCGACTGCGGCCATACGGTGCGGCACCCCCTTCGGAGCCCTCGGGCGCCCGGCGACGGGCCCTGAGCCGACTCGAAACGATCAGTTCCGACCGGGAAGCGGAGGCGTCCGATCCCCGGTAGTGCATGCTGTGTGGCGCTTCTGCCATGTTCGACGCACCGGCCCGAGTGGGTGTTCCGGATCGCCCCGGTTTCCACTCGTCCCGGTGACACCGCCCGGATTCCGGACGGTCACGACCGGTCCGGTGCGAAGCACCCGGGCACCCGCCCGGCCGGACGCCGTCCAGCATCCCCCCGTGGGAACACCGCTACCCGGCGGCGACCCCGGCGCACGGCCACGTCGCACTGCGATCCAGCGCACCATAAGGCCGGGCGCCCGGCTACGTCAGCCGGATGCGGGTGCTGTCACCCGATGGGCTGGAATCCGGCCGCCGAACGGTGCGCCGGCCCCCGGAGTCACTCCCGCCCCGGAAACGCCGCAGGGCGCTGCGTCCATGGGGGGAAATCCCACGGTGCGCGGCGCCCTGCGGGCGGAGGCGGGGCAGGCCCTACTCGGTGGCTGCCTTCAGGGCGATGTCGGTGCGGTGCTGGCCGCCCTTGAGGGCGATCCGGTCCACGGCGGCGTACGCGCGGTCGCGCGCCTCCACCAGGTCGGCGCCGGTCGCGGTGACCGACAGGACGCGGCCGCCGGCGCTCAGCACCCGGCCGTCCTCGTCGGCCCTGGTACCGGCGTGCAGGACGAACGCGGTGCCGTCGGTCTCGGCCTCGGCCAGGCCCTCGATCGGGTCACCGGTGCGCGGCGCGGCCGGGTAGCCCTCGGAGGCGACGACCACGGTGACGGCCGCGCCCTCGTCCCAGCGCAGCGGCTCCAGCTGGTCCAGGGTGCCGGTGGCGGCGGCCAGCAGGACGGCGGCCAGCGGGGTGCGCAGCCGGGCCAGCACGACCTGGGTCTCCGGGTCGCCGAAGCGGGCGTTGAACTCGATCACCCGGGTACCGCGCGAGGTGAGCGCGAGGCCCGCGTAGAGCAGGCCGGAGAACTCGGTGCCCCGGCGGCGCAACTCGTCGACGGTCGGCTGCAGGACGCTCCGCTGGACCTCCTCGACCAGCCCGGCGGGCGCCCACGGCAGCGGCGAGTAGGCACCCATGCCACCGGTGTTGGGGCCCTCGTCGCCGTCCAGCGCGCGCTTGAAGTCCTGCGCGGGCTGGAGCGGGACGACGGTGGTGCCGTCGGTGATCGCGAACAGCGACACCTCGGGGCCGTCCAGGTACTCCTCGATGACCACGCGCTCGCAGGAGGCGGCGTGCGCCAGCGCGGCCGCGCGGTCGGAGGTGACCACCACACCCTTGCCGGCGGCCAGGCCGTCGTCCTTGACCACGTACGGCGCGCCGAAGGCGTCCAGCGCCTCGGCGGCCTCGGCCGGGGTGGTGCAGACGTAGGAGCGGGCGGTGGGCACGCCGGCCCCGGCCATCACGTCCTTGGCGAAGGCCTTGGAGCCTTCCAGTCGGGCGGCTTCGGCGGACGGGCCGAACACCGGGATGCCGGCCGCGCGCACGGCGTCGGAGACGCCCGCGACCAGCGGGGCCTCCGGGCCGACGATGACCAGGGCGGCGCCGAGCCGCACGGCCAGGTCGGCGACCTGCGCGCCGTTCAGCTGGTCGACCGGGTGGACCGTCGCCACCTGTGCGATCCCGGCGTTGCCCGGGGCACAGTGCAGCTCGGAGACGGCGGGATCTTGGGACAGAGAGCGGCACAGGGCGTGTTCGCGGGCGCCGCCGCCGATGACGAGGACCTTCACGCTTGGCAAGGGTAGTCGGTGGCCAGTTCCGGCCGCTCTCCGGTCCCGTCCGATCCTCCAGTCGGGGCGGTCCGTACGCCGAGGATGTCGGAGAAACCTCCAACTCGGACCGGCTCGGTGCGCACCGGGTGCCCGAGTCAGGACGGCGGGTCACCGGCCCCTCCCTCGGACGGGTGAAATCTCGCCGACCCCCGCATCCCTTCCACCCCGGGTTCCGGTGGCCGAATCCGGTAACGATCACCGGGGAAGCGACCCCATGGTCAGCCATTTGGCGGTAAGAAGTGCTGTTGGACAACCAACGGCAGACGTCGCGTCAGCCGATGGACCGCCAGACCCAGCAGTCCGCCCGCCACAGGGAGCCCCACAGGTGAGCCAGCCGGAAATGCAGCCCGAGGAGAGTGCCTGGGGCAAGGAGATCGGCGAGGAGGACCCGCCCGCCGCGACCATCGCCCGCCAGGCGTCCACCCGCCGACGGACCGATCTGAGCACTCGACAGTTCCCGCTCGGGGACTGGGGCGAGCCGGCCGAGCGCCTGGAGGAGCTGTACCGCTGGTCCGAGGAGCGGGCGGTCGAGGCGATCGAGTGGTACCGCAAGGACCGGATCTGGAAGCGCCGCTGGGCGCGCCTGCTGCGGTTCGGCACGGCCGGCTTCGCGGTGGGCGGGGTGACCGCGCCGCTGGTCGACCTGACCGGCGCGGTCTCACACGGCACCAGCTGGGGCTACGTCGGCCTGGCGCTCGCCGCCGCCTGCCACGGCACCGACCGGGTGTTCGGCCTCACCTCCGGCTGGATGCGTGACGTCAGCACCGCGCAGGCGCTGCAACGCCGGCTGGAGGCCTTCCAGTTCGACTGGGCGTCGGAGTGCGTGCGCGAGGTGCTCGGCCCGACCGAGGGCACCGCGGGCGAAGCCGCCGAGCGCTGCCTCGGCGTGCTGCGCCGGTTCTGCGAGGACGTCTCGGACATGGTCCGCACCGAGACCTCGGAGTGGATGCTGGAGTTCCGCGCGTCCATGACCCAGCTGCCCACCCAGGCCCCGGGCACCTGGGGCGGGCGCAGCGAGAGCGGGGTGGGCGCCCAGGTGCGGGTGCTGCCGCCGCCGGGCACCCGGCCCACCATGCCGCGCCAGCGGCCGCCGGAGGGGCCGCTGCGGTAGCGGGCGGGAAGGCGGGCCGCCTGCCGTGGCGGGCGGGCCGGTGCGGCGGGAGGGTGCGGCGCCCGGGCGGACGCGGCGGGAGGGTACGGCGCCCGGGCAGACGCGGCGCCCGGGCGGATGCGGCGGGCGACGCCTCGGGCAAAAGGCTGCCGGACGCCTCAGGCGAAGACCACCATCGAGCCCTGGGCGAGGCTGCGGGTCGCCGCCGCGTACAGGCCCGCCCAGGCGTGCCGCTCGCGGGCGAAGGGGTGCAGGTCGTCCAGCGGCGGCCCGAACGGCTGCTCCAGGCCGGTCGGGCCGAGCGGCCGGGTCGGGTCCGGCGGGTTGAGCGGGTCGAGGCCCAGCGCCGGGGCGACGGCCTGCAGTTCGCGCAGCAGCCCGTGGCTGGAGCCGAGCGGACCGCCGGAGGCGAGCAGCGCGTCGTCCACCAGCGGCGCCGGGAACTCTATCGGCACGTAGGCGCCCGCGTGGTCGAAGTGCCAGACCAGGTGCGACTGTTCGGCACTGCTCTCGAACATCTCCAGCAGCTGCTCGTAGTCGCCGCCGAGCGAGTCCACCGGCGTGATGTCCAGCCCGGTGAGGCCCAGCAGGTAGGCACGGCGCAGGAAGTGCAGCGAGTCGTAGTCGAAGGCGGCTATCGGCTCGACCGCCCCGCTCAGCCCCGGGACGTACTGGTAGACCGGCACCTCTGGCAGCCCGCGGGAGGCCAACACCGCGTTGTAGAGGGCGAGATCGTCCCTGAAGGGATTGTCGGGGCTGTGGCTCAGCACGTCCACGAGCGGGACGAGCCAGAGGTCGCAGGCCATGGCCGGCAGTTCCTCTCCGGGCGACGGGGTCGCCCGCAGGGCGGGACGACGACGGGGGCGGGGTCGGTACCCGGACGGCCGTTGTGCGGGACGCCCGGTTCGACGACCGCCCACCCTACCGGCCCGGGGCCGGGCGCGGGTCGGGCCGTCCCTGCGGTGCGTCCGGGGGCGGTTCGGGCAGCCGCCGGCCGAACCGGCCGTACGGCACCGAGCGCGGCTGCGGCACCAGGCCGAGGCCCAGCCCGAGTTCGCGGCCGAGCTCCCGGCCGACCTCCTCGCCCGGCCAGCGCCGGCCCCTCCCGACCTGGTCGAACGCCTGGCCGGGGGCCAGTTCGGCCGCCACCGGCGGGGCTTCGGCGGACGGGGCCGGCGGCACGGGCCCGCCGTCCAGGAGCCCGCCGCCACCGGGTCCGCCGCCACCGGGCTCGCCGTCCAGGGGTTCGCTATTCAGGGGTTCGCTATTCAGAGGATCGCCGTCCAGGGGTTCGGTGAGCAGCCCCAGCACCGTCACCGACTCCAGCGGCCGCCCGGCCAGCCCGGCCAGCAGCCGGGCGGTGTACAGGTTGTACTCGCAGATGATCCGGTGCGCGCCGACCAGGTCCCGCGCGCCGATGGCGTCGACCAGGTCGAGGTGGCGGTCCCAGCAGACCTCGGCCAGAACGGGCAGCTCCCGCAGGTAGGGCGCGGCGAACATCCACGACTGCACCCGCAGCCAGTCCAGGTAGTCGCCGATCCGGCGGTTGCCGATCAGCGCGGCGACCTCCTGCCAGAACCGGCGGTCGCAGCCCACCATCACGTCCAGGTTCCCGGCCCGGGCGGCCCGGACCGCCGCGTCGGCCCGGCGGCGCAGCGAGGGCAGCCTGGCAAGGTCCGGCAGCGCCCTGCGTGCGGAGAACTGACGGTAGTAGCTGTCGGTGACCAGCACCCGGGACTCGAAGATCTCCAGGAAGTCGTCCCAGCCCAGCTCGGGCACGGTGAACCCGCGGTGGTGCTCGGCCCGCAACAGCCCCTGCGCACCGAGGTCGACCAGCGCCTCGCGGGCCGGGGTCGCCGAGACGCCGTACAGCTCGGCGATCTCCTTGACGGTGAAGTTGCGGCCGGCCGCCAACCGGCCGGCCATCATCTCCTCGCGCAGCGCACCGGCGATCTGCTCGCGCAGGCTGTTGCGCTGGATGACGGGACGGGTGTCGCCTGCGCCGTTGCCGGGCATGCGCGCAACCTCCTGGGGCGGGCCGATCAGGCCGCCCCTCGGCGGACCGGCCAACGAGCGGCGGGGAACACGACGAGTGCTCATCTTCTCAAACCCGCCCCGAGAAGGTACAAACCAACCCCCCGGAGGCCCCGGCGCCCCCGGACTCCCCCGCCCGGACCGGGCCGGGGCGGGCCAGGATCAGCGCTGGACCGGCGCGGGGATCCCCAGCAGGCGGTCCCGCAGCACCGGGAACTCCTCGCGGGCCTTGCCCACCTCGGCCGGATCGAACTCGACGGTCAGCACCTGCTCCTCCGTGCCGGCCTCGGCCAGCACCCGGCCCCACGGGTCCACCACGATGCTGTGCCCGGCCTGCTCGACCCCGGCGTGCGTCCCGGCCGTGTTGCAGGCCAGCACGAACGCCTGCTCCTCCACCGCGCGCGCCCGCGCCAGCAGCGTCCAGTGCTCGCGCCGCCGGGCCGGCCAGGCCGCCGGAACCACCAGCAGCTGCGCGCCGGCGTCCAGCAGCGCCCGGAACAGCTCCGGGAAGCGCAGGTCGTAGCAGGTGGCCAGGCCCAGGGTGGCGAAGTCGGTGGCCGCGGTGACGATCTCCTGCCCGGCGCCCATCACCACCGCCTCGCCGCTGTCGAAACCGAAGCGGTGGATCTTGCGGTAGGTGTGCACCAGCTCGCCGTCCGGGGCGAACAGCAGCGAGGTGTTGTAGATCGGCCCGTCCGGGTCGCGCTCGACGATCGAACCGGCGTGCAGCCAGACCCCGGCCGCCCGCGCGGCCGCCGCCATCGCGTCCGAAGTGGGACCGTCCAGCGTCTCGGCGCCGTCCGACCACAGGTCGTAGGCGAAGCCGCCGAGCGGCCACAGCTCCGGCAGGACCACCAGGTCCGCGCCCTGCTGCGCCCGGACCAGCGCGGCGGCCCGGGCCCGCCGTTCGGCGGGCGGCTCGGCGTCGGAGACCCCGAGTTGGATCAATGAAGCGCGCACAGTACCACCGTCCACGGCAAGAGACCTACGATCGTCACCCGAAAGCGCTGCCCAGCTGTCTCCCGGCAGCGTAACGTGCGGTTAGCGTGTGCGCCTGGAAGCCGGACCATCCCGGCCGACCGGGGAGGCCGGGCGCAGAGGGCAAGGAAGCTGACGGAGGGCCGGAGATTCCCGTGACGGACAACCAGACCGTGCAGGCTTACACGGAGGCGTGGGCCCAGAGCATCGAGTCCATATCGGAGCTGGTCGCCCCCCTCCCCGAGGGCTCCTGGAACCGGGCCACCGAATGCCCCGGCTGGTCGGTCCGGGACGTCGTCTCGCACATCATCGCGGTCGAGTCCGAACTCCTCGGCGACCCCCGCCCGATCCACTCCCTGCCGCGTGACCTTCGCCACGTCACCACCGACTTCGCCCGCTACATCGAACTGCCGGTCGACAAGCGCCGCTGCCACACCGCTCTGGAGATGACCAGCGAGCTGGAGTACACGATCATCCGCCGCTCCCGGGCACTGCGGAACGCCAAGCAGACACCCCTGGAGCCGGTGCGCTGGCCGGCCGGCCCGAACAGCCGCGACGTGCCGTACCACGAGCTGCTGCGCCTGCGGGCCTTCGACGTCTGGGTGCACGAGCAGGACCTGCGCCGGGCCCTGGACACCCCCGGCAACCTCGACTCCCCGGCCGCCCTGATCGCCCGGGACGTCCTGCTCGGGCTGCTGCCCAAGGCCGTCGCCCACCGGGCCGGCGCCCCGGCCGGAACGGCCATGGTTCTGGACGTCACCGGCCGCGTGGAGTTCCTGCGCACCGTCCGGGTCGACTCGACCGGCCGCGGCACCGTCGACGAGTCGATCAGCCTGGCCCCCGACGTCCAGCTCACCATGGACTGGGAGACCTACCTCCGGCTCGCCTGCGGCCGCGGCCGCCCCGGCCCGGTCACCATCGACGGCGACAAGGAACTCGCCGACCGCGTCCTGTCCGCCTTCGCGGTCACCATCTGACCCCAGCCACCCCACAGCGCACGCCACCCGGCGTACACGCACGAGTGCGCGCCGGGTGCCGAGTCATGGGCCGGCGTAATCCGCCCGACGCCGTCAAGAGGTTGGAGACCCACCAGCACCGCACCGTCGACCTGTGGTCGGTAACCATCGCCAAAAGCGATGGTTACGACGTTTCAGCAGGTCAGAAACCCTACGCCCCCGCCGCCTCAACCTTCCGGCACAGGTCCAGGAACTCGCCGAACGCGTCCTGTCCGCCTTCGCGGTCACCATCTGACCCCAGCCACCCCACAGCGCACGCCACCCGGCGTACACGCACGAGTGCGCGCCGGGTCGGCACCACTCGTGCATCCATCCGTCAATCCAGCACCAGCACCTCACCCGTTCGACCTCGTTGTTCCGGGCGCTCCCGCCACCACCCGGAAGAAGGAGGGGCGTCCCCATGGACGGCGAACAGCAACAGATGGTCCTGGTCCGGTCGAGCTTCCCGGTCACGGGGCAACCGATCAGAGTCGTGATGATCGACGGACAACCGTGGTTCGTCACGGCGGACGTGTGCCGAGTCCTGGGTCGAGGAAACCCGACAGATACCGTCAAGGTGCTGGAACACCATCAGCACCGTGTCGTCGACCTACGGTCGGTAACCCTTGTTCGGAACAAGGGTTACCGGATTCCTACAGGTCAGAAAGCCTATCGTCGAGGGAATCCACTACTCGGCGTGGTGAGCGAGGCAGGTCTGTACGGCCTCCTCATGCGGTCGGACAAGGACACGGCCAGACCGTTCCGAGAATGGGTTACCGACGAGCTGATCCCCTCCGTCCGTCGCGGGGACACCGACATCCCCGCCCAGCAACGGCGGATGGCGGAGACCCTGGCAGAGGCGATCGGACAACAGGTACGGATCGTCGCCGAGATCGACCACGAGGACTGGCCCGGCCTGACCGTCCACTCGGACGGAACGGTCCACTGCCAGCACGGCGAGATGGTCCTCCACCTACCGAACCGCGAAGAGGACAGCGGACCACCGTTCGGCGCCTACTTCGCCTGCCCGGGCGAAGAACGAGTCGGAATCCGGGCCAGCCGAATCGTCCCCGGCTGCCCAAAACTGAAGCTGCTGGACCTGATCCGCATGCGGCGCGAAGCCGCCGAGCAGCCGACCCGACCGGGGGCGCATCCGGCTCGCACACCGATGATGCCGCCGGAGGGCACGGTGCTCTGTGTGATCGACCGGGTCCAGCTCTACGGACGGCCGCCAGAGATCACCGAGGTGCTCCGGGGCATCGGGCTGTAGCGGCGGGAAACCATCACCCAAAGCAATAGTTTCGACGCCCTTCGCAGGTCAGAGCCCCTTCTCCTCCGCCGCGACCTTGCGGCGCAGGCGCAGGATCATCACGGTGCCGACCGCCAGCGGGACGTACTGCCAGCAGAACGCCCAGCGGAAGGCGTCGGCCGAGTAGGAGTCGGTGCCGGCCGGGGAGAGGCCGTCCAGGAGGACGCCGATGCCGAAGAGGGTGATCATCGTGCCGATGAAGCCGCCCATGTTGACGATCCCGGAGGCGGTGCCGAGGCGCTCCACCGGGTTGCTGGCGCGGGCGTAGTCGAGGCCGACCAGTGAGGCCGGGCCGTTGCTGCCCATCACCACGATGATGGCGGACAGCAGCCAGATCGGCGGGTGTCCGCCGGGCCAGGCCAGGACCAGCGCCCAGCCGAGGGCGGTGGCCGTGATGACGGTGAGGACGATCGGCATCCGGGCCCGCGCCGAGACGGAGAGCACCCGGCCGAACAGGAAGCCGAAGGCCATGTTGCTGAGCACCAGCAGGGTCAGCAGTCCGCCGGCCGCGGCCCGGGAGAGGCCCTGCGCCTCCACCAGGTAGGGCAGGCCCCAGAGCAGGCCGAAGGCGTTGCCGGGGAACTGGGTGGTGAAGTGCACCCAGAGCCCGAGCCGGGTGCCCGGTTCGCGCCAGCACGCGCGGACCTGCCGGCCGACGTTCGGCCGCGGCGCGGGCGGGTGTTCGACCGGCCGTACGGCCGCCGCCGGCGCCTCCTTGAGGAAGAGCGCGACCAGCGCGAAGACCGCGACGCCGAGCAGGGCGATCGCGGTGAAGGTGGGCGTCCAGCCCTCGCGGTGCAGGGCCTGTGCGAGCACCACGGTGGTGATCAGGTTGCCGCCCATTCCGGCGAGGCCGGTCAGCTGGGCCACGAACGGGTTCCGGGCGGCGGGGAACCACCGGGCGGCGAGCCGCAGCACGCTGATGAAGGTCATCGCGTCGCCGCAGCCGAGCACCGCCCGGGAGGCCAGCGCCGGGGCGAAGGAGGAGCTGAACGCGAAGGCCAGTTGGCCGAAGCTCAGCAGGACGACGCCGAGCAGCAGCACCCGGCGCGGCCCGATCCGGTCGACGAGCAGGCCGACCGGTATCTGCATGGCCGCGTAGACCAGCACCTGGAGGATCGAGAAGGTGGAGAGCGCGGAGGCGCCGATGCCGAAGCGGTCGGCGGCGTCCAGTCCGGCCACGCCGAGGCTGGTGCGGTGGATCACCGCGAGGATGTAGACGCTGACGCCGATGGACCAGGCCAGCCAGGCCGCGCGCCCGCCGGGCGGGGACGGTGCGGGGGCGGCGGACGGCGTCGGGGCGACCGGCGGCGTCGGGTCGGCGGTTCGGGGAGCGGGGACGGACAGGGGTGCGGCTGAGCGGGCGGGCTCCACGGTCATAGTGCGACCAGACTAGTCATCCCATGATGGGACGCCCAGTGCGGGGTGCGGTCGATCGTCCACGGACCACGGACTCCACGGACCACGGATTCCACGGGGCGCGGACTCCACGGATTCCGCGGACCGGGCGTCAGCCGGTCACCGTCCAGGACACCGACCGGGTCATGTAGCGGTCCCGGAAGGCCTCGTCCCGCACCCAGTCGGTGGTGTCCCGGACGGTCGCCGTGACGGTGGCCGTCCGGCCCGGGGCCAGGTTCAGCTGGTCGGTGTCCAGCCAGGAGCCGTCGGCGGCCTGCGGCGTCACCGCGACGCCGTCCACCTTCCACTCGACCTTCAGCTGTCGCGGGCCGGTCAGCGGCACCGGCCGGACGTTCAGCCGGGGCCGCCCGCTCACCTCGCCGGGCGGCGGCGACGGGGTGTCGGTGGGCCGGATCCTGCGGTACAGCTCCTCCATGATCGCCTCGCGCGACGGCAGGTTGTAGGCGCTGCCCAGGGTGCGCATCACCGAGTCGGGGGTGGGCCGGTAGAGGCCGTTGGCGCTGCGGTAGGCGCCGACCGTCCCGGCGCCGTCCGGGGACTCCGCGCCCAGCCAGCGCCACCACTTGGTCTGCTTCTTGCGCATGTCGTCGGCGTCGAGGGTGGCGAGGTTCGGGTACTCGGCGTCGTCCGGGGCGCTGTCGTACTCGTCGCCGAGGTCCCCCACGGTGTGGCCGATCTCGTGCTGGATGATCCGCCCGGCGTCCGGGCTGCCGCCGGCCAGGGTGGTCACCCCGGTACCACCGGCGCCGCCGTACTCGGTGGAGTTGGCCAGGGCTATCAGGTACTGCGGCCCGGAGCTGTCGCCCGCGTACCGGGCGGTGGCGGCCTCGTCGGCGCAGAGCAGCCGGGCGGTGCCCTCGCACCAGAAGTGCATGCCGAGCGGGGTGGCGGGGTTGCGGCCGCGGCTCTCGGTCTCGGCTATCCCGGAGACCGGGGAGACCACTTCGACCCGCCGTATGTTGAAGAACCCCTGGTAGGTGCGGAACGGCTCGATGGCCATCAGCGCGTGCCAGGCCCGGTCGACCTGCTGTCGGAACAGGTCCTGTTCGGCGGCCGTGTAGCCGTCGCCGAGCAGGACCAGGGTGATCCGGTTGGCCGGGTCCCCGGTGCGGCGTATGTCGACGGTGGGCGCGGCCGTGACGGGCCGGCGGTCGGCGCGCTGTGCGCTGTGCGGCGGGACCGCCCGGTCGGCGGGGGCGCCCGGCCCGATCACGCCGAACGGCGAGGGGCCGACCAGCTCCAGGGCGGCGGGGAGTACGGCGGTGGACACCAGCACGAGCGCGGCCAGACTCCGAACGAGACGGCCAGGGTTGCCAGGTGGCATGCGGGTGCGTCCTCGGGGTTCCGGTCACCCGGCGTAGCCCGGGTGGTGGAGCGAAGACGTACCCGGACGGGTGTGTCACCCCTACCGCGCGCCGAAAAAGTCACCGACCTGGCCGAATGACCCTCACCACACCAGTCATCCCAATGACTGGAATCTGGCCGATGACAGGCCCCTCGTCAGCGCCTGCGGAGGTTCAGCACCAGGTGGGTGCCGAGGCCGAACAGCAGGCCCCAGAAGGCCGAGCCGATCCCGAACAGGCTCATCTCCGAGGCGCTGGCCAGGAAGGTCACCACCGCCGCGTCCCGCCCCCGCTCGTCCGCCACCGCCGCCGCCAGGCTGCCCTGCAGCGAGGCCAGCAGGGCGACCCCGGCGATCACCGCGATCAGTTCCTTCGGCAGGCCGGTGAACAGGCTCACCAGCACCCCGCCGAAGCTGCCCACCAGCACGTACAGCACGCCCGAGGACATCCCCGCGACGTAGCGGCGGCGCGGGTCGGGGTGGCTCTCCGGGCCGGAGCAGATCGCCGCCGTGATCGCCGCCAGGTTCACCCCCGGCGAGCCGAACGGCGCCAGCAGCAGCGACACCACACCGGTCGACCCGATCAGCAGCCGGTCGTCCGCCCGGTAGCCGAAGGCTCGCATCACCCCGAGGCCCGGTGCGTTCTGCGAGGCCAGCACCACGATCGTGAGCGGCAGCGCCAGCCCCACCGTGGCCGCCCAGGAGAACGCCGGCACGGTGAACACCGGCCGGGTCGGCCCGCCCGAGCCCAGGTGCAGCGGGAGTCCGACGGTCAGCGCCGCCAGCACCCCGCCCACCAGCAGCGCCACCGGGACGGCGTACCGCGGGGCCAGCCGCTTGGCCAGCAGGAAGGCCGCGAGGCTGCCCACCACCAGCACCGGCGCGCCGTGCACGGCGCCGAAGATCCCGGCGCCGAAGGAGAACAGGATGCCCGCCAGCATCGCGTTGACGATCCCGGTCGGCACCGCCGCGATCAGCCGGCCGAACCAGCCGGTGACCCCGAAGAGCGTCACCACCACCGCGCTCACCAGGAACGCCCCCACCGCCTCCCGGTACGGGTACGCGCCCAGGCTGGTCACCAGCAGCGCGGCGCCCGGGGTGGACCAGGCGGTGATCACCGGGGTCCTGGTCCACCAGCTCAGCGCGAAGCCGCTCAGCCCGCTGCCGATGGCCACCGCCCAGATCCAGGACGCCGTGTGCGCCGCGTCCAGCCGCCCGGCGGCCGCCGCCGCGAGCACCACCACCAGCGGACCCGAGAACGACACCGCGATGCAGACCAACCCCGCCAGCAGCGCCGGCCCCGACACGTCCCGCCGCAGCGACCGGCGCTCCCCGCCCCCGCCCGGCACCGTCTCCGGTCGGACCGTCAGCTCTTCAGTCATTCCGGAAGTATCCCGAACGCCGCGCCGGGGGCTCACGGAAAAGTCTTTGAAACCACCTGCAACCCCCGGCGAGGATGCACGTCTGTACGGATGAAGGCACGGGGGGGCGCGACCGGCGGGGCCGGGGCGCTTCCGCCCCACCCGGAGCGGGCCCGTCGTCCTCGCCCAGCCACGCCGTCAGACCCATGACCCCGGGGAGTCACGTCATGCGCGCGTCCGTCATCGGCTGGTCCTGATCGCCGCCCGCCGGCCTCGCCCCCAGCGACGGCCGACGGGCGGGCAGAAGCGGAGGGGCCTTCCCCCACACGGCGGTGTGGGGGAAGGCCCCTCCGTGGCTTCCCGTTCGTGACGTCCCGGGCCGTCAGCCCCAGGTGATCAGGCGCTTCGGGCGCTCCAGCAGCGCGGCCACGTCGGCCAGCACCTTGGAGCCCAACTCCCCGTCCACCAGGCGGTGGTCGAAGGAGAGCGCCAGCGTGGTCACCTGACGCGGGACGACCTTGCCCTTGTGCACCCACGGCATGTCCCGGATCGCGCCGACGGCGAGGATCGCGGCCTCGCCGGGGTTGAGGATCGGGGTGCCGGTGTCGACGCCGAAGACGCCGACGTTGGTGATGGTGATGGTCCCGCCCTGCATGTCGCCCGGCGAGGTCTTGCCCTGGCGGGCGGTGTCGATCAGCTCGCCCAGCGAGACGGCGAGGCCCGTGAGGGTCTTGCCGCCGGCGTCCTTGATGTTGGGGACGATCAGGCCGCGCGGGGTGGCCGCGGCGATGCCGAGGTTCACCTGGCCCTTGATGACGATCTCCTGGGCCGCCTCGTCCCACTGCGCGTTGATCTCGGGGTGCCGCTTGACCGCGGTGAGCAGCGCCTTGGCGACCAGCAGCAGCGGGCTGATCCGGACGTCCCGGCCCAATTCGCCGCTCTCCTTGAGCCGGCGGACGAACTTCATCGTGCGGGTCACGTCGACCTGGACGAACTCGGTGACGTGCGGGGCGGTGAAGGCCGAGGCCACCATCGCCTGCGCGGTCGCCTTGCGGACGCCCTTGATCGGCACCCGGACGTCGCCCGCCACGGTGACCGGCGCCGGCACCGCCGCCGCGACCGGCCCGGCCTCGACCGGCGCCGCCGGGGCGGCCTGCGCGGTGGCCAGGGCGGACGCGTGGGCGTGCACGTCCTCGCGGGTGATCACGCCGTCCCGGCCGGTCGGGACGACCGCGCGCAGGTCGATGCCGAGGTCCTTGGCCAGTTTGCGCACCGGCGGCTTGGCCAACGGCCGCTCCCCGGCGGGCTGTTCGGCCAGGACGGACGAGGCGGGCGCGGCCGACACGACCGGAGCGGCCGGCACGACGGGCGCGGCCGGAGCCGGCGTCGCGGTGACGGTCTTCGTGGTCGTGCGCCGGGCCCGGCGCTGGGCGGTGCCGGTGCGCGGGCCGTAGCCGACCAGCACCTCGCGCCGCTCGGGCTCGGCCGGTTCGGCCGGCGCGGCGGCGGCGACGGGTGCAACAGCAGCAGCGGCGGCAGGAGCCGCGGCCCCGGCCTCCCCGGCGACCGCGACCGAGATGATCACGGTGCCGACGTCGACCGTCGCGCCCGCGGGGAAGAAGAGCTGATCGACGACCCCGTTGAACGGGATCGGCAGCTCCACCGCCGCCTTGGCGGTCTCCACCTCGCACACGACCTGCCCGTCGGTGACGGTGTCACCCGGCTTGACGTACCAGCTGAGGATTTCGGCCTCGGTCAGGCCCTCGCCCACATCGGGCATCTTGAACTCGCGGAGCGAGCGAACTTCGGTGGTCATCTTCGCTCCCCCGGATCAGTACGCGAGTGCGCGGTCGACGGCGTCGAGCACGCGGTCCAGGTCGGGGAGGAAGGCCTCCTCGACGCGGGACGGCGGATACGGCGCGTGGTAGCCGCCGACCCGCAGGACGGGCGCCTCCAGGTGGTAGAAGCACCGTTCGGTGAGCCGGGCGGCCAGTTCGGCACCCATGCCCAGGAAGACCGGCGCCTCGTGCACCACGACGGCCCGCCCGGTGCGCTTGACCGACTCCTCCAGGGTGGTGAAGTCCACCGGGGAGAGCGAGCGCAGGTCGACGACCTCCAGTCGGCGGCCGTCCTCCTCGGCGGCCGCGGCGGCCTCCAGGCAGACCTTGACCATCGGGCCGTAGGCGAGCAGCGTGGCATCGGTGCCGGAGCGCACGATCCGGGCGTCGTGCAGTCCGAGGTCGGCGGCGTCGCCGACCTCGCCCTTGTCCCAGTACCGGCGCTTGGGCTCCAGGAAGACCACCGGGTCGTCCGAGGCGATGGCCTGCCGCAGCATCCAGTGCGCGTCGTGCGCGTTGGACGGGCTGACCACGCGCAGGCCCGCGGTGTGCGCGAAGTACGCCTCGTGCGACTCGCTGTGGTGCTCGACCGCGCCGATGCCGCCCGCGAAGGGGATGCGGATGGTGACCGGGAGCTTGATGTTCCCGAGCGCGCGGGCGTGCATCTTGGCCAGCTGGGAGACGATCTGGTCGAAGGCCGGGTAGACGAAGCCGTCGAACTGGATCTCCACCACCGGGCGGTAGCCGCGCAGCGCCAGGCCGATCGCGGTGCCGACGATGCCGGACTCGGCGAGCGGGGTGTCGATCACCCGTCCCTCGCCGAAGTCCTTCTGCAGGCCGTCGGTGATCCGGAAGACGCCGCCGAGCTTGCCGATGTCCTCGCCCATCAGGACGGTCTTCGGGTCGCTCTCCAGCGACTTGCGCAGCGCGCCGTTGAGCGCCTTGGCAATGCTGAGCTGACCGGCCATCAGAGGTTCTCCCCCGCCTCGAAGGAGGCCGCGTACTGGACGTACTCGGCCCGTTCCTCATCGACCAGCGCGTGCGGCTCGCTGTACACGTGGTCGAAGATCAGGGTCGGGTCCGGGTCGGGCATGCCGCGCACGCCCTCGCGCACCCGCAGCCCCAGCCGCTCGCTCTCGGCGTCGATCGCGGTGAAGAACTCCTCGTCGGCCAGGCCCTCCTTCTCCAGGAGGGCGCGGAGCCGGGCGATCGGGTCCTTGGCCTTCCAGGCCTCGGTCTCCTCGGTGGGCCGGTAGCGGGTGGGGTCGTCGGAGGTGGTGTGCGCGCCCATCCGGTAGGTGAACGCCTCGATCAGCACCGGGCCGTTGCCGCTGCGGGCGTGGTCGAGCGCCCAGCGGGTGACGGCCAGGCAGGCCAGCACGTCGTTGCCGTCGACCCGGACGCCGGGGAAGCCGAAGCCGGAGGCGCGGCGGTACAGCGGGATCTTGGTCTGGGTGGTGGTGGGCTCGGAGATCGCCCACTGGTTGTTCTGGCAGAAGAACACCACGGGCGCGTTGTAGACCGAGGCGAAGGTGAAGGCCTCGTTGACGTCGCCCTGGCTGGAGGCGCCGTCGCCGAAGTAGGCGATGACCGCGTCGTCGGTGCCGTCCTTGCTGATGCCCATCGCGTAGCCGGTGGCGTGCAGGGCCTGCGCGCCGATCACGATGGTGTACAGGTGGAAGTTCTTCTCGTTCGGGTCCCAGCCGCCGTGGTTCACGCCCCGGAACATGCCGAGCAGGTTGAGCGGGTCGACGTCGCGGCACCAGGCGACACCGTGCTCGCGGTAGGTGGGGAAGGCGTAGTCGCCGGTGCGCATGGCACGGCCGGAGCCGACCTGGGCGGCCTCCTGGCCGAGCAGCGAGGCCCACAGGCCCAGCTCGCCCTGGCGCTGGAGTGCGGTGGCCTCGCCGTCGAACCGGCGGACCAGCACCAGGTCGCGGTAGAGGGCGCGCAGCTCCTCCGGGGTGGTGGTGAGCGGGTAGTCCGGGTGCTCGACCCGTTCGCCTTCCGGGGTGAGCAGCTGTACGAGCTCCGGCTGGGTGTCCTTCCCCGTGGCGCGGAGGGTGTCAGGGACGCCGGGGGCCGCCTTCTTGCGGGCCCTCGCCGTGCTTTTGACGGTCACGTTCACTCCTCGGTCTGTCCGGCCGCCCGGGGTCGCCGGTGACCGGTCCGGTCACCGCCTCGCGGGGCGCGCGTGGGTGTGCGCTCCTACTGCGGGGCAGGTGGTGATCCTGTTCCGACGGCGTCCCTCACGAGAACGTTACCCAGCGTCCGCCCTTGGCGCGCTTGCGCTAGGACGTCCTACTTGTTCAGGGCTTACAACCCCGAGGGTGCCGCGGGCAGCGCGCCGTCGGAAGGGTGGGGGTGACGGACCGCGTGACGCAGCTCTCAATTCGGGCGCCTTCAGGACACCAGCGCACGTTATCCGGGCGCGAGCCCGTACGTAAGGGGGTTCTCGGTATCGGTTTCGGACCGCCCCGGCCGGACCGCCTGACTGCGGCACCAGGGACGATAGGTCTTCCGTACGGTGATATGGGAGGCTTTGGACGTGACTGATAACGGACAAATCAGGGTTTTCCTGCTCGACGATCACGAGGTTGTCCGGCGGGGCGTGCACGACCTGCTCTCGGTCGAGGACGACATCGAGGTGGTCGGCGAGGCCGGCACCGCCGCCGAGGCGCTCACCCGGATCCCGGCGGTCCACCCCGACGTCGCGGTGCTCGACGTCCGGCTGCCGGACGGCAACGGGGTCGAGGTCTGCCGGGAGATCCGGTCCCGGCTGCCGGAGATCAAGTGCCTGATGCTGACCTCGTTCTCGGACGACGAGGCGCTGTTCGACTCGATCATGGCGGGCGCGTCCGGCTACGTCCTGAAGGCGATCCGCGGCACCGACCTGATCACCGCCGTCCGGGACGTCGCGGCCGGCAAGTCGCTGCTCGACCAGGTCGCCACCAGCCGGGTGCTGGCCCGGCTGCGCGACGGCGGCGAGAAGGAGGACGAGCGGCTGGCGCAACTCACCAAGCAGGAGCGCCGGATCCTCGATCTGATCGGCGAGGGGATGACCAACCGTCAGATCGGCAACGAGTTGCACCTGGCCGAGAAGACGGTGAAGAACTACGTCTCCAGTCTGCTCGCCAAGATGGGAATGGAGCGACGCACCCAGGCGGCGGCCTTCGTGGCGCGGCACCAGGCGGACCAGCAGCACTGATCAGAACAGCAATCACAGAACTGACGACTTGTCAAGGGCCCCCGCACGGGGGCCCTAACCTCTGGCTGTGACTTTCAGCCAGACCCTCTCCTGTTCCCCGGCCCGCCCCGACCTCTCCGCGCCGCCGATAGGGACCCTCAGTCCGCCCGTCCCGCGCGCCGCACTCGCCGAGGTCCTGGGCCGCTATCGGGTGGGGGGACTGCTGACCGCCGAACCGGTCGCCGAAGGCCTGCTGAACCGCGGGTACCGGGTCACCACCGAGACCGGCGCGTACTTCCTGAAGTGCTACGTCGACGCCGCCACCGCCAGCCGCCCGAAGATCGTCGCCCACCACCGGGCGATGGCCGGGCTCCAGGCCCTCGGACTGCCCGTCGCACCCCCGCTGACCTGCGCCGAACGAGCCGGCACGGTGGCCGGCTACGGCGGCCGGCTGTTCGCGCTGTTCCCCTGGGTGGATGGCCGACACCGGCACGGTACCGACCTCTCCCCGCCGCAGTGCGACGCGCTCGGCGCGCTGCTCGGCCGACTGCACGGCGCGCTCGACGACGTGTGCGCCCCCTTCGAACAGCCCCCCGGCTACCGCACCGCCGACCCCCTCGACAGCGCCGACCTCGCCCGCGACCTGCGGCGCCACGCCCGCGCCCACCGCCCGTACGGCGACCTGGACGCGCTGGTCGAACGGAGGCTCACCGAAAGGCTGGAACTGCTCGCCGAACACGCCCACCGCCGCCCCGCCCCGCAGACCGCCCCGCCCACCGGCTGGACCCACGGCGACTTCCACGGACTCAACCTGCTGTACGGCGACGGCCCCGACGGCGGCCCGGTCGCGGCCGTCCTGGACTGGGACAAGCTCGGCCCACAGCCGCGCGCCGAGGAGGCCGTCCGCGCCGCCACGTTGCTCTTCAACGACCGGGCGTCCGGCACCCTCGACCTGGTGCGGGTCCGCCACTACTCGCAGTCCTACCGGGCCACCGGAGCCGCCACCGCCGAACACCTGGCCGCCGCCGTCCACCGGGTCTGGTGGGAGCGGCTGAACGACTTCTGGATGCTCCAGTGGCGCTACCAGCGGGCCGACCACCGGGCCGACCCGCTCTACCCCGCCTCGGCCGGCCAGTTGACGTGGTGGTGCCAGGAGTACGAACAGGTCCTGGACGCCTTCGCCAACTGACCGGTGTCAGCGCGGCCCGATCAGGGCGTCGCCGGCGGCTGGGTCGCGGGCGGCTGGGTCGCCGGCGGGTTCGACTTGGTCGCCGGCGGCTGCGTGGCCGCCCCCGTGCTGCCGCCGCTTCCCGTGCTCGGGGTGGTCGGCGCCGTGCTGGACGTGCCGGGCGCCGTGGTGGGCGGCTGCGTGTGGCTGGGGGTCTGGCTGGGCGACGCGGGCGTCGAGTGCTTGCCCGAACCCGGCGACGGCGACATGTTGTTGTTGCCGTTGTTGTTGCCGTTGTTGTTGCCGCCGCTGCCGCCGTTGTTGTAGCCGCCGCCGTTGCTGCCGTTCTCGGTCGGCTGCGTCGGGCGCCGGCTGCCGGTGTTGGACGCGGGCGGGCTCTGCGAGCCGCTCTGGGGCGGCGTGCTGGGCTCGGTCGTGCTGACCGCCGGGAGCGGCGTCGGCGGCACGGTGTGCGAGTTCCCGGGTTCGTTGCCGCTGAACGCGAACGCCATGCCGACCCCGGCCGCGAGCAGCACGGCCGCGGCGCCGGCCACCCAGGCCCACGGCCTGCGCCGGCGGCCGGAGCCGCCGTCGTCGTCGCCGCCACCGCCGCCGTAGGGGCCGCCGGCCCCCGGGTAGGGCGTCGACGGGGTGTGCGGGCCGCCCGGGCCCCCCATCCCCTGGTAGGGCAGCACCGAGGTCTGGTCGCCGGGGCCGATCGCGCCGAAGGCCGCGGTGGCCGCGGTCTGGTCGGGCCGGATTACCTGGGTGGCGTCGGTGTTCCCCTGCCCCGCGGCGGCCAGCCCGGCCGTGGTGCCGGCCCAGCCCGCGCCGCCCGCGCCGTGCATCTCGCGCAGCGCGTGCTGGACGTGCGCGCGGAACTCGTCGGCGTCCTGGAAGCGGTCGTCCGGGTTCTTGGCCAGCGAGCGCAGCACCAGCTGGTCCAGCCCGACCGGCACCCGGCCGTTGGCCTGCGAGGGCGGCACCGGCATGTCCTGGACGTGCTGGTAGACCACCGAGAGCGGGGTGTCGCCGGTGAACGGCGGGCGCAGCGCCAGAAGTTCGTACAGCATGCAGCCGGCCGCGTACAGGTCGGAGCGGTGGTCGACGGGCTTGCCGAGGGCCTGCTCGGGCGAGAGGTACTGCGGGGTGCCCATGACCATGCCGGTCTGGGTCATGGTGCTGGCCGTGCCGGTCAGCGCCCGGGCGATACCGAAGTCCATCACCTTGACGGCGCCCGCGGTCGTGATGATCACGTTGGCGGGCTTGATGTCCCGGTGGACGATGCCGTTGCGGTGGCTGTACGCCAGCGCCTCCAGCACCCCGGCGATGATGATCAGCGCCTGGTCGACCGGCGGCGCGTCCTCGTCCACCAGCAGCTCGCGGACGGTCCGGCCCTCGACCAGCTCCATCACGATGTACGGCGTGGACTCGTCCCCGGCGTACTCCTCGCCGGTGTCGTAGACCGCGACGATCGAGTGGTGGTTGAGCCCCGCGACGGCGTGTGCCTCGCGGGTGAACCGCAGCCGGGCGATGTCGTCCTGGGCCAGCTCGCCGCGGAGCAGCTTGACCGCGACCGTCCGTCCCAGCCGTACGTCCTCGGCCGCGAACACCTCGGCCATGCCGCCGCGGCCGAGCCGGTAGGTCAGCCGGTAGCGGCCGTCGCCGACCGTGCCCAGCGGCGCGGCCGTACCGCGGCCGGGGGTCTGCGGGCCGCCGGGCCCGACCGGGGGAAACGCGCTGGTCGCGGCGTCGCTGCCGGGTCCGGGCATCCTCGGCGTCCCGCCGGTCCGGCCGTCAGCTCCGGCACCCGTTCCGTCATCCGGCTGCTGCGTCTGTGCCATCGCTCCTCGCCCCGGGCGTTCGCTCGGATCGCGGTGCCCTGTCGCTTCGTATCCCCGAACGCTACCGCCTCCGGCGCGGGCCCGTGGCACGCCCGAACCGGCCGGAAAGCGTCAGAGCAGGCCATTCCGGTCGACCGGAAGGTCAACCACCAGCACCACTGCGGGCCGCTCACCGGTGGTGTGCCCGGTCTTGGTCTTCGACTTGTTGTCCTGCGCCTTGTTGACCACGATCGCGATGATGATGCCGGCCAGCACGAGCACGCCGACGATGATCACGATGACGACCGCGGCCGTCGAGCAGCCGCCGCCGCTGGGCGCCTTCGGCTGCTGGTACGGCGGCATCGGCTGCGGCGGCGGGGTGTGCGCCCGCTGCGGCGGGGCCTGCTGGAGGTACTGGGGGTGCGGCGTGTGCGGCCCTTGTGGACGCGGCGGCTGGAAGGCCGGCGGCGGGGTCCGGTACTGCGGCTGCTGCGGCGGCGGAGGCTGCTGGAGGTACTGGGGGTGCGGGGTCTGCGGCCCCTGTGGACGCGGTGGCTGGAAGGCCGGCGGCGGGGTCCGGTACTGCGGCTGCTGCGGCGGCGGAGGCTGCTGCGGAGACTGCTGGAGGTACTGGGGGTGCGGGGTCTGCGGGGTCTGCGGGGTCTGCGGCGCCGCGTGCACCGAGCGCGGGCCCTCGTTGATCACCAGCGGCGTACTGGCCTGCAACGGGTGCCCGCTGCCGCCGCCCTTCGCGGCCGCGATCAGCCGCTCCGCCTCGTCCCGCATCGCCGCCGCGCTCTGGAACCGGTGCGCCGGGTCCTTGCGCAGCGCCTGGGCGACGAAGGCGTCCACCGCCGGGGTGACCGACCGGTTGAGGGTGGACGGCGCCGGCGGCTCCTCCTGGACGTGCTTGTAGGCGATCGAGAACGCCGAGTCGCCGTCGAAGACCAGCTGCCCGGTGAGCATCTCGAAGAGCATCACGCCGACCGAGTAGAGGTCGGAGCGGGCGTCCACCGGCTTGCCGAGCGCCTGCTCGGGCGACAGGTACTGCGGGGTGCCGACCACCATGCCGGTCTGCGTCATCGACGTGGCGCCCGGTTCCAGCGCCCGGGCGATGCCGAAGTCCATGACCTTGACGTTGCCCTTGCGATCGAACATGACGTTGCCGGGCTTGATGTCGCGGTGCACCAGGGACATGTCGTGCGAGGCCTCCAGCGCGTTCAGCACGCCGACGACGACCCGCAGGGCCTCCTCGGTCGGCATCGCGCCGTACTGGGCGACCGCCTCGTTGATCGCCTCGCGCAGGCCCTTGCCGTCGACCAGCTGCATGACGATGTACGGGGTGCTGGAGCCGTCCGGCGCGACGTCCTCGCCGCTGTCGTACACCGTGACGATGTTCGGGTGCTCCAGCCGGGCCACCGCCTGCGCCTCGCGGCGGAACCGCTCCTTGAACGAGGCGTCCCGGCCCAGCTCGTTGTGCATGCTCTTCAGCGCGACCTGCCGGTCCAGCACGCTGTCGTACGCGAGGTGCACCGAGGCCATGCCGCCCTCGCCCAGCAGCCGCTGCAGCACATAGCGGCCGTTGCCCAGGGAGGAGCCCCCGACCGCCGCGTTGCCGTGCTCGCTCATGGTCCTCTGCTCCCCCTCGGCGCGGCCGTGGCGCCGCGACCGTGACGTTCGGTCTCGTCCGTGCGTGGTGGGCCGGGCCCGCGGGCCTGGCGGACCCCTGCCGCGGCGGTGCGACCGGCCTGCGACAGGGGTCAGGGTACCGGCTGACGCCGACGGTGATCGGTCCAGGGCCGGTCCTGCCCCCGGACCGCCGGGGCGCCCTCCGGCGGCGCCCCGGCCCGGGGCGGACCGTCGTGGTACGTCCGGTGTCGGCGGCCCGTTACAGGTACGGGCCGGAGCGGATGCCGCGGCCCTGGCCCGGCTCGTCCTCGTCCGGCTCGCCGCCGTGCAGACCGGGCGGCAGCGCCCGCCGCATCTGCTCCAGCTGGGCCCGCGCCGCCATCTGCTGGGCGAACAGCGCGGTCTGGATCCCGTGGAACAGGCCCTCCAGCCAGCCGACCAGCTGGGCCTGGGCGATCCGCAGCTCCGCCTCGGTCGGAATGCTGTCCTCGGTGAAGGGCAGCGACAGCCGTTCCAGCTCGGCGACCAGCTCGGGGGCCAGACCGAGCTCCAGCTCCTTGATCGAGCTGGCGTGGATGTCCTTCAGCCGGGCCCGGCTGGCCTCGTCGAGGGGCGCCGCCCGGACCTCCTCCAGCAGCTGCTTGATCATGCTGCCGATGCGCATGACCTTCGCGGGCTGCTCGACCATCTCGGTCACCGGGAGCTCCCGCGGCAGGTCGCCCTCGTCCTCGTCCCCCGCCGAGCCGGCGAACCCCTGGCCCACGGGCAGCCCGTCCGGTCCGACGATCAGCACCTTCTGGCCGTCCTGCGACTGCCCGCCCGCGGCCTGGAATGGCTGCTGAAACGAGCGCTCGTTCATCGGATTCGTCATGAACAACATTCTCTCTCACTGGGGTTGGTCGGGCGGAAGCCCCCGTACAACCGCCGTCCTGAGCCACCGCTGACGACGGTACGCCCCCGGGCGCCGCCCCGGAATCCGTACGGATACTCAGCTCCCGGCCCGCCCCGGCCCCCCTGGGGCGTGCACACACCCCTCACGGAACCTACCCCGCCGCCGCCCCCACCCCGCGACTCACCCCCGGCGCAGCCGCAACCCGATCAACCCCAGGCCGCAGCCGATCAACCCCAGCCCCGCGCCCAGCGGGAACTGGACGGTCGAGGCGTCCCGCCAGCGGGCGGGCAGGACGGCGGGGACGGCGGCGGCGACGGCTTGGGCGGCCGCGGTGGCGGCGTCCGGTGCGGCGTCGGCGCCGGGAGCCGCCGCGTCCGGGGTGCCCTGGTCGGCCTCGGGCTGGTCCCCCGCACCGGCCTGCCCGGTGCTCCGGTCAGGAACCTGGTCGGGGTTCTGCTCGGGAACCTGCGCAGGGTTCTGCTCGGGGTTCTGCTCGGGAGCCCGCTCCGGCGCCCGCTCCGGGGCGCTGTCGGCGCGCTCGGGCGCCCACACCGCCCAGCGCCGGTAGACCCGGGCGTCGCCCCGGCCGGGGCGCGGGTGCCGCGGCGGCCCGACCGCCGGAACGGCCGCTGGCTCCGGCCTGCCCACGGCGGCGGGCTCAGCGGTGAACGGGGACGGCGACGCCGCCGCCGGCCCGACGGCGGCGGCCGCCGAAGCGGCGGCCAGCGGGAGCGTTAGCCCGAGCACGGCCGCCGCGATCAGTCGCTGGGCCCGGCCCGGGCCGGTACGGCGGGTACGACGGTGGTGCGGCGCGGCGGGCAGCGGCCCGAGGAGGTGCGTTGGTGCGGCCACGGTCGGAGGTCCTTCCGACGGCCGACCGCGCGCGGCGGGGTCGGCGGCGGGACAGCTCCGAACCAGCCTCACACAATCCGACGATCAGGGCATTTCGGACGTCCCGCCTCGGGCCGCAGGCCCTCGGACCAGGATCAGGCCCGCAGCACGACCTTGCCGACCTGCTCCCCCGCCTCCAGCACCCGGTGCCCGTCGCCGGCGTCGGTCAGCGGCAGCACCCGGTCGATCACCGGCTTCACCACCCCGGACTCCACCAGCGGCCACACGTGCTCGCGCACCGCCGCCACGATCGCCGCCTTCTCCGCCAACGGGCGCCCGCGCAGATTGGTGGCGATCACCGCGGCGCGCTTGCGCAGCAGCGCGTTGAGGTCGAGCTCGCCCTTCACGCCGCCCTGCAGCCCGATGATCACCAGCCGCCCGTTGACGGCCAGCGCGTCCACGTTCCGCTGCAGGTACTTGGCGCCCATGATGTCCAGGATCACGTCCACCCCGGCCCCGCCGGTGGCCTCCTTGAGCACCTCGACGAAGTCCTGCTCGCGGTAGTCGATCGCGATGTCGGCACCGAGTTCGACGCACCGGGCCAGCTTCCCGGCGCTGCCCGCGGTCACCGCGACCCGCGCGCCCACCGCCTTGGCCAGCTGGATCGCCATGGTCCCGATGCCGCTCGCGCCGCCGTGCAGCAGCACCGTCTCGCCGGGCCGCAGGTGGGCGGTGAGGAACACGTTGGACCACACCGTGCAGGCGACCTCGGGCAGCGCGGCGGCCTCCTCGAAGCCCAGGCCCTTGGGCAGCGGCAGCAGCTGCCCGGTCGGCACCGCGACGAGCTGCGCGTACCCGCCGCCGGACAGCAGCGCGCACACCTCGTCGCCGACCGCCCAGCCGGACACGCCCGGGCCGAGGGCGACGATCCGCCCGGCGCACTCCAGCCCGGGGTAGGGCGAGGCGCCGGGCGGCGGGTTGTAGTTGCCCTGCCGCTGGAGCAGGTCGGCGCGGTTGACGGCGGTGGCCGCCACCTCGACCAGGACCTCGCCCTCGCCGGGCACCGGGTCGGGCACCTCCGCCCACACGAGTGCCTCGGGACCACCGGGTACGGGAATCGTCATCGCATGCATGCCCCGAACCTACTGCGCGTCATGGCGAGGAGCGGGCAAGGCCCGCGTCAGCCGGTCGACTTGATCACGATCACCCGGTCGGTGAGCTGGAGCACGGCGGCCTCGGGCTCGGTGTAGTTGAGCACCCGCCGGCCGCGGACCACCGCGACCACCAGGTCCTCGCACGCGCGCGGGCTGTGCCCGGCCTCGGCCCGGGTGACGGGGCGCTCGACCACGTCCAGGCCGTTGCCGTAGGTGAGCAGGTCCTCCATCACCGCGCCGGCGTGCGGGCTGAGCATCGACAGGCCGAGCAGCCGCCCGGCCGAACTGGAGCTGGTGACGACGACGTCGGCGCCGCTCTGCCGCAGCAGCGGGGCGTTCTCGTCCTCCCGGACGGCCGCGACCACGGTGGCGCCCTTGTTCAGCTGGCGCGCCGTCAGCGTGACCAGGACGGCGGTGTCGTCCCGTTCCGGCGCGACCACGACCCGGGCGGCGGTGGGCACCTCGGCCCGCAGCAGCGTGTCGGTGCGGGTGGCGTCGCCGACCACGCCGACCAGCCCGTGCCGGGCGGCCTGGTCGATCACCTTGCGCTGCGGGTCGACGACGACGATCTCGTCCTTCTTCACGCCCTGCCCGAGCAGGGTGTCGACGGCGCTGCGGCCCTTGGTGCCGTACCCGATGACGACGGTGTGCTCGCGCACGGTGGACCTCCAGCGGTTCAACCGCCACTGCTGGCGGGTTCGTTCGGTGAGCACCTCCAGCGTGGTCCCGACCAGGATGATCAGGAACACCACGCGCAGCGGGGTGATCACGAAGATGTTGGTGAGCCGGGCGCCGTCGCTGTACGGGGTGATGTCGCCGTACCCGGTGGTGGACAGCGTCACGGTGGCGTAGTACGCCGCGTCCAGGAAGCTGACCCCGTCGCCCGCGTTGTCGTTGTAACCGTCCCGGTCGACGTAGACGATCAGCGTCGTGGCGACCAGGACGGCGAGCGCCAGCAGCAGCCGGGAGCCGACCTGCCGGAGGGCCGGCGCGCTCCGCCGGGCGGGCAGCACGATCCCGGCGTCCGACCACGGCTCGGTCCCCGGGGCGGGCGCACCCCGCAGCCTGCTCATGCGGCCACCTCCCCGCTGTCGTGGGGCGCGCACGCCCCGGTGGGCCCGTTCACGGCGCCTCCAGCAGTTCGACGGGTTCGCCGGCCGCCGCGCCGCCGGGCGGGACCACGGCCAGCGCCTCGGCCCGGGCGAGGCCGCGCAGCATCGCGGGCCCGTCGAAGGCGAGCGGGACGACGCCGTCGGCGGTGTGCCGGACGGGCAGCAGCCGGGTGTCCACCGGGTGCCCGGGCAGGCCGACGGCGGTGGGTGCGAGGGCCGGGGTGACGGCGGACCGCCCGCTGCGGGCGTGCAGCAGCGGCAGGGCGAGGGTGACCGTCCCGGCGACGGCGGCCAGCGGGTTGCCGGGCAGGCCCACCAGGTGCCGCCCGCCCGGAAGCCCACCCGGAAGCCCACCCGGAAGCCCGGCTGGGTCCCCGCCCGGAAGCCCGCTCCGGGCGGGGCCGGCTGACGGGCATGCGGCCGACGGGAGTTCGGCCAGCAGCATCGGGTGTCCGGGGCGGACGGCCACGCCGTCCACCAGCAGCCGGGCCCCGGCCTCGGCGAGGGCCCGGTGCAGGAAGTCGACCGGGCCGGCCGCCGTTCCGCCGGTGGTGACCACGATGTCGGCGGTGGAGTGCCGCAGCGCGTCCCGGAGCAGCCCGAAGTCGTCCCGGACGGACCGCACTTCGGCCACCTCGGCACCGGCCGCCCGCAGCCAGGGCGGCAGCAGCGGCCCGAGCGCGTCCCGGACCAGGCCCGGACCGGGGACGCCCGAGGCGAGCAACTCATCGCCGAGGACGAGCAGTTCGACCACCGGGCGACGGCGCACGGCGAGCCGGTCGTGACCGCAGGCGGCGGCCAGGCCGAGCACGGCCGGGCCGACCAGGGCGCCACCGGGCAGCAACGCCTCGCCGCGGCGGCACTCCTGGCCGCGCGGACGGACGTCCTGACCGGTGGTCAGCGATTGGTGGCCGCAGTCGTACAGCAGCGTGCCGTCCGCGCGGCCGTGCTCACGGCGCAGGACGGCGGTGGCGCCGGGCGGCAGTTGGGCGCCGGTGGCGATCTCGACGGCGGCGCCGTCGGCCAGCGGCGCGGACGCGGCCCGGCCGGCCAGCACCCGCCCGGCGACCCGCCAGGGGCCCGGCCCGGCGACCGCCCAGCCGTCCATCGCGGAGGTGTCGAAGGCGGGCAGGTCGGTCAGCGCGGTGAGCGGCTCGGCGAGGGTGCGGCCGAGCGCCTCGGCGAGCGGCAGCCCGACCGCCGGCAGCGGACGCAGCCCGGCCCGGCGGGCGGCCTCGCGGGCCTGCGCCCAGCTCAGCACGCCGGGACCGGTCGACGGGGCGGCCACGGTGGTCTGGCCGACGGCGCTCACGGCTCGCCCGGCCCGGCGGCGGCGCTCCAGCGCTCGGCGAGCGCGGCGGTCCGCCGGGCGGCCTCGGCCACGGCCTCCGGCCCGCCGCCCTGCTGGGCGGCCGCGTAGCCGATCAGAAAGGCGGTCAGCGGCGCGGCCGGGCGGGCCACCCCGTGCGCGACCACCCGGGCGAGGTCGAGCAGTCCCCGGACGTCGACGTCCAGGTCGATGCCCAGGTCGGCCCTGACCTCGGCGATCCAGTCCTCCAGCGTGCGCTCCATGCGCCCATGCTGCCTGATCGGCGGTTTCCCCGGAGTGTTCGCCCCGTGTGCGGCGCGCGTCGTTTCCCGCACGGACACCCGCGCGGGCCGTGAACACGGACCCGGAGGGCGCCCCTACGACCGGTCGCGCTCCCGGGCCTGTTCGAGGTCCTCCCAGGTGTCGCAGTCGTAGGCGACGTTGTCGGTGTCGGCCACCAACTGCCGGGCGAGACCGCCGGTGAGGCGGCGCAGCGGGAGACCGGCCGGATCGCCGAGGGCGGCCAGCGCGGTGCGCAGCGGGGCGGTGCGGTAGGCGGCGGCGAGCGGCTGGTCGCGCCCGCCGGCGTCGACCAGGACGGCGGCGTCGACGGCCGGGCCTGCCTCGGCGAGGGCGGTGACCAGCCGGTCGACGGTCCGCCGGTCCAGGAACGGCAGGTCGGCGGCGAGCAGCAGCACGGTCGGCGCGGTGACCAGGTCGAGTCCGGCGGCGACGGCGGCGACCGGCCCACCGCCCGGCGGCTGCTCCCTGGTCCAGCGGACGCCGGTGCGCGCGGTCGGCCGGCCGGGGCCGACCACGACGGTGGTGCGGGCGCCCGCGCAGGCCGCGAGCACCCGGTCGAGCAGGGTGGTCTCGCCCACGGTCAGCCCGGGTTTGTCGGCCCCGCCGAGGCGACGGGCGCCCCCGCCGGCCGGGACGATCACGTCGTAGGGCGTCATGCGGCCAGTATCCGCCCTACTCGGCTCCGCCCGTCCCGCGCTCCGGGGACTTCCCGGGCCCCTCGGGCTCCGTGGACTCCTCGGGCTCCTCGACGAGCTCGTCCTCGACGATCTCCGCCTCGATGATGTCGTCCTCGACGATCTCCGCCTCGACGATCTCGCCCCCTCGCGCCGCCCGGGCGGTGTTGGCGGCGGCACCCAGTTCCAGGATGGCCGGCAGCGTCAGCTCCCCGTACCGCTCGTTCATCGCGGTGACCAGTGCCTCCGGGTCGTGCGGGTGCTCGGCCAGCAGCCGGTCGAAGTCCTGGAGGTACTCGCCGGTGAAGGCGAGCACCCGGGCGGCGTCGTCGCCCTGGTCGGGGGCGCGGTGGCCGGCGATGACCCGGTCCACGCCGAGGTCGGCGATCCGGCCGAGGTTGTGGCCCCAGGTGGTGCGCTGGGCCGGGGTGGTGTCGGCGGTCCAGACGTGGGTGCCGTTGTAGGCGAAGTCCCCGGCGATCACCGTCCGGATGCTCGGCACGTGGACGACCGTCGAGTCGCCGCAGTCGGCCTGGCCGAGCAGCAGCACGGGGATGACCTGGCGGTCGAGCATGAGCGGCTGCGGCAGCAGCGGGGCGGGGATCAGCGGGTGGTCCGGGATGTCGTCGCCGTAGACCGGCTTCCACTGGGCGACCTTGGCGGCGGCGGTGCGCCGGATGCCGTCGACCACGGCGGGCGCGGCCAGCAGCCGGGCGTCGGGGAAGAGCCTCAGCACCTCCTCGGCGCCGAAGTAGTGGTCGGGGTGGTGGTGGGTGACGACGATGGCGAGCAGTCGGCGGCCCTTGCCGGCGACCCATTCGGCGAGTTCGCGGCCGGCGCTGCGGGTGAGCTGGGCGTCGACCAGGATCGCGGTCCGCTCGCCGAGGATCAGGGTGGAGGTGGCGAAGAAGGCCGATTCGGGGCCGGTGAAGACGGCGATCTCCAGCGGGCGGGCGGGCCGCTCGGGGTCCGGGGCGGCGGCCTCGGCGGCCGTGCGCTCCGCGCCGGCGCCCTCCTCGGGCGGGGACGACGTCACTGGCTGCTCCCTCTGGTCGGCGGTCGGACTTCCTGCGCCCTACAGCATGGGAGTACCGGTGTCGGATTGCGCGGAAGGCGCGCCCGGCGGGGCGCGCCTTCCGGCTCAGGTCACACCGCGGTTCAAACGGCCGGCGCCTCGGCGTTGTGGGCGGCCTGCCCCAGGGCACGTAACCGCCCGGGGCCCGTCCGTCGTGACGACGGACGGGCCCCGGGCGGTTACGTCGTGGAGGTCAGCGCTTGACCGCGCCGCGCAGGCGGGCCAGCCGGTCGGAGACGCCCCAGGCGGTCACCCGCCACAGCGCCTCGACCACGATGTTGCGGCTCATCTTGGACGCGCCCAGCTCGCGCTCGACGAAGGTGATCGGCACCTCGGCCACCTTGAACCCGGCCTTCACCGTGCGCCAGGCCAGGTCGACCTGGAAGCAGTACCCGGCCGAGGCCACCTCGTCCATGCCCAGGCCCAGCAGGGTCTCCTTGCGGAACGCCCGGTAGCCGCCGGTGACGTCCCGGATCGGCACGCCCAGCGCCAGCCGCGAGTAGGTCGAGCCACCGCGGGAGAGCAGCAGGCGCGACTTCGGCCAGTTCACCACCCGGCCGCCCGGCACCCAGCGCGAGCCCAGCACCAGGTCGGCGCCGCGCAGCGCGCCCAGCAGTCGGTCCAGCTCCTCGGGCTGGTGCGAGCCGTCCGCGTCCATCTCGACCAGGACGTCGTAGCCGTGGTCGATGCCCCAACGGAAGCCCGCGAGGTAGGCGGCGCCCAGGCCCTCCTTGCCCTTGCGGTGCATGACGTGCACGTTCGGGTCCTCGGCGGACAGCTTGTCGGCCAGTTCGCCGGTGCCGTCGGGGCTGTTGTCGTCGGCGACCAGCACGTGGGCCTCGGGGACCGCCGCCCGCACCCGGCCGACGATCCGCTCGACGTTCTCCGCCTCGTTGTAGGTCGGAATGATCACCAGGACCCTGCCGAGATCAGCAAAACTCTGCTGGTTCACGGTCACGTACAAACCTCTCGGCCGATGGCGGGGAGTGTCAGAACACCATCGCCCGCACTCTGGAACGCGGCTCCGCCGGCAGCCCGCCGACGGGGTGACCACGGTGGAAACTGCTGTGCAGGGCGGAGACTACTGCGTCCTGGCATCCTACTACCGCGCCCGGGAACCACCGGTCCGGCCAGGGCACTCCCCTCCGGTACCCGTCGTTTCCTCGCGGGCGACACCGGTCGGCTAGGGTCGATGACCTTGCCCGTGCCCGGCCCCCCGCACCGCCGGGCCCGTTGCCCCGACGATCCGGCACACCCGCCACCCAGCGAAGGAGTAGGACCGCGCGCATGGACAGGCTCATCAACACCGTCCGCCCGTACGCCTGGGGGTCGCTGACCGCCCTGCCCGAACTGCTCGGGCAGGAGCCGACCGGCGAACCGCAGGCCGAGCTGTGGATGGGCGCCCACCCCGGCGACCCGTCCCGGGCCGACCGGGGCGAGGGGCCCCGCCGGCTGGACGAGCTGATCGCGGCCGACCCCGAGGGCGAGCTCGGCGCCGCGACCGTCGCCAGGTTCGGTCCGACCCTGCCGTTCCTGTTCAAGATCCTGACCGCGGGCATCCCGCTGTCCATCCAGGCCCACCCCACGATCGCGCAGGCCCGCGCCGGGTTCGCCGCCGAGAACGCCCTCGGCGTCCCGCTGGACGCCCCCGAGCGGAGCTACCGCGACGCCAACCACAAGCCCGAGATGGTCTGCGCGCTGGGCGCCTTCGAGGGGCTCTGCGGCTTCCGGCGGCCCGCCGAGGCGGCCGGGCTGATGGCCGGGCTCGCGGTGCCCGGGCTCGGCCCGCTGATCGACCTGCTGGCCGTCGAGGACGAGGCCGAGGCGCTGCGCGGCACGCTGGCCGCCATCCTCACCATGGACGGGAAGGCCGCCGAGGAGACCGTCCGGGAGACGGCCGAGGCCCTGGCCCGCACCGACCCGGCCGGCGACTACGGGCCGTACGCCCGGATCGCCGAGGACTTCCCGGAGGACCGCGGCCTGATCGCCGCCCTGCTGCTCAACCACTTCCGGCTCCGGGCCGGCGAGGCGCTCTACCTGGACGCCGGCGTGCCGCACGCCTACCTGGCGGGTGCCTGCGTCGAACTCCAGGCCAACTCCGACAACGTGCTGCGGGCCGGCCTCACCCCCAAGCACATCGACCTGCCCGAGCTGCTGAAGGTCCTGGTCTTCGAGGCCGGCGCCCCCGAGCTGCTGCACCCCCGCCCGGTCGACGGCACCGCCGGCGAGGAGCTCTACCCCGTCCCGATCGACGAGTTCCGGCTCTCCCGCTTCGTCCTGGACGGCCGGGACCGCGAGATCGACGGCCGCGCCCCGCAGATCCTGCTCTGCACCGAGGGCACCGCCCGGCTCACCGCCGCCGACGGCAGCACCCTGGACCTCGCCCGCGGCCGGTCGGCCTTCCTCCCCGCCACCGGCACCCCCACCCGGCTGTCCGGCACCGCCACGACCCTCTTCCGCGCCACCGTCACCGTCTGACGGCGCCCGGGGGCCACGCGCCGAGGGCTCGCCTCCCCAGTGGGAGGCGAGCCCTCGGTGTGTCCGTGCGGCGGTCAGCCGACCCGTTGCCCCGGGCCGCCGGCTCCGACCTCGACCGGCACCTGTTCCTGATCCTGGCCCCCGCCCTGGCCCTTCTCCCCGGACTGAGCCGGAACAGCCCCGGCGGCCTCGCCGGTCGCGGGCACCCCGATCGACGCGGCGACCGCCGGCTGCGGGGCACCGCCCGGCCAGCGGCGCTCGACCGCCTTGGCCACCTTGCGGCCCAGCTTCTGCACGGGCAGCTCCACCAGCCGGTACATCACCCAGCTCGCCAGCATGATCACGACGAGGTACTCGGCCGTCCAGATCAGCTTGCCGCCGGTCGTCGGCGGCACCTTGGGCACGTGCAGCAGCGGCTGGATGGTGTGCACCAGCGGGACGTGCAGCAGGTAGAGCGAGAAGCTGATCCCGCCGAGCCAGGTGAGCGGCTTCGGGAAGCGGCGCTTGCGCAGCGCCATGCCGATGCCGAACGTGATCCAGGCCCCGAGGTAGGAGCCGGCCCAGGCCATCCAGCCGGCCGTCCAGGTGTTCTGCTCCATGCCGTCACGGTTGTACATCCAGGCGACGGCCACCCCCGCGACGACCACGAAGGCGCAGCACAGGATCGCCTGGAGGCGGTCGATCTGGCGGTTCTCGGCCCGGTAGATCGCGGTGCCCGCGAACATCGTCGCGAAGATCATCAGGGTCTCGAACATCGGGGCCCGGCTGTTGTTGTACATCAGCACGAAGCCCAGCAGACCGAGCGTGATCGCCCCGACCCGGGTCAGGTTCGGCCGGCCGCTCAGCACGCAGGCGAAGCCGAACAGCACGATCAGGACGGAACCCCAGACCAGGTTGCGGGTCGAGGTGATGTCGCTGGTCAGCGTGTGGGAGGCGATGGAGGTGCCGAAGAGCAGCGCCACGCCGGCGAAGCCGACCGCGATCGGGCCGCTGCGGCGGTGCTGGCCGACCGTGAAGAGCGCGGTGACCATGTAGTAGAAGACCATCTCGTAGCTGAGGGTCCACATGACGCCCAGGCCGTTCCAGACGCCCATGAAGTCCTGCAGCATGGTCGAGTTGGCGGCCACGTAGATCAGGTCGTGATCGGTGGCGAAGAGCGCGACCGAGCCGTCGCCCTTCGGGATGATGGCCAGCGCCACCGTGATACCGATGATCACCGGCGGCCAGAGCCGGAAGATCCGTCCGATCCAGAACGCCCGCACGTCCCCGCGGCGCTCCAGCGAGGCCGGGATGATGTAACCGCTGACCAGGAAGAACAGCATGACGCCGTAGAGGCCCAGGTCCGCGTGCCACCAGATGAAGGACGCCACCCCGTCCGGCAGCATCTTCAGGACGTCGAAGTGGTGGAGCGCCACCACCAGGGCGGCCACGCCGCGAAGCGCGTCGAGCCAGCCCAGCCGACTGGCCGACCCGCCCGCCCGAGCCTGCTTGCTTCCCCCGGCCCGGCGGGCGGACAGCTGTCGTATCGTTTTCACCGCACGGACAGTAGCTCATCACACTGATGCGTTCGCCTCGGTGACGGTCGGACGAGGCCCCCCGATGCCCCCCGGCCGCTCCTAGTCCCGGGTCATGTCGACGAAGCGCGAGTAGTGGCCCTGGAAGGCCACCGTGATGGTGGCGGTGGGGCCGTTACGGTGCTTGGCGACGATCAGGTCGGCCTCACCGGCGCGCGGGGACTCCTTCTCGTAGGCGTCCTCACGGTGGAGCAGGATGACCATGTCGGCGTCCTGCTCGATCGAGCCGGACTCGCGCAGGTCGGAGACCATCGGCCGCTTGTCGGTGCGCTGCTCGGGGCCACGGTTCAGCTGGGAGAGCGCGATGACCGGGACTTCCAGCTCCTTGGCCAGCAGCTTCAGGTTTCGCGACATGTCGGAGACCTCCTGCTGGCGGTTCTCCGCCCGGCGGGAGCCGCCGGACTGCATCAGCTGGAGGTAGTCGATGACGACCAGCTTGATGTCGTTGCGCTGCTTGAGCCGGCGGCACTTGGCCCGGATCTCCATCATCGACAGGTTCGGGGAGTCGTCGATGAACAGCGGTGCCTCGCTGACGTCGGGCATCCGGCGGGCGACGCGGGTCCAGTCGTCGTCCGTCATGTTCCCGGAGCGCATGTGGTGCAGCGCGACCCGGGCCTCGGCGGACAGCAGGCGCATGGCGATCTCGTTGCGGCCCATTTCGAGCGAGAAGATCACGCTCGGCAGCTTGTTCTGGATCGAGCAGGCGCGGGCGAAGTCCAGCGCCAGGGTCGACTTGCCCATCGCGGGGCGGGCCGCGATGACGATCATCTGGCCGGGGTGGAGGCCGTTGGTGAGCGCGTCGAAGTCGGCGAAGCCGGTCGGGACGCCGGACATCTGGCCGTTGCGGGAGCCGATCGCCTCGATCTCGTCGAGGGCGCCCTCCATGATGTCGGCGAGCGGCGCGTAGTCCTCGTTGGTGCGCTGCTCGGTGACGGCGTAGATCTCCGCCTGGGCGGCGTTGACGATCTCGTCGACGTCGCCCTCGGCCGCGTAGCCCATGCCGGCGATCCGGGTGCCGGCCTCGACCAGACGGCGCAGGACGGCGCGCTCGTGGACGATCTGGGCGTAGTACTCGGCGTTGGCGGCGGTCGGGACGGAGTTGACCAGGGTGTGCAGGTAGGAGGCGCCGCCGACGCGCTGGAGCTCGCCACGCTTGGTGAGCTCGCCGGCCACGGTGATCGGGTCGGCCGGCTCGCCGCGGGCGTACAGGTCGAGGATCGCACCGTGGACCATCTCGTGCGCGGGCCGGTAGTAGTCGGCCGGCTTGAGTACCTCGACCACGTCGGCGATGGCGTCCTTGGAGAGCAGCATGCCGCCGAGGACGGACTGCTCGGCCGCGAGGTCCTGCGGGGGAACGCGCTCGAAGCCGTCCACGCCGCCCTGGCCCTCGTCGTCGCGGCGCTGCCAGCCGCCGCCACCGCTCTGCGAACCGTCGCGCTGGGAGCCGCTCCGGCCGCCCTTGCCGCCCTTCTGGAAGCCGCCCTCGCGACCGCCGCCGTCCCGGTTGCCCTCCCGGCCGCCGCCCTGGCCGGAGCGGCTGCGGGAGACCGGGAGCCGGTCGCCGGGCCCGTCGGGGAAGGACGCGTCGTCGAAGGCGCCGGCCGGGAAGGGGTCCTCGGCGGGCTGCCAGTCCTCCTCCGGCGGCGGGGCGTCGTGGTCGTCGTACTGGGGGCCGGTCACGCGTGTTCCCCGATCAGCGAGTGGTGCGAGTTGGAGCGGGCCTTGCCGGTGGCTGGGTGGAGCGGAGCCGCTCCTCTTTGTACGCCACGGCACCGACAAATCGGACGCCGGGGCGGGCGGGAGTGTCGGGCGGAGGGCCCACGCTAAGGCGCCGGGAGCCGTTCAGCCAAGGCGGTTATCCACAGGGGGTGTGGACGAGCGGCCCTGGGCTGTGGAGAAGTGCCGCAAAGCTGTGGACGCCCCTGTGGAAGGCCCTGTGGATAACCAGACCATCTGTCCACCGTCAACCTGTTGACCAGGTATTACCTCTTACCGGGCCTGTGCATGAGAAATTCTTCACACGCAGCCGGACGCCCGCGGGCGCGAAGCGGGCCGAGCGCCTCGCTCAAGAATTCGAGTAATGGCTAACTGCCACTAGCAGTCATTACCTGTGGATGAGTAGCCTGGAGCCCATGACCGCCCCTCCCGCAGCCCCGACCCCCTCCAGACGCCGGCACGACCGGGAGATCCTCGCACTGGCCGTCCCGGCCTTCGGCGCGCTGGTCGCCGAACCACTGTTCCTGATGGCCGACTCGGCGATCGTCGGCCACCTCGGCACCCCGCAGCTGGCCGGGGTCGGCGTCGCCGCCGCCGCACTGTCCACCGCGACCGGCGTGTTCGTCTTCCTCGCCTACGCCACCACCGCGGCGGTGGCCCGCCGGATCGGTGCCGGGGACCGCCGCGGCGCCGTCCAGCAGGGCGTCGACGGCATCTGGCTCGCCCTCGGCCTGGCCGTCCCGGTGGTGCTGCTCACCGTGCTGCTGGCCCCCTGGGCGGCCGACGTCCTGGGGGCCTCGGAGACCGCCGCCCCCTACGCCGTGACGTACCTGCGGATCAGCGCCCTGGGCATCCCCGCGATGCTCATGGTGATGGCCGCCACCGGCGTGCTGCGCGGCCTCCAGGACACCCGCACGCCGCTGCTGGTGGCGATCGCGGGCTTCACCGCCAACATCGGCCTGAACGCCGGCCTGGTGTACGGCGCCGGGCTCGGGGTGGCCGGCTCGGCCTGGGGCACCGTGCTCGCGCAGACCGGGATGGCCGCCGTCTACCTGGTCGTGGTGGTGCGCGGGGCGCGGCGCGAGCACGCCTCGCTGCGGCCGGACGCGGCCGGCATCCGGGCCAGTGCGAGGGCGGGCGGTCCGCTGCTGGTCCGGACGGTCAGCCTGCGCGCGGTGCTGATGATCGCCACTGCGGTGGCCGCCCGGCTGGGCGACGACCAGGTGGCCGCGCACCAGATCACCATGACGCTGTTCAGCTTCCTGGCCTTCGCCCTGGACGCCATCGCGATCGCCGGCCAGGCGATCATCGGCCGCTACCTGGGCGCCGAGGACGTCCCGGGCGCCAGGGCCGCCACCCGCCGGATGGTCGAGTGGGGCATCGGCTCGGGCGTGCTGCTGGGACTGCTGGTGGTGGCCGCCCGCCCGCTGTACGTCCCGCTGTTCACGCCCGATCCGGCGGTGCAGGGGCAGTTGGACACCGCCCTGCTGCTGCTCGCGCTCAGCCAGCCGGTCGCCGGCCTGGTCTTCGTGCTGGACGGGGTGCTGATGGGCGCCGGGGACGGCCCCTACCTGGCCTGGGCGGCGATCGCGACCCTGGCGGTGTTCACCCCGGCGGCGATCGCGGTGCCGGCCACCGGCACCGGGCTGGCCGGACTGTGGTGGGCGATGAACCTGTTCATGCTGGTCCGCGCGGCCTTCCTGGTCGGGCGGGCGCGCGGCGGCCGCTGGCTGGTCACCGGGGCCGTCCGGGGCTGACGGCGCCGGGGCCGAGGGCGCCGGCAGCGAATGCTCCAGCACCGAACGCGCCGGAACACGACCGAGGGCCGGACTCCCGGAGGAGTCCGGCCCTCAGGCCACTGCTACGGAACTCAGGCAGCGACGACGGCGACGTCGAGGTTGGCCTGGACGTCGGCGTGCAGCTTGACCGAGACCTTGTGGGTGCCCACGGTCTTGATCGGCGAGGCGATCGCGACGGCGCGCTTGTCCACGGCCGGGCCGCCGGCGGCCTTGATGGCCTCCACGACGTCGGCCTGGGTCACCGAACCGAACAGACGGCCGGCGTCGCCCGAGCGAACGGCCAGCTTGACCTGGACGCCCTCGAGCTTGCCCTTGACCTCGTTGGCGGCCTCAAGGGTCTGGATCTCGTGGATCTTGCGGGCGCGACGGATCGCGTCGACGTCCTTCTGGCCGCCCTTGGTCCAGCGGATGGCGTAGCCACGCGGAACCAGGTAGTTGCGGGCGTAGCCGTCCTTGACCTCGACGACCTCGCCGGCGGAGCCGAGACCCGGCACCTCGTGCGTGAGGATGATCTTCATTACTTGGTCACCCTCTCTTAGCGCGCGGTGCTGGTGTAGGGCAGCAGCGCCATCTCACGGCTGTTCTTCACGGCCGTGGCGACGTCACGCTGGTGCTGGGTGCAGTTGCCGGTGACCCGGCGGGCACGGATCTTGCCACGGTCGGAGATGAACTTCCGCAGCAGGTTCGTGTCCTTGTAGTCAACGTAGTTGACCTTGTCCTTGCAGAAGACGCAAACCTTCTTCTTCGGCTTGCGAGCAGGCGGCTTCGCCATTGTGTGCTCCATTTGGGGTTCACGGCCCGGCCGGCGTCCTCAGGACGCCGGCGGCCGGGCCGCACGAAATCTGTCAGCTCTTAGAACGGGGGCTCTTCCGAGAAGCCGCCACCGGACGGGGCGCCCCAGCTGCCGCCGCCCTGCTGGCCGCCGGACGGAGTGCTGGACGCCCACGGGTCGTCGGAGGGGCCGGACTGGCCGCCGCCGCCGGAGTTTCCACCCCAGCTGCCGCCGCCCTGCTGGCCGCCACCGCCGCCCCAGCCGCCCTGCTGGCCACCGGCGCCGCCCTGCTGGCCGCCGAAGCCGCCACCGGAGCCGCCGGGGCCACCGGACCGGTTGGCCCGGGTGACCTTCGCGGTCGCCGAGCGCAGGCTCGGGCCGACCTCGTCGACCTCGACCTCGAAGACCGTCCGCTTCTCGCCTTCCTTGGTCTCGTAAGACCGCTGGCGCAGTCGGCCCTGCACGATGACGCGCATGCCGCGCTGCAGCGACTCGGCCACGTTCTCCGCCGGCTGCCGCCAGACGTTGCACGTGAGGAAGAGGCTCTCGCCGTCCTTCCACTCGTTCGTCTGACGGTCGAAGGTGCGGGGGGTGGACGCGATACGGAACTTCGCGACCGCCGCACCCGACGGGGTGAAGCGCAGCTCGGGGTCGTCGACGAGATTGCCGACGAGGGTGATGACGGTCTCGCCTGCCATGGTGGTGATGACCTCTCGGGAAGATGTCCGTTCACCGCTGTTTCACGTGAAACAGCGGACGCGAGCTACCCGAGACCCGAAGGCCTCAGAGGTGGCTCAGTGGGTGTCCGGGCGCAGGACCTTGGTCCGCAGAACCGACTCGCTCAGGCCCATCTGGCGGTCGAGCTCCTTGACGACCTCAGGCGTGGCCTTCAGGTCGATGACCGAGTAGATGCCCTCGGACTGCTTGTTGATCTCGTAAGCCAGACGGCGACGACCCCAGGTGTCGACCTTCTCCACCTTGCCGCCGGCGTTCCGGACGACGGTGAGGAAGTTCTCGATCAGGGGGGAGACAGCGCGCTCCTCGACCGAGGGGTCGAGGATGACCATCACCTCGTAGTGACGCATGGGTAACCCACCTCCTTTGGACTCAACGGCCACGGTCTCTCCGTGGCAGGAGGGTTGTGCAGCGTCGGCACCGGAGCAGTGACGACACCGGCCACCGTAGCGGCCGGGTCCGACAATCGGGCCCCGCTCACCCGACGGGGTGGTCGCCCGGAAGAGGGCGCAAGGGGGCACAACTACACCAGTGCAGACGGCACAGCCTACCCGCACCCGGACGGCCGAACAAAACGCATAGGGGTTGTGAGACCGGCCCAACCGCCGCAATCTGGACGGAACGGGATTCCTGCCCGTTCGTCTCCACGCCAGGAGGTGGGACTCATGGCCCAGTCCGTCCACCGCATGCCCGCGCTCACACTGAACACCGACGGCCACCCGCACCCCCGCGAGAACGCCCTGGTGGGCCTCACCGCCGTGCTGGGCGTGATCGCCTTCACCACCTCGTTCTTCCACAACCTGCACCTGCTGACCTCGTGGACCGGTCTGTTCGGGATCATCACGGGGCTGCTCGGCATGTTCGTCTCGGTCACCACGGCCGAGCGCTTCGTGCTGATGGTCACGCTCGGCGCCTCCGCCATCGGCTTCTACCTCGGCATCGCCCGGGGCGGCCTCTGGGGCTGAGCCGCCCCGGTCGCACCGTTCCGGAACCCTCGGCGCCCCCGTGGCGTATCTGCAAGGAGACAGGTACGCGACGGGGGCGCCGTCGCGCCCGCAGCGGCGGGCGCCCGGGCCCCGGACGATAGGGTCAGCCCGAGAACCTGGGCCCACCGCAGCCCGACCGACGAGGAGCACCGAGCAATGAGCCTGCGCCTGAGGACGATCACCCGCGAGGAGCACCTCGCCTTCATCAGGAGCCGCGCCTCGGCCAGCCACATGCAGGTGCCGTCGTGGGGCGACGTGAAGGCCGAGTGGCGCTCGGAGTCGATCGGCTGGTTCGACGAGGCCAACCAGCTCGTCGGCGCCGGCCTGGTGCTCTACCGGCAGCTGCCCAAGCTCAAGCGCTACCTCGCCTACCTGCCCGAGGGCCCGGTCATCGACTGGTTCGACCGGGACCTCGACCGCTGGCTCTCCCCGATGCTCGCCCACCTCAAGTCGCAGGGCGCGTTCTCGGTCAAGATGGGCCCGCCGATCGTCATCCGCCGCTGGAACGCCCCCACCATCAAGGAGGCCATCGCCGGCAAGCAGGCCAAGCGCCTGCGCGACGTCGAGGCCGACTGGTACGAGGCGCGCGCCTTCGAGGTGGCCGACCGGCTGCGCAAGGCCGGCTGGCTGCAGGGCGAGGACGGCGGCGCCGGCTTCGGCGACGTCCAGCCGCGCTACGTGTTCCAGGTGCCGCTGGCCAACCGCTCGCTGGACGACATCCACAAGAACTTCAACCAGCTCTGGCGCCGCAACATCAAGAAGGCCGAGAAGAGCGGCGTCGAGGTGTACCAGGGCGGCTACGACGAGCTGCCGATCTTCCACCAGCTCTACCTGGTGACCGCCGAGCGCGACAAGTTCACCCCGCGCCCGCTGTCCTACTTCCAGCGGATGTGGAAGGCCCTCACCGCCGAGGACCAGAACCGGATGCGGCTCTACATCGCCTACCACGACGGCGAGCCGCTGGCCGCGACCACGATGCTGGTGGTCGGCGAGCACGTCTGGTACTCCTACGGCGCCTCGGCCAACCACAAGCGCGAGGTCAAGCCGTCCAACGCGATCCAGTGGCGGATGATGCGCGACTCCTACGCGCTCGGCGGCGGCGTCTACGACCTGCGCGGCATCAGCGACACCCTGGACGAGAACGACCACCTGTTCGGCCTGATCCAGTTCAAGGTCGGCACCGGCGGCCAGGCCGCCGAGTACCTCGGCGAGTGGGACTTCCCGCTCAACAAGCTGCTGCACAAGGCCCTCGACCTCTACATGTCCCGCCGCTGAGGAGGCTGACCCGATGACGCTGTCGCTCTACCTCGACACCGAACGCTGGCGCACCCACCAGCGCTCCGTCCTCGCCGAGTTCCCCGGCCTGGTGCCGGTCGCCAAGGGGAACGGCTACGGCCTGGGCAACCACCGGCTGGCCGAGGAGGCGACGCTGCTGGGCACCGGTGTGCTGGCCGTCGGCACCGCGTACGAGGCGGCCGACGCCGCCGAGTGGTACGGCGGCGAGCTGCTGGTGCTCACCCCGTACCGGGTCGGCGAGGAGGTCCTGCCGCTGCCGCACGCCCGGGTGATCCGGACGGTGGCGAACCTGGACGCGCTGCGGGCGCTGCGCGGCGCCCGGGTGGTGGTGGAGTGCATGACCTCCATGCGCCGCCACGGGGTGAGCGCCGCCGACCTCACGGCCGTCGCCGCCGAGCTGGACGGCGTCGCCTTCGAGGGCCTGGCGCTGCACCTGCCGATGGACCGGCCGGACGGCTCCAGCCCGACCGAGGAGGTCGTCCACTGGGTGGACACCGCCCGGGCGGCCGGGGTGCCGGTGCACACCGTGTACGTCAGCCACCTCGGCGCGGCCGGCATGGAGCAGCTGGCCCAGCGCTACCCGGACATCGTCTTCCGGGCCCGGATCGGCACCCGGCTCTGGCTGGGCGACCACGGCGCGCTGGAGGTCCGGGCCACGGTGCTGGACGTCACCCCGGTGAAGAAGGGCGACCGCTACGGCTACCGCCAGCACCCGGCGCCGGCCGACGGCCACATCGTGGTGGTGGCCGGCGGCACCGCGCACGGCATCGGCCTGGAGGCGCCCAAGTACGTGCAGACCATGGCCTCCCGGGCCAAGGGCATCGCCCGGGCCGGCCTGGCGACCGTCAACAAGACCAAGTCGCCGTTCCACTGGGCCGGCAAGCAGCTCTGGTTCGCCGAGCCGCCGCACATGCAGGTCTCACTACTGTTCCTGGACGGCGAGACCAAGCCCCCCGCGATCGGCGAGGAGCTCGGCCTCCAGGTCCGGCACACCACCACGCACTTCGACCGCGTGGTGGACCGCTAGAGCGACCGAAGCGCCCGTGAGCGCCTACGCCTTCTCGGCCGGTTCCGGCAGTCCTGGCTCGTCCAGCCACTGCTCGGAGCCGGCCGGCGCGTATCCGGCGTAGCTCTCCTCCTCGCGCAGCGTCCGGGCGGTGCCGAGCACGAACACGTCCGGGGCCCGGTCGAGCACCCCGCCCGACGGGTCGTCGCTGCCGTCCCAGCGCACCGGGTCGCGGTCCGGCTGCAGGGCGTCGCGGACCACCATGACCACCAGGTAGAGCGTGCCCAGCAGGTGCAGCACGACCGCGAAGTGGTACCAGGCCTCGCCGATCCCGTGCTGCTTGGGCCCGGTGACGAAGCCCAGGTGGGACCAGATGCCCAGGGTGTACAGCACCTCGCAGGCCTGCCAGATCAGGAAGTCCCGCCAGCGCGGCCGGGCCAGCACCGCGAGCGGCAGCAGCCAGAGCGCGTACTGCGGCGAGTACACCTTGTTGACCAGCACGAACAGGGCGACCACCAGGAAGGCCAGCTGCGCGAAGCGCGGGCGGCGGGGCGCCGAGAAGCCGAGCCACGCTATGGCCAGGCAGCCGAGGACCATCAGCACACCGATGTAGAGGTCGAGGTCGGCCAGCCCCGTGCCCCGGCTCTGCATCAGGATCAGCCAGAACGAGCCGTAGTCCTCGGCGCGGTGCTTGCTGAACACGTAGAAGGTCGACCAGCCCTGCCAGTTGGCCGCCATGATCGGCAGGTTGACCAGCAGCCAGGAGCCGGCCGCGCCGGCCAGCATCACCCGGAACTCGCGCCACTTCCCGGCCCGCCAGCAGAGCACCAGCAGCGGGCCGATCAGCAGCACCGGGTAGAGCTTGGCCGCGGTGGCCAGGCCGATGAAGACACCCGCCCAGCCGGGCCGGGAGCCGGACCACCAGGCCATCGCCACGGCGGCCAGCGCGACCGCGAGGAGGTCCCAGTTGACCGTGCCGTTCAGCAGCAGGACGGGCGCGAGCGCGAACAGCAGGGCGTCCCAGGGGCGGCGGCGGTGGGTGCGCGAGAGCGCCACCACGGCGACCACCGCGCAGGCCATCAGCAGCCCCGCGTTGATCGCCCAGAACCACCGCTCCTGGTCCTGCGCGGTGCCGGCGCCGGGCGTCAGCCAGGCCGCGACCTGCATGAACAGGCCGGTCAGCACCGGGTATTCGAGGTACTGCAGATCCCCCGAGGTGCCCGGGACGCGGTCCACGTACGGGTGCAGCCCGGCCGAGAAGCCGCGGCCGGAGAACAGGTGCGGGATGTCGCTGTAGCAGGCGTGGATGTACTGCGGCGAACCCGGCTGGAACCAGGCCTGGTTGTAGCAGGGCGCCTTCTGCACCATGCCGAGCACCGAGACCACGATCACCGCCAGCGCCAGGAAGCGCGCCGGGATCCACCAGGAGACGCCCAGCAGCGCCCGGCGGCCGGGCGGGCCGCCGATCACCTCGCTGCCGGCCGCCGCCACCGGGTCCTCGTCGGCCGGGACGACCACGGTGTTGACCGGCGGCGCGGCCGTGGCGACGGCCGGCCCGACCGGTCCTGCGGCGTCGCCGGGCCCGGCCGGCCCTGCGGATTCGTCACGATCGCTCGACGTCATGCCGGACATCCTGCCGCACCGGCCCCACCGGGACGAGGAGGACCCCGCAACGGGCCCGGCCTCCGTCGCCCGGCGGCACGGCGAATCATGACGAAACGGCGGTGGCGGCCCTCCGGAGAGGGCCGCCACCGCCGTTCGGTTCATCCGCTCAGCGGGTGGTGGTCAGGGCAACAGCCCGTTCTGTCCACCGCCCCCACCGGTCGAGGACGGTGTCGGCGGCCTGCCGCTCGGCTTGGTGGTCGTCGGCGGGGGGTCCGTCGGCGGCGCCGTGGGCGGGGGCGTGCTGCAGCCGAGGAGGCCGCAGCTGCTCGTCGGACCGGGGTTGGTCGTCTTGTGCGTCGACGTCTGGCTCGGCTGCGTGCCCGGGCAGTCCACGCCCGGGACACAGCCCGGGCCCTGGCTGGACACGGGCGGCTGCGGCTGGTTGTTGTTGGTCGGCGGCGGCTGGTTGTTGGCCGGCTGGGTCGCGGGCGGGGCCGACGGGGTGTCGCTCGTCGTCGGCGTGGGCGTCATGCTCGGCGAGACCGGGGCGCCGGAGGAGTCCACCTCGGTGCCGACCGGCTGCGGGGTCGGGAAGTCCATCTTCTTCTCGTTGGCCAGCGCGGCCTTCATGTACCGGGTGAAGACGTCGGTCGGGATGTCACCACCGTGGATGGACTCCTTGCCGCCGGTGCCGTTGAGCGACAGCCGCTCGTGCTTGCTCGGGTCCTCGCGCCACATCGCGACGCTGGTCACCAGCTGCGGGGTGTAGCCGACCCACCAGGCCGACTTGTTCTGGTCGGTGGTACCGGTCTTGCCGGCCACCGGGCGGCCCAGCTCCTTGGCCTTGAAACCGGTACCGTTCTTCACCACGTTCACCAGCACGTCGGTGACGTTGTCCGCGACGGCCGGCTCCAGGGCGACCCGGGGGTCCTTCTTGCCGAAGCCCGGGCGCTCGATGCCGTTCACCTCGACCTTGGTGACCGAGTAGGGCTCGGCCTCCTTGCCGCTGGCCGCCAGGGTGCCGTAGGCGGTGGCCATCCGGATCGGGCTGATGGTGGAGGTGCCGAGGGCGAAGGTCGGGGTCTTCGGGTCGGCGAAGCTCTCCTTCCTGACGCCCATCTGCTCGGCGATGTTGGCCACGTTCTGACCGCCGACGTCCTGGTTGAGCTGGACGAAGGGCACGTTGAACGAGTTCTGCATGGCCGCCCGCAGCGAGACGTAACCGCGCTTGCCGGAGTCCTCGTTCTTCTGCCGGTAGGGCTTGCCGTCGTCGCCGATCACCAGCGAGCCGTCCGGCTTGCGGATCTCGGACATGTCGTCGGACAGGTAGCGGCTGTCGGCGTTGATCCGCTTCGGCTTGCCCTTGTCGTCGGTGGCCGTCTGGACGCCGATCTGCATGGCGGTCGCCAGCACGAAGGGCTTGAAGGTCGAGCCGACCTGGACGCCGATGGCGTCGGCGTTGTTGTCGAAGTGGCCGTTCTCCACGCCGTCGCCGCCGTAGAGGGCGACGATCGCGCCGTCGCCGGGGCGGATGCTGGCGGAGCCGAACTGGATGAAGGTGTCGTTGTTGGGGCGCTTCTGGGCGTTGAGGTTCTCGCCCTTGACGTCGTCGACGGCCTTCTTCAGGGCGTCGACCTTGTCCTTCTCGAAGGTGGTGTAGACCTTCAGACCGCCCTTGTCGATCATCTGCTGGGTGATCGTCTTGTCGGTGGCCATCAGGTACTTGTTGGCGGTGTCGACCAGGTAGCTGACCTCACCGTTCATGTTGGAGCTGGGCTTCTGCGGGATCGGGTCGGGGAAGGTGGCGCACTTCGCCCGCTCCTCCGGGGTGATGGCCTTGGTCTTCACCATGTTCTCGAGGATCCAGGCCCACCGCCCCTGGGCCCGCTCCTTGTTGGCCGGGTTGCTGGGGTCGTAGTACGACGCGCCCTTCAACAGGCCGGCCAGCATGGCGCTCTGACAGAGGTCGAGGTCCTTGGCGTCGACCCCGTAGTAGGCCTGCGCCGCGGCCTGGGCGCCGTTCGAGCCTCGACCGAACCAGCTGGTGTTCAGGTACCCCTTGAGGATGTCCGGTTTCTGCATCTTCTGATTGATCTTCAGCGTGATGAAGAACTCCTTCAGCTTGCGGCTGAGGGTCTGCTCCTGGCTGAGGTACGCGTTCTTCACGTACTGCTGGGTGATCGTCGAGGCGCCCTGGGTCTCGCCGCCCTTGGCCATGTTGTAGACGGCGCGGAGCATGCCCTTGGGGTCGATGCCGCTGTCCTCGCGGAAGGTCTGGTTCTCCGCCGCGATCACGGCGTTCTGCAGGTTGGGGCTGATGTCGGAGAGCTCGACGATCTGACGGTTGGTCTCACCCTTGCGGGTCATCTCCGAGCCGTCGGCCCAGTAGTAGATCGTGTTCTGGTCCTTCATCAGATCCTTGAGCTGCGGGATCTCAGTGGTCTGGTAGAGGTAGAACACCCCGCCCACGCAGGTGGCGAAGAAGATCAGGAAGCCGCTCAGCCACTGCCGCCAGGACGGCAGCCAGCGCCGGACGCCGGTCTTGCCGAACCGCGGGTAGTCGATGAACCGCTTCTTGCCGGGGCCTGCGGCGGCGGCCGCGGACGCGGAGGCGGCGGCAGCACCGCGCCGGCCGCCCTTGCCGCCCTTCTGGGCGGCCTTGCGCATCTCGGCGCGGCCCATCCGGGGCTGCTGAGCGGTCTCCCGTTCGCCCGGGGGGCGCCGGCGGCCGATGCCGTCCGAGCTCACCTCGTCCCGGCCGGGTCCGCCCTGACGGCCACCACCACCCGGGGGCTGCTGCCCGTCACCGCCCGGGCTGGGCGTCCTTCGCCGTCGTTCACTCATGTTGCAGCCACTCCTCGCCAGGCGGTTCCAGCCTGAAGGCAGGGTTCACGTCCGATGCCCGCCAACCGCCCTAACCCCGGAGGTGGTCCTCGTGCACACGCGACAGCGTACGCAGCCGGGAATCCCAACTAATCGGGCATCAGTCCCCAATGACCGCAAAACGGCAGCAGATCATTACACGCCCGTTGCCAATCACTCCTGCGCGTCGGCTTGTGATCACCTTCACGCGTGCCCCCCTTGCCCGTTCCGAGGGCCCGGTTTACTGTTCTCGATATATCGAGCCGATACATCGACGCGGCATACCGCCCGATGCAGCGGCCGGACGACGGCCGAGAGGAAGGAGGACGACGGCAATGGGCAGGCGCTCAGGAGTGCTGGAGTTCGCCGTTCTCGGTCTGCTCCACGACGCCCCGATGCACGGCTACGAGCTGCGCAAGCGGCTCAACGTCCTGCTCGGAACGTTGCGGGCGTTCTCGTACGGAACGCTCTACCCGTGCCTGAAGAGCCTGGTCGCCCAGGGTTTCCTGGTCGAGGACAACCCGGACGTCGAGTACGTCCCGGCCACCGCGCTCAACGGCAAGCGGTCCAAGACCGTCTACCGGCTCTCCCCCGAAGGCAAGCAGCGCTTCGAGGAACTGCTCGCCGACTCCGGGCCCGACGCCTGGGAGGACGAGCACTTCGGCGTCCACTTCGCGTTCTTCGGCCAGACCGACCGGGCCGTGCGGATGCGCGTCCTGGAAGGGCGCCGCAGCCGGCTGGAGGAGCGACTGGAGAAGATGCGCAACTCGCTGGCCCGGGCCCGCGAGCGGTTCGACGACTACACCGTCGAGCTGCAGCGGCACGGACTGGAGTCGGTGGAGCGCGAGGTCCGGTGGCTCAACGAGCTGATCGAGACCGAGCGGGCCAACCGCACCGGCCGGACCGGGCCCGCCACCGGCGGCAACACCACCGCCGTACCCCACAAGACTTCGGACGGCCGTGGCCAGGAGGAAGGGTCCCAGGACCCGCCCGGGCCACCGTACGACCGCCCGGGGCGCTCCGCCCAGGAGCGCTGACACCGCGTCAGCCCTGTGCCGCGCGGCAGGAGTGGGCGCCTCGCGCCCGTACAAGCAGTCATCGAAGAAGCAGGACGAGTGCCGTCGACCCCGGCGGCCCTCATGAGATCACAGGGAGCAACCGGAATGGGTTCGGTTCGCGTAGCCATCGTGGGCGTGGGCAACTGCGCCGCGTCGCTGGTGCAGGGTGTCGAGTACTACAAGGACGCCGACCCGGCCGGCAAGGTCCCCGGGCTGATGCACGTCCAGTTCGGTGAGTACCACGTCCGCGACGTGGAGTTCGTCGCCGCGTTCGACGTCGACGCCAAGAAGGTCGGCTTCGACCTGGCCGACGCCATCGGCAGCAGCGAGAACAACACCATCAAGATCTGCGACGTGCCGCCGACCGGCGTCACCGTCCAGCGCGGCCACACCCTCGACGGCCTGGGCAAGTACTACCGGGAGACCATCGAGGAGTCCGACGAGACCCCGGTCGACGTCGTCCAGGTCCTCAAGGACCAGCAGGTCGACGTCCTGGTCTGCTACCTGCCCGTCGGTTCCGAGGCCGCCGCCAAGTTCTACGCCCAGTGCGCCATCGACGCCAAGGTCGCCTTCGTGAACGCCCTGCCGGTGTTCATCGCGGGCACCAAGGAGTGGGCGGACAAGTTCACCGAGGCCGGCGTGCCGATCGTCGGTGACGACATCAAGTCCCAGGTCGGCGCCACCATCACGCACCGCGTGATGGCCAAGCTGTTCGAGGACCGCGGTGTCATCCTCGAGCGCACCATGCAGCTGAACGTCGGCGGCAACATGGACTTCAAGAACATGCTCGAGCGCGAGCGCCTGGAGTCCAAGAAGATCTCCAAGACCCAGGCCGTCACCTCGCAGATCCGCGACCGCGAGCTGGGCGCCAACAACGTCCACATCGGCCCGTCGGACTACGTGGCCTGGCTGGACGACCGCAAGTGGGCGTACGTCCGCCTGGAGGGTCGCGCGTTCGGCAACGTCCCGCTGAACCTGGAGTACAAGCTCGAGGTCTGGGACTCCCCGAACTCCGCCGGTGTCATCATCGACGCCGTGCGCGCCGCGAAGATCGCCAAGGACCGCGGCATCGGCGGCCCGATCCTGTCGGCCTCCTCGTACTTCATGAAGTCCCCGCCGGTGCAGTACTTCGACGACGAGGCCAAGGAGAACGTCGAGAAGTTCATCCGCGGCGAGGTCGAGCGCTGAGGTCGAGCGCCGGAGCCGGCGGCGGGTGACCGCCGCCGGCCGCGCCGAAGGGCCCACGATCATCGGATCGTGGGCCCTTCACCGTTTCTCGGCGAATGTTTCACGTGAAACGGCGGCCGGTTCCATGGCACTCTGGGCGGGTGGCGATCACCGAGAACGGCAGCACCCACCAGTCCGCACACCGTGCCACGCTTTTCGGTCTGCTCCGCGGCCGGGACTTCCGGCGGCTGCTGACCGCCCGGGTGCTCTCCCAGCTCTCGGACGGCGTCTTCCAGGTCTCGCTCGCCGCCTACGTCGTGTTCTCCCCGGAGAAGCAGTCCTCCCCCGCCGACATCGCCTCGGTGCTCGCCGTGATGCTGCTGCCGTTCTCGGTGATCGGCCCGTTCGCCGGGGTGCTGCTGGACCGCTGGCGCCGCCGCCAGGTGCTCTACTACGGCAACCTGGCCCGCTTCGGGCTCGGCCTGGGCACCGGCGCCCTGCTCCTGGCGGAGGCGCCGACCTGGCTGTTCTTCGCCTCGGCGCTGCTGGTCACCGCGCTCAACCGGTTCATCCTGGCCGGCCTGTCCGCCGCGCTGCCCCGGGTGGTCGAGCAGGACCAGCTGGTCACCGCCAACGCGCTCTCCCCCACGCTGGGCACGGTCGCCGCCGCCTCCGGCGGAGGGGTCGGCTTCCTGCTGCACCAGGTGATGACCCCCGGGCCGAAGGCCGACGCCGCGCTGGTCACGGTGGCCGCGCTGCTCTACCTGTCGGCCGCACTGGCCGCCCGCCGGATGGACCGCGACCTGCTCGGCCCGGAGAAGCACGGCGACCGCCCGGCGCTCGGCCAGGCGCTGGTCCGGGCCGCCGTCGAACTCGGCGCCGCCGTACGCCACTTGGTGCGGGACTGCCGGCCCGCCGTGCACGCGCTGGCCGCCGTCACCGCGGCCCGGTTCTGCTACGGCGTGCTGATCGTGGTCGTGGTGATGCTCGCCCGGTACACCTTCAACGACCCGGCCGACAGCGCGGCCGGACTGGTCACGCTCGGCCAGGCGGTCGGCCTGTCCGCCGCCGGGTTCTTCGTCGCCGCGGTGATCAGCCCCTGGTGCACCCGGCGGCTCGGCCTGGCCGGCTGGATGACGGTCTGCCTGGCGGCCCCGGTGCTCTTCGTCCCGGCGCTCGGCCTGAGCTTCACCCTGCTGCCCTGCCTGCTCGCGGCGCTGCTGCTCGGGGTGGTCACCCAGGGCACCAAGATCTGCGCCGACACCGTGGTCCAGGAGTCGGTCGAGGACGAGTACCGCGGCCGGGTCTTCGCGATCTACGACGTGCTGTTCAACGTCGCCTTCGTGACCGCCGCCCTGGTCACGGCGCTGGTGCTGCCGCTCTCCGGCCGCTCGGTCGTGGTGGTCGTCGGGGTCGCCGCGGTGTACGGGCTCTCGGCGCTCCTCTACCTGCGCTCCGCCCGGCGGTACGGGCCGCTCCCCGGCGACCAGGCCTCCTGAAGGCCCTCGGCCCCTCGGGACGGGGGCGTCCGACCGAGTCGCTAAGGTACGTCAGACCTGTCGGAGCGACAGCACTCGGCCTCGGGGGACGAACTGATGAGCACACCGCCCGGCCCGTACGGGCCACCTCCGCCGTACGGGCCGCCCCCGCAGCCGGCCCCGCCGTACGGGCAGGTGCCGTACATCCCGTCGCAGCCCCAACCCGCACCGCCCGGCTTCGGACCGCCGCAACCCGGACCGCCCCAGCCCGCACCGCCCGGCTTCGGACCGCCCCCGGCCTACGGCCAGCAGCCGCCCGGCTACGGCACCCAACCGCCGTACGGCCAGCAGCCGCCCGTCGGCCCGTACGGCTACCCGCCGCCCGCCCCGGCCGACGCGGCGCCCGCCGCGAAGCGCGGCGTCAAGGCGAAGCTGCGGATCGTCGGCGTGGTCGGCGGCTGCCTCGCACTGGCCGTCGGCTACTTCGTCAGCGGGCCGAGCGTCAGCAGCGCCAAGCCCGGCGACTGCGTCCGGGTGAGCGGCACGCGCGATGTCGAGATCGTCAAGTGCACTGACACCAAAGCGAATTACCGGGTCCTTTCGACGTTCGGCGACACCACCGACGTGAACCGCTGCCGGCAGACACCGCAGACCACCAGCGCCGTCTCGGGCAAGAGCGGACGCCGCTGGAACAAGAAGCGGTACGTGCTCTGCCTCGGCCCGATGACCCCGGCCGGCGCCCCGCTGCCGGGGAAGGTCTGACCTCTCCACCACCACCGCATCCCCGGGGGATCTCTTGTCCGTTCCGCCGCCCCAGCTGCCGTACGGTGCCCCGTCGCCCGACGACGGCAACCCCTACGCCACCGGAAACCCCTACGGCCGGCCGACCCCGCCACCGCCGCCCGGCCCGCCGCCCGGCTACGGCTACCCGGCCGCCCCGCCACCGCCCGACCAGCCGTACGGCTACCCCCCGCAGCCCGCGCCCGGCTACGGGTACGGGTACCCGCCGCCGGCGCCGCAGGACGGTCCCGCCTGCCGCTTCTGCGGCGGCTTCCCGGCCGTGGACGCCACCGTCCGCGGCCACCAGGGCCTGGTCCTGGCCTACCGGATGCTGCGGATGCCGGGCCCGTTCTGCCGCACCTGCGGAACGGCGACGGTGCGCGACCTGTCCGCCCGCACCCTGGTCCAGGGCTGGTGGAGCCCGGCGTCGGTGCTGCTGGCGCCGATCACCCTGCTGCTGAACCTCGCCGCCAACGGCAAGGTCAAGCGGCTGCCGCCGCCCGTCCCGGGCAGCCACGGCCCCCAGCTCGACCCCGGCGTCCCGCTGGGCCGGCGTCCGCACGCGCTGATGCTGCTGCTGCCGCTCTCGGTGGTCGTCACGCTCGTCCTGGCCGCCACCGGGGTGCTCGGCCCGAAGGACGACGGCCCGGCCGCGCCGATCGCGGTACCGACGGTGGCGGTGCCCCCGGTGACCACCTTCTCGGCGCCACCGCTGCCGACCCACGCGCCGCGGCCGTTCCCCTCGCCGACGTTCAGCATGCCGCCGGTGCCCACCATCACGCTGCCGCCGCCGACCGCCCCCAGCACCGCGGCCGACAGCATCGACCGGGCCAACCCCGGCGACTGCCTGCGCAACGAGAACGGCACCGGCGCGACCCACGACGCCAACCCGAAGATCACCATGCTGCCCTGCGGCGACTCCCGCGCCCAGTACAAGGTGGTCTTCAAGTACCTGGCCACGTCCGACGAGAAGGTCTGCGAGAAGCAGCCGAAGTCGGACAGCACCTACACCCGCACCTACTCCAACCTGCCGGCCCTCAACTACGTGCTCTGCCTGCAGAGCCTCCACGGCTGACCCGGCACGCCCGAGGGGTGGTCCCGGCCGACGCCGGGACCACCCCTCGCAGCGTCGCTCAGCCCTGCTGCTCGGCCCACCAGGCCCGCAGCGCGGCCACCGCCTCGTCGTGCTCCAGCGGGCCGTGCTCCAGCCGGAGTTCGAGCATGTGCTTGTACGCCTTGCCGACCTGCGGGCCGGGCTTGAGCCCGAGCAGCTCCATGATCTGGTTGCCGTCCAGCGCCGGGCGGACGGCGTCCAGCTCCTCCTGGGCCTTCAGCTCGGTGATCCGCTGCTCCAGGCCGTCGTAGGTGCGCGACAGCGCCGCCGCCTTCTTGCGGTTGCGGGTGGTGCAGTCGGAGCGGGTGAGCTTGTGCAGGCGCTCCAGCAGCGGTCCGGCGTCGGTGACGTAGCGGCGCACCGCGGAGTCCGTCCACTCGCCGCCGCCGTAGCCGTGGAAGCGCAGGTGCAGTTCGACCAGGTGCGAGACGTCCTCGGTGAGCTCCTTGGAGTACTTGAGCTCGCGCATCCGCTTGCGGGTCATCTTGGCGCCGACCACCTCGTGGTGGTGGAAGGAGACCCGGCCGTCCGACTCGAAGCGGCGGGTGCGCGGCTTGCCGATGTCGTGCAGCAGCGCGGCCAGCCGCAGGGTGAGGTCCGGGCCGTCCTGCTCCAGGTCGACGGCCTGTTCCAGGACGGTCAGCGAGTGCTCGTAGACGTCCTTGTGCCGGTGGTGCTCGTCCCGCTCCAGCCGCAGTGCGGGCAGCTCGGGCAGCACGTGGTCGGCCAGGCCGGTGTCGACCAGCAGCCGCAGGCCCTTCACCGGGTGCTTGGCCAGCAGCAGCTTGTTCAGCTCGGCCTGGACGCGCTCGGCGGACACGATGGTGATCCGCTCGGCCATCGCGGTCATCGCGGCGACGACCTCGGGGGCCGGCTCGAAGTCGAGCTGGGCGGCGAAGCGGGCGGCGCGCATCATCCGCAGCGGGTCGTCGGAGAAGGACTCCTCGGGGGTCGCGGGGGTGCGCAGCACCCGGGCCTCCAGGTCCTCCAGGCCGTGGTGCGGGTCGATGAAGCCGCGGCCGGGCAGGTCGACGGCCATCGCGTTGACGGTGAAGTCCCGGCGGACCAGGTCCTGCTCGATGGTGTCGCCGTAGGTGACCTCGGGCTTGCGGGAGGTCCGGTCGTACGCCTCGGAGCGGTAGGTGGTGATCTCGATCAGGAAAGAGCCCTCGGGGGTGTCCTTGCGGGCGCCGACCGTGCCGAACGCGATGCCGACGTCCCAGACCGCGTCCGCCCAGCCCTTGACCAGCCTGAGCACCTGCTGCGGGCGGGCGTCGGTGGTGAAGTCCAGGTCGTTGCCGAGCCTGCCGAGCAGGGCGTCCCGCACCGAGCCGCCGACCAGGGCCAGCCGGTGGCCGGCCGCCTCGAACCGACGGGCGATCTCGTCGGCCACCGGCGACACCCGCAGCAGCTCTTGCAGCCCCAGGGTCTGGGCCTCGCTCAGGCCTGGGACGGCCTGGACGGCGGTGCTGGAACGGTCGAGGTGCGCGGTGGACTCATTGGCAGTGGACACGGCTCACAAGAGTACGTGGCCCGGCAGGTCAACCGCCCGCGCGTTTTGGGCGTCTCACCCCAAGGCCCGCAACACTGCACCACGGGCTGCATCGTTACCATGCCGGTGGACGAGTCTCGGGCACCGGACAGGGGATGCGGTGTCGCGTGCCGCCGAGGACGGCGGAGCTCCCGCGGCACCAGCGCGGCGAACAGCGTCAAGCGAAGAACGTCAAGCGAACAGCATCAGCAGCGAGCGATCGAGAACGGCGAGGGCGGAACGAGTGAGTGAGCCGGCACGGCACTCGGGCCTGGGGGCGGACCGACGGCCCGGAAGGACCGAACGCCCCGTCGAAGGGCACGGTACGGGGCGGCGCGCGGGGCGGGCGGCCCGCCGCCTCGCCGCCGTCTGCGGGGCCGCCCTGGCCCTGTTCTCGGCGGTCGCCCCGGCCGCGGCGCTACCCGCCGGGGGCGGCATCCGGCCGACCGCCGACAACGGCGTCTCGGCCGAGTACCCGGTGGAGATGACCATCGAGACGGTGGCACCGCAGGTGGCCAGCCCGAACGGCATCGTGAAGATCACCGGGCACGTCACCAACACCGGCAAGGCGGCGGTCAAGAACGCCCACGCGGCCGTCCGCAAGCCGCTGTCCAGCAAACCGCTGCAGCGGCGCAGCGACCTCTCCCTGGTGACCACCCGCAGCGGCCCGAGCAACTCCGACGGCGTGGAGCTGGACAGCCCGCAGTACGCCCTGCCGGAGCTGGGCCCGGGCCAGAACCAGCCCTACACCCTGAGCGTCTCGGTGAGCGACCTCGGACTGTCCGACAGCGGCGTCTACGAGCTCGCGGTGGACGCCTGGGGCTCGACCGCCGACAACCAGCGCGACCGGCCGCTGGGCATCGCCCGGACCTTCCTGCCGTACAACCCGGGCGGCGCCGAGGCGCAGCCCAGCAAGGTCACCACGCTCTGGCCGCTGGTGCACGCGCCGGTGCTGGCCGCGCAGACCTACTCCGACAACGACCAGCCCGTCCCCGTCCTGCGCGACGACAGCCTGACCGCCGAGTTCTCCCCGGGCGGCCGGCTGTACGAGCTGGTGGACACCGGGGCCAAGATGACCGGGCTGACCTGGGTGGTCGACCCGGACCTGCTGGACACCGCGTTCGCGATGACCAAGCAGTACCGGGTGCAGAAGCCGGGCCAGGACGTCGTCGGCAAGCCGGCCAAGGACGACAACACCGTCCCCGGCACCGGCCAGGCCGCCGCCGCGGCCTGGCTGGACAAGCTGCGGACCGCCGTCGCCAAGCCGGGCGGCCAGGTGGTGTCGCTGCCCTACGCCGACCCGGACCTCGCCTCGATCGCGCACAACGGCGCCGACCTGACCGGGATGGGCACCGCCCTGGGCAAGGCGGCCACCGCCGGCCGGCTCACCGTCGAGGGCCGGCTGTCCGTCGACACCCGCTCGGACGTGGCCTGGCCGTACCAGGGCTACCTGGACCAGCAGATCGCCGGCGTCGCCCAGCAGGCCGGCAACGGCCTGGTCCTGGTCAACGGCGCGAGCATGCCGGAGCCGGACGCGATGAACTACACCCCGACCGCGGTGCGCCCGATCGGCAACGGGCAGAACGCGGTGGTCGCCGACGAGACCGTCTCCTCGCTGTTCCAGACCGACCTCGCCTCCCCGCAGGCGCAGTCCAGGGCGAACCAGCGCTTCCTCGCCGAGACCTACACGATCACCCACGAGCAGCCGCAGAACCAGCGCGGCCTGCTGGTGATGCCGCCGCGCGACCTGACCGCGAGCACCGCCAAGGTGCTGGCGGACGCCCTGCAGACGGCCTCCGACAACAAGTGGCTCGCCCCGGTCAAGCTGGACGCCCTGGCCCAGGCCGCGCCCGACCCGAAGGCCAACACCACCGTCCCGGCAGCCGCCGACTACCCGGCCCAGGCCCGCGCCTCGGAGCTGTCCGCGGCCGAGCTGAGCAGCACCGACGAGATCCAGCAGAACCTGGACACGCTGATGCGGGTGCTCACCCTGCCGCAGCGGGTGCGCGGCCCGTTCAGCGCCGCGATGGTCCGCTCGCTGTCCACCGAGTGGCGCACCAACACGGCGGTCGGCAGCACCTACCGCGAGGACGTCGCCAAGTACCTGGACGAACTGACCGGGGCCGTCCGGGTGACGAAGAAGAACGTGGTCACCCTCGCCGGCGACACCGGCCTGGTGCCGGTCAGCGTCCGCAACGACCTCACCCAGACCGTCACCAACCTCAAGCTGGTGCTCACCTCGACCCAGCCGAACCGGCTGCGGGTGGGCAAGGAGGAGGAACTGGTCATCCCCGCCGCCCAGAGCGCCACCCTCCGGTTCCAGGCCGAGGCGCGCAACAACGGCCCGGTCACCATGACCGCCCAGCTCTGGACCACCGGCCCCAACCCGCAGAAGTACGGCGAACCGCAGCAGTTCACGGTGGAGGTCACCTCGGTGACCAACGGCGTGCTGTACGTCTTCGCGGCCGCCGCCGCCCTGCTGCTGCTGGCCGCGCTGCGCTTCGTGCGCCAGCGCAAGCGGCGGGCCGGGCAGCCGCACGCCGACGGCGACCAGCCGGTCGACGGCCCGGCGGCGGGCGGCGCACCGGCCCCGGCGGCGGACGGGGCGCAGGACGCGGGCGGGGACGCGAGCGGGGAGAAGCCCGACGGCGAGGCCGGGGGCGGTGCCGGCGAACCCGCCGGGAACGGCCCCGGCGACGGCCCCGAAGACGGCTCCGACGGCGGATCCGCCGAGGCCGGCCCCGCGCAGACACCGCGCGGCAGCAACGCGGATGGCCGGGATCGGACCGCCAGTGATGAGAAGGTTGGTCCTTGATACCGCCGACCCCCCGCAACGCCGGGCCGGCCTCCCCCACGACAGCGAAGAGGTGACATGACCGGGCGCAGCGAGGAGCGGCCGCCGGGCCGCGGTGAGAACCGGCCGGGCGCCGAGTCGCCGTCCGGCGACTGGTACGTGGCCGACACCTACGCCCAGGACCCGTACGCGGCCGACGCGTACGGGAACCCGCAGGCCGGCCAGGACCCGTACGGTCTGCGGGCCGACCGGCCCGCGGCGCCTCAGCCGCCGGCCACCGCGTACGACGTGCCGCCGCAGCTGCCGCCGCAGGGCGGCGGCTACCCGACGCCGGTGCCGCCGGCGCAGTACTCGGCGCCGACGCCGTTCGCGGCCCCGGTGCCGCCCGTGCAGCCCGGCTGGGACACCCCGGTGCAGGCCGCCTGGCAGGAGGCCCCGGCTCCGGCCGGCGGCGGCCAGTGGGGCGGCCCTGAGCAGCCCCGGCCGCAGTGGGAGCCGGGCCCGGCGCACTCGACCTGGGACAGCGAGACCACCGAGTACGTCGGGGTGGACGCGCTGTTCGGCGGCCACCAGGCGCAGGCCGCGGCCCAGCCGCCGGTGCCCCCGCCCGCCCCGGCGCACCCGACGGCACCGCCGGTCGCGCCCCCGCCCCCCGCCGCCGCCGTGCCGCCGGTCGCCCCCGCGCCGTACCCTCCGATGGGCGGCTACCAGGGGCAGCAGCAGTACGCCGGCCCGGACGGGCACCGCCCCTTCGTCCCCCCGATCGAGTTCGACCCGCCGCTCTCCGAGGACGAGGCCACCATGCAGGTGGCCGCCGTGGCGGTGCCGCCGGCGGTGGAGCCGCTGGCGGACCTCGTCGCCGAGGAGCGCGCCGCACAGCTGGCGCCCGCGGCCGAGCCCGCCCCGGCGGCCGGCGGCGGCAAGGTCGCGAGCCTGCTGAACTCCAGCGCGATCATGGCGGCGGGCACGCTGGTCTCCCGCGGCACCGGCTTCGTCCGGACCATGGTGATCACCGCGGCCATCGGCGTCGCCGTCATGGGCGACTCGTACAACGCCGCGTACACCCTGCCGACCCTGCTGTACATCCTGATCGGCGGCGGCGCGCTGAACGCCGTCTTCGTGCCGCAGCTGGTGCGCAGCATGAAGAACGACGAGGACGGCGGCACCGCGTACGCCAGCCGGCTGCTCACCCTGGTGATGGTCGGGCTCGGTGGCGTGGTGTTCCTCGCGGTGCTCGGGGCACCGCTGCTGGTGCAGCTGATCTCGCACTCGATGATGGAGAACGCGGACCGCGCCGAGACCACGGTCGCGCTGGCCCGGTACTGCCTGCCGACCATCTTCTTCATGGGCGTCCACGTGGTGATGGGGCAGATCCTCAACGCCCGCGGCCGGTTCGGCGCCATGATGTGGACCCCGGTCCTCAACAACATCGTGGTGATCTTCACCTTCGGCGCCTACATCTGGGTGTTCGGCGGCTACAGCGGCACTCAGGTGACCCCCGAGGGCATCTCGCCCGAGGGCGTCCGGCTGCTCGGCCTCGGCACCCTGCTCGGCCTGGTCGTCCAGTCGCTGGCGATGATCCCGTACCTGCGGTCGGCCGGCTTCCGCTACCGGCCGCGCTTCGACTGGCGCGGCCACGGCCTGGGCAAGGCCGCCCGGCTGGCCAAGTGGACCTTCTTCTTCGTGCTCGCCAACCAGGCCGGCTACCTGGTCATCACCCAGCTGGCCACCGCCGCCGGCAGCGCCGCCGAGAAGGGCGGCCACGAGGGCGTCGGCCTCGCGGCGTTCTCCAACGCCCTGCTGATCTGGCAGCTCCCGCAGGCCGTGATCACCGTCTCGATCATGAGCGCGGTGCTCCCCCGGCTCTCCCGGGCGGCGGCCGACGAGGACGCCGGCGCCGTCCGCGACGACCTGTCGTACGGGCTGCGCACCACCGCGGTGGCGGTCGTCCCGGGCGCCTTCCTGTTCCTGTCGCTCGGCCCGGTGATCGCCCGCTCGATCTACGGGATCGGCGGCGGTGACCGGGCCCTGGACAACGCCACCAACGTCGGCCTGATGCTGTCGGCCTTCGCGCTCGGGCTGATCCCGTACTCGGCCCAGTACGTGATGCTGCGCGGCTTCTACGCCTACGAGGACACCCGGACGCCGTTCTCCAACACCGTCTGGGTCGCGGTCTGCCAGGCCGGGTTCTCGGTGCTCTGCTGGTTCACGCTGCCCGCCCAGTGGGCCGTGATCGGGATGTCCTTCGGCTATGGTCTGGCCTACGCCGTCGGGGTGGCGGTCGCACTGCCGAAGCTGAAGAAGAAGATCGGCGGGCTGGACAGCAAGCGGATCGGCAAGACGTACAGCCGGCTGGCCACCGCCGGCGTGCCGTCCGCGCTGGTCGGCCTCGGCGTCAGCCTGGCGGTCCAGCAGGTGCTCGACGGCTGGATGGGCAGCGTGCTGTCCCTCGTCGCGGGCGGCGGCCTCCAGCTGGCCGTGTTCGTGCTGATCGCGAAGCGCCTGCGGATCGAGGAGCTCAACGCCATGCTCGGCATGGTGCGCGGCCGGCTGGGCCGCTGATCCACCACACCGACCGACCGGACGAGCGGGCGCCCTGACCGGGTGTCAACGGGAGCCACCGGCTCCTCCGCCCGTCCGGCCGGGTGCCGGGCCGCCGCCCGCGCCCGGCTCCGCCCGGGCCGCGAGATGGCGGCCCGGTGTCGGATCTGCACCACATCTCTCCACCAGCACGCAACCGAGCGCGCCCCTCAGCGGTCGTACTCGGTGGAGAAGAGTGGGCACAATTGTCCTGGAGCACGTGGCCGCCAACCCGCGGGCTCCAGCGACTCTCTCAAGCCGGGGCGACACAAGGGGAGGCAGGACCACGGTGGCTGATGGCACCAAGGCGGTCGTCGACACGTCAGCAGCTGACGCGGCGGCGGACGAGGCCGCACTGGCCGCGGCGATCGACGAGCTCACGGCGGGGAAGGCCGCCCCGGCGGGCGCCGCCGACACCTCCTCCAAGGACCCGTCCGAGGACGCGCCCGAGGACCGGGGCGCCGCCCCGGACACCCCGGTGGCCGCCGACGCGGGCACCGACGCCTCCGACGCCGGCCAGGACACCCCCCACGGCGAGGAGACCTCGGAGATCACCGCTCCGCTCTCGGCCCACGAGATCGCCGCCGAGCTGGCCGCGGGCACCGCCCGGCGCAAGCCCGCCGCCCCGGAGCCCGCGGCCGCCAAGCGCCGCCCCACCGACCCGCAGCCCACCGTCGACCCGCGCGACACCGCCACCCTGCCCCGCACCCTCCCCGCCCCGCTGCGGCACAGCGGCGACATGATCGGCCACCGGTACCGGCTGGAGGAGTGCATCTCCCAGACCGAGACCTTCAGCAGCTGGCGCGCGGTCGACGAGAAGCTGCGCCGGGCCGTCGGCGTCCACCTGATGGCCTCCGGCCACCAGCGCGCCCGCAAGGTGCTCGCCGCCGCGAAGTCCGCCGCCCTGCTCGGCGACCCGCGCTTCGTCCAGGTCCTGGACGCCGTCCAGGAGGGCGAGCTGGTCTACGTCGTGCGGGAGTGGCTGCCGCACGCCTCCGACCTCGCCAAGCTGCTCGCCGACGGCCCGATGGAGCCGCACGAGGCGTACCAGATGGTCCGCCAGGTGACCGACGCGGTCGCCGCCGCCCACCGGCGCGGCCAGGCCCACCTGCGGCTCACCCCGCGCTGCGTGCTGCGCACCGACAGCGGCCAGTACCGGATCAACGGCATCGCGGTGGACGCCGCCCTGCGCGGGCTGCCCGACGAGGACGGCACCGACGGCTCCGAGCGCACCGACACCCGCGCGATCGGCGCCCTGCTGTTCGCCGCGCTCACCCACCGCTGGCCCTACCCGGAGGACCGCTACGACCTCCAGGGCCTGCCCAAGGGCCTCCAGAACGCCGCGCCGGACCAGGTCCGCGCGGGCGTCCACAAGGGCCTGTCCGAGCTGGCCGCGCGGGCCCTGTTCGACCACCCGCCGCACCACGCCGAGCCGATCACCACCCCGGAGGAGCTGACCCGGGCGATCGCGCAGATGCCCCGGATCCGCCAGCCCGAACCGGAGCTGCCCGCCTTCCCGGCCCCGCCCCGGCACAACACCCACGCGCTGCCGACCGCGCCCAACCCGACCCGGGTGGCCGACCCGGCCGTCGCCCCGCTGCCCGCCTCGTCCCGGCCGACCTCGAACCGGCGCACCCGGCGGCGGCTGCGCCGAGTCGTCAAGGCGACGGCCTGGACGGTCGCCCTGGGCGCCATCGGCGTCGCCTCCTGGCAGTTCGTGGACAACCTGCGCAACACCGGACCGGGCACCCCCCCGCGGGCCTCGGCCACCAGCGACGCGCCGACCCCGCAGGCCAGCACCCACAATCCGACGCCGATCGCGCCCAAGGCCGCCCTCTCGTACAACCCGAAGGGCGACTCGGCGGAATCCGCCTGGGCCCTCCCCAAGGCCATCGACGGCGACCCCAGCACGAGCTGGCCGACCTTCGGCTACGACGACCAGTTCGTCCCGGGCGGCTACAAGGAGGGCACCGGTCTGCTGATCGACCTCGGCTCGCCGCACGCCGTCAGCTCGGTGAGCGTCCAGTTCGTCGGCACCACCACGGCCGAGCTGCGGATCCCGAACGGCCAGGCGGCGGACAACCCGCAGAAGGCGCCGCTGACCTCCTTCACGACCGTGGGGAAGAAGAGCGGCAGCAGCGTCGACTTCGCTCTCAACGCCCCGACGAACACCCGCTTCCTCTTGATCTGGCTGACCAGCCTGCCGAAGGATACGGATGGCAAGTTCCGCGGGCAGGTCGCCGAGGTCAAGGTCTCCGGCTGACCGGAGGTCCGGCCTGCGGAACGACGGCGAGGGGGGCGAGGGGTGACGGTGGCGGAGGACGACGCGGCGCTGCTCGCCCGGCACGTCGCCGGCGACCCGGACGCCTTCGGCCTCCTGGTGAACCGCCACCGCGACCGGCTCTGGGCGGTCGCCCTGCGCACCCTGGGCGACCGCGAGGAGGCCGCCGACGCCCTCCAGGACGCCCTGGTCTCCGCCTTCCGCGCCGCCCCCGGCTTCCAGGGCCGCTCGGCGGTCACCACCTGGCTGCACCGGATCGTGGTCAACGCCTGTCTGGACCGCGCCCGGCGCAGCGCCACCCGCCGCACCACCCCGCTCGACGAGGACCCGCGGCGCCTGGACACCCTGGTCGGCGCCGCGGAACCGGCCGACTCCCCGGTGGTCCGGGCCGAGGTGCAGCGCGAGCTGGCCGCCGCGCTCGCCGAGCTGCCCGCCGAGCAGCGGGCCGCGCTGGTCCTGGTCGACATGCAGGGCTACCCCGTCGCCGAGGCCGCCGAGCTGCTGGGCGTCCCGGTGGGCACGGTGAAGAGCCGCTGCGCCCGGGGCCGGGCCCGGCTGCTCCCGCTGGTCCGCCACCTGCGCGAGAGCGGCGGCGGGCCGGATGTTTCACGTGAAACACCGAACGCCCCCGGCGCGGCCCCGCCACCTCGGCGGAACGCGCCGGGGAACCCGACGGGCACCGGCACCGTCACAGGGACAGGCCCGAACACCGGTCGGACGGTTCTGGAAGGAGACGCGAGCACGCGATGACGGCCCACCTCTCCTCCCCCGGCCCCGCCGGCCCCGCCGAGGACCACCCCTCCGTCGACGAGCTCGCCGACCTCGCCGAGGGGCTGGTCGAGTCCGCCGACGCCGCCCGGACGCTGCGTCGGCACCTGGACGGCTGCGCCGAGTGCCGCGAGACCGCCGACGCGCTCGGTGAGGTCCAGGCACTGCTCGGCGCCGTCGAAGCCCCGCCGATGCCCGCCGACGTCGCCGCCCGGCTGGACGCCGCCCTCGCCTCGGCCGCCGCCTCCGCAGCGGCGGAGGAGGCCGAGAACGCCCCCCTCGCAGCCTCCCGGGCCGCCGCCCCTGCCCCGGCCGCCCGGGCCGCCGCGGCGCCCGCCGCACCCCCTTCCCGGCCCGCCGCGCCCACCGGCCCGGGCCGGCCCCGCCCCCGCCCCCACCGGCGGCGCGCCGGCCTGCTGCTCGGCGCAGCCGCCGCCCTGGCCGCGATCGCCCTCGGCGCAGCCCTGCTGCTGCACCCGGCCGGCCAGGACGACCAGCACCCGGCCCTGTCCGCCGGCGCCCCCGCCTCCGCCTCCCTCGGCACCGGCGCGAGCCCCGGCACGGCGCAGAGCTCCCGCGCCGACCACGCCGCGGGAGCCGGCCCGACCTACCAGGACGATCAGCTCGCCACCCAGATCCAGCAGCTGCTGGCCCGGTCGGGCACCGCCCCCGGGCTGCGCCCGACCGGGCCCGCCAAGCCCTCCGCCGCGATGCCCGCCGACGGCCGCCAGGAGCTCACCGCCCAGGCCTCCCCGCCGTCATCCCCGCCGTCCTGCCCGGCCCCCGCCGAGGGTGTGCCGCTCGCCACCGACCACGGCAGCTACGCGGGCGCCCCGGTCGAGGCCCTGGTCTACCCTGCGCCCGGCCGGCCCGGGTTCGCGGACGTCTACCTGCGCTCCCCCGGCTGCGGCCCGGTCGTGCTGCAGCGCACCGTCCCCACCCGTTGACGTCCCGGGGATCGGAGGTCCCGGGGATCGGGGCTCCGTTCCCATGCGATCGACGAGCGGGGCGCCGCGCCGCTCCCACAGTGCGGCCGCCTGGTACTGATCCGCCTGGGAATGCGAGACACTGGTCAGTCGTTGTCCCGGGCGGCGGAGCAGAACCGCCCTCCCCGCACCTAGCGCGGGTCGCGATGCGAACCAGGAGATGCAGTGAGCGACGTCCGTAACGTGATCATCATCGGTTCCGGCCCGGCCGGCTACACGGCCGCGCTCTACACGGCGCGGGCCTCCCTCAAGCCGCTGGTCTTCGAGGGGGCCGTCACCGCCGGCGGCGCCCTGATGAACACCACCGAGGTCGAGAACTTCCCGGGCTTCCGGGACGGCATCATGGGCCCCGAGCTGATGGACAACATGCGGGCGCAGGCCGAGCGCTTCGGCGCCGAGCTGATCCCGGACGACATCGTCTCGGTCGACCTCACCGGTGACATCAAGACCGTCACCGACTCCGAGGGCAACGTGCACCGGGCGCGCGCCGTGATCGTCACCACCGGCTCCCAGCACCGCAAGCTCGGCCTGCCGAACGAGGACAAGCTCTCCGGTCGCGGTGTCTCCTGGTGCGCCACCTGCGACGGCTTCTTCTTCCGCGACCAGGACATCGCGGTGGTCGGCGGCGGCGACACCGCCCTGGAGGAGGCGACCTTCCTCTCCCGCTTCGCCAAGAGCGTCACGATCATCCACCGCCGGGACAGCCTGCGCGCCTCCAAGGCGATGCAGGAGCGCGCCTTCGCCGACGAGAAGATCCGCTTCGAGTGGGACAGCGCGGTCGAGGCCATCCACGGCGACCCGAAGCTGAGCGGCGTCACCCTGCGCGACACCACCACCGGCGAGACCCGCGAGCTGGCCGTCACCGGCCTGTTCATCGCGATCGGCCACGACCCGCGCACCGACCTGTTCAAGGGCCAGCTGGACCTCGACGCGGAGGGCTACCTCAAGGTCGAGGCGCCCTCGACCCGGACCAACATCCCGGGCGTGTTCGGCGCCGGCGACGTCGTGGACCACACCTACCGCCAGGCCATCACGGCCTCCGGCACCGGCTGCTCCGCCGCGCTGGACGCCGAGCGCCACCTCGCCGCCCTGGACGACCTGGAGGCCAAGGCCACCGCCGCCGTGGCGGTCTGACCCCCTCGCCACCGACCGACCCCCGCGGGGGTGTGACACCCGTTTCACGTGAAACACCCCCGCCCCGGCCAGGGCGAAACAGAACGGGCCCGCCCGTTGTTCACCTGGCAGCAGCCCCCTCCGTCCGAACCCGAGGAGTTCCCGTGGCCGGCGCCACCACCACCGTCACCGACGCGACGTTCAAGGCCGACGTCCTGGACAGCGACAAGCCCGTGCTCGTCGACTTCTGGGCCACCTGGTGCGGCCCGTGCCGCCAGGTCGCCCCGATCCTGGACGAGATCGCGTCCGAGCACGGCGACAAGCTGACCATCGCCAAGCTGGACGTGGACGCCAACCAGGCGACCGCCGCCCAGTACGGCGTCATCTCGATCCCGACCCTGATCCTCTACAAGGGCGGCGAGCCGGTGAAGTCCATCACCGGTGCCCGTCCGAAGGCCGCGCTGCTGCGCGAGCTGGACGGCTTCATCTAGGTCGACCGGTCGTCGACCGTACGACGGCGGCGGGGCTCCCCACACCGGGGAGCCCCGCCGCCGTCGTTTCCACCCGCCTCAGAACGGCCGCAGCGCCGGCTCCTTGCGCGCCCCGCCGAGCAGCCGCTCCAGCGCCACCTCCACATCGCCCCGCCAGGACAGCGTGGTGCGCGCCTCCAGCCGCAGTCGCGGGTAACGGTGATGCGAGCGGACGGTCTTGAAGCCGACCGCGAGCAGGTGGTCGGCCGGCAGCACGCAGCTGACCGGCTCGGGACCGGCCGAGCCGAAGGCCTCGATCGCCCGCACCCCGCGCCCGAGCAGGTCCTTGGCCACGGTCTGCACCAGCACCCGGCCGAGCCCCTGCCGCTGGTAGCCCGGAACCACCCGGCTGACCATCAGCTGGACGGCGTCCGGCGAGACCGGACTGGTCGGGAAGGACTGCGACCGGGGGACGTAGGCGGGCGGCGCGTACAGCACGAAGCCGGCCGGCTGGTCGTCCACGTAGACGATCCGACCGCAGGACCCCCACTCCAGCAGCACCGCGGAGATCCACCCCTCCTTCTCCAGCTCCGGCTTCCCGGACTCCACCGCCGCCTTCCCGCTGACCGGGTCCAGCTCCCAGAACACGCAGGAGCGGCAGGTCGTCGGCAGATCGGCGAGGTTGTCCAGGGTCAGCGGAGCGATCCGGCGTCCCATGCCCCGCACCTCCTCCTCCACTTCACGGTCGAGCATGCCCCCACAGACGCCGACGGGTGCATGTTTCACGTGAAACAGTGCTCACGCGGAACATGCACCCATCGGGTGTCGTCCCCGGCCCGGCTCAGCCCTGCGACAGCCGCAGACCGTCCTCGCCCGGGGCCAGGCTGTCCAGGATCCGGTTCAGGTCCTCCACCGAACCGAACTCCAGCACCACCTTGCCCTTGCCCAGCTTGCCGCCGCGCTGCGACACCTCGACCTTGACCCGGGTGTCGAAGCGGTCCGACAGCCGGCTCGCCAGATCGTTGAAGGCCGGGGAGATCAGCTTGCCCGCCTTCGGCGCCTGGCGCTTCGGCTTCCGGTCCTCCTCCTCGGCCATCAGCGCGACGATCTCCTCGGTGGTCCGCACCGAGAGGCCCTCCGCGACGATCCGCTTGGCCAACAGCTCCCGCCGCTCGTCGTCCGGCACCCCGAGCAGCGCCCGGGCGTGGCCGGCGGTCAGCACTCCGGCGGCGACCCGGCTCTGCACGGTGGGCGAGAGCTTCAGCAGCCGCAGCGTGTTGGAGACGTGCGAACGCGAGCGGCCGATCCGGTCGGCCAGCTCGTCGTGGGTGCAGGAGAAGTCCCGCAGCAACTGGTCGTAGGCGGCCGCCTCCTCCAACGGGTTCAGCTCGGCCCGGTGCAGGTTCTCCAGCAGGGCGTCCAGCAGCAGCTTGTCGTCCTCGGTGGCGCGAACGATCGCCGGGATCTGCTTCAGCCCGGCCTCCTTGGAGGCGCGCCAGCGGCGCTCGCCCATGATCAGCTCGAAGCGATCGGGCGCGACCTGGCGCACCACGATCGGCTGGAGCAGACCGACCTCCTTGATCGAGACGACCAGCTCGGCCAGCTTGTCGTCGTCGAAGACCTCACGCGGCTGACGCGGGTTGGACGTGATCGCGTCCAGCGGCAGCTCCGCGAAGAAGGCACCGGCCGCCAGCGCCGGCTGCGCCTGCTCGGCCCGCTTCTCCGCGGCCGCCCGGGCCGCCACCGTGCCGCGGCCGGTCGGCAGCGTCGGTACCGAGGTCGGGGACGTCGCGCCGGTCGCCCCCACCGGGGCCGGTGCGGGCGCGGCCCCGCCGTCCACCGGCACGGCGGGGCGGATCAGCGCCTCCAGCCCTCGTCCCAAACCCCTGCGACCGCTCACCGATGACCCTCCGTCGTACCGTGCTGTGCCACCGGGGCTCCGTGCCCCGTACCGCTGCCGTGCCGCTGCTGCCCCAGGAGCGGGCCGCCGCCCGTCCCCGCCGCGCGCAGCCCGAGCTCGCGGGCGGCCTCCAGGTAGGAGAGCGCCCCGGTCGAGCCCGGGTCGTAGGTGAGGACCGTCTGACCGTAGCTGGGCGCCTCCGAGATGCGCACCGAGCGCGGGATCGCGGTGCTCAGCACCTCCTGCGGGAAGTGCGTCCGGACCTCCTCGGCGACCTGGGCGGCCAGCCTCGTCCGGGCGTCGTACATGGTGAGCAGGATGGTCGAGACGTGCAGCGCGGGGTTGAGGTGCGCGCGCACCAGTTCGACGTTGCGCAGCAGCTGGCCCAGGCCCTCCAGCGCGTAGTACTCGCACTGGATCGGGATCAGCACCTCCCGCCCGGCCACCAGGGCGTTGACCGTCAGCAGGCCCAGCGAGGGCGGACAGTCGATCAGGACGTAGTCCAGCGGCTGCTCGTAGGCGGCGATGGCGCGCTGGAGCCGGCTCTCCCGGGCCACCAGCGACACCAGCTCGATCTCGGCGCCGGCCAGGTCGATGGTCGCGGGGACGCAGAACAGCCCCTCGACGTCCACCACCGGCTGCACCACGTCGGCGAGCGGCTTGCCCTCGACCAGGACGTCGTAGACGGAGGGCACCTCGGCATGGTGGTCGATGCCGAGGGCGGTGGAGGCGTTGCCCTGCGGGTCGAGGTCGACGACCAGGACGCGCAGTCCGTGCATGGCGAGCGAGGCGGCCAGGTTGACGGTGGTGGTGGTCTTGCCGACCCCGCCCTTCTGGTTGGCGACCACGATCACCCGGGTGGCGCCGGGGCGGGGAAGACCCTCACCCGCTCGGCCGATCGCCTGAACCGCAGCCTGGGCAGCCCTCGCGATGGGCGTGTCATCGATCTGGTCGATGGTCTCCGAGTCCTGCATGAGGGTCAGTGTTTCACGTGAAACCGGAGCGGCAACAGTCGCCGCCCGGCTGCGGCCGAGGATTCCCGAGAGCAAGGAGCGACGTTTCACGTGAAACACCATGCCCGCTATGTCGGAAATCTGACGTTGCGACACGCCGGTGTCCTCCCGTCGACCGGCCGTCACCCCGACGGCCACCGGAACGCCGACGGGCGGGCGGCTCCCCCCTCAGGAGGAACCACCCGCCCGTCGTCGAGCGTGTCCGGCGTCACCCGCCTCAGCGGCTGCGGCGCCGCCCGCCCCGGCTGCGCTCGCCGGTCCGGGCGCCCGCGTTCCGTCCGGCCCGGGCCGCCTTCGCCCGCCGGGTCGCGGCCTTCACCCCGCCGGGGCTCTCCCCCGCCTTGACCTGGACCACCCGGGTCGAGGTCTCCAGGGTGCCCTCGCCGACCGAGATCACGCTCCACTCGACCGCACCCAGCTTGGTCAGCCCGGCCCGCGAGTCGGCCAGCTCCTGCTCGGCGCTGTCGCCCTTGAGCGCCAGCATCTGCCCGTGCGGACGGAGCAGCGGCATCCCCCAGCCGGCCAGCCGGTCCAGCGGCGCCACCGCCCGAGCGGTCACCACGTCCACCGCGAGCTTGCCGACCATCTCCTCGGCGCGGCCGCGCAGCACCGTGACGTTCTCCAGCCCCAGCTCCCGGACGACCTCCTCCAGGAAGGTGGTCCGCCGCAGCAGCGGCTCCAGCAGCGTCACCGAGACGTCCGGACGGGCCAGCGCCACCGGGATGCCCGGCAGGCCGGCACCGGAGCCGACGTCGCACAGGGTGGAGCCGGCCGGCAGCAGCTCCGCGAGCACCGCGCAGTTGAGGACGTGCCGGTCCCAGAGCCGGGGCACCTCGCGCGGCCCGATCAGCCCGCGCCGCACGCCCGCGGTGGCCAGCAGCTCGGTGTAGCGGACCGCGGCGTCGAAACGATCACCGAAGACCTCCCGGGCGACGGCCGGGGCCTCGGCCAGCTCGGGCACCTCGGTCGCCTCGACCGCCTCGGCGGCCGGCCCCGCAGCGGCCGGATTCACGTCGTCCGCCCCCGGCCGGCCAGCGGCCGCGTTCTCCGTGTCCATCTCGACCTCTCCGATCCCCGGATCCACCGACCCGCTCTCCGCACAGTTTCACGTGAAACATCTCGCGCCGGGCCCACGCCCCGCGAAGGGACGACGACCCCGCCCGCACGAGGCGGACGGGGTCGCGTCCGGTGAAGCCCACCGGCCGCCTCGGCGGCCGGTCGTCGTACCGCCGGCCTCAGACCGGCAGCACGACCACGCACCGCTCGGGCTCCTCGCCCTCCGACTCGCTGCGCAGACCGGCGGCCGCGACCGCGTCGTGGACGACCTTGCGCTCGAAGGGCGTCATCGGCCGCAGCTTGACCTGCTCGCCGCTGCTCTTCGCCTGCTCGGCGGCCTCGGCACCGAGCGCGGCCAGCTCGGAGCGCTTGCGGGCCCGGAAGCCGGCAATGTCCAGCATGAGGCGGCTGCGCTCCCCGGTCTCCCGGTGGACAGCCAACCGGGTCAGCTCCTGCAGCGCCTCCAGCACCTCGCCGTCCTGGCCGACCAGGCGCTGCAGCGCGCGGTCGTTGCCCTCACCGACGATGGAGACCAGGGCGCGATCGCCCTCGACGTCCATGTCGATGTCACCGTCGAGGTCGGCGATGTCGAGCAGACCCTCCAGGTAGTCCGCCGCGATGTCGCCCTCCTGCTCCAGTCGGGCGATGACGATCTCGTCGGTGCTGGCGGCGGCCTCGGCCTCGACGGCGGAGGTGGTGCCTTCCGTCACTGATGGACTCCTTCGGAGATGGGCCCAGATTGGTGGGCCGGGAACGAAGCTCTGCGCACTGTCACAACGGGTCCAGGGCCGGTCAGGACTTCTTCTTCGGCCGCTGGCCGCCACGCTTGGGCTGCTGCCGAGCGGTGCCCGGCTTGGCCGCGCCGGGCTTGGCCGGGCCCTGCTGGGCGGCCGCCGGCTTGGCACCGGAGTCGGCCGGGACGGTGTCGGCGGGCTCCTCGGCCGGGGCCTCGGTGTCCTTGGTCAGGTCGGCGGTCTGCTGACCGGCACCGCTCTGCTGGCGCTGCGCCTTGGTCTGCTTGCGGGGCTGCTGGCGGCGTGCCTGCGCCGACTCCTCGACCACGGCGGCCGCCGCCGAGGCGGCGTCGAGGGTCGACTTGGACGGGGGCAGCAGGCCCCAGAGCGCGCCCTTGATCTCCGAACCGTCCGGGTTCAGCCGGCCGGCCTTCTTCAGACGGACCTGCCGCTCGTCCCACGCCTTGCTGCCCGGGGTCGGGTTGTTGTGGATGACGATCAGCTGCTGGCCCATCGACCAGACGTTGGTGGTCAGCCAGTAGACCAGGACACCGACGGGGAAGTTGATGCCCATCACGGCGAACATCACCGGGAAGACGTACATCAGCATCTTCTGCTGCTGCATGAACGGCGTCTTGACCGTGAGGTCGACGTTCTTGGTCATCAGCTGGCGCTGGGTGATGAACTGCGACAGCGACATCATGATGATCATCACCGCGGTGACGATCTTGACGCTGGTCTCGTGGCTGCTGACGAAGGTCGCGGAGAGCGGGGCACCGAAGATGTGCGCCTTGCCGGCGCTCAGCAGCAGGTCGCCGTGGATGACGCCGATCGGCTCGCTCTTGGCGACCTTGGCGAGCACGCCGTAGAGGGCGGTGAAGAACGGCGCCTGCACGATGATGGGAAGGCAGCTGGAGAACGGGTTGGTACCCGCCTCCTTGTACAGCTTCATCATCTCTTCGGACTGGCGCTGCTTGTCGTTCTTGTAGCGCTCCTGGATGGCCTTCATCTTCGGCTGGATCGCCTGCATGGCCCGGGTCGCCTTGATCTGCTTCACGAAGAGCGGGATCAGGCAGATCCGGATGACGACCACCATCGAGGCGATGGCCAGACCCCAGGCCCAGCCACCGTCCGGGTCGAAGATGTTGCTGTACAGCGAGTGGAACTGGACGATGATCCAGGACACCGCTGTGTACAGGGGATTCAGGAAGGAGAAGGTCACCGGTCAGGCTCCTTGGACATGTGGATTGGCCCCTCGGGGCCAATGGTCGCCGGGCCCTCGGGGTCCGGACCGGCGGGGGTCGTGGTCACCGGCTGTCCGGTGGCGGACCGGCTGCTCAGCCAGTCTCGCAGCCGCCGGTGCCACACCGGATGCTTACGCGGCGGAACGTGATCGACCCCGCCGGGCGTCCACGGATTGCAGCGCAGGATGCGCCACACGGTCAGTCCGCCGCCCTTGACCGCCCCGTGCACCTTCACGGCCTCGTAGCCGTAGTGCGAGCAGGAGGGGTAGTAGCGGCAGACCGGACCGAGCAGTGGGCTGATGGTCCACTGGTAGACCCTGATCAGACCCATCAGCAGGAACTTCATCGTCCTGCTCCCGTCGGCGCCGTCGTGGCGGACTCCACCTTCAGCAACCGTTTCAGCGCCGCGTCCAGGTCACGTTCGAGGTCCTGGTACGAGGCGGTCGCGGCCTGGGGCAGCGCACGCACCACTATCAGGCTACCGGCGGGCAGCCTGGACAGACGATCACGAACGAGGTGCCGCAACCGGCGCTTGACCAGGTTGCGAACGACCGCCGGGCCGACGGCCTTGCTCACGACGAAACCCGCACGCGCCGAAGGAGTCCCCTCGGCGACGTGCGGGCGGGAGTCGCTGGTCCGGTCGGTCTGCCCCTTGGGGTCGCCTTCTCTGCTGAGATGGACGACCAGAAGGGGCCGGCCGGCCCGGCGACCGCGTTTCACCGCGGTCGCGAAGTCCTGGCGCCGCCGCAGCCGATTCTCGGAGGGCAGCACAACAGACTCTGTCGTGGATCAGGCGGACAGGCTGGTGCGGCCCTTGCCACGGCGGGCAGCCAGGATGGCGCGGCCGGCGCGGGTACGCATACGCAGCCGGAAGCCGTGGGTCTTCGCGCGACGACGGTTGTTCGGCTGGAAGGTGCGCTTGCTCACTCGGGGGCTCCTGAGGTGAATCGTAGGATGACGGGGGATCGCTTGGCCGTCACCGTGCGTCCGCGTGATCTCCCCTGATTCGGAAATCCGACCCATCGCCCCAGTTCGGCTGGGGTTCAGGGCAATCCACGGCGCCCGTGCTGCGCGCCTTATGGAGCGGGTGGACCCGCGGACATGCGGCAGCGGCCATCGACAACTCGACCTGGTTACGGTACGCGGGACGGGGCACGAGGGTCAAACCAGCTTTTTCGAGCGGCCCCCCCAGAGGGTGCCCGGAGTCCCCTTCGCCCACAGCCTGTGGACAACGACTTGATCCGGCTCTGTTCGCTGACTACCGTTGCAGGACTTGTCTGGTTTGTTCTTCGTGTTCTTCCTCGTGGGGTCGGTCCGCCGGAGACGGACCCGCCGATCCACAGTCTCCTGATCCACCACCCCCTGCTGGAGCCGCGGGGAACCGAGAAAGCGTGCACCAGTGGCTGATGTCAACAGCGACCTCGTCCCGGTCTGGGCGAGAGTCGTCGAGCGGCTGGTCAGCGACCCGGACGTCGGGGAGATGGACAAGCAGTGGGTGCAGCGCACCCAGCCGATGTGGATGATGCACGACACCGCCCTGCTGGCGACCCCCAACGAGCGGGCCAAGCAGGTGCTGGAGGGCCGGCTGCTGCCGCAGCTCACCGAGGCCCTCAGCCGCGAACTCAGCCGCCCGGTGCGGATCGCCGTGATGGTCGACGCCAACGCCGTCCCGACCACCCCCGCACCCGCTGCCCAGGCCCCGGCCGAGCCGTACCCCGGCCCGACCGGGGAGGATGCCGGCGGCTACGGCGGCCAGGACTACCAGCAGCCGTACGAGCAGGACTACGACCGGCCCCGCTACGACACCGGCGGCTACGAGCAGCGCCCCGCGCCGTACGGCGGCCCGGCGGCCGGCCCGGCCTGGCCCGGCTACCCCGAGCAGGGTGGCTACCCGGAGCAGGGCGGCGGCTACCCCGACCAGAACGGGTACCAGGAACAGGGCGGCTACCCCGAGCAGGGCGGCGGCTACCAGGAGCAGCCCCCCGGCTACCGCGAGGCCGACGAGCCGTCCCGGCCGGCGCCGCGCCCGATGCCCGGCCCGCCCGCGACCACCCAGGGCGACCTGTTCGGCGGCGCCTACGGCCCCGGCCCGAACGAGCAGCCCCGCGCCGGCGCCGGCCGCCGCGCCCCCGGCTCACGCCCGGCCGGCGGCCGTCCCGCGGACAAGAACGCGCCGGAGCGCGCCACCGAACGCCCGGCCGTCCCCGGCGTGCCCGCCCCGCCCGGCGCCCCGCCGGCCGGCGGCTCCCGCAAGGACGAGCCGGCCGCCCGGCTGAACCCCAAGTACCTCTTCGACACCTTCGTCATCGGCGCCAGCAACCGCTTCGCGCACGCGGCGGCGGTGGCGGTCGCCGAGGCCCCGGCCAAGGCGTACAACCCGCTCTTCATCTACGGCGAGTCCGGGCTGGGCAAGACCCACCTGCTGCACGCCATCGGGCACTACTCGCGCAGCCTCTTCCCGGGCACCCGGGTGCGCTACGTGTCCTCGGAGGAGTTCACCAACGAGTTCATCAACTCGATCCGGGACGGCAAGGCGGACACCTTCCGCCGGCGCTACCGGGACATGGACATCCTGCTCGTGGACGACATCCAGTTCCTCGCGAGCAAGGAGTCCACGCAGGAGGAGTTCTTCCACACCTTCAACACCCTGCACAACGCGAACAAGCAGATCGTGCTCTCCTCGGACCGGCCGCCCAAGCTGCTGACCACGCTGGAGGACCGGCTGCGCAACCGCTTCGAGTGGGGCCTGATCACCGACGTCACCCCGCCGGAGCTGGAGACCCGGATCGCGATCCTGCGCAAGAAGGCGATCCAGGAGCAACTCAACGCCCCGGCCGACGTGTTGGAGTTCATCGCGTCCCGGATCACCCGCAACATCCGGGAGTTGGAGGGCGCCCTGATCCGGGTCACCGCCTTCGCCAACCTCAACCGGGCGCCGGTGGACCTGGAGTTGGCCGGGATCGTCCTCAAGGACCTGATCCCGGGCGGGGACGAGGACGCCGGGCCGGAGATCACCGCGCAGGTCATCATGCAGCAGACCGCCGCGTACTTCGGGCTGGGTGTGGACGACCTCTGCGGATCCTCGCGCAGCCGCGTCCTGGTGACGGCCCGTCAGATCGCCATGTACCTCTGCCGGGAGCTGACCGACCTCTCGCTGCCGAAGATCGGCGCGCAGTTCGGCGGCCGCGACCACACCACGGTGATGCACGCGGACCGCAAGATCCGCTCGCTGATGGCCGAGCGCCGGTCGATCTACAACCAGGTCACCGAGCTGACCAACCGCATCAAGAGCTAGCCGCAGGGCCGGTGGCGGGCCGGGGCCGGATCCGGCGCCGAGGTGGCCGGAAAGGGCGTCAGGAGCGATCCTGACGCCCTTTTCTCATGTCCGCAGGTGTGCTTCGGGCGCCGGCTGGGCAGAGATGCCGTCGACGGACGTTGCGCCAGTCCACAGCCCGCGCCGAACATCTGACCGGTGATTCGAAAACCGGGGCCGCGCAGGGCAGTTGTCCACAGGGCGGGCACCTTCCCCGTAGTCCACAGGCCGGGGCGTCCGAAGTTATCCAGAATTCGTCCACAGGCGTGTCGCCGCTACGCTCTTCCGCGCAGGTCAGGTGCCTGTGGACTTGTGCACAACCGTTATCCACAGGGTGTGGACAATTGACGGGTCGCCAATGGGCCATCCGGGTTGTCCACCGGTTGTCCCCAGGGGAGGGGCGGTTATCCCCAGGTTGTCCACAGCATGATCCACAGTTCGACAAGCGTGGGGCGGCGTTCATGCCCTGGTGTGAAAGGCGTCACGTAAAGTTGACCGACACCCGTGGATAACCGGGCCCGGATCTGGGGACAGCCCTGGGGATAACCTGTGGATACCCAGCGTGCCCTGTGGGTAACGCTCCGCTGTCCACAGCACCGCGTGTTCGTCCACAGCCGCCGTCCACACCCGCTGTGGACAAAAAAGTGGGTCTGACCTGGGGAAACGGGGTTATCCACGGTTTCCACAGGCCCTACTACTACCACTACACATTTAGACCCATCGACTCGCTTGAAAGTGGGTGGGCCCCGAATCTGTGGACAACCGCGCCCCGACATCTGTTCGGCTTGCTTCCGCCCGTCTGCCCCGTCTGTCGGCGGAGTACGTCAGACTGTCCTCGGCGACTGGAAGCGGAGTGGCACAGCTCGGTGGACAGCCCGACCGACGATCATGATCAGACGAACCAGAGTGCGAGCGGGAGCGCTCGATCCAGGAGGCGGTTACCGGTGAAGTTCCGGGTGGAGCGTGACGTCCTCGCGGAGGCGGTGGCCTGGGCTGCCCGCAGCCTCCCGGCACGGCCGCCGGTGCCGGTGCTGGCCGGCCTGCTGCTGACGGCACAGGACGGCAGCCTGGCGCTGTCCGGCTTCGACTACGAGGTCTCGGCCCGGGTCGAGCTGGAGGCCGACATCGAGGAGGCCGGCACCGTCCTGGTCTCCGGTCGGCTGCTGAACGACATCTCGCGCAACCTGCCGAACCGGCCGGTGGAGATCTCCACCGACGGCCAGCGGGTCAGCGTGGTCTGCGGCAGTTCCCGATTCACCCTCCCCACCCTCCCGGTGGACGAGTACCCGGCGCTGCCCCAGATGCCGACCGCCACGGGCACCGTCTCGGGCGACGTGTTCGCCTCCGCGGTCAGCCAGGCCGCGGTGGCCGCCGGCCGCGACGACACCCTCCCGGTGCTCACCGGTGTCCGGGTCGAGATCGAGGGCGACCGGATCACCCTGGCCGCCACCGACCGCTACCGCTTCGCGGTCCGCGACCTGCTGTGGAAGCCCGAGCAGTCGGACATCTCGGCCGTCGCCCTGGTGCCCGCCAAGACGCTGCAGGACATCGCCAAGTCCCTGGGCAGCGGCGACAACGTCTCGATCGCGCTCTCCTCGGGCGGCGCGGGCGAGGGCCTGATCGGCTTCGAGGGCGCCGGCCGCCGGACGACCACGCGGCTGCTGGAGGGCGAGTTCCCCAAGTTCCGCAGCCTGTTCCCGACGGAGTTCAGCGCCGTCGCCGCGATCCAGACCCAGCCCTTCCTGGAGGCGCTCAAGCGCGTCTCGCTGGTCGCCGAGCGCAACACCCCGGTCCGGCTCAGCTTCGAGCAGGGCGTGCTGACCCTGGAGGCGGGCTCGGGCGACGACGCCCAGGCCACCGAGCGGATCGACGCCGACCTGGAGGGCGACGACATCTCGATCGCCTTCAACCCGGGCTACCTGGAGGAGGGCCTCAAGGCCATCGACTCCGCCTACGCCCAGCTGAGCTTCACCACGCCGACCAAGCCCGCGCTGCTCAGCGGCAAGGCCTCGGTGGACGCCGAGGAGGACAAGGCGTACCAGTACCTGATCATGCCGGTCCGCCTCTCCGGCTGACCTCGAGGCCGCTGCCCGCAGGCCGTCACCCACAGGCTGTGCACACCGGCTGTGCACAGCCTGTGGGCGTCCTCCCCCGGTCGGCCCGACCACAGGGAGCCGCCACCGCCGCAGCGCGTAGGCTCGGGGCGTGCGGCAACGGCGCCGCCGGCAGGCACGTCACCACAGGTAAGGACTTGGTCATGGAGCTCGGCCTCATCGGTCTCGGCAAGATGGGCGGCAACATGCGCGAGCGGATCCGCCGCGCCGGCCACACCGTCATCGGCTACGACCGCAACCCGGACATCTCCGACGTCGAGAGCCTCCAGGAGCTCGTCGCCAAGCTTCAGGGCCCGCGGGTGATCTGGGTGATGGTCCCGGCCGGCGCCGCCACCCAGGCGACCGTCGACGAACTCGCCGAGCTGCTCTCCCCCGGCGACGTGGTGGTCGACGGCGGCAACTCCCGCTGGACCGACGACATCAAGCACGCCGAGGCGCTGGCCGCCAAGGGCATCGGCTTCGTCGACTGCGGCGTCTCCGGCGGCGTCTGGGGCCTGGAGAACGGCTACGCCCTGATGTACGGCGGCGACGCCGAGCACGTGGCCCGCGTCCAGCCGGTGTTCGACTCGCTCAAGCCCGAGGGCGACTTCGGCTCGGTGCACGCGGGTGCCGTGGGCGCCGGCCACTTCGCCAAGATGGTCCACAACGGCATCGAGTACGCGATGATGCAGGCGTTCGCCGAGGGCTGGGAGCTGCTGGAGGCCGCCCCCGAGGTCACCGACGTGCGCGAGGTCTTCCGCAGCTGGCAGGAGGGCACCGTCATCCGCTCCTGGCTGCTGGACCTGGCCGTCCGCGCGCTGGACGACGACGAGCACCTGGCGAAGCTGCGCGGCTGGGCCGCCGACTCCGGTGAGGGCCGCTGGACCGTCGAGGCCGCGATCGACCACGCGGTGCCGCTGCCGGCGATCACCGCCTCGCTGTTCGCCCGCTTCGCCTCCCGCCAGGACGACTCGCCGCAGATGAAGATGATCGCCGCGCTGCGCAACCAGTTCGGCGGCCACGCGGTCGAGTCCAAGTAACCCGCACCTCCCCAGAAGGCGAGCGCAGTCCACAGCCATGCACGTCGCGCATCTGTCGCTCGCCGACTTCCGGTCGTACGCCCGGGTCGAGGTTCCCCTCGACCCGGGCGTGACGGCCTTCGTCGGGCCCAACGGCCAGGGCAAGACCAACCTGGTCGAGGCGGTCGGCTACGTCGCCACGCTGGGCAGCCACCGGGTCGCCACCGACGCCCCACTGATCCGGCTGGGCGCCGAGCGGGCGGTGGTCCGCACCTCGGTGGTGGACCGCGGCCGCACCACCCTGGTCGAGCTGGAGCTGACCCCGGGCAAGGCCAACCGGGCCCGGATCAACCGCTCCGACAACGTCCGCCCGCGCGACGTGCTGGGCCTGCTGCGGACCGTCCTGTTCGCGCCCGAGGACCTCAGCCTGGTCAAGGGCGACCCGGGTGAGCGCCGCCGTTTCCTGGACGAGCTGCTGACCGCCCGGGCCCCCCGGCTGGCCGGGGTCCGACAGGACTACGAGAGGGTCCTCAAGCAGCGCAACGCCCTGCTGAAGACCGCCGCGATGGCCCGCCGGGCCGGTGGCGGCAAGGGCGCCGACCTCTCCACCCTGGAGGTCTGGGACGGCCATCTGGCAAGGGCCGGAGCCGAGTTGACGGCCTTCCGGATCCAGCTGGTGGCTTCCCTCCAGCCGTTGGTGGCGGCCGCGTACGGGCAGCTGGCCCCGGGCGGTGGCGACACCGTCCTGGAGTACCGCAGCTCCTTCGAGGGCGGGCTGCCGACCAGCCGCGAGCAGGCCGAGGAGCAGCTGCTGAACGCGTTGCAGGCGGTCCGCAAGCAGGAGGTGGACCGGGGCATCACCCTGGTCGGCCCGCACCGCGACGAGCTGGTGCTCAGCCTCGGCCCGCTGCCCGCCAAGGGCTACGCGAGCCACGGCGAGTCCTGGTCGTTCGCGCTGGCGCTGCGGCTGGCCTCGTACGAGCTGCTGCGCGCCGACGGCGGCGAGCCGGTGCTGATCCTGGACGACGTGTTCGCCGAGCTGGACGCGGCCCGCCGGGACCGGCTGGCCGAACTGGTGGCCGGCGGCGAGCAGGTGCTGGTCACCGCGGCGGTCGCCGAGGACGTGCCGAAGACGCTGGCCGGCGCCCGGTTCGCGGTCGCCGACGGCGCCGTCCGCCGGATCGACGCCTGACTCCCCCCGCACCTTCGCAATCGCCGTCCGGGCACTCCCGTAGGCTGGACGGCTCACCGGCGCGCGTCCGCGACCGTTGTCCACAGGCTGGGGAAAGGAGATCGCCGTGAGCGAGCCGGCGGAGCACTCCCCCCGGCCGGGCGACCCGGCGCCGACCGGCGCCGACCTCGCCCGCTCCGCGCTGCGGGCGGCCCGGGCCCAGGCGCGGCAGCGCGGCGAGCAGGTCCGGGAGAAGCGCGAGGCGAAGCGGCACGGCCTGCGCAGCGGAGCCCGGTCGGACGGCCGTGACCCGGTCCCGCTGGGGGCGGCGCTGAACCGGCTGCTGACCGAACGGGGCTGGGAGTCCTCGGCCGCGGTCGGCGGGGTGATGGGCCGTTGGCCCCAGATCGTCGGCCCGGACATCGCCGCGCACTGCCACCCCTCCTCCTACGACGACACCGCCGCGGTGCTCACCGTGCAGTGCGACTCCACCGCATGGGCCACCCAACTGCGGTGGCTGGCAAGACAGTTGGTAGCCCGTCTGAACCACGAGCTGGGCCACGGCACGGTCCGCACCATCAAGGTGCTGGGCCCGGCGGCGCCCGCCCGCGGCTACGGCCGGCTGCGCGCTCCGGGGAGCAAGGGGCCGGGCGACACCTGGGGCTGACCGGGTTGCCGGCCCGTCGCCGGGGGCGCGGAGCGGACCGCGATCTTCCGGAATCCCTGACAGCCCTTCCAGGCGCTCTGGGCCCCCGGGGCGAGTATCGGGACATGTCCAGAGGGGATTCAGGGCGGCATATCTGCCTTCAAGGGCTGCCAAACGCCCATCTCTGTCAGTCGTACCGGTAGACTGAGAGCCAAACACTGTTGCTAGTGGCAACCGAGTCGAAACGCCGTGGTCGCACGCCCGCCCACACGGGGCGGGAATGCGGCCCGTGCTGTGCCAGAGAGGGCGCTTCGTGGCCGATTCCGGCAACCCCAGCCAGATCCCAGACCAGACCGACCAGGCTTCCTACACCGGTAGCAACATCCAGGTGCTGGAAGGCCTCGACGCCGTCCGTAAGCGCCCCGGCATGTACATCGGCTCCACCGGCGAGCGAGGCCTGCACCACCTGGTGCAGGAAGTGGTGGACAACTCCGTCGACGAGGCGATGGCGGGGTACGCCGACACCATCGACGTCACGATCATGGCCGACGGCGCCATCCGCTGCGTCGACAACGGCCGCGGCATCCCGGTGGACATCGTCCCCGGCCAGGAGAAGCCGGCCGTCGAGGTCGTGCTCACCGTCCTGCACGCCGGCGGCAAGTTCGGCGGCGGCGGCTACGCCGTCTCCGGCGGTCTGCACGGTGTCGGCGTCTCGGTCGTGAACGCGCTGTCCACCCGCCTGTCGGTGGAGATCCACCGCGACGGCTCGCGCTTCACCCAGGACTACAAGGCCGGTGCGCCGACCGCTCCGCTGGCCACGCACGAGGGCTCCGAGCAGACCGGCACGACCGTCACCTTCTGGGCCGACCCGGAGATCTTCGAGACCACGGTCTACTCCTTCGAGACGCTGTCCCGGCGCTTCCAGGAGATGGCCTTCCTCAACAAGGGCCTCTCCATCTCGCTCACCGACGAGCGCCCCGAGCACGTGGACGAGGAGGGCAAGCCGCTCACCGTCACGTACAAGTACGACGGCGGCATCGCCGACTTCGTCGCCCACCTCAACTCCCGCAAGGGCGAGGTGATCCACCCCTCGGTGATCGACTTCGAGGCGGAGGACAAGGACAGGGCGATCTCGGTGGAGATCGCGATGCAGTGGAACTCCTCCTACACCGAGGGGGTCTACAGCTTCGCCAACACCATCCACACGCACGGCGGCGGTACCCACGAGGAGGGCTTCCGCGCGGCGCTGACCGGCCTGGTCAACCGCTACGCGCGGGACAAGAAGCTGCTCCGGGAGAAGGACGACAACCTCTCCGGCGAGGACATCCGCGAGGGTCTGACCGCGATCATCTCGGTCAAGCTCGGCGAGCCGCAGTTCGAGGGCCAGACCAAGGACAAGCTCGGCAACACCGAGGCGAAGACCTTCGTCCAGAAGGTCGTCCACGAGCACCTCAACGACTGGTTGGACCGCAACCCCAACGAGGCCTCGGACATCATCCGCAAGTCCATCCAGGCCGCCACCGCGCGCGTCGCCGCCCGCAAGGCCCGCGACCTCACCCGCCGCAAGGGCCTGCTGGAGTCCGCCTCGCTGCCGGGCAAGCTCTCCGACTGCCAGTCCAAGGACCCGGCCGAGTGCGAGATCTTCATCGTCGAGGGTGACTCCGCCGGCGGCTCGGCCAAGCAGGGCCGCGACCCGCGCACCCAGGCCATCCTGCCGATCCGCGGCAAGATCCTGAACGTCGAGAAGGCCCGGATCGACAAGGTGCTGCAGAACACCGAGGTCCAGGCGCTCATCTCGGCCTTCGGCTGCGGCATCCAGGAGGACTACGACGAGTCCAAGCTCCGCTATCACAAGATCGTCCTGATGGCGGACGCCGACGTCGACGGTCAGCACATCCGCACCCTGCTGCTCACCCTGCTGTTCCGCTTCATGCGGCCGCTGGTCGAGTCCGGGTACGTCTACCTCGCCATGCCGCCGCTGTACAAGATCAAGTGGGGCAAGGACGACTTCGAGTACGCCTACTCCGACCGCGAGCGCGACGCGCTGATCGCGGCCGGGGTCGAGGCCGGGCGCCGGCTCCCCAAGGACGACGCGATCCAGCGCTTCAAGGGTCTCGGCGAGATGAACGCCGAGGAGCTCCGGGTCACCACCATGGACGCCGAGCACCGGCTGCTCCTCCAGGTCACCCTGGAGGACGCCGCCCGCGCCGACGAGCTGTTCTCCGTGCTGATGGGCGAGGACGTCGAGGCACGCCGCTCCTTCATCCAGCGCAACGCCAAGGACGTCCGCTTCCTGGACGTGTGACGCCGCCCGACCGGCAGCGAAGCACGTACCAGTCCGCGTGAAAGGAAACTGACCACCAGTGGTCGACGACAACCGTCCCGAAGGCGAACAGCCCGAGACCCCCACAGCCGCCGAGGCCACCGCCCAGGTGACCATGCGGATCGAGCCGGTCGAGCTCGAGACCGAGATGCAGCGCTCGTACCTCGACTACGCGATGAGCGTGATCGTCAGCCGGGCGCTCCCCGAGGTCCGCGACGGGCTCAAGCCGGTGCACCGGCGCGTGCTCTACGCGATGTACGACGGCGGGTATCGCCCCGAGAAGGGCTACTACAAGTGCGCCCGCGTCGTCGGCGACGTCATGGGCAACTACCACCCGCACGGTGACACCTCCATCTACGACACCGTCGTCCGCCTGGCCCAGCCGTGGTCGCTGCGGATGCCGCTGGTGGACGGCAACGGCAACTTCGGCTCCCCGGGCAACGACCCGGCCGCGGCCATGCGCTACACCGAGTGCAAGATGATGCCGCTCGCCATGGAGATGATGCGCGACATCGACGAGGGCACCGTCGACTTCGCGTCCAACTACGACGGCCGCTCGCAGGAGCCGACCGTCCTGCCGGCGCGCATCCCCAACCTGCTGGTCAACGGTGCCACCGGCATCGCGGTCGGCATGGCCACCAACATCCCGCCGCACAACCTGCGCGAGGTCGCCTCCGGCGCGCTCTGGGCGCTTGAGCACCCGGACGCCTCCAACGAGGAGCTGCTCGAAGCCCTGATCGAGCGGATCAAGGGCCCCGACTTCCCCACCGGCGCGCTGATCGTCGGCCACCGCGGGATCGACGACGCCTACCGCACCGGCCGCGGCTCGATCACCATGCGCGCCGTGGTCGAGGTCGAGGAGATCCAGGGCCGCCAGTGCCTGGTGATCACCGAGCTGCCGTACCAGGTCAACCCGGACAACCTCGCGCTGAAGATCGCCGACCTGGTCAAGGACGGCAGGGTCGCCGGCATCGCCGACGTCCGCGACGAGTCCTCGTCCCGCACCGGTACCCGCCTGGTGGTCGTGCTCAAGCGCGACGCCGTCGCCAAGGTCGTGCTGAACAACCTCTACAAGCACACCGAGCTGCAGACCAACTTCGGCGCCAACATGCTGGCCCTGGTCGACGGCGTGCCGCGCACGCTGTCGCTGGACGCCTTCATCCGGCACTGGGTCAACCACCAGGTCGAGGTCATCGTCCGGCGCACCACCTTCCGGCTGCGCAAGGCCGAGGAGCGCGCCCACATCCTGCGCGCCCTGCTGCGCGCCCTGGACATGATCGACGAGGTCATCGCGCTGATCCGGGCCTCGGCGAGCGCCGACGCGGCCCGCACCGGCCTGATGGGGCTGCTCTCCATCGACGAGCTCCAGGCCAACGCCATCCTGGAGATGCAGCTGCGCCGCCTGGCCGCCCTGGAGCGCCAGCGGATCATGGACGAGCACGACGAGCTGCAGCGCAAGATCGACGAGTACAACGCGATCCTGGCCTCGCCGACCCGCCAGCGGGAGATCATCTCCGAGGAGCTCACCGCGATCGTCGAGAAGTACGGCGACGAGCGGCGCTCCACCCTCATCCCGTCCGACGGCGACCTCTCGATCGAGGACCTCATCGCCGAGGAGGACATCGTCGTCACGATCACCCGTGGCGGCTACGTCAAGCGGACCCGCTCCGACCTCTACCGCTCGCAGAAGCGCGGCGGCAAGGGCGTGCGCGGAGCGCAGCTCAAGCAGGACGACATCGTCGACCACTTCTTCGTGACGACGACGCACAACTGGATCCTGTTCTTCACCAACAAGGGCCGGGTCTACCGCGCCAAGGGCTACGAGCTCCCGGACGCCGGGCGCGACGCCCGCGGCCAGCACGTGGCCAACCTGCTGGCCTTCCAGCCGGAGGAGCACATCGCCCAGGTGATGGCCGTGCGCACCTACGAGGACAAGCCCTACCTGGTCCTCGCCACCCGGGCCGGCCTGGTGAAGAAGTCCGCGCTGAAGGACTACGACTCCCCGCGCTCCGGCGGCCTGATCGCGATCAACCTGCGCCAGGACGAGGAGGGCCAGGACGACGAGCTGATCGGCGCCGAGCTGGTCTCCGCCGAGGACGACCTGCTGCTGGTCTCCAAGAAGGCCCAGTCGATCCGCTTCACCGCGACCGACGACGCGCTGCGGCCCACCGGCCGCGCGACCTCCGGCGTCAAGGGCATGGCCTTCCGCGAGGACGACGAAATGCTCTCGATGAACGTCGTCCGCCCGGGAACGTACGTGTTCACCGCCACCGACGGCGGGTACGCCAAGCGCACGGCCGTGGACGAGTACCGTGTCCAGGGGCGTGGCGGCTACGGCACCAAGGCGGCGAAGATCGTCGAGGGCCGGGGCTCGCTGGTCGGCGCGCTCGTGGTCGACGACACCGACGAGATCATGGCGATCACCCTGTCGGGTGGGGTGATCCGCACAAGGGTTTCCGAAGTTCGTGAAACCGGACGTGACACCATGGGCGTCCAACTGATCAACCTCGGTAAGCGCGACGCGGTCGTGGGCATGGCCCGCAACGCGGAAGCCGAGGACGAGGAGACGGTGGAGGACGAGGTCGCGGACACCGCTTCCACCGAAACGGCTGAGGGTGCGGAGACGACGGCCGGCGGCGACGCCGAGGTCTGAACCGAACCACGGGCCGGTGCCGTCGCGTCCTGATAGAGGGGCGTGGCGGCACCGGCCGCCCACCAGTTCCGGGCAATCCCGCCGGGCGCTGGATGACGAGTGACGAAGCAGGGCGGTGCCGCCGTCCTGGTGGGAAGTGCGGGAGGACCAGGTGAGTGGAGCCACGGGTGCTGCGGGAGGACCCTCCGGCGGCCGTCCGGGCGCGCAGGGCGGGGGTGGGTACGGCGCGCCGCAGCCGCCGGCCGAGCACTCGGCCGCGTCCACCTCGCTGATGCCACCGGTCGGCGGAGCGGGACAGGGCGGCGCGACCTACGGCGGACAGACGCCCCCGCCGCCGGGGGCCCCGGCGCCGGGCGCGAGCGGATTCTCGCAGCCGACCACCTATGCCAAGGGGCAGCCGACCCCGGCCCGGGGGACCCGGACCAGCGGCAACACCCCGCCCGGCGGCACGCCCGTCCCGGGCACGGCGCGCCGGCCGGCCCCGGCCGCCCCACCGGCGGCCGCCGGTGTCGGCCTCGGCCGGACCCGCAAGGCCCGGCTGCGGGTGACCAAGGTGGACCCGTGGTCGGTGATGAAGGTCAGCTTCCTGCTGTCGCTGGCCGTCGGGATCATCATCATCGTGGCCGCGGCGGTGCTGTGGATGACGCTGGACTCGCTCGGCGTCTTCGACTCGCTGACCAAGACCCTCAAGGACGTCACCGGCTCGGACAGCACCGGCGGCCTCAACCTGATGGACTACGTGGGCTTCGGCAAGGTGATGACCTTCACCTCGCTGATCGCCGTGGTCGACGTCGTCCTGCTGACGGCGCTGTCCACGCTCTCGGCGTTCATCTACAACGCGGCGGCCGGCTTCACCGGCGGCGTCGAGCTGACCCTGGCCGAGGAGGACTGACCCCGGTCGGATCCTGACCCCTGGTCAGTTCGCCGTCCACGGACGGAATGGACGGGCCCCGCAGGCTGTTGCAGCCTGCGGGGCCCGTCGGCATTTCGGGTGACAGCCGGCCGCCCGCGGCGTGCCGCCCGGGAGCGGGCCGGCCGCGGTGGGATTAGCTGGGTGGCGCCCGGTCCACGCCTGGGAGTGCCGCAGGCCGCCCCCGGTCCGCCCGACCGGGTCAGGAAACGTTCCGCAGGACGGCTGGACGGAGGCGCGCGGTGGCGAAGCTCGCAGGTCAACTGGTCGAGGCCCTGGACGGGCTGTTGGGGGTTCCGGTACCGCTGCGGGTCCAGGCCTGGGACGGCAGCGTCGCCGGGCCGCCGGGAGCCCCCACGGTCGTCCTGCGCAACCGGCGGGCCCTGCGCCGCCTGCTCTGGCAGCCGGGCGAGCTGGGCCTGGCCCGGGCGTACGTCGCGGGGGACCTGGAGATCACCCCCGGCACCGACCTCTACGAGGTGCTCTCGGCCGTCGCCCGGTTCGTCGAGCGGCCGGAGATCCGCCGCCTCGACCTCGGCCCGCGGGACGTGCTCGGCGCCGGCGGGCGCCGCGTCCTCGCGGCCGCGCTGCGGGCCGGGGCGCTCGGCCCCGAGCCCACGCCGCCCCAGGAGGAGGTCCGCAGGGCCCGCGGGCGGCTGCACAGCCGCAGCCGGGACCGCGCGGCCATCAGCCACCACTACGACGTCGGAAACGACTTCTACGGGCTCGTCCTGGGCTCCTCCATGGTCTACTCGTGCGCCTACTGGACCCCGGAGGCCAAGAGCCTGGAGGCCGCCCAGGAGGCCAAGCTCGACCTGATCTGCCGCAAGCTCGGCCTCCGGCCCGGGATGCGCCTGCTGGACGTCGGCTGCGGCTGGGGCTCGCTGCTGCTGCACGCGGCCGAGCACTACGGCGTCACCGCGGTCGGTGTCTCCATCTCGCGGGAGCAGGTCGCGCTGGCCCGCCGGCGGGTCGAGGAGGCCGGCCTGGCCGGGCGGGTGGAGGTCCGGCTCCAGGACTACCGGGAGATCGTCGACGGCCCGTTCGACGCGATCTCCAGCGTCGGGATGGCCGAGCACGTCGGCTCCGAGCAGTACCGGGTCTACGCCGAGGGCCTGCACCGGCTGCTGGTGCCCGGCGGCCGGCTGCTCAACCACCAGATCGCCCGCCGCCCCGACCGCCCCGGTGAGCCGCACCGCACCAGCCCCTTCATCGACCGCTACGTCTTCCCCGACGGCGAGCTCTCCCCCGTCGGTTCCACCGTGGCCCGGCTGGAGGAGGCCGGCTTCGAGGTCCGGGACGTCGAGTCGCTGCGCGAGCACTACGGGCTGACCCTGCGCGAATGGGTGGCCAACCTGGAGGCGCACTGGAGCGAGGCGGTCCGGCTGGTCGGCCGCGGCCGGGCCCGGGTCTGGCGGCTGTACATGGCCGCCAGCGCGCTCGCCTTCGAGGAGAACCGGATCGGGATCAACCAGATCCTCGCCGTCCGCAGCACCGAGGAGGGCTCGGCCGGCCTCCCGGCGACCCGCGAGGAATGGCTGCTGCGCCCGGCCGCCGGAGCGCCGCCGCTGGTCGGCGGGGTGCCCGCCGGGAACCCCGTCGGCCCGGATTTGGGAGATCGGCCATCGGTCCGCTAATCTTTCAGTGCGGCAAGGGCCTATAGCTCAGACGGTTAGAGCGCTTCCCTGATAAGGAAGAGGCCACAGGTTCAAGTCCTGTTAGGCCCACCACCGCGAAGGGCCCGGAGTGATTCACTCCGGGCCCTTCGACGTTTCCCCCGCCGTTGCGGGAACCGCGCGTCCCGCCGGGCTGTTCTCCGGGGAGGGAACGTGTGGAGGGATGGTGACGACATGGCGGTCTTCTGGGCGATGAGCATCCCCGGACTGGTCTGCGCCCTGGTGGTGCTCGCGGTGGTCGACCAGCTCGCGCTGCGGGCGCGCCGGTCACGCTGGGTGCCGTGGCGGGGGACCGGCCGGGAGGGGCAGATCTCGGCCACCGGCTTCGAGCAGCTGCACGCGCAGTTCGCCGCCGGCAAGCAGCACGAGCTGGACGAACGCGGCACGACCCTGATGCTGCGCGACGAGGAGGGCGAGGGGGCGCCGCCCCGGACGAAGGTCGACCTGGCGGGCGGGAAGGCCGTGGTGGTGACGCCGTCGAACCGCCCGTCCGACCGCTCGTCGGACCACCCGTCCTGCGCCCCGCCGGGCACGCCGTAGGGCCCGGCCGGGGAGGGTCGGCCGTACGGCAGGAGGTGCGGCGTCAATCCTCGGCCCGGACCGCCGGGTTGGCCGCAGCGGTGGCTGGTCACGATTGGGACACTGGTGTGTATCATCGGCCGCAAGGGCAGTCTGGCACCCGGCAGCCCGTTCGCGATCGAAACACATCTGGACTCGTCGGCCCGGTCAGTCCGGCCGGAGCACCGGCTCTTGAGTCCGCCAACGCAAGAAGGACGAGGTCCCGCGGTGAAGAAGCTTCTCCTGGTCGCCCTGGTCGCCCTCGGCGGCTTCTTTGTCTACCGTCAGGTCCAGGCGGACCGCGCCGAGCAGGACCTGTGGACCGAGGCCACCGACCCGGTTCCGGCCGGTCGCTGAGCCCGGACGATCCGACGATCAACGATCTTCGGAGGCGCTTCACCGCGCCTCCAGGGCCGGCCGGCCCGGTCACCCGACCGGATCGGCCGGATCCCAGGCACCGCCCGGACGCCGCCTCGGCGGCAGGTCCGGTCGGCCCGGGGGGAGGGCGCCGGGAACGGCGCCGGAACCCGGTACGCTAGTGCCCGTCGGCACCCGCGGTGCCGTCGAGGGGCATTAGCTCAGTTGGTAGAGCGCTGCCTTTGCAAGGCAGATGTCAGGAGTTCGAATCTCCTATGCTCCACAGCTCATCGCAGTCGTGACGCCGATCGGCCGCTGACCTGAATCCCGGTCAGCGGCCGATCGGCGTTTCCGCGTCCTCAGGGCGTGTCCGACACGCCCTGAGGGCCGGGCGACGGGTCAGTGCGGCCCGCGCGGGTCGTGCGGCCTGGGGTGGCCGCCGTCGCCGTCGCCGTCGTTGTCGGGCCGGCCGGGCGGCGGAGCGGGCTCGGTGGCCGCGTCCCCGGCCCGGGGCCCGCCGGGAGCGGCCGGGGCGCTCTGCGGGGCGCCGGCCGCGTCGACCGACCCGGGGGTCGTCGCGCCGGCGGCGTGCGCCCCGGCGGGTTGCTCGGCCCGGTCGGTCGGGGGTTCGACCAGCCACTCCGGGTTGCTGTGCCGGCGCCACCACTGCCAGGCCACGATCCCGCCGCCGATCGCCAGCGCACCGGCCACGGCGAGGCCGGTGGCCAGGCCGTTGCACCGCTTCCTCCGGGCGTTGCGGGCGGCGAGGTGGCTGATCTCGGCCGAGGTGACGTTGCCGTGCAGCGCGGTCAGCGCGGCGGCGCCCCGGGTCTGGGCCTCCTGGGCGACCGGGGTGACGGCGGCGCGGGCCTCCTCGACGGCCTGGGCGACCCTGGGGCCGACCGTGGAGCGGGCCTGGTCGGCGGCGCGGGCGGCGGAGAGCCGGGCTGCCAGAGCGGCCTCCTGGGCGCGGTGGAAGGCCTTCAGGGCGTTCTGCTGGGCTTCGGGCGGCAGACTGGCGAAGGCGTGACCGAACTGCGGGGCGATGTGCCGGTCGTACTGGACGCGGAGGCTCTGGGCGGCCTGGGCGGCTTTCGGCCCGAAGGTGTCCAGGGCCGGGCCGAGGCGCTGCTTGGCGCCGTCCGCGAGGTGCGCGGCGGTGTCCCGGGTCTTGGTGGCCGTCTCACGAGCCGAGTCCGAAAAGGTCACGAGTCTCTCCTCCTGGGTGGCGTCCTTTATGCACATATCCACCTGAATGCTGATCATGCATGCTGATTTGTCCACCGGCATGTCGGAGTGGGCCGTACGCGGGGTGCGGAAGGAGCCGGGGAGCGGGCCCGATGTCGGATCCGCCGCAGTAGGCTGGCGATTTCGGCGTCCCGTACGGGAGGGGAAGAACCTCATGCTGACCGGCTGCTACCGGCATCCGCAGACGGCCACCGGCGTCTCCTGCACCCGCTGCGAGCGGGCGATCTGCCCGCAGTGCATGGTGACCGCCTCGGTGGGCTTCCAGTGCCCGGAGTGCGTCGGCGGCGGGCATGCCGGGACGCGGCGGGCGACCACCCGGTTCGGCGGGGCGATCGCCCAGGACGGCGGGCTGGTCACCAGGGTGCTGATCGGCATCAACGTGGTCGTCTTCGTGCTGGCCGCCTACGTGCTCACGCCGCGGCTGGGCCAGGTCTGGGAACTGTACAGCGCCGGGCGGGCCATCCTGGGCGGTCCGGACGGTGTCGCCGCCGGGCCCTCCCAGTGGTACCGGCTGCTGACCTCGGTGTTCCTGCACCTGCAGTGGTGGCACATCGGGATGAACATGGTGGTCCTGTACTGGCTCGGTCCCGCACTGGAGACGGCACTCGGCCGGCTGCGCTTCCTGGCCCTCTACCTGCTCTCCGGCCTGGGAGGCAGCACCCTGGCCTTCCTGATCGACGGCAACGCGCTGCGGTCGGTGGGGGCCTCGGGCGCGATCTTCGGGCTGATCGGCGCCACGGTGGTGATGCAGCTGCGGAACCGGGGCCCGCTCGGCCCGGTGATGGCGTTCCTGGTCTTCAACCTGGTCGTCACCTTCTCGCGGACGAACATCGACTGGCGGGCGCACATCGGCGGCCTGGTGGTGGGCGCGCTGACGGCGGCCGGTCTGATGTACGCCCCGCGCGAGCGCCGCGGCCTGGTCCAGGGGCTGGCGTTGGCGGGGTCGCTGGCCGTGGTGGCGGCGATGCTGATGATCGGGATGGCCCGCTACGGCGCGTGACGCCGAGGGCGTTTGTCCACAGCGGGTGCGGGGTTGTGCACAGGCTGTGTGCCGCCCGGGGTGTGGACTGCTGTTCTACGCGTGTCCTGCTGTGCGGTTTTCCCACTTTCGGGAAGTTGTGCACAGCTGTGGAAAGCCCGCGGCCGAAAAGTTATCCACAGGCTGGGGAGACTTTTCCCCAGTGTGGATAACCATGTGGATAAGCAGGACAGTCTGATGATGGGGATAACCGACCGGTTTCCCGCCCGTGTCCGGGCATGCCTGACCGCCGCCCGGCACCAGCGGTCCGAAGCGGCGGAGGTGGCTCGACCGGAGCCTCAGGAGGAGCGGGAGGTCACTTCCACTGGGTGGAGACGCCGAACCCCGCGGCGATGAAGCCGAAACCGACCAGGATGTTCCAGTTCCGCCAGCTCTCGACCGGGTAGCTGCCGCTGGTCACGTAATAGGTGACGATCCAGACCAGGCCGATCAGGAACAGTGCCAGCATCAGCGGTGCGACCCAACTGCGGCCCGAACTGATCTTCACCGCGGCCGTGGTCGGCGGGGTGTAGTCGGACTTCTTGCGGAGTCGAGACTTCGGCACGAGGAGCTCTCCTGTCGATGCGCTGTGAGACCGCGCAGAGGTGCAGCGGGGGTCGGTCGGCCGGTGACGGGCGGTGCGGAACGCACGGGACCGTTCCCGCACGCGCCACCGGCGTCCGTTAGCGTAGTGGCTCGGTGGGTCTTAAGGAGATAAGGGTACGGTGCCTAATTTGTCGATTCCCCCTCGGCCGACCACTACCCGCCGCTCCGGCACCCGAATTGTCGGGCGTGCCCTGACCTGTGCGGTCTTCGCGCTCGCCGGACTGCTCTTCTACATCAGCGCGCAGACCGCCCGCGGCACCGACCTGCGGACGGACAACTCGCTGCTGAGCCTCGGCGACGTGATACGCCAGCGCAGCTCGCAGAACCAGCAGGCCCAGGCCCAGCTGGCCGACCTCCAGGCCCGCGCGCAGGAGCTCACCGGGCAGCAGGGCGGCAACCCCGCCGACGCCGCCCGGCTGGACGGCCTGCGGCTCGGCGCGGCCCTGGAGCCGCTGCAGGGCGGCGGCCTGACCGTCACCCTCAACGACGCCCCGCCGAACGCCACCGCCCGCATCCCGGGCGTCCCCGAGCCCGGCGTCAACGACCTGGTCATCCACCAGCAGGACATCCAGGCCGTGGTCAACGCGCTGTGGCGGGGCGGCGCCGAGGGCGTGCAGGTGATGGACCAGCGGCTGATCTCCACCAGCGCCGTCCGCTGCGTCGGCAACACCCTGCTGCTCCAGGGCCGGGTCTACTCGCCGCCGTACGTGGTCCGGGCGGTCGGCCGCACCGATGCGCTGAAGGCCGCCGTCGACGGCGACCCGACGATCCGCAACTACCTCCAGTACGTCCAGGCGTACGGACTCGGCTGGAAGGTCCAGGAGAGCGGTGATCTGAACCTCCCCGGATACTCCGGCACCACCGAGCTGCGGTCGGCGGGCGGGCAGCAGTAGCGGACCGGCCCCGCGGTCGTTGATCCCGGGTCTACTCTTGACCCCAGTCCGCTACGTCGAGGGAGCACCATGTACGGCTGGATCTGGCGTCACCTCCCGGGAAACACCCTGGTCCGCGCCGTCATCTCGCTGCTCCTCATCGTGGGGATCGTCTATCTCCTCTTCACCTACGTCTTCCCGTGGGCGGAACCGTTGCTCCCCTTCGGTGACGTCACAGTGGACGGCGGCGAAGGTGCCGCGGCCGGCTGAACCGGCGGCCCTGCTCCTCCACCCTGCCGACCCCGCCCCGCATCCCACGGAGACCACGCGAGAATGACCACCCAGCCGACCGCGCCCCGCATCCTGGTCGTGGACAACTACGACAGCTTCGTCTTCAACCTGGTCCAGTACCTGTACCAGCTCGGTGCCACCTGCGAGGTGGTGCGCAACGACGAGGTGACCGTCGAGCACGCCGTCCGCCGGTCCGGCGGCGAGGACGACCAGGGTTTCGACGGGGTGCTGCTCTCCCCCGGGCCCGGGGCGCCGGAGGAGGCCGGGGTCTGCATCGGGATGGTGCACCACTGCGCGGGGATCGGGCTGCCGGTGTTCGGCGTCTGCCTGGGCCTGCAGTCGATCGCGGTCGCGTACGGCGCGGTGGTCGACCGGGCACCGGAACTGCTGCACGGCAAGACCTCGCCGGTCGAGCACGAGGACGGCGGGGTGTTCGAGGGACTGCCCTCGCCGCTGACCGCCACCCGGTACCACTCGCTGGCGGTCGAACCGGCCACCGTGCCGGACGAACTGGTGGTCACCGCGCGCACCGACAGCGGCGTGATCATGGGCCTGCGGCACCGCGAACTGCCCGTCGAGGGCGTGCAGTTCCACCCCGAGTCGGTGCTCACCGAGGGCGGGCACCGGATGCTCGCCAACTGGCTGGCGGAGTGCGGCTACCCGCAGGCCGTGGACCGGTCGGCCGGGCTCGCCCCGGTGATCGGCCGGGGCTGAGCGGCGTGACCGCGCTGCGTCCGGAGGGGCGTTACCAGCCGGAGGCGGGCCCGGGCGACGGACAGCCGTACGGCGGCGCGCAGTACGGCGGCGGTCCGTACGGGGACGGCCGGTACGGCGACGGGCAGCACCACGGTGACGCGGCGGCGTACCCGCAGCCGTACCCGGCGCAGCCCGGACAGGGCGCCGCCGAGGACGCCTGGGGCGTGTACGAGCAGGCCGAGCAGCCCGCCGCGTCCGGCCCCGAGTACCCGTGGCTGCCCGACCAGACGCTCCAGCTGCGCCTGCCCCTCGACATCGGCGGGCCGGCCGTGGAACCGGCCCCGCCCACCGGTGGCCGGGCCGAGCGCCGCAGGGCCGCCCAGGGCCGGACCTCCGTGCGCGCGGGCGTCGGTCGGCGCCGGGCGAGCGGCCGGGGCGCCGGGGCGAAGGCGCGGCCCAAGGAGTCCGCGGTCGTGGTGGCCGCGCGGCTCGTCGGGGAGCTGTGCATCACGCTCGGCGTGGTGATGCTGCTCTTCGTCTCGTACCAGCTCTGGTGGACCAACGTGCAGGCCGACGCGGCCGCCGACGGCGCCCGCAACCGGCTGGAGCAGCAGTTCGACGCCGCCCTGGCGCCGCCGAAGCCCGGGCAGCCGGCTCCGGACCCGGCCAAGCCGGAGTCGTTCGAGCCCGGCAAGGGCTTCGCCATCATCTACCTGCCCAAGCTGGGGCTGAAGTTCCCGATCGCCGAGGGCACCTCCAAGCCGGCGGTGCTCGACAAGGGCCTGGTCGGCCACTACACCGGCACCGGGATGCCGGCCGACAAGGCGGGCAACTTCGCGCTGGCCGCGCACCGCAACACCCACGGCGAGCCGTTCCGGTACATCAACCAGCTCGGCAAGGGCGACAAGATCGTGGTGGAGACCGCCACCTCGTACTACACGTACGAGGTCACCAGCAGCATCCCGGAGACCTCTCCCAACAACGTGAGCGTGATCAAGCCCGTCCCCAACGGCGCCGGTTACGCGGGCGCCGGCCGGTACATCACGCTGACCACCTGCACCCCGGAGTTCACCTCCAAGTTCCGCCTCATCGTCTTTGGCAAGATGACCGAGGAACGGCCGCGCAGCCAAGGCAAGCCGGCCGCGATCACGGGCGGGTGACCGCCCGGGCACCCGGCACGAAGGGGGAGCACCGGAGATGACGGACGAGACCGCGCAGTCGGCCGAGCCGCGGGAGGAGGCCTTCCCGCCGCCCGAGGCCGGCCCCGCGCCCGCCCGGCGCGGTCGCAGTCGGGCGCTGGCCGCGCTCGGCGTCTTCGGCGAGCTGCTGATCACCCTGGGACTGGTGCTCGGCCTGTTCGTGGCCTACTCGCTGTGGTGGACCAACGTCGAGGCCGACCGCTCGGCGGCTGCGGCCTCCGACCGGCTGCGCGACACCTGGGCCGCGAGCCCGACCGGTACCCCCTCGGCGGCCCCCGGCGGGACGTCCGCCCCCGCCGCGCCGTTCGCGGCCGGGGACGCGGTCGGCTTCCTGCACGTCCCGGCGATGGGCCGGGACTACCAGGTGCTGATCCGGATGGGCACCGACAGCGACACCCTGGCCGAGGGCGTGGCGGGGGTGTACGAGCAGCCCTACCGCGCCGCGATGCCCTGGGACCAGGCCGGCAACTTCGCGCTGGCCGCCCACCGGGACGGCCACGGCGCCAAGTTCCACGACCTGGACGCGGTGCACAAGGGCGCCGCGGTCGTCGTCGAGACCAAGGACAAGTGGTACGTCTACCGGGTCGACAGCACCCTGCCGGAGACGTCCAAGTACGACACCGGCATCGTCGCGCCCGTCCCGGTCGGCTCCGGCTACACCGGCCCCGGCCGGTACATCACGCTGACCACCTGCACGCCGGTGTACACCTCGCGCTACCGGATGGCGGTCTGGGGGAGCCTGGTGCGGGTGGACGACGTGGACGCCAAGCGCACCCCGCCGCCGGAGCTGCGTCAGCCCTGAGCCCGCCGGCCGCTGCTGAGGTCCGGCTGCTGCGGCCTGGAACCCGCGGTCCGGTTGCGGTAGCCCGGCACCGAGAACGCCCGGCATCGAGAACGCCCGGCACCGAGAACGCCCGAGGGCCCGTCGCAACCGCTGCGACGGGCCCTCGGGCGTACGGCCGGACAACTCCCACCAAGCCTCAGATCCAGGGGAACCAGGGCTTAGTTGTTGTTCCCCCCTTTGGTGTTGGAGGGTGAGGGGGAGAGGGGGTCACCCCCTTTGGGCGGATCGGCCGGCTTCGTGATGAGCATCACCTGGGTGTTCGGGTCCAGCTGGGTGCCGGCGGCCGGGTTGGTGCTCACGACGATGGCGTTCGGGTCCGACGGACCGGACACCACCGTGTAGAGCAGCCCGACCTTGCTCAGCTGCGAGATGGCGTCCGACAGCTTGACGTTCTGCAGCGGCGGGACCTGGGGCTTGTCCTGCATCTTGAAGATCGTCAGCGTGATCTTCGTGTTGGCCGGGACCTTGGTGTTGGCCTGGACCGACTGCGCGGCGACGGTGTTCGCCTTGCTCTGGTCGGTGGTCTGCACCGTCTTCGAGGCGTCGACCTGGAAGCCCAGGCCCTCCAGCTGGGCCTGCGCCACCTCCTTCTGCGCGCCGCCCACGTTCGGCACGGTCACCTTCGACTTGCCCTGCGAGACGGTCAGCTTGACCGGCGCGGTCGGGTCGCCGGCGGTGCCCGCCGCCGGGTCCTGGGCGGTGACGTTCTCCTGCGGAGCGGTGTCGTCGTCCTTGTACTCGGTGGTGACGTTGGTGAAGCCGGCGTCGCCGAGCGCCTTGGTCGCCTGGTCCTTGGTCTTGCCGACCACGTTCGGCAGGGGGGCCTTGGCCGGGCCGGAGGAGAGCTGCACGGTGATGGTGCTGTTCTCCGCGACCTGGCCGCCGACGGCCGGGTTCTGGGTGCAGACCTGGTCCTTCTTGATGTTGGCGTCCGGGCAGGCGAGCTTGTCGCCCTCGGCCACCACGAGCTTGGGACCGGCCGCGGCCGCGGCCGTCTTGGCATCCGCCAGGCTCTTGCCGACCAGGTTCGGCACGGCGACCTTCGGGGTCTCCGTGGTGCCGCCGCCGTTGCCGTTGAACATGGCCTGGGCCACGAAGAAGGTGCCGACCAGGACCAGCACGGCGGCGACCGCCAGCACGATCCAGGAGGTGTTGCTCTTCTTCGGCGGCTGCTCGCCGCGCCGGCCGCCGTCCCGGCCGTAGCCGTCGTCGTGGCCGCCGCCCGCCGGGCCGTCGGCGTAGGCCTGGCCGTAGCCGTCGTCCTGGTAGCCGCCCTGCGGGCCGTAGCCGGGCTGCGCGCCGGCCTGCGGCAGGACGGTGGTCGGGCCGCCGCCGGGCTGCTGCGGCAGCACGTTGGTCTGGCCGTACGGGTCGTGCTGCTGCGGGTAGCCGTTCTGGTCGTAGCCGTACCCGGCGCCCATGCCGTACGCGGCGGCCTGCTGGGCGGCGGCCACCGGCAGGCCGTCGAGGAAGCGCTCGATGTCGTCGCGCATCTCGTCGGCGCTCTGGTAGCGGTAGTCGCGCTCCTTGGCGAGCGCCTTCAGCACGATCGCGTCGATCTCGGGGCGGACCTCGGGATCGAAGACGGACGGCGGCTGCGCCTCCTCCCGGACGTGCTGGTAGGCCACCGCGACCGGGGAGTCGCCGACGAACGGCGGGCGGACGGTCAGCAGTTCGTAGAGCAGGCAGCCGGTGGAGTAGAGGTCGGAGCGGGCGTCGACCTGCTCGCCCTTGGCCTGCTCGGGGGAGAGGTACTGGGCGGTGCCGATGACGGCCGAGGTCTGGGTCATGGTCATCCCGGCGTCGCCCATCGCGCGGGCGATGCCGAAGTCCATGACCTTGACGTTGCCCTGCCGGGTCAGCATCACGTTGGCCGGCTTGATGTCGCGGTGCACGATGCCGGCGCGGTGCGAGTACTCCAGCGCTTGCAGGATGCCGATGGTCATCTCCAGCGCGCGCTCGGGCAGCAGCCGTCGGCCGGAGTGCAGCAGCTCGCGCAGGGTGGACCCCTCGACGTACTCCATCACGATGTACGGGATGGAGATGTTGTCGATGTAGTCCTCGCCGGTGTCGTACACGGCGACGATCGCGGGGTGGTTCAGGGACGCCGCGGACTGCGCCTCGCGGCGGAAGCGGGCCTGGAACGACGGATCCCGGGCCATGTCGGCCCGGAGCGTCTTCACTGCGACGGAACGGCCGAGCCGGGTGTCATGGGCGAGGTACACCTCGGCCATGCCGCCGCGTCCGAGGACGCCGCCGAGCTCGTACCTGCCGCCTAGGCGACGAGGCTCTTCCATAGTTCCGACCCTCTCCCTCACCTGCCGGCGAGGTTGTGACGTAGGTGTCCCCGCACGCTCTGGGTGACGCCGAGCGGGTCTCGACCGGTTCTCCGGCCGGGCCGTGCGCCGTCTCGCGGGCGGCAACGGGCACACCCGCTGCTGGCGGATACGCTACCGGTCGCACCGCATCGGACCGGAGTCGGCCGTCGGCCGATATCAGACCGGTATACCGGACGGGGTGTCGATCGTGACTTTCCACTCACGGCCGGGCCTCCTCCTCACTTGCCGAGGACGGCCTGCATCACCGCCTTGGCGATCGGGGCGGCCAGCCGGCCGCCGCTGATGCCGTCGCGATTGTTGGAGCCGTCCTCGACCACGACCGCGACCGCGACGGACTGGCCGTCGGTGGTCTTGGCCCAGGAGGTGAACCAGGCGAACGGCAGCCCGGCGTTGTCCTCGCCGTGCTGCGCGGTACCGGTCTTGCCGCCGACCTGGAGGCCGGGGATCTTGGCGTTCTTGCCGGTGCCGTTCTCCACCACCGAGACCATCAGGTCCTGCATCTTCTGCGCGGTGGCCGGGCTCATCGCCTGGGAGAACTGCTTCTCGGTGTGCTTGGAGATGGTGGTCAGCGAGGCCGAGCGCTCCTGGTCGACCAGGTACGGCTGCATCAGGCTGCCGTTGTTGGCGATCGCGGCGGACACCATGGCCATCTGCAGCGGGGTGGCGCGGGTGTCGTGCTGGCCGATCGAGTCCTGCGCGGTGCCATCCAGGCTCGCGCTGTTCGGGAAGATGCTCTTCTCGGAACGGACCGGGGTGTCGATGGTGCTGTTGAAGCCGAACTTCTCGGCCTGCGCCCGCATCTTGTCCTTGCCGAGGTCCGCGCCCATCTTGGCGTAGACCGTGTTGCAGGACTGGTCCATCCCCGACTTGACCGTGGCGTTCCCGCACTTCTCGAGCGGCGACTCGTTGTTCAGCACCGTCTGGGTGCCCGGCAGGGTGTACGGGTCCGGCGTCGCGGTCTGGTCGTCGATGTTCTGGTACAGGCCGTTCTCGAACGCGGCGGTCGCGGTCACCAGCTTGAACGTGGAGCCGGGCGGATAGGTCTCCTTCAGCGCCCGGTTGAGCATCGGCTTGTTGGGGTCGGCGTTGAGGTCCGTCCAGGCCTTGGAGTCGCCGCTCTCGCTGCCGGCGATGGTGCCCGGGTCGTAGGACGGGGTGGAGACCAGCGCCAGGATCGCGCCGGTCTTCGGGTCGATCGCGACGGCGGCGCCCTTCTTGTCCCCCAGGCCGTCCCAGGCGGCCTTCTGGGCCTTCGCGTTGATCGTGGTGACGACGTCGCCGCCGCGCTGCTGCTCGCCGGTCAGCATGTCCAGGGTGTTGCGGAAGAACAGCCGGTCGTCGGTGCCGGAGAGGATGCCGTCCTCCAGGTTCTCCAGCTGGCTGGAGCCGAAGACCTGGGAGGAGTAGCCGGTGACCGGGGCGTACATCGGGCCGTCGACCCAGGATCGCTTGTACTTGTAGCGCAGGCCGTTGACGAAGTCGGACTTCGTGACCGGCTGGCCGCCGACGATGATGTTGCCGCGCGGGTGCGCGTACCGGTCGTACTGCTGGCGCTTGTTGTTCTTGTTGGTGGCCCAGGCATCGGCCTGGACACCCTGCACCCAGTTGGTGCGCACCATCAGGGCCAGGATCAGGACGAGGCAGAAGATCGAGACCCGGCGGATCGGCTTGTTCATCGAGCGGGTCCTCCCTGGCCCTCGGTGGCCGGGGTCGCTTCGACCCCGGGTCGGCGGGCGCTGTCGCTGATCTTCAGCAGGATCGCGACCAGCGCCCAGTTGGCGACCACGGACGACCCGCCCTGGGCGAGGAACGGCATGGTCATACCGGTGAGCGGGATCAGCCCGGTGACCCCGCCGGCCACGACGAAGACCTGCAGCGCCATCGCCGACGAGAGCCCGACGGCGAACAGCTTGCCGAACGGGTCGCGGGCCGCGAGGGCGGTGCGCAGGCCGCGCTGCACCAGCAGGGCGTACAGCAGGAAGATCGCCATCAGGCCGGTCAGCCCGAGTTCCTCGCCGAACGAGCCCAGGATGAAGTCGCTCTTCGCGGCGAAGTTGATCAGCCAGGAGCGGCCCTGGCCGAGGCCCGAGCCGGTCACCCCGCCGGAGCCGAGCGCCATCAGCGACTGGCCGATCTGCTCGGTGGCGCCCTTGGGCGGGTGTGCTCCGAAGGCGGCCATCGGGTCGAGCCAGGCGTCGATGCGGACCTTGACGTGGCTGGTGGTCATGGCGACCGCGACCGCGCCGCCGATCGACATCAGCAGGCCGAACAGGATCCAGCTGGTCCGCTCGGTGGCGACGTAGAGCATCACCACGAACAGGCCGAAGAACAGGAAGGACGTGCCGAGGTCGTTCTCGAAGACCAGGATCAGCAGGCTGAGCAGCCAGATCACGATGATCGGGCCGAGGTCGCGCCCGCGTGGCAGGTACAGGCCCATGAAGCGGCGGCTGGCCAGTGCGAGGGCGTCGCGCTTGACCATCAGGTAGCCGGCGAAGAACACCGTCAGGATGATCTTGGCGAACTCGCCGGGCTGGATGGAGAAGCCGCCCATCCGGATCCAGATCTTGGCGCCGAAGTCCTCCGCCCGGGCCGGGAAGAAGGCCGGCGCGGCGAGCAGGACCAGCGCCGCCACCATCGAGATGTAGGTGTAGCGCTGGAGCACCCGGTGATCCTTCAGGAACACCATCACGGCGATGAACAGCCCGATCCCGAGGGCCGACCACATCAGCTGGTTCCGGGCCGCCGGGAAGTTGGCGCTCAGCAGCTTTCCGGCCTTGTCGAGCCGCCAGATCATCACCACGCCGAGACCGTTCAGCAGGGTGGCGATCGGCAGCATCAGCGGGTCCGCGTACGGCGCGAAGCGGCGCACCAGCAGGTGCGCGACCAGCGCCAGCGCGCCCATGCCGAGTCCGTAGCCGACCATGCCGCTCGGCAGCGTGGAGTCCATCGCGAGCCCCACGTTGGCGTACGCGAGGATCGGCAGCACGACGGCGAAGGCCAGCAGGGCCAGCTCGGTGTTGCGCCGGTTCGGCGCGCCCTGGAGGGAGATGGTGGTGTTGGCCCGGCGCCGGGTGGCGGCGCGGTCGGTGGCCGTCCGGCGCCTGCCGGCCCGGCCGGTGTCGTCGCTCAGGTCGTAGGTGCTCACGTGGTGACCGCTCCCTGACGGCCGGCTGCCCCGCTCGGGGCGGGCCTATGTCGGATCACGGAGGTCACTGCTTCGGGCAGGAGTCGGCCCGGCTGCGCTCCTCCTCGGTCAGCCCGGACAGGTCGCCCGACGGGCCGGTGTTCGGCGCGGCGGCGTTCGGCGCCGGGGCGGACGTGCTCGGGGCGGTCGGGGTCGGGGTGGCCGGGGTCGGGGAGGTGGGAGCCGCCGGGGGGCGGGTCTTCTCCCCCGGGGTGGGCGTGACGGCCAGGAACGCGGCGTGGGTGGCCTGCGCCGCCTGGGTGGCCGGGGCGGTCCGGGCGTCGGCGACCTTCTTGCAGAGCTTGACCCAGCCGTCGAGCTCCTGGACGGTCGCGGTGGCGGCGCCCAGGCTGTCGGCCGCGATGGTCTTGTTGAGGTGCTCGGCCTGGTCCTGCGGCAGGTACTTGAGCTCGACGTCCTTGTACGCGGTGTGCACCGAGGACAGGCTCAGGCCGGCCAGGTTCTGGTTGATGCCCTGGTAGACCGCGACGTGGTCGCCCTGCTTGCCGACGTAGTACTGGTCCTGGGTCCACTGGTAGCCGAAGAACCCGGCACCACCGAGCAGACCGAGGGTGACCAGGACGGCCACCGAGACGGTGAGGCCCTTGCGCTTGCGCTTCGCGGGCGGCTCCTCGTCGAACTCCTCGGCGCCGTACACCGAGGGCTCGCCGGAGCCGTAGCCGTACTCGCCCTCGTAGCCCTCGGCGGGGCCGAAGCCGCCCTGGGCGGCGTCGTAGCCCTCGGCCGGGCCGAAGGCGCCCTGCGGGGCGCGGCCGAGGCCGGCGGCGCGGCCGGCCGGGGTGTCGGCGATCGAGCGGTCCGCGGCGGCCGAGGACGGCGGGGTGTCGGCGACCGCGCCGACCACCACCGGCACGTCGTTGTACTGGCCGCTCGTGGTGTCCGTGGCACCGACGTCGATGACGTCCGCCACGATGCAGGTGATGTTGTCCGGACCGCCGCCGCGCAGCGCGAGCTGGATCAGCTCCTGCACGGTCTGCTCGGGCGAGTAGTAGCTGCCGAGGGTGTCCTGGAGGGTCTGGTGGCTGACCGGGCCGGAGAGGCCGTCGGAGCAGATCAGGTAGCGGTCGCCGGCGCGGACCTCGCGGATCGACAGGTCGGGCTCGACCTGGCCGCGGCCGTCGAGCGCCCGCATCAGCAGCGAGCGCTGCGGGTGGGTCTCGGCCTCCTCCGGCGTGATCCGGCCCTCGTCGACCAGGCGCTGCACCCAGGTGTGGTCCTGGGTGATCTGCACCAGCGAGCCGTCGCGCAGCAGGTAGGCGCGGGAGTCGCCGACGTGCACCATGCCCATCCGCTGGCCGGTCCAGAGCATGGCGGTCAGCGTGCAGCCCATGCCCTCCAGCTGCGGGTCCTCCTCGACCATCTGCCGGAGCCGGTCGTTGGCGCCCTGGACGGCGTCGCCCAGCAGGGTCAGCAGGTCGGCGCCCGGCACGTCCTCGTCCAGTCGGACGATCGAGCCGAGCACCTCGGAGGACGCGACCTCGCCGGCCGCGGCGCCGCCCATGCCGTCGGCCACGGCCAGCAGCCGCGGCCCGGCGTAGCCGGAGTCCTCGTTCCCCTCCCGGATCAGTCCCTTGTGGGAGCCGGCGGCGAAGCGCAGCACCAGGGTCATGCGACCTGTGCCCCCCTCTGGGTCATGGACGGGATGCTGTCCCTCATGCGCTACTACTTCCGCAGTTCGATGACGGTCCTGCCGATACGGATCGGCATGCCCGGCTGGAGCGGGGTGGGCGCGGTCAGGCGCTGCCGGTCCAGATAGGTGCCGTTGGTGGAGCCTAGATCCTCGACCGTCCACTGCCCAGTCTGATCCGGATAGATCCTGGCATGCCGGGAGGACGCGTAGTCGTCGTCCAGCACGATGGTGGAGTCGTGCGCGCGGCCCAGGGTGATGGTCTGGCCCTGGAGCGCCACGGTGGTGCCGGCCAGCGAGCCCTGCACCACCACGAGCTGGGTCGGGGCGCCGCGACGGCGTCCGCCGCCCTGGGTCTGGCCCGCCGCGGGGCCGGCGGCCGGGGCCTGTGCGGCGCGCCCCGCGGCCGGAGCGGCGGCGGCGCCGCCCGGAGCGGCGTTGGCGCCGCGACGGGAGGAGCGGGGGTTCACCTTGGTCCCGAACAGGTCGCTGCGGATCACCTGGATCGCGACGATGACGAACAGCCACAGCACGGCCAGGAAGCCCAGCCGCATGACCGTGAGGGTCAGTTCTGACATGGCCGGCCCGCCTGTCGGTGAGCGAGGCGCGCGAACAACTCGGACACTACCCTTCGACCTGTCGGTAGACGATGGTGGTGGAGCCCACGACGATGCGGGAGCCGTCGCGGAGCGTAGCGCGCTGGGTGTGCTGTCCGTCCACCACGATGCCGTTGGTGGATCCCAGGTCGAGAACCATCGAAGGGGTGCCGGGGCGGATCTCGGCGTGCTTGCGGGAGACCCCGGGGTCGTCGATCCGCACGTCCGCCTCGGTCGAGCGGCCGAGCACGCAGGCCGCGCCGGTGATCTGGTGGCGGGCGCCGTTCACCTCGATCCAGCGGCGGACCGAGGCGCCGTGGCCGGCGCCGGGGAAGGCGCGGACGTTGCCGCCGGACGTCGCGGGCGGGCCCGGGGGCATCGCCGGGGGCGCGGCCGGCGGCGGGGGCGCGCCGTACTGGCCGGCGCCGGTCTGCTGCCACGGTGCGCCGGGGGCCGGCGCGGCCGGCTGGCGGTCGTAGCCGGACTGCTGCGGGGCGTACTGCTGGGGCTCCTCGGCCGCCAGGGTGCGGCTGCGCACCCGGTACAGGCCGGTGTCCAGGTCGTCGGCCTTCTCCAGGTTCACCTGGAGCGGGCCCATGAAGCTGTACCGCTGGGCCTCCGCGTACTCGCGGACCATGCCGGCCAGCTCGGCGCCCAGCTGCCCGGAGTAGGGGCTGAGCCGCTCGTGGTCGTGCGGGCTCAGCTCGACGATGAAGTCGTTCGGCACGACGGTGCGGTCGCGGTTCCAGATGCTCGCGTTGTTGTCGCACTCGCGCTGCAGCGCACCGGCGATCTCCACGGGCTGGACCTCGGACTTGAACACCTTGGCGAAGGTGCCGTTGACGAGACCCTCAAGCCGCTGTTCGAACTTCTTCAGCACTCCCATGGGACACCCCCTTCCAGGGTTCGTTCGCCTGCCTGCCGACCGGATCCCGCCGGGAGTCGGTCGTGCCTACTTGCGGTACTTCCGTACTGATCGTATCCACGCCGGGCCCTTCCGTACGGTTCCCGGACAGCGTGGTGCCCGGGGGTGGGCTCGGACACACAGGGTGACGCATACCGGGTACGGCACGCCAGGTGTGCCCGCCCGGATGGGCTCCCGTCACTCGCTCGCCCGTTCGTCGTGCATCCGTTCGGATGCGCTTCGTCCCGCCGGAGAACGGATTCGGAGCGGCCCCCCGGGTCGTGCTACTGTTTTCCACGTCGGAAGGGCCGCCCACCAGGGAGGCCGGTCCAAGGGAACGCGAAGACCACATGGTACCGAGCGGTTCGGAAGATCGGTCGGCAACGAAGACGACACCCATGCGCGGGTGGCGGAATAGGCAGACGCGCTGGATTCAGGTTCCAGTGCCCGAAAGGGCGTGGGGGTTCAACTCCCCCCTCGCGCACAGCGAAGCCCCGCAGATCTACGGATCTGCGGGGCTTTCTCGTTGTCCCGGTCAGGAACGGGTGGCGGGCAGCTCGGCGCGGACCTCGAAGCCGCCGTCCTGGGTGGGGCCGGCGCTGAGCGAGCCGCCCAGCAACTGCGCGCGCTCGCGCAGGCCGACCAGGCCGTGGCCGCCGCCCGGCAGGATCTCGTCCGGGTGGACCGGGGGCGCGTCGTTGCGCACCTCGACCCGCAGTCGGCGCCCCTTCGCCCGGACCTTCACGTGCACCGCCGCCTCCGGGGCGTACTTGGTGATGTTGGTGAGCGCCTCCTGGACGGTGCGGTAGGCGGCCCGCTCGACCGCCTCCGGCCACGGGCGGTCACCGGGGTTCAGTTCGGTGTCGGCGGCCAGCCCGCTCTCCGCGATCAGCCGGGGCAGGTCGGCCAGCCGGGGCTGCGGGGCGAGCGGGGCGTCCGGGCGCGGGCTCGCGGTGCTGCGCAGCACCCCGACCATCTGGCGCAGCTCGTCGAGGGTGCGGACGGCCAGTTCGCGGATGGTGCGGGCGGTGGCCGCGGCGGCCGGGTCGCCGGTGCTCACCTGGAGCGCGCCGGCCTGGATGCTGATCAGGCTGACCTGGTGCGAGACCACGTCGTGCATCTCCCGGGCGAGCCGGCCGCGCTCGCTGATCAGCACCCGTTCGGCGAGCAGCCGGCTCTCCCGCTCCTGGCCGCGGGTCAGCTCGTCGAGCCGGGCGGCCAGCTCCCGCCGGGTGCGGGCGAGCAGCCCGGTGGCGGCCGGGCCGGCGGCCAGCATCACCGACTGGATGGCGTAGAGCGCGGTGTCCCGGCTGAGTTCGAGGGTCTGTTCGGACAGCGGCCAGTGGAAGAACTCGACCAGCGTGAACAGGGTCGCGCAGGGGATGACGATCCGCGGGCGGGGGCGCTCGGCGGCCACCGTGTAGACGGCGGTGATCGGGGCCAGCCAGATGTCGTCGACGTAGCTGCCGGGCATGGTGAGCAGCAGCGCCGCCACCGGGAAGCGGCGGCGCCAGAGCAGGGCGACGGCGGCCAGCGTGGAGAGCGCAATCTGCCACCACGGGGAGTTCCGGGCCACCAGGGCGGCGTCCAGGAGGGAGTAGAGGGCGGGCAGCAGCAGCATCAGCCAGGGGGCGGTGCACCAGGCCGGGAGCCGTCTGGACGGCAGCTGTTCGGTGGCCGTCATGCCCCGTCGCCGGGTTTCGGCCGGACCAGCCCGGCCCGGTGGGCGAGCACCGCCGCCTGGACCCGGTTGGCCGCGCCGAGCTTGCCGAGGATCGCGCTGATGTGGTCCTTGACGGTGCCGGTGCCGAGGAAGAGCCGGTCGGCGATCTCGGCGTTGGACAGTCCCTCGCCGAGCAGGGCCAGCACGTCGAGCTCCCGGCCGGTGAGGGTGCGGGCGAGCGAGGTGGCCTCGGCGTCCGGGCCGCCGCCGTCCACGTAGCCGCCGATCACGGTGCGGGTCACGGTCGGGGACAGGATGTTGCCGCCGGCCGCGAGCACCCGGACGGCGTGGACCAGCTGCTCGGGGGCGGTGTCCTTGAGCAGGAAGCCGGCGGCGCCGGCCCGCAGCGCGGTGCCGATGTACTCGTCGCTGTCGAAGGTGGTGAGCATCGCCACGGCGGGCGGGTCCGGCAGGGCGCGCAGCCGGCGCAGCACCGAGATGCCGTCGAGGTCCGGCATCCGGATGTCGAGGAGCACCACGTGCGGGCGCAGGCGCTGGACGTGCTCCTCGGCCTGGCCGCCGGAGCAGTCGCCGACGACGTCCAGGTCGGGGGCGGAGCCGACGATGAGGCCCAGGCCGGAGCGGACCAGGATCTCGTCGTCCACGATCAGCACGCGGGTGTCGGTGATGGTGCCTCCTCGGTTCTGGCGGCCGGGGTCGGGCGGTCCGCGCGGGTCGTTTCGAGGGTAGGGGTAGCCGGGGTGGGGCGCCGAACGGATGGCGGTCCTCACCCCCGCCACATGGCGGGGGTCGGAATCCGCTACCCGGTTCACGCAATTCTCAGGCCGGGTGGGGAACCATGGAGTTGGCTGCCCTTTGTCGGCCTGCTCCATTCAGTGGGCGCCCGGTCGAGGTGAGGGCCGCCGGTCAGTCCGTCGGGCCCCCTGCGGGCACCCGTCGCCGGGCCGTGTGCGGATGCGCCCCACCATCTGATCGTTTGGAATTGAGCTGTGTCGTCCACTGTGAAGTCGGAGCCTTCCGCCACGTCCACCGGGCCCCGGCCCGTCGGCGTGCTCGACCGCTGGCGCCCGCGGGCCGCCGCCGTCTCCGTGTGGTACCTCCGGCTGCTGGCGCTGCTGAACGTGGCGACGGTGCTGCTGGTGCCGTGGGGGAACCAGGTCAACGAGCACAACGAGGGTGAGTACTTCACCCCGTACCTGATGACCTCGGGTCTGGCCAGCGCGGTGCTGGCGGTCTTCCTGGCCATCGCGATGCGGCGGCGCAAGCGGGCCGCCTGGATCTTCAACGCGGCCCTGGCCAGCATGTTCGCGGTGCTGTACCTGCTGGCCATGGTGATGCCCGGCGAGCGGTTCAAGGACCACCCGCTCAACTACATCTCCACCGTGCTGACCTGCCTGTTCGTCCTGGCGCTGGTCATCGGGCGGAAGGACTTCACGTCCAAGGGCGACCGCTCCAACCCGAAGACCGCGGCGGCCACCTTCGTCGGCGGGCTGCTGTTCGGCGGGGTCGTCGGCGCGCTGCTGGTCTGGGCGACCAACGGGCTCGGCGGCGCGGGCTTCTGGGACCTCTTCCGCTACTCCGTCGGCCGGATGATCACGATCAACCCCTCGGAGCACCTGCGCTCGGTGATCTCCTCGCCGACCTGGGTCAACGCGGCGATCAACGCGATGGGCGCGGTGCTCTTCCTGCTGGTGCTCTACGTGGCCTTCCGCAGCCCGCGCGGCAAGGAGCTGCTGAACCCCGAGGACGAGGCGAAGCTGCGCTCGCTGCTGGACAAGCAGGGCGAGCGGGACTCGCTCGGCTACTTCGCGCTGCGCCGGGACAAGGCGGTGATCTTCTCCCCCAGCGGCAAGGCGGCGGTGACCTACCGGGTGATCGGCGGGGTCTCGCTGGCCTCGGGCGACCCGATCGGCGACCCGGAGGCCTGGCCGGGTGCGATCGACTCCTGGCTGGCCGAGGCCCGCGAGCACGCCTGGGCGCCGGCCGTGATGGGCGCCTCCGAGGAGGCCGGCGTGATCTACGCCCGGCACGGGCTGGACGCGCTGGAGCTGGGCGACGAGGCGATCGTCGAGCTGGACGAGTTCTCGCTGGACGGCCGGGCGATGCGGGTGGTCCGCCAGGCGTACAACCGGGTCAAGCGGGCCGGGTACACGGTGCGGATCCGCCGGCACGAGGACATCCCCGAGTGCGAGATGGCCGAACTGGTGGCCAAGGCCGACCAGTGGCGCGACGGGGCGACCGAGCGCGGCTTCTCGATGGCGCTCGGCCGGCTCGGCGACCCGGGCGACGGCCGCTGCGTGATGCTGGAGTGCCACGACGGCGACGGCGAGCTCAAGGCGCTGCTGAGCTTCGTCCCGTGGGGCCCGGACGGGCTCTCGCTGGACCTGATGCGCCGGGCCCGGGACACCGAGAACGGCCTGATGGAGTTCATGGTCATCGAGCTGCTGCAGCGTGCCGAGGAGGTCGGGCTGAAGCGGGTGTCGCTGAACTTCGCGATGTTCCGCTCGGTCTTCGAGCGCGGTTCGCGGCTCGGGGCCGGCCCGGTGCTGCGGTTGTGGCGTTCCGTCCTGGGCTTCTTCTCGCGCTGGTGGCAGATCGAGTCGCTGTACCGCGCGAACGCCAAGTACCGGCCGATCTGGGAGCCCCGCTACCTGCTGTTCGAGAAGAGCAGCGAGATCCCGCGGATCGGCATCGCCAGCGCGCGGGCCGAGGGCTTCATCGTCGCGCCGAGCCTGCCCGCCCTGTTCCGCCGCCGGCACTCCGGGGCCGCCGTGGTGGCGCCCCGGCTCCCGGTCGCGGCGCGGGACGGGAAGGGGTAGCCCTCCGCCGGGGGGCGGAGGGGACCGGGCGGTCGGATAGGGGGTGACGTCAGGGGTATCCCTCCCCCCAGAGGATGACCCTGATCCGCATCTATGCCGATGTGGATTTGTTAAGAGGCTTCTAATGTGGGAGTAGCTCAGAAAGTTCGGGGATTCGGGAGTAACGGTTGTGATGGACAGGACCCACGCGGGGGGCGTGCGGGAGGGGTCGCTGGCACTGGCCAGATCGGCCGCTGTCGCCGAGTGGGGGACGTTGTACGCGACGGTGCGGGACGCGGTGGTGCGCAAGAAGTTCGCCGCCGTTCCGATGGCCACGGCGGCGACGTTTCTGATCCTCCTGTTCAGCATCACCCAGCACCTGCCGGGCGGCGAGCACTTCGTCAACCGCATCGGGGTGGTGAAGGCGGCGCTGCCGCTGGACGTCTCGCTGCTGCGGACCCCGCTCTCGCTGTACGTGCCGGCGCTGGACCTGCCGGTCTGGGGCGCGCTGGCCCAGGTGTTCGTGGTCTTCGGCGTCGCCGAGATCGTGCTCGGCCGGCGGATGACCCTGGTGGTGGCCTACACCTGCACCCTGGCGGGCACGCTGTTCGCCCGGATCGGCGTGGCGCTCGGCCCGGGCCACCTGTTCGGCTTCCCGAAGTGGGTCGCCTACGTGCGGGACACCGGGCCGTCGGCCGCGGTGGTGGCGCTGGCGATCTGCATCGCGTTCCGCTGCCGGGCCTGGTTCACCGCCGGCCTGGTGGTGGTCATGATGGTCGGCGAGGCGGTCGTGCTGCCGAACCTCGCCGGGCTGGAGCACGTGGTCGCGGTGACCACCGCGCTGCTGCTCGCCGTCTCGGTCGAGGTGTTCGGGGACTTCTGGCCGCGGGTGCTGGCCGGGGTCGGGGCCGCCACCTCGGTGGCCGCGGCCGCGTCGCGGGAGGTCGCGGTGGAGGCCCGGCGGCGCCCGGCGGGCGCGCTCGTCCCCTGATCCACACACCGTCTGACGGCCGTCGGGCAGCCAGCCGTCAGGCGTGCGGCAGGGGGAGTTCGAACCAGACCACCTTGCCGACCGCCTTGCGGGCGGTGCCCCAGCGTTCGGCGAGCTTGGTCACCAGGGTGAGACCGCGGCCGGTCTCGCCCAACTGTTCGGCCGGTTCCAGCGACGGCAGGTTGTGGTTGTCGTCGCTGACCTCCACCAGCAGCTTGTCCACCCGGATCAGCTGGAGCTGGACGCGGTCCCGGGCCACCCGGACGGCGTTCGTGACCAGCTCGCTGACCAGCAGCTCGGTGATGTCGCTGAGCGCCTCCAGGTGCCAGCCGGCCAGCTGCTCGCGGACCAGCGAGCGGGCCCGGCGCACCTCGCGGTGGTCCACCCTGAGGTCCCAGGTGGCCACCTCGGACGGGGCGACCCCGTCGAAGCGGGCCACCAGCAGGGCGACGTCGTCCTTCCGGTCGTCCGAGTGCAGCCGCTTGAGCACCACGTCGCAGGCCTGCTCGGGGCTCTGCAGTGGGTCGATCAGATTGCCGCAGAGCGCTGCCAGGCCCGCTCCTATGTCGCCGCCCCGGACCTCGACCAGGCCGTCGGTGCACAGCACCAGCATCGAGCCGTCCGAGACGTCGATGGTCTTGGCGACGAACGGCACCCCGCCGACCCCGATCGGCGCGCCGGCCGGGATCTCCAGCAGCTCGCCGGAGCCGTCCGGGTGCACCAGCACCGGCGGGACGTGGCCGGCGCTGGCCAGCTCGCAGGTCCGGTTGATCGGGTCGTAGACCGCGTACAGGCAGGTGGCGAGGTGGTCGTCGCCGAGCTTGTGGGCCAGGTTGTCCAGGTGCCGCAGCAGTTGGCCGGGCGGCAGGTCGAGCGCGGCGAGGGTCTGCATGGCCGTCCGGAAGCGCCCCATCGCGGCCGCCGAGTGCAGGCCGTGGCCCATCACGTCGCCGACCACCAGGGCGACCCGGCTGCCGGGCAGCTGGATCGCGTCGAACCAGTCGCCGCCGACCTCGGCCTTCGGGTCGCCCGGCAGGTAGCGGTGGGCGATCTGGACGCCGGGGATCTGCGGCGGGCGGGTCGGGATCATCGAGCGCTGGAGGGTGGTGGCCACCCTGGCCTCGGCGCGGTGCAGCCGGGCGTTGTCCAGGGAGAGCGCGGCGCGGACGGCCAGCTCCTTGAGCGTGGCGGCGTCGCTCTCGTCGAAGGGGGCGCGGTCCGGCAGCCGGAGCAGCTTGAGGATGCCCAGCACGGTGCCCCGGGCGGACAGCGGCACCACCAGCATCGAGCGGCCGGAGACCACCGGGGCCAGCCGGGCTCCGCCGAGCGCGATCGCGTAGTCGACCGCGACGTCCGCGCTGATCACCGGGACCAGGACCGGCTGGTTCAGCTGCAGGGCCATCCCCGGCGGGGTGCGGCGCGGCATGCTGACCAGCGAGCCCTCGGACAGCACGTGGTCCCAGGCGCCGCCGGTCTCGTTGTAGACCAGGGCGACCCGGCGGAGCATGGTGTCGTCGTCCGGGCGGGCGGCCGGCAGTTCGGATTCGGAGATCAGCCCGTCCACCAGGTCCACGCAGGCGAAGTCGGCGACCCGGGGGACCAGCACCTGGCAGAGCTCGTGCGCGGTGAAGCCGAGGTCCAGGGTGGTGCCGACCTTGCCGCCGACCTCGTTCAGCAGCGCCAGCTGCTCGCCGGCCTGCCCGTTGGTCAGGAACGGGCTCAGCCGACCGGACTGGGCGCCCTCGGCGCCGGCGGGGGCGGAAGGGGCCCGGCCGGTGCGGCGGGGTGGACGGCCGTGGGCGGACGGTTCGGCGGCGGCCGGCTCGATGGCGGCTCCTCCTCCGGTCGGGGACGGGGCGGTCGGGGAGGGGGTGGTCGGGGCCGGGGTGGTCGGTGGGACGCCTGCCGGGGCGCCGGCGGCGCCGGACGGCTGGGCGGCCGCGGACCGCTCGGCGGTCTCGCGCTGGGCCGGCAGCGGGCCGGTCGGCCGCCCCCGGACCGTCCGGGCCGGGGGCGCGGACTGCTCGGGCTGCGGCGGCGGGCCGACCCGGGCGGCGCGCTGCTGGGCGGTCGGGTAGCGGCGGCCGAGTCCGGCGGCGGCGTGCGCGGCGGCGGCCTGCGGGTCGGCGGGCAGGACCGGCAGCACGGTGGCCGGGTCCAGCCGCAGAGCGGGCAGACCGGCCTGGTCCAGCACGTCGAGCAGCAGCGCCCGGCGGTCGGCCGAACCGGCCGGCAGCAGCCCGGCCAGCCGGTCGGCCGACAGCAGACCGGCGCGCAGCCGGCCGGGCGGGGTCAGGGCCGCGCCCAGCCGGTGGAAGCCGCCCCGGGCGGGCGGGGCGGCGGCGAACGGCAGCAGCCGCTCGCCGAGTGCGAGCCGGGGGCCGGCGGTGCGCAGCGGCCGGGCGTCGGCGGCGAGGGCGAGCAGGCCGCCGAACGGGTCGGGCAGCGGCCAGGCCCACCAGAGCACGTCGCGCAGGTGCTCCTCGCGGTCGATGACGGCCAGCTGGCCGGCCCAGGGGCGCCCGTCGGCGGTCAGCGCGGCCAGGGTGTCCAGGGCGTCGCAGCGGCGGCGCACGACGGACCCGGCGGCCTGGCCGGGGGCGGCGAGCGGTTCCACGGCGGGCAGCAGTCCGCTGGCCGGCCGGTCGTGGGCGACTTCGGCGCGGTGCCCGAACAGTTCCTCGGCGGCCCGGCTCCACTGGGCGATCCGTCCGGTCCGGTCGACCAGGACGAGGGCGAGCCGGACCAGGGCGGCCACGCCGGCCGGGTGGTCACCCGGTACGGCCTCGGCGCCCGCCGGACGCGGTGTGGAGTTGGACTCGGCCACCATGGATTCGGTCTGCTCCCGCCTGGCCGCCACGCCTGGAGGCGGCCGTCTCTCCGGAGGAAGGCACGCTGTGCGGAACCCCGGGGCGTGTCTTGTGGATCGTGCCGGGCTTGAGGGCGTGTCTGAACGAGTCCGCCGGGCGCCCGACGCCGCGTGCTGATCCGACGCGAATCATCAGACACGCCCTAGCGAAGCACGGACCGGCCCGGGCGTGATAGCGAAACGGGGAGATTCCTCAGGATCGGTTGCGTGCCGTGCGGCGCGCGCCGGTTCGCACTCCCCGTTCACCCGGACCGGGCCTTCGCGCGCGAGGGTAGGGTGGCAGGCCGGGCCACCCCGCGGGGCGGCTCCGCATGGACGCAGCCGGCCGGACGAGACAGAGGCGAGAAGTGACCGCGCAGAGCCCCGTCCGCTGGACGGACCCGCAGCAGCAGGAGCTGGAGGAGCGGGTCGCCGCCGCCGAACTCGCCTGGCTCAGCATGGACGTCGACGTGCAGACGCTGCGGGTCGAGATCGACAACTTCGCGCTGATCCACCATCAGCTGCTGGGCCCGCTCTACGCCCGGCTGGACGAGCTGGAGGCGCTGGTCGCCGAGGCGGTCGCGGCCAGGACCGGGCACCCCGAGGACCTCCGCCGGGCCGCCGAGGCCCGCCGGCAGGTCGACGAACTGCCCGACCTCGACGCGCTGTTCGACTCCGTCCGGGAGCAGGAGGCGGCCCCGCCGCCGCCCGCCGCGCCGGCCCGGGTGCGCCCCGGGCGGGACGCCCAGCGGATCTACCGCGAGCTGGTCCGCCGGGCCCACCCCGACCTCAGCACCGACCCGGCCGAGCAGCAGCGCCGGGCCGCATTCCTGGCCCGGGTGAACGAGGCCTACGCGGTCGGCGACGCCGCCGCGCTGGAGGGCCTGTCCGCCGAGTGGTCCACCGCGCCCGAGGCCGCGCCCGGCACCGACTCCCCCGACCGGCTGGAGTGGCTGCGCCGCCGGCTGGAGTGGCTGACCGGCAAGATCACCGAGACCGCCACCGAGCAGGTCCGGCTGGAACAGACCCCGATGGGTCAGCTGCTCGCGCTGGCCCCGCAGGACCCGGACCGGCTGCTGGAGCAGCTCGCCGAGGAACTGCTCGCCAAGGCCGCCGCCCAGCAGGCCGAACTGGAGCGGCTGCTCGGCGCCCCGGCCGCGGCGGGCGACGGCCACCGGCAGCCGGTGGGCGACAATGGCACCGACCCGACCCAGCCCCAGGAGAGCCACACGATGTTCGCCCAGATCCCCTCCACCACCGCCGCCGCAGTGCCCGCCGACGCAGCCCTGCTGGACGTGCGCGAGCAGGACGAGTGGGACGCCGGCCACGTGGACGGCGCGCTGCACATCCCGCTCGGCGAGGTGATCGCCCGGATCGACGAGCTGCCGGACGGGAAGCTGTACGTGCTCTGCCGGGTCGGCGGACGCTCCGCGCAGGTCGTCCAGTACCTGGTGCAGCAGGGCCGGGACGCGGTGAACGTGGACGGCGGCATGTACGCCTGGGAGGGCGCGGGCCGTCCGATGGTCAGCAGCACCGACCAGGACGCCTTCGTCCTGTAGGCCTGTAGGCCTGTAGGCCTGTAGGACGGTGGCCCGGTGGCCCCGTCCGGCACCGTCGTGTTCGCCCGGTAGGGCAGGATGGGCGCGCGACCGCGCCGGGACGGGACCCGGGCGGCGCGCCGACCGGGCCGGGGAGGCCATGACGGAGACGACGGACCGCCCGGCCGCCGGACGGGTCTGGTCGACGCCCGCGCAGCTCGTGCTCGGCCTGACCGCGGCGGTGCTGGTGGTCGGCACCGGGTTCTTCCTCGCGGCGGTGTTCCTGCACGTCGCGCCGGCCAACTCGCTGTCCCGGCAGTACCGGGACGAGGTCGACGGCCTGGTGTACCCGGAGTTCGAGCAGAACTGGCGGCTGTTCGCGCCGAATCCGCTGCAGCAGAACGTCAGCCTGGACGCCCGGGTGCGCACCGCCGCCGCCGACGGCACCACCCGCACCCGCGACTGGACCGGGCTGACCGCGCGGGACCTCGCCGCGATCCGGCACAACCCCGCCCCCAGCCACGTCGACCAGAACGTGCTGCGCCGGGCCTGGGACTTCTACGACGGCTCGCACAACCCGCAGGACGAGGCGCTGACCAACACCCGCGGCAGGCTCGCCGAGCAGTACCTCAAGCGGATCGCCCTGCAACGGATCGGCCGGGAGGTGGACGGCGAGCGGATCCTGGAGGTCGAGTTCCGGGCCACCGCGGTGACCGTCCCGCCGCCGTCCTGGAGCGGCGAGGCCGCGCCACCGGCGCCGAAGGTGCGGGAGCTGCCCTGGTGGCCGGTGGACGACGAGGACTACCGGGAGCTCGGGTGAGCGAGGTGTCGCCGGAGGTGTCGTCCGACGTGGCGTCCGAGCTCTCGCCGGAGGTGTCGCCCGAGCGCTCGCCGGCGGCCGAGCCACGGTGGTCGGAGGGCATCCCGCGCCAGGCCGGGCAACCGCCCGCCGCCGGCTCGGCCCCCGGGCCCCGGCCCGACCCGGCGCCGCGCGGGCCCGGCCCGGCCGACCTGGCCGCCCGGGCGATGGCGGCCTTCACCGGGCGTGCGCTGGGCCGCCACCAGGCCGCCGTGGTGCGGATCGGCTTCGGGCTGGTCTGGCTCGCCTACCTGCTGCGCGAGTGGCCCAACCGGCGGGTGCTGTACGGGGACCGGTCGCCCTGGTCGATGGACCTGGCCGAGCGGCTGCTGACCGACAACGGGGCGTTCACGGTGCTGCCGTGGTTCGGCGGGCGGCCCTGGTTCGAGCTGGTCTACCACCTGGCGGTGCTGGCCGCCGTCGCGGTGGTGCTGGGCTGGCGGACCAGGGCGAGCACGGTGCTGTTCCTGGTCACCGTGCTGTCGCTGCAGAACCGCAACGTCTTCCTCGGCGACGGCGGCGACAACGTCGTCCACCTGATGGCGGTCTACCTGGTCTTCACCCGCTGCGCCGAGGTGTGGTCGCTGGACGCCCGGCGGTCCCGGCCGGGGCGGGCCGGGGCGGTGCTCTGGGTGCTGCTCGGCGCCGTCCTGGCGGCCTGCCAGGTCGGCGGCTTCTCCGGCGAGAGCCTCACCTGGACGGTCCGGACCTTCCCGTACGCCGGCTGGGCGCCGCTGTTCTGGGGGCTCTGGGCGGTGGCCGGGCTCTGGTGGACGCTGGGACGGCTGCGGCCGGACGGCGAACCGCGCGCGGTGCTCGACGCGCTGGCGAACATGGTGCACAACTGCGCGATGCTGGTGATCGCCGTCGAGGTGGTGCTGATCTACGCGACGGCCGGCTGGTACAAGGTGCAGGGCTCGCGCTGGCAGGACGGCACCGCGCTGTACTACCCGCTGCACCTGGACTACTTCACGCCCTGGCCGTGGCTGTCCGGGCTGGTCGGCTCGGCGCTGCTGCCGGTCTTCCTGATCTCGTACGGCACGGTGGTCGTGCAGGTCGCGTTCCCGTTCACGCTGCTCAACCGGCGGGTCAAGAACGTGCTGCTGGCGGTGCTGCTGGCCGAGCACCTGGGGATCGCACTGCTGCTCGGGCTGCCGGTGTTCTCGCTCGCGATGATCGCGGCGGACGCGGTGTTCCTGCCGACCGGCGCGCTGCTCTGGGTGGCGGCGCGGCTGCGGCGGATCCGGCGGTCGCGAGCGCCGGTCACGGAGGGCGTGCCCTAGGCTGACCCGTATGTCCTGGTTCGCCGCCCTTCGCGACACCGCGCGGACCGGACTCACCCTCGACCGGGCGCTCACCGACCCCAAGCGGGCCCTGCGCGGGGCCGTCGCGGTGGCGTTGGTGCTCTTCCCCACCCTCGCGCTCGGCGGGGTCGCGCTCGCCACCTCGGCCGCGATGGGCGCCTTCATCGCCGGCACGGCCACCTTCCAGCGCAGCTTCCGGCCCCGGGCCAGTCTCGCTGTCGCGGCCGGGGCCGGGCTCGGGATCAGCACCTTCCTCGGCTACCTGGCGGCCGGGGTCCCCGGGTTGTTCCCGGTGCTGCTCGCGGTGTGGGCCTTCGGCGCCGGGCTCGCCTGGGCGATCGGGCCGACCGCCGGGGTGGTCGCGACCAACACCGTCTCGGTGATGCTGATCGTCGTCCAACTGCCGGTCAGCGCGACCGCCGCGCTCGGACACGGGCTGGTCGCCGCCCTCGGCGGGGTCGTCCAAGCCGTCGTCATCACCCTGTGGCCGATCGGGAGCTGGAGTGCCCAGCGGGACGCCCTCGCCGACACCTACGCGGAACTCGCCGACTACGCGCGCAGGTTGAGGCAGGATCCGACCGCGCACGTCGACCCGGCGCCGTTCATGACGGCCCGGCACGCCGCCGCCCTGACCCCCTGGCAGGACCGCCACCGGCCGGCCGAACTGCGCGGCCTGCGCGGCCTCGCCGAGCGCATCCGGCCCACCCTGGCCGCGCTCGCCGATCCCAAGGTGGGCGCCCCGGAGGAGGGGCCCGAACGCGACCGGGCCCGTGAGGTGCTGGCGGCCGCCGCCGAGGTCATGGACGCCCTGGCCCGGGCCGTCCGCACCGGCGACCCCGTCCGGCTGCCCCGCTCGGCGCCCACGCTCACCCTGGTCCCGCCGGACGAGGGGCCGCGGTTGCAGGGGGCGGCCCGGCGGTCGGCCCGCCGACTGGGCGGGCTGCTGCGCAAGGCCGCGGACACGCTGGAGCGGGGCGACGCGGACACCATCACCACGCCCGTGATCGGCGCGGGCGGGGCGCTGCACAAGCCGTCGATCCTCCGGATGCTGCCGGTCGCGCTGCGGACGGTGCGCCGGCAGCTGCGGCCGCGCTCGGCGATCTTCCAGCACGCCGTCCGGCTCGCCGGGGTGGTCACCGTCGCCTACCTGCTGGCCCGGCTGGTCGGGTTCCACCACGGCTACTGGGCGCCGATGACCGCCGCGATGGTGATGCGGCCGGACTTCGCCCAGACCTACAGCCGGGGTGTCGCCCGGCTGGCCGGGACGGTCGTCGGGGTCGCCGTCTCGACGCTGGTGGTGCAGCTCACCCACCCCGGGGAGTGGGTGCTGGCCGCGCTGGCCGTGCTGTGCATCGGCGGCTCGTACCTCGCGTTCCGGACCGGATACGCGCTGACGACGGTCGGGATCTCGACGTACGTGGTGTTCCTGCTCGGGCTCCAGGCCGGGAACCCGCTCACGACGGCCTTCGAACGGGTCGGGCTCACCCTGCTCGGCGGGTCGGTGGCGCTGGTGACGTACGCGCTCTTCCCGACCTGGCAGACCGCCCGGCTCGGGGAGCGGCTGGCCGAGTGGCTCGCCGCCGCCGGGCGGTACGCGGCCGCGGTGGTCGCCTGCTACGAGGACCCGGCCGCGCCGCGCGGGCGGGCGGTGCGGACCGCGTTGCTGGACTCCCGGGAGGCCCGCTCGGAACTGCTCCAGGCCATGCAGCGCGCCGACGCCGAACCGGGCCGGCACGCCTCCGGGCTGCCCGGGGTGTCCCGGCGCCAGGTCGACCGGGCCCGGGCGGCCGTCGGGCACCTCGGACGGGTCGCCGTCCTGCTGGAGGCGCACCTGCCGGCCGCCGACGCCGACCCGGTGCCGGGGACGGCGGAGTACGCGGAGGAGCTGCGGCTGGCCACCGCGCTCGCGGGGGCGGCGCTGCTCACCGGGCAGCCGGTGGAGTTCGGCGCCGTGCGGGAGGCGCAGGCGCGGCTGGAGGAACGGCTGGCGCAGGCGCCGGCGGGGGTGCAGCGGGACGTGGTGCGGGCGGGGACGCGGCTGCTGGGGCAGGCGCTGAAGGACCTGGAGCGGGCGCTGCGGGGGCGGGAGGACGTGCGGGGGCCGCAGTAGGCGACGTTCGCCCCTCCTGGAAGGGCGAACGTCGGGCGAACGTCGGGGCCGAACGGCGCCGGGGCGTCAGGCGGCGCGGGCGGCGGCCTCCAGCCAGTTGGCGAACTCGCAGGCGAAGTGCCACTGGTGGCCGGCGCCGAGGAGGGCGGGGGCGGCCTCGGGGAACTGGACGGTGAGGCGGATCCGCAGGCCGTCCGGGGTGTCGGCGAACTCGTGCATCACCCGCAGCACCTCGGTGCCGTCGGCGAGGGTGCCGGTGCCGCCGATGCGGACCGGGAAGGCCTGGTGGCCGGGCCCGGCGATCGGGACGTCGTCGTGGAAGCGCAGGAAGAAGCGGGCCGGGCCGGTGCCGAGGGTCTCGATGATCTCGACCCGTTCGCCGGTGGAGTCGGCCAGGTAGTGCTCGGGGTTGGCGGCGAGCAGGGCGTCCCGGTCGGGGGCGTGCAGGCGGCCCTGCCACCAGGTGAGGAAGCGGTCGGCGTCGATGCCGGCGGCGGTGAGCTCGGTGACGGCGGTGCTCCACCGGCCGCCGGAGGCGTGGGCCCAGGCGGCCAGGGCGGTGTCGGCGGCGGTGGTGTCGGGGGTGAGCAGTTCGCGCGTCCGGTCGTCGCCGAGGCGCTGCTTGAGCAGGCGCAGGGCGGCGCGGGCGCGGTCGAGCTCCCAGGCGAGGACGGCCTCGCGCGGGTGGCTGGTGCCGTCGATGTCGGTGTGGACGGTGAGCGCGGTGGTGGTCACGGCGTCACTCCTCGGCTCCTCAACGATGCGGAGAGATTTTCTCCGCTTCACTGGACGCTAGCATAGGGGGAGAGAATTTCTCCGGTTAGGGAGTTGCCGATGAGGGCCGACGCGGAACGCAGCCGGCGCAGGATCCTGGACGCCGCCTGCGAGGTGTTCCTGGAACGGGGCCCGGACGCCCCGCTGGACGCCGTGGTCCGGCGGGCCGGCGTCGGCCCGGCCACCCTCTACCGGCGCTTCCCCGACCGGGAGGCCCTGGTCCGCGCCCTGGTCACCGACCTGCTGGCCCGGCTCGCCGAGGCCGCCGAACGGGCCCGCCGCGACGAGACCGACCCGTACCGGGCGCTGCGCCGCTTCGTGCACGCCGCCGCCGACCTGCGGATGGGCGCGGCGATCGTGGTGCTGCTGGAGCGGCTGGTGGTGGACGAGGACCTGGTCGCCGTCCGCCGCGAAGCCGTCACCGCCGTCGAGGCGCTGCTGCGCGCCGCCCAGGATGCCGGGCGGCTGCGGGCCGACGTGGGGATGGGCGACCTGGTGCTGCTCTGCGTCCGGGTGTCCCGCCCGCTGCCGGGCGCGCTGGCCGCGCTCGACGCGGACGGCTCGCTGGTCCACCGGCACCTCGACCTCGCGCTCGCGGGGCTCGCCGCCGATCCGGACGGTCCGACCGGCCGGCCGCTCGGCTTCGACGAGGTGATCGCCGCTGCGGGCCGCCCCGGCGAGCCCGGCCCGGGCGGGGCCGCCCCAGGCGGGGTGGCCCTGGATCAGACGGTCCTGGATCAGGTGGCCTCGGATCAGACGGCCTCGGACGAGGTGGCAGAGTGAACGCCATGAACGCCATGGACGACGAGGTGCTGCGGGCGTGGCGGGCGGCGGAGCGGGAGCCGGGGGCCGTCCTGCTGGACGGGTTCCACCCGCTGAAGCACGCGCTGCGCTTCGGCGGGGACGTCCGGCGGGTGCTGACCGCCGACCGGGCGGCGCTGCTGGCCCTGGCCGGGGAACTGGCGCCGGACGTCGCGCCGGCGCTGGACGCGCTGGCGGTGGAGCTGCCCGAGGAACGGCTGCGGACGCTGGCACCCCGGCTGCACCCGACCGGGGTGGTCGCCCTGGCCGCGCGGCCGTCCGTCGGGGCGAACCTGGCGGCCCTGGCCCGCCGCCCGCGCCCGGCCCCGGTGGTGCTGCTGGAGAACCCGCGCAACCTGGGCAACGTCGGGGCGGTGATCCGGCTGGCGGCCGGCTTCGGCGCCACCGGCGTGGTGACCACCGGAGATCTGGACCCCTGGCACCCGACCGTGCTGCGCGGCAGCGCGGGCCTGCACTTCGCCACCGCGGTGGAGCGGCTGGCCCTGCCGGAGCTGCCCGCCGGGCCGCTGTACGTGCTGGACCCCGAGGGCGCGGACATCCGGACGCTGCCGTTCCCGGACGACGCGCTGCTCGCCTTCGGCACCGAGCGGCACGGCGTCTCGGCGGAGCTCAAGGCGCGGGCGGACCACCTGGTCTCGGTGCCGATGCAGCCGGGGGTGTCCAGCTTCAACCTGGCCACCAGCGTGGCGATGGGCCTCTTCCACTGGATGTCGTCGAAGCCTCAGGGGTGAGGCGTGGCGCCCGCCGGGGCGGGCACCACGCCGTCGGCGTGCGTCAGGCGAAGAGCCGGCGCCAGGTGTCCGGGCCGGGGTAGCCGTCGGCCTCGGCGCCGCGCCAGCCCTGGGCCTGCTGGAAGGCCTGGACGGCCCGCCGGTCGCTCTCGCTCCAGCGCGGGCCGGGGCCGACGCCGTACGAGCCGCCGAAGCCCTTGCGCACCAGCTGCTCGCCCAGCAGACGGACCTGGTCGTTGTTCTGACCCGGCCCGAAGTACTGCCGGCCGGGGAAGGCGGGCGCCCCGGTGCCGGGCCGGACCGGCGGCGGTAGCGGGGTGGTGCCGGCGCCGATGGCGCGGCCCTTGCCGTTGACCAGGTAGTCCCAGGTGTCCTTGCCGGGGATGCCGTCGGCCTCGGCGCCGCGCCAGCCCTGGGCCTCCTGGAAGGCCTGGGTGGCCCGCCGGTCGGCCTCGCCCCAGCGCGGGTCGGGGCCCTCGGAGTAGAACCGGGCGCCGCCGCGCTGCACCAGCAGCCGGCCGAGCTCGGTGACGTACGCGTTGTTCGCGCCGGGGCCGAACTTGTCCGCGCCCGGGAAGGCGGTGGCCGGGGTGCCGTCGTTGCTGCCGCCGGACAGGCCGGTGTAGCGGTACGGGACGTAGGCGCCGGAGTTGTTCCAGTAGGCGTACGGGGTGTCGCGCTTCTTGGTGCCGGGGGAGGTCTGCTCGTAGGCGAGGTAGCGGGTGAGGGAGGAGTCCGTCCAGCCGCCGAAGATCGTCACGTGCGACCCGGACTGCGGGCTGGCCGGGTTGTTGTAGATCAGCACGTCGCCGGGCTGGAGGTCGGCCTTGCCGATCCGCTCGGCGAAGTTCGGCAGGGTCCAGGTGGTCTGGCTGCTGCCGAGGCCCCAGGCCATCGAGACGAAGCCGGAGCAGTCCTGGCGGTAGCCGTCCGACCAGTAGCTGCCCATGCCGTACGGCACCTGCTGGTCGACCCAGCCCTGGGCGCGCTGGATGATCTGCGCCCGGGTGGGCGGCTGGGCGGCGGCGCGCGGGGCGGCGAAGGCGCGGGCGCCGGGTGCTTGGCCGTAGAGGCCGCTGACCTCGCCCTGCGGGGTCTGCGGGGGCTGGGCGGTGCTGCTGCCGCCCGGGGTGGGGCCGGGGGTGGGGGCCGCGGTGGCGTGCCCGGCGGCGGCCGTCCCGCCGCCCACCGCGGTGCCGACGGCGGCCATCAGCACGGCGGCCCGGCGGCGGATGCTGCGGGCCGCGGCGTGCCCGCCCTCGTGCACCGGTGTGGCGTGCCGCCGGGCGCGGCGGCGGGCGCTGCAGCCCCCGCATATGCAGTCCTCGTCCGGTTCGACCTCGTCGAATTCCAGCAGCGGGGACAGGTGGTCGGTACGGGTCATGCTCCGCCTCTTTCCTGCGGTCTTCCTGGTCGACGCCTGACGGCGTGACAGGACTGGCCTTCCCGGGCCGGCCCCGCGTGTTATCGGGACCAAAGTCCCAAAGCGGGCGGAAGGTGGCACGGCGGGTTGCGCCGGACGGGTGACAACCGTTCGGCGGCCCGGGCGTGGCGGGGGCGAGGAGGAGGCGCTAGTGCCGGTGCGGGGCCTGGCGGATGGTCAGGTGTGGCGGGGGTGCGCGGGCCGGTTCGAGGACGGCGGGGGCGGTCGGACGCCGGGGCGGCCGGATGTCGGGGACGACTGGACGCCGGGGGCGGCTACTGCCACTCCCAGCGGATGCCGATGTGCCCGGGCTGCTGGTCCGGCGCGAGCACGTGGGCACTCGCGGAGGCGCCGACCCAGAGCTGCTCGCGGCGGTGGTCGACGTCCGCGCCCGGCTCGCGGTCGTAGCGCTCGCAGTGCGCCGGGACGGCCGCCGGGTCGAAGTGCACCTGGAGCACGTACTCGCGCACCGGGGTGGCGAAGCGGCGGCTGTACTCCAGCGTCGGGCCGCCCGGCGGGATCTCCACCTCGTACTCGAAGACCGTGCTGTCGCCGAGCGCCAGCGGGCGGTCCAGCATCAGCTCGCCGACGGTCAGGCCGGCCTCCGGACGGCGCCGGACCCGGCCCAGCCGGCCGTGCCGCACCGAGGTGATCTCCGGGCAGCCCGTCGCCTCCTCGTCGGCCTTGTGCACGACCAGGCAGCGGCCCACGCCGCCGACGGTGGCGCGCACCACCTGGCGCATCCGCAGCAGGTTGCCGCGCCGCTCGGCGTCCACGTAGTACGAGTCGTGGATGCTCAGCCGCTCCAGTTCGCCCTGCGGCGGGGCGTCCAGCTCGGCGAAGATGTCCGCGATCTGCCGTTCGCCCGGCCAGACGTCCTCCAGGCCGAGGTGGCAGGTGTTCGCGACGGCGGCCCAGCGGCCGCGCGGGCGGGGCGGGCCGAGCAGCGAGGTGAGCGCGCTGTGCGGCAGTCCGAGCAGTTCCTCCAGCAGGTGGACGGCTCTCAGCGAGCTGGCCCGTTCGGGCTGGCTGCGTCCGCGCCGCCAGTAACTCAGCGTCGTGACGCTGACTCTGACGCCGCGCTGGGTGAGGGCGGCTCTGATCCGGTCCAGGCTGAGGCCGCTGGCCTCGATGGCCAGGTGCAGGGTGTCCGCGAAGCCGCCGGGGGCGGTGGCCCGCCCGGCGTGCGCGGGTGCCGGAGGCGGTGCGGGTACGGACGGGCCGGGGCGCTCCGGGCGCAGTCCGACCAGCCGGAGTCGCGCGGAGTCCTGAGGCTGCTGTGCGGCCATGCGGTGACCCTCCCCGCCAGGTGAGTTCGGAGGGGCCTGGCCGGCGCCGAGGCTCGCCGCCGACGGCTTCACCGAGCTTTGGGGAACCCTATGCACGGTCGAGAGGCTACGTCATCAGTCGTGCGTATGACAGGGGTCACGGCAGGTGAACCGAAGGGTTGGTGATCTTGAAACAGTTCGGAAACACACGCCCTCGCCGCGCGCCCGCGCCGCCCGTCGCGACGGGCGGACGCACACCGCCGGGGCGGGCCCTGTCGGCGCCGCCCCGGCGGGGGTCAGGTGGTGCTACCCGCTGGTGGTCAGTTGACGTTCAGCGCGATGTCGTCGATCACGAAGCTGGTCTGGTTGGAGCCGTCCTCGGTGCCGGTGAACTTGACGGTCACGTTCTTGCCGGCGAAGGAGGAGAGGTCCAGGGTGCGCTTCACGTAGCCGGCGGCGGCGTTGACGTTGGAGTACGTCGCCAGCGTGGTGCCGTTGGCCTGGACGGTCAGCTTGTCGTACGCGGTGGAGCCGGTCTCCGCGGTGTCGATGTGCAGCCAGAAGGTGAGGCTGGCGGACTTGCAGCCGGCCGGCACCGAGATGGTCTGCGACAGGGTGTCGGTGTGGGCGCTGCCGTAGCCGTCCAGCCAGGCCTTCCAGCTGCCCGAGTGGGCCGCCTGCGAGGAGCTGTTGTCGACCACGCCGCTGGAGGTGGTCCACGGGGCGGCGGTGCCGGTCTCGAAGCCGCCGTTGCCGATCAGCTGGGCCGCGGTGCAGCCGCCGGTGGGCGGGGTGGTGGAGCCGCCGCCGAGCAGGGCGGTGGTCAGGCCGTCGGCGATCGGGGTGCCCCAGCCGGTGACCTGGTCGTAGCCCGTCCCGGCCGGGAAGTCCTGGTTGGAGCCGCTGGTCACGTCGTGGAAGGCGCCGGAGTAGTTGCTGCTGTTCGCGACCGCGTACAGCTTCGGGTTCGCCTCGCCCAGGACCGGCTGGCCGGCCGCCTTGGCCTTCTGGTTGAACTGGGCCGCGTAGCCGGCCCACAGCGGCGCCGCCGCGCTGGTGCCGCCGTAGACCTGCCAGGAGCCGGCCGTGTAGATCGCGAAGCCGCTCGCCGGGTCGGCGTTGGAGGAGACGTCCGGGACGGTGCGCATGGTGCCGCTGCCGGTGCCGGTGCCGGTCTGCCAGGTCGGCTTGCCGAACACGGTGGAGACGCCGCCGCCGGCGCTGCTCCAGGCGCTCTCCGAGGAGTACGAGGTGCCGGACACCTGGAGGTTGGTGCCGCCGACGCCGGTCTGGTGCGGGCTGGACGCCGGGAAGTCGACCGCCTTGACCGACGAGCCGCTGGTGGAGCGGGTGCAGTCGCGGGAGCCGTCGTCACCGGAGGCGGAGAAGATCGAGATGCCCTGGGCGGCGGCCTGCTTGAAGGCGTTGTCCACGGCCGTCATCGAGGCGGCGGTGGTGTCCGGCTCGCAGGAGCCCCACGAGATCGAGATGACCGAGACCTGGTTGTCGGCCACGATCTTGTTGGCCATGTCGATCTCGCCCTGGTCGCTGTTGGGCGCCTCGTAGACCAGCTGGGTCGCCTTCGGCGCCGCGCCGCGGACGATCTCGCTGTCCAGCTCGACCTCGCCCTGGCCCCCGCCGGGGGCGGAGTCGTAGTTGGCGCCGTCCACCGAGACCGTGGAGACGGCCGGGCCGGACAGGCCGTACTGCGAGTCGTAGGTGGTCAGGTTGGAGGACGAGTAGCCGTCGAACTCCCAGAGGGCGACCGTCGTGCCGGTGCCGTCGGCGCCGGTCTTGTTCAGGTTGTAGGCGCCGTCGTACTGCGACGGGCCGAAGCCGCTCGGGGTCGAGGAGGCCGTGTGCGGGGTGACCGAGTTCGGCTTGGCCAGGCGGTTCTTGCGGACCGCGTGGTTGTCCAGGCCGCTCACGCCCTGGACCACGTCGGCCAGGTCGGCCGGGACGGAGGCGGCGGCGTCGTTGGCGAAGAAGGCGCGCTGTAGCTGCGGGTCGACGTAGGAGCTCTCGTGGGTGCCGAAGGCCTGCGAGATCTGCGCGTTGGTGCCGTGGGCGCTGACCACCTGGCGGTTGGCGCTCACCTCGGTGACGGTCAGGCCCTGGGCGGCCAGGTAGGTCTTGACCTGGTCGACGGCGGCCTGGGTCGGCCCGAACCGGGCGGTGAACTGCTCCGGCGTCAGGTACTTGCCGAACTCGGGGGTGCCGGGGGTGGCGACCGCGGCGAGGAAGCGGTCGAGGGCGGCGGTGTCACGCAGCTTCAGGCTGACGGCCACCGAGATCTGCTGCTCGGCCGGGACGTCGCCCTTCTTCTCCGAGTGGGCCACCGCCGGGTTGACGGTGTTCGGGAGCGCGACACGGGGAGCGGGGGCGGCCTGCGCGGTGGAGACACCGAGCGAGACGGCGGTCAGCGGCAGCACGGCTATCGCCGCGGCGAGGGCAAGGGAGCGGGGGCGCAACGGATCCTCCTCTGGCCGGCTGTGGGGGCCGGCAAGGGGCCAGAGCGTTCCGGAGTCGAAAACGCTGTCTAGAACATGACAGAACCAGTGCGCAAAGTGGCTCATGGTCAAGCAATTCGTTGCTAAAAAACAGTCAACTGTGGACACCCGGAATGCGGGGATTCCATACAGTGAATAGCCCGGATTCCGGAACCGGTCCCTACCGGTGGGGGGCGGAAGGGACGGACGTGGAACCGGGTGGAGCCGCGCGGGAAGCATGACCGGCGTGGGCCGCACGGCGACGCGCGGGAATCGGGCGCGGGTGGCGCGGAACTATGTGAACGGCACGGCCCGGCGGCTGCTCTGACGGCTTCCCCGACGGTGGACCGGAAGGGGCTGAGGGCGGGCCGGGAGGGACCGGCGGCGGGCCGGGCGGGTGCGCGGGGAGGCCGCGCACCCGCCGGCGGGGGTCAGGGGGTGCCGAGCCAGGCGGTCAGGGCGGTGCGGAGCTCGCCCTGACCGGGGTCGACGGCGCCCCAGGCGGCGTAGCCGTCCGGGCGGATCAGCAGGACGGTGTCGCGCAGCTTGCCGTGCGGGTCGGCCGGGGCGGCGGTGACCATGCGGTCCGCCCAGGGTTCGGCGGCGGCCAGTTCGTCGTTGCTGACCAGGACGAACTTCCCCTCGCGCAGCGCCTCGTAGAGCCGCTCGGGGGCGGCCGGGGCGCCCTCGACGGGCTTGCGCAGCGCCGTCAGCCGCAGGTCCGGGACGCGCTTGCCGACCTGCGGGTGGGCGTCCTTCGGGGCCGGGTAGGAGATGTCGATGCCGGAGACCATCCGGGCGCCGCGCTCGGTGACCGGGTCGAGGTGGCCGCCGAGCGTGGTGAGCGCCCCGCGCAGGGCGCGGGTGGGGGCGGACTCGGCGAGGGCGAGCCGGATCAGCGCGCCGGAGGTGCGCAGCACCGTCCGGCCGACCGGGTGCCGTTCGCCCTGGTAGGTGTCGAGCAGGGCGTCGGTGGCGTGGCCCTGGAGGGCGGCGGCGAGCTTCCAGGACAGGTTGGCGGCGTCCTGGAGGCCGGTGTTCATGCCCTGGCCGCCGGCCGGGGAGTGACAGTGCGCGGCGTCGCCGGCCAGGAAGACCCGGCCGGAGCGGTAGTTGGGGGCCTGGCGCTCGTCGCTGTGGAAGGTGGAGCTCCAGCGGACGTCGTGCAGGCCGTAGTCCTCGCCGAGGGTGGTCCGGGCGATGGCGGCGAGGCGCTCCGGCGAGGGGGTGGTGCCGTCAGGCTGCCGCTCCTTGCGGTCCCAGGCGATCAGCCGGTACCAGCCGTCGCCGAAGGGGGCGAGGAAGGAGAAGCCGGTCTCGTTGGCGCCGACGGTGATGGTGTCGGCGGGCTCGCGCTCCAGCCGGACGTCGGCGAGCATCACGGAGTCGACCACGGACTCGCCGGGGAACGGGATGCCGAGCAGGTCGCGCACGGTGGAGCGGACGCCGTCGGTGCCGACCGCGTACCGGGCGGTGAAGGCGTTCCCGTCGCGGGTCTCCAGGGTGACGCCCTCGGCGTCCTGGCGCAGGGCGGTGACCTCGGCGCCGCGCAGGATGGTCGCGCCGGCCTGCTCGGCGCGGTCCTGGAGCAGCCGTTCGACGTGGTACTGCGGCGTGATCAGGACGAACGGGAAGCGGGTGGGCAGCGAGCTCAGGTCGATGCCGAAGCGGTCGAACATCCTCAGGCCGGTGACCGGGCGGCCGGTGGCGATGAGGTCGTCGGCGAGGCCGCGGGCGTCCAGGAGCTCCAGAGTGCGGGCGTGCACGGCGAAGGCCCGGGTCAGGTTGGACTCGGCGCCGCGCTTCTCCAGGACGGTGACGCCGACCCCGGCCGCGGCGAGGTCGCCGGCCAGTAGCAGTCCGGTCGGTCCGGCACCGACGATCAGGATGTCGGTGGCGGTCGTCGGCTTCGCGGTCATGTGTCAGCTCCCGGTGTTCGGAGGGCGGTTGGACGCCGTGTCCGGCGTTCTCCCAGACTCCATCATCCCGGGCCCGCGGGGAGCTGTGAACCGCCGGGCCCCGGCGGTGGGTGACCGCCGGGGCCCGGAGCGGATCGGACGGGGCCGGGACGGCGCTCAGCCGTGCCGGCGGACCTCCACGGTGCGGAACCGGTTGGCGACGAACGCGCCGTCGCAGTAGGCCGAGTTGGCGGCCGGGTTGGCGCCGGTGCCGTGCAGGTCGGAGAAGGCGGCGGTCTGGTTGGGGTAGACGCCGCCGGTCAGGTTGAGCGAGAGCGAGACGCCGGCGTCGAGCGCGGCCGCCACCAGCAGGCCCTCCACCTCGGGCGAGGTGGTGTAGCCGGAGGCCGTCATGGCGCCCTTGTCGCGGACCGTGGTGCGCAGCAGCTCGACGGCGGCGGGGGTGGACTCGACGGCGACGGCGAAGGAGACCGGGCCGAAGCACTCGGTGCGGAAGACCGCGCGGTCGTCCGGCTTGTCGGCGTCCAGCTTGACCAGCGCGGGGGTGCGGACGGTCGCGCCGGGGAAGTCCGGCGAGGTCACCGCGCGCGGGGCGAGGGCGAGCTCGCCGTACTCGCCGCCGGCCGCGGCGGCCGAGCGCTGCAGCACGCCCGGGTTGACCACGGCGCCGAGGATGGCGGCGGCGCGGGCGTCGTCGGAGAGCAGGCCGTCGATGGCGGCGGCGAGGTCGGCGACGACCTGGTCGTAGGACTTGTCGCCCTGGTCGGTGGCGATGCCGCCGCGCGGGATCAGCAGGTTCTGCGGGGTGGTGCACATCTGGCCGCTGTAGAGCGAGAGGGCGAAGGCCAGGTTGCCGAGCATGCCCTTGTAGTCGTCGGTGGAGTCGATGACGACCGCGTTGACGCCGGCCTTCTCGGTGTACACCTCGGCCTGCTTGGCGTGCTCCTCCAGCCAGTCGCCGAAGGCGGTGGAGCCGGTGTAGTCGATCAGCCGGATCTCGGGGCGGACGGCGAGGGTCTGGGCGACGGTGCCGCCCTCGTGCTCGACGGCCAGGCAGACCAGGTTGGGGTCGTAGCCGGCCTCGGCGAGCACCTCGCGGGCGGTCCGGACGGTCAGCGCGAGCGGCAGCACGGCGCGCGGGTGCGGCTTGACCAGCACCGGGTTGCCGGTGGCCAGCGAGGCGAACAGGCCGGGGTAGCCGTTCCAGGTGGGGAAGGTGTTGCAGCCGACCAGCAGCGCGAGGCCGCGCGGGACGACGGTGAACTCCTTGGTCATCACCAGCGGTTCGCGCTTGCCCTGGGGCTTGGTCCAGCCGGCCCGGCGGGGCAGCCGGGTCTGCTCGGCGTAGGCGTAGGTGACCGCCTCCAGGCCGCGGTCCTGGGCGTGCGGGCCGCCGGCCTGGAAGGCCATGCCGTAGGCCTGGCCGGTGGTGTGCATGACGGCCTGGCCGAACTCGTGGGAGCGGGCGTTGATCCGGTGCAGGATCTCCAGGCAGACGGCGGCGCGCTCCAGCGGGGTGGCGGCGGCCCAGCCGGGCCGGGCGGCGCTCAGCGCGGCGATCAGCGCGTCCGGCTCGGCGTGCGGGTAGCCGATGCCCAGCTCGATGCCGTACGGGGAGGCCTCGCCGCCGACCAGGTCGCCGTCGGCGGGGTGGCCGTCGAGGGTGAACGGCTGGCCGAGCAGGGCGTCGAAGGCGGCCTTGCCGTCCGCCGGGCCGCTCTCGCCGTACGCCTTCGGGAACTCGGGGTAGGGCGACCAGTAGTCGCGCTTGGCGGCGGCGTCGAGGGCGGCGTCCAGGGTGGCCTGGTGGCGCTCGACCAGCTCGCCGACGAGGGGGTGGGTGACCGCTGCGGACATCTGTGCGCTCCTCAGGAGGGAGGACGGGACACGTCACAGGGTAACCGAACGATCGGTCGGCTCAAGAGGGTGCAGGGGACGGAATCCGGGAAGACGCGCGGGGCGGTGGCCGGAAAGCGCGCGGGGACGCGTCCGTGGCGGACGCGCCCCCGCGGGCCGGTGCGGGGCAGGGCCTACGGCACGCCCAGCTCGAAGATGACGTACCCCGCGTACCAGCCGGAGGCGACCGCGCCGAAACCCAGCACCGCGGCCAGCACCGGCCAACTGAGCTTGCGCATCGCCACCGCGAGCGCGATCAGCAGCGGGAACGCCGGCAGCAGGTAGCGCGAGACGTTGCCGAAGATGCCGAGGCTCCCCAGCACCGAGACGATCGTGGCCAGCGTGTAGGCGGTCAGCACCAGCGGCGGGCGCAGCCGGATCAGCAGCACGATCAGCACCGGCAGGGTGAGCACGATCAGGGTGGCGAAGAGGTCCGGCACCGGGAACGCGAACGGGTAGTCGTTGCGGCCGAGCAGCACGCCGCGGATCGCGTGCCAGGTGCCCTGGCCCCAGTCGAAGTAGTGCAGCCAGGCGTCGTGCTGGAGCCGGAAGTAGCCGCCCCACTCGCCCATCCGCCAGCCCACCCAGGCCACGTAGCCGAGCAGGCCGACCGGGGCCAGCAGCATCGCGGTCAGCGGGCGCAGGACGCCGCTCTCGCGCCGGTACAGCTCCACCAGCGCGGCCAGGCCGACCGCGCCTATCAGCGCCGCGGCGGTCGGCCGGTTGAGCCCGGTGACCAGGGTGATCACCCCGGCGGCGACCCACTGCTTGGTCATCACGCAGTAGCAGGCCCAGGCGGCCAGTGCGACGAAGGTGGAGTCCGAGTAGACCGCCCACTCGGCGCCCGAGCCCGGGGCGATCGCCCAGATCCCGGCCGCGATCACGCCCGCCCTGGGGCCGGCCATCCGGTCCACCACGGCGTAGATCCCGGCGGCGGCGAACAGCGAGGCCACCACCGACACCAGCATCCCGGCGCCGTACAGGCCGAGGCCGGTGACGTCCGAGGTCATCCGCATCAGGCCCGGGTAGAGCGGGAAGAACGCGGCGGAGTTCTGCTCGACGGAGAAGCCGACCGGGCCGTTGGGGATCGTGACCAGCGCCGGGTGGTAGCCGAACTGGGCCACCTGCTGGTACCACCAGCCGTCCCAGGTGGCCAGCACGTCCCAGGGGTTGGCGCCGCCGCCGAACCGGGCCGGCTTCTTGAGGTAGTCCCCGGAGAAGGAGAGCAGCTTCATGAAGACGGTGAAGCCGATCAGTTTCAGCACCGCGTAGCACCACACCGCCGGCCCGAACCGGACCACCAGGGCGCGGGCGCCTTCCCGCCAGCCGCCGCCGGGCACGCCCTCCGGATCATCGCTGCGCTGCTCGGGCACGTCGGAGGCGACGGCCGGTATTGCGTTCATTCGGACTGGACCCCACCCTGCTGGACGTGGACGATCGTCCGCCGAGTCTAGGGCCTGCGCATCGGGGCCTGGTGTGGACCAGTGCGCTGCCGCGGACCCGACCGGACCCGACCGGACCCGACCGCGTACGGCGCGGGGCGGCCGGGGATACTCGGAGGATGGCCGATCACAGCACGCGTACCGCCTACACCGTGGAGTCACTGCTCGCGGTGACCGTCGACGTGTTCAACGAGCGCGGCTACGACGGCACCTCGATGGAGGACCTGTCCCGGGCGGCCGGGATCTCCAAGTCGTCCATCTACCACCACGTCCGGGGCAAGGAGGAGCTGCTGCGGCTGGCCGTCGGGCGGGCGCTGGACGGGCTGTTCGCGATCCTGGCCGAGCCGGCGGCGGTGCGGGGCCCGGCGGTGGAGCGGCTGGAGCACGTGGTGCGCCGCACCGCCGAGGTGCTGCTCGCGGAACTGCCGTACGTGACGCTGCTGCTGCGGGTGCGCGGGAACACGGTCACCGAGCAGTGGGCGCTGGAGCGGCGCCGGGAGTTCGACCACCAGGTCGCCGAGCTGCTGCGGGCGGCGGTCACGGACGGTGCGCTGCGCGCGGACGTCGAGCCGCGGCTGGCCACCCGGCTGCTGTTCGGGATGATCAACTCGATCGTGGAGTGGTACCGGCCGGGCCTCAAGGGCACCGACGGCCTCGCGGACGCGGTCGTCCACCTGGCCTTCGACGGGCTGCGCGCGCGGTAGCCGCCGCCGGCCGGTGGCCGGGGCCTGCCGGTCGGTCCGGGGGACCTGGTCAGTCCGGGGGGACCTGGTCGGTCTCCTCGAAGATCAGCATGGTCCGGGTGCCGAGCACCTGGGGGATGGACTGGATGCTGCCCAGCACCAGCTCCCGCAGCGCGTGGTTGTCCGCGGTGTGCACCAGCAGCAGGACGTCGAAGTCTCCGCCGACCAGGGCGATGTGGGCGACCCCGGGGAGCTCCAGCAGCTGCTCCCGGACCGTGCGCCAGGAGTTCTGGACGATCTTCAGGGTGATGTACGCGGACGCGCCCTGACCTGCCCGTTCGTGGTCGACGCGGGCGGTGAAGCCGCGAATGATGCCGTCCTCGACCATCCTGGATATCCGGGCGTAGGCGTTCGCCCGGGACACGTGCACCCGCTCGGCCACCGAGCGGATCGAGGCGCGGCCGTCCTGCTGCAGCAGCCGCAGGATCGAACGGTCGACCCGGTCGAGTCTGGACATCTGTTCAGCCGACATGACCCCCCACCCTCGCCGATTGGACGCACTGCCACCAGTCGACCGCCGCTCAGGCCGAATGTCCACCACCTTGTCACGCTTCTGGTCAAGATGAACAGACGACCGAACAATCGGTAGGGAGCCCCCGCCACCCCAGGAGGTGCCCCGAGATGACCGTTCTCGACCACAGACACCACACGGCGGTGCCCGGCTGGACCCCCGGGGCCACCGCCCCGCGGACCGACCCGGCCCCCCTGCTCCCGGACGCCTCACCGGTCCGGGTGCTCGGCACCCCCGCGCTGGAGAAGTACGACCCCGCACTGCTGCGCGAGCTGTACCGCCGCCTGGTGGTCGGCCGCCGCTTCAACCAGCAGGCCACCACCCTGACCAAGCAGGGCCGGCTGGCCGTCTACCCGGCGTCCACCGGCCAGGAGGCCTGCCAGGTCGCCGCCGCGCTGGTGCTCGGCGAGGCCGACTGGCTGTTCCCCAGCTACCGCGACACCCTCGCGGTGGTCTCCCGGGGCGTCGACCCGCTGGAGGCGCTGACCCTGCTGCGCGGCACCGCCCACACCGGCTACGACCCGCGCGCCACCCGCACCGCCCCGCTCTGCACCCCACTCGCCACCCAGGCCCCGCACGCCGTCGGGCTGGCGCACGCCGCCCGGCTGGCCGGCGAGCCGGTGGTCGCGCTGGCCATGCTCGGCGACGGCGGCACCAGCGAGGGCGACTTCCACGAGGCGCTGAACTTCGCCGCGGTGCTCCAGGCGCCGGTGGTCTTCCTGGTGCAGAACAACGGCTACGCGATATCCGTCCCGCTCAGCGCGCAGTCCGCCGCGCCCACCCTCGCCCACAAGGCCGTCGGCTACGGCATGCCGGGCCGGCTGGTGGACGGCAACGACGCGCCCGCCGTGCACGGCGTCCTGACCGAGGCGGTCGAGCGGGCCAGGACCGGCGGCGGCCCGACCCTGGTCGAGGCGCTCACCTACCGGGTCGAGGCGCACACCAACGCCGACGACGCCACCCGTTACCGCACCGACCCGGAGGTGGCCGCCTGGCGGGAGTACGACCCGATCCTGCTGATGGACCGCTCGCTGCGCGAACTCGGCGTCCTGGACGACGCGCTGGTGCAGTCGGCGGCCGACGAGGCGGAGGCGCTGGCGGCCCGGATGCGGGCCGAGTTCCACGCCGACCCCGAGCTGGACCCGATGGCCCTGTTCACCCATGTCTTCGCCGAGCCGACCCCGCAACTGCGGGAACAGGCCGCCCAGTTGTCCGCCGAGCTGGCCGCCGAGGCCGAGGTGCAGCACTGATGAACCAGACGGCCACACCGACCCGTACGGCGAGCATGGCGCAGGCGCTCAACGCGGCGCTGCGCGACGCCCTGCGCGAGGACCCCGCGGTGCACGTGCTCGGCGAGGACGTCGGCGCGCTCGGCGGCGTCTTCCGGATCACCGACGGGCTGACCGCCGAGTTCGGCCCCGACCGCTGCCTGGACACCCCGCTGGCCGAGGCCGGCATCCTCGGCACCGCGATCGGCATGGCGATGTACGGGCTGCGCCCGGTCGTCGAGATGCAGTTCGACGCCTTCGCCTACCCGGCGCTGGAGCAGCTGTTCTCGCACGTCGCCAAGATGCGCAACCGCACGGCCGGCCGGCTCCCGCTGCCGATCACCGTCCGCATCCCGTACGGCGGTGGCATCGGCGGGGTCGAGCACCACAGCGACGCCTCCGAGGCGTACTACGCGGCCACCCCCGGCCTGCACGTGGTCACCCCGGCGACGGTCGCCGACGCGTACGGGCTGCTGCGGGCCTCGATCGCCTCCGACGACCCGGTGGTCTTCCTGGAGCCCAAGCGGCTCTACTGGGGCAAGGACGGGTTCGACCCGGCCGCGCCGGTCGAGCCGATCGGCCGGGCCGTGCTGCGGCGGCCCGGCACCTCCGCCGTGCTGATCACCTACGGGCCCTCGCTGCCGGTCTGCCTGGAGGCGGCCGAGACGGCGAAGGCCGAGGGCTGGGACCTCGCGGTGCTGGACCTGCGCACCCTGGTTCCGTTCGACGACGAGACGGTCTGCCGGGTGGTGCGCTCGCTCGGCCGGGCCGTGGTGGTGCACGAGGCGAGCGGCTTCGGCGGCACCGGCGCGGAGATCGCGGCCCGGGTCACCGAGCGCTGCTTCCACCACCTGGCCGCGCCCGTGCTGCGGGTGACCGGCTTCGACATCCCGTACCCGCCGCCGATGCTGGAGCACCACCACCTGCCCGGGGTGGACCGGATCCTGGACGCGGTCGCCCGGTTGCAGTGGGAGGACCGAGGATGATGCCCGTCGTGCGCGAGTTCCGGCTGCCCGACCTCGGTGAGGGACTCACCGGGGCCGAGGTGGTGCGGTGGCTGGTCGAGGTCGGCGAGGTGATCGCGGTCGACCAGCCGGTGGTGGAGGTGGAGACCGCCAAGGCCGTGGTGGAGGTGCCCTGCCCGTACGGCGGGGTGGTCACCGCCCGGTACGGCGAGGAGGGCGAGGAGATCGCCGTGGGCGCGCCGCTGGTGACGGTCGCGGTGGCTCCGGCGGAAGGGGCTTCGCTGCTGGCCGAGGCGGCGGCCGGGATGCTGGTCGAGGCGGCGGCGGAGGTGGAGCGGCCGCTGGTCGGGTACGGGGTCGCCGAGCCGGGGAAGGGCGGGCGGCGGCGCCGGGTGGGGGGTGCGGCTGCTGTTCCTGCTGTTGTTGCTGCTGTTGATCCGGCTCCTGTTCCTGCTGCTGTTCCGGTTGTTGTTCCGGCTCCCGCGCTGGTGGTGCGGACCGTTCCGGGCGTGGTGCCGGTGATCTCGCCGCTGGTGCGGCGGCTGGCCCGGGAACAGGGGGTCGATCTGGCCGCGCTCTCCGGCAGCGGCCCGGACGGGCTGATCATGCGCGCGGACGTCGAACGGGCGGTCGCGGCGAAGGCGGCGGCACCGACGGCTCCGGCGCCGGTGGCGCGGGAGGGCGTCGTCCCGCTGCGCGGGCTGCGCAAGGCGGTGGCCGAGAAGCTCAGCCGCAGCCACCGGGAGATCCCCGCAGTGACCTGCTGGGTGGACACCGATGCCACCGAACTGATGGTGATGCGGCGGCAGTTGAATGCTACCCCGGGCCCGAAGGTGAGCGTGCTGGCGCTGCTCGCCCGGATCTGCACGGTCGCGCTGGCCCGTTTCCCGGAGCTCAACTCCAGTATGACGGAGGACGGTTCGGGCATCATCCGACACTCGGCGGTGCACCTGGGCTTCGCCGCGCAGGGCGAGCGAGGTCTGGTCGTCCCGGTGGTGCGGGACGCCCACGCCCGCACCACCGAGCAACTCGGCGAGGAGTTGGGCCGGTTGACCGAGGCGGCGCGCGACGGCTCGCTCACCCCGGCCGAACTGACCGGTGGCACCTTCACGTTGAACAACTACGGGGTGTTCGGCGTGGACGGCTCCACCCCGATCCTGAACCACCCCGAGGCGGCGATGCTCGGGGTCGGCCGGATCGTCGCCAAACCCTGGGTGCACGAGGGGGAGTTGGCGGTGCGCGAGGTCGTGCAGCTGTCGTTCACCTTCGACCACCGGGTCTGCGACGGCGGGACGGCGGGCGGTTTCCTGCGGTTCGTCGCGGACTGCGTGGAGCGGCCGGGGACGCTGCTGCGGCAGCTCTGAGCACGACTCGGTCGCCCTGGGTGGCGTGCTCCGCACCCAGGGCGACGGGGCGCGAATCGAGGGAGAGTAGCGCGTCCCGGGCCCGGGTGTCCGGGCTTCGCGTGATTTGTCGGATGAGCAGTTCGGGCGTGCCACGCTGCCTAGGCGTCAGCAGAGACAAGCCAGGTGGTGGCGCAGGGCGGCCGGAGGCGAAACGATTCTCTTGGGTACTCGAAACGTTGCGGTGAAGTCCCGCAGAACACTTCTGGTCCGCACCGGGCACGGCTCGGCGGGTGCCGCCTCCGTCCCGGGCCTGCCGGAGCTCCCGGCGGACGCGGCGGCGGACACGATGGCGCACGTGACGGCCGAGGTGACGGCGGCCGGGATGGCGGCCGGGGTGACAGCCGCGAGGGCGGCCGGGGCGGGGCCCGAACGGCCGCCGATGCCGCTGGACCCGCCGGACCTCCCGCCGCAGATCCCGGCCGAGGCGCCGACAGCCGTCCTCCCGGCGGTGCCCGCTCCGCCGGTGGGGCCGCCGGCCGTCCCCGCGCCCAACTACCCGGAGCCGCCGGCCGAGTCGCCCGCCGTGCCGTCTGCCGCCCCCGCGTTCCGGCCGCTGTTCACCGATGCTCCCGGCCTCAACTGGGCGGGCCCCGGGGACAGTTGGACCAGGGCTTGGGCCGTGCAGGAGCCCGCCGAGGGCCGTCCGGCCCAACTGTCGGCCCGGCTGCCCGTCCCGCTGCCCGCCCCCGACCGCAGCGCCCCCGACCGCAGCGCCTCCCCCGTCGAACAGCCGCTCACCGTACGGGACGTCGAGCTGATCCGGGCCAGCCTGGCGGTCGTCGAGCCGGTCGCCGACCGCGCCACCGCGCACTTCTACGCGCTGATCTTCCTGCACCACCCCGAGGTCCGGGCGCTCTTCCCGGCCGCCATGGACGTCCAGCGGGACCGCCTGTTCCGCGCGCTGCTGGCCGCCGCCCGCGCCGCCGACGACCCGGCCGGCCTGCGCGTCCACCTCGGCGCGCTCGGTCGCGGCCACCGCCGGTACGGCACGCTGACCGGCCACTACGGCCCGGTCGGCGAGTGCCTGGTACAGGCGCTGGCCAGGTACGCGGGCAGCCGGTGGGACGCCGAGACCGAGCTGGCCTGGCGCAGGGTCTACCGGCTGGTCTCCTCGATCATGATCGAGGCCGCCGAGGACGCCGCCCGCACCTCGCCGCCCTGGTGGCAGGGCGAGGTGGTCCGGCACGAGCGCCGCACCCGGGACGTCGCGGTGATCACCGTCCGGCCGGACCAGGCGTACCCGTACCGGGCCGGGCAGTACACCAGTCTGGAGACGCCCTGGTGGCCGCGGGTCTGGCGGCACTTCTCGTTCGCCTCGGCCCCCCGGCCGGACGGGCTGCTGACCTTCCACGTGAAGGCCGTCCAGGCGGGCTGGGTGAGCAACGCGCTCGTCCACCGGGCCGCGCCCGGGGACGTCCTGCGGCTGGGCCCGGCGGCCGGCACGATGACCGCCGACCACGTCGCCGGCGCGGACCTGCTCTGCCTCGGCGGCGGTACCGGCATCGCGCCGATCCGCGCGCTGGTCGAGGAGGTGGCCGAGCGCGGCACGCCGGTCGGCGCCGTCGACGTGTTCTACGGGGCCCGCCGCGCCGCCGACCTGTACGAGCTGGACGGGCTGGACGAGTTGGCCCGGCGGCTGCCGTGGCTCACGGTGCGGCCGGTGCTCTCCGGCACCGGGTCGGCCGAGGGTGCGCTGACCGGCGAACTCCCCGAGGTGGTGGGCCGGTTCGGGCCGTGGGCCGGGCGGGAGGCGTTCCTCAGCGGGCCGCCCGCGATGGTCCGCCGGGGCGTCGGGGTGCTGCTGCGCTCGGGCGTGGCGGCCGAGCGGATCCGGCACGACCTGGTGGGCGACCTCGCGGCGGGGTGATCGGGCGGCGGGGTGATCGGGTGGCCCCGGCGGGAGAATCAGCCGGGATCGGGAGTGGCCAGCGGGTCGGCGGGTCAGCTGGTCAGCGGGTCGGCGGCTCAGCCGGTCAGCCGAGGTCCGGGGCGAGCAGCGCGCGGACGCCCTCGATGTTGGCCGCCAGGTACGCCCGCAGCCGGGGCGGGACGACGTTGACGGAGGTCACCCCCTCGCGGGTGAACGGCAGCCGGACCACCTGGTACTCGCCGTTGGGCTCGTCCACCTCGGGGCCGTGCCGCCGGCTGAGGTCCATCGAGGCGAGTCGGCAGGCGAAGAAGTGCTGCACCTTGACCCCGTGCGGGTGGAGCAGGGTGCCGTCGTCATGGTGCGTGTGGCTGATGGTGTCGACGAAGGCGGGCACCACGTCGACGATCTTGCCGCCGAGTTCCTCGTCCACCTCGCGGTGCAGCGCCTCGACCACGGTGCGGTCGCCGCGCTCGACCCCGCCGCCGGGAGTGATCCAGTACGGCTGGGGCGCGCCGGGCCGGACCCGCCGGATCAGCACGATCGAGGCCGGGCCGTACGGGTCGTCCGGGTCGAGCTCCAGCAGGATCGCCCGCGCGGTGCGCTTCACCACCGGGCGGGGCGGCGGGGTTCGGTTGTCGGGGCCCATGGCGACCTCCGGGGCTGGAGCGTTGTGCGGGAGTCTCCCGCGGGACGGTCCGGCCGAAACCCGCCCGAACCGGTGCGTCCGTTCGGGGGCGGGGAGTAACTGCGGATAGATCTTGGATAGCGAAGGTGAATCTTGAACTGATCTTCCAAATATTGGTCGATTCTGATTCTCACCTTCGAATCGAAGGATTTTGCCGAGTGATCGGTGTAAGAGTGATTGCAGGGAGGTCATCCCTGTGCTGCAATGAGCCACTATCGGGCAGATCGGAGGGCTTCGCTCCGGATGCCCTTTCTGTGCATTGACTCGGGCTGGGGGATGGACGTGGCCATGGATCAGATCGCAGAGCCGTCCAGGACGGTCCGCACCGGGCGCGTCACCAGGTCGCCGACGCCCACCTCGCCGCCCGGCAGCCCGCCGCCGTCCACCTCGCCGTCCACCTCGCCGGGCAAGGGTCGCGGCCCCACCCTGATCGGCTCCGTCCAGCGGGCGCTGCGGCTGCTGGAGGCCGTCGGGGGATTCCGGCAGGGCGCCACCGCCAAACAACTGGCCCGCGCCGCCGGACTGCCGCTCGGCACCGCCTACCACCTGCTGCGCACCCTCACCCACGAGGGCTACCTCCGGCGCTCCGACGGCCGGTTCTTCTACGGGGAGTCGGTCAACGGCATAGGCCGGGCCGACGACCGGCAGTCCGACCGGCACGACCTGCGCACGCGGATGCAGCGGTTACGGGACGAACTCGGGGCCCCCGTCTACTTCGCGCTCTACCGGGACGGCGAGATCCACGTGGTGGACGTCGCCGACGACCCCGGCCGCCCCGCCGTCCAGCCCTGGGCCGACCTCCGCGCCACCGGCCACGCGCACGCCATCGGCCAGTGCCTGCTCGGCCAACTGTCCGAGGAGGAGCGCCGTGACCACCTCGCCCGCCACCCGCCGGTCGGGCTCACCCCCTCCACCGTCACCGGCGAGGCTGCCGTCCTGCGCCGGCTCGCCTCCCTGCGACCGACCATGCCCGTCCTGGAACGTCAGGAGTACGCGCTCGGCACCGTCTGCGCGGCCGTCCCCATCACCGTCGGGCCGATGGTCGCCACCATGGCCCTCTCGCTGCCCGTCGAACAGGCCGACCGGCTGACCGTCGTCGCCGGCCAACTGCGGCGCAGCGTGGGCGCGATGGGCCCGTCGTTCGTCCTCTGACGCTCCTCGCGCCGTCACGGATCCCGTTCGTTCACCATTTGAAAAAGCACACCTTGTCCACTACGTCCCCAAACATGGACGATGGTGACCTAACGGGGATTGGTTGCACAAAACCGTCAGAAAACGCCCCGCACGCAGCAATTGACGACCCCGGCCCCGCGCCCGAAGCCCCCAGCCCTGCCCCCGCCCCCCAGCCCTGCCCCTACCCCCCCCACCCCACGGCCCACCCGGCCGGCCCCACGAGAGGTACTGGCGCCATGCAGCACAGCACAGTCCAGGGACACCTGGTGATGAACCTCGTGGTCTCGCACGAGCTCTCCTTCCGCATCGTGGTGGACCTGGAGTACGAGCCCGACGACCCGTACGCCGTCCGGTTCACCTTCCACCTGCCCGGCGACGAACCCGTCACCTGGGTGTTCGCGCGCGAGCTGCTGCTCGACGGCATCAGCCGGCCCTCCGGCGAGGGCGACGTGCACATCCACCCGGTCGGCGAGGAGCTCACCGAGGTCTGCATCGTGCTGCACTCCCCCGAGGGGGACGCCCTGCTGCGGGCCTCGGCGCCGCCGCTGGTCGCCTTCCTGGCACGCACCGACCGGCTGGTGCCGATGGGCCAGGAGATCACCGGGCAGGAACTCGACGCCGAGCTCGCGGACATCCTCCGGGGATGTGAGAACGCGGGGTGAGCGGTGGCCGCGCCGCTGCCACCGACGAAGGGGCCCGCGCCGGGTGAACCACCCGGGCGCGGGCCCCTCTCGTGTTCGGCCTGACGGTGTTCGGCCTGATGGTGTCCGGCCGCCTCGTGACCGGCCGGGTCGGGTTCGGCCAGTCGGTGCCCGGCCACGGCCGAGGTCAGTCGTCGTCCAGGGCCAGGTGCAGCCCCCACGAGACCAGGCTGATGATCAGCGAGCCGAGCAGCGCCGGCACGAAGCCCGTGACGTTGAAGTCCAGGTGCAGCTTCCCCGCGGCCCAGGAGGTCAGCCACAGCATCAGGGCGTTGATCACGAAGGTGATCAGCCCCAGGGTGAGGATGAACAGCGGGAACGAGAACAGCTTGACCAGCGGCTTGATCAGGAAGTTGACCAGGCCGAAGACCAGGGCGACGGCGACCACCGTCAGGGCCTTGTGGCCCAGGTCGGCCTTGCCGCTCGCGAGTTGGATACCGTTGACGATCCAGGCGGCGACCCAGATGGCCACCGCGTTGATCACTGTCTTGATGAGGAAACCCTTCATGACGCCCAAGCCTGGCAGGCCCCGCCGTCCCGGGGGAAGCTCTCCTCGGACATGTTGGCGCTCCCGCCGGACATCCTGGCGCCCCCGGTCCGGTGCCCGTGGTGTTGAATGCCCGTGGCCCGCACGGTGGATGGACGAAGGAGGGGAGTAGCGGTGAAGCTGTTCCGGTTGGACGAACTGGACGTCGAACGCGCGGCGAACGACGGCGCGTACCTGCGCTTCCTGTGCGAACCGCGGATGTCCGCCGGGCTCTACGCGCTCTCCCCCGGCGACACCGACCCGCAGACCGCGCACGACCAGGACGAGATCTACCAGGTGATCAGCGGTCGCGCCGAACTGACCGTCGGCGCCGAGACCGCCACGGTCGGGCGCGGCACCGTCGTCTACGTCCCGGCCGGCACCCCGCACCGCTTCCACCACGTCACCGAGGAGCTGCGGGTCCTGGTGGTGTTCTCCCCGCCCGAGGGCTGACCGCCCGCGGACCGACCGTCTAGGGTCCTGGGCATGAGCAAGAGCCTGACGGAAGAACTCTGGGCGGCCATCGAGCCGGTGTACGCCGAGATCCTCGCCCACCCCTTCATCGGTGGCCTCACCGACGGCACCCTGCCGCGTGCGGCCTTCCGCCACTTCGTCGTCCAGGACTCGCACTACCTGCGCGACTACGCCCGCGCGCTCGCCGTCTGCGCCGCCAAGGCGCCCGGCGAGGAGGACGTGCGGGCCTTCGCCGACGACGCGGTCGGCGCGCTGGCCGCGGAACAGGGCATGCACGCCGAGTTCCTGACCGCCTTCGGCGGCAGCGCCGAGCAGGCCGCCGCCGAACCGGTGCTGCCCACCACCCGGGCCTACACCAGCTACCTGCTGGCCACCGTCTACGGCGGCTCCTTCGCCGAGGCCGTCGGCGCGGTGCTGCCCTGCTACTGGATCTACGCCCGGGTCGGCGAGGCGCTGCTCGCCCAGGGCTCCCCCGACCCGCTGTACGCCAAGTGGATCGCCACCTACGGCGACGAGGCGTTCCAGTCCGTCGTCCGCCGGGTGCTGGCGCTCACCGACCGCCTCGGCGAGGAGATCTCCCCGGCCGAACGGCGCCGGGTCGTCGAGCACTTCACGACCACCTCGCGCTACGAGTGGATGTTCTGGGACGCCGCCTGGCGCGGCGAGCGCTGGCCGGTCTGACCGCTGGTCGCAGGGGGTGCGGGGCCCTTGCCGGGGGTCGTCCCCGAGGTCCGCACCCGGGTCTCCCCGGGGCCCCGGGTCGGGGTGATCTAGGGGTTCTCTCCGGGCCGACGGGCCTCGTTCCGGCACTCGTGTCCCCGTACGATCGAAGTACCGAAAGCAAGCGGGATGCGGCACCGGACGGCAGCCGACCCCACGGGGAGAGAAGGAACGGTCATGGCTGAGCTCTGGAAGTCGCTGCCCTCCTGGGTGCGGAACATCGTCATCCCGGTGCTGGTCCTGGTGCTGCTCTGGAACATCGTGGGATTCGTCTTCGGTGTCGTCGGCGCCCTGCTGAGCATCATGATCAAGGTGCTGGTCGTCGCCGGCATCGCCGCCGCCGTGGTGGTCCTGGTGAAGAAGGCCGCCAAGGGCTGAGCAACCGCCCGAGGCCCGGCCCCCGTCCAGGGGGCCGGGCCTTCGGCGTTCCTGGCGCGGGGTCCGGCCGGCCGGAGGCGTGCTGGACCTGCGGCGATCGGCTCGCTACGGTGTTGGGCGTCATGTGCAGGCAACACCGCCTGCCGACGCGGGAGCTCGGAGCACCGGGCTGAGAGGGCGCTGACCGGGACGTCGACGGACGGACCGACGGCTGCGTCGACCGCAGGAACCTGACCGGGTAATGCCGGCGTAGGGAGTATGAGGTCAGATGACCACGTTCGAAGCACAGCCGCAGCCTGCCCGCAGCACCGGGAACAGCGGCACCGAGGCCGGCAGCACCGAGGCCGCCACCGCCACCGCCACCGCCACCGCCACGGCCACCGTCACCGCCACCGTCACCAGCGCCGGCACCGGCTACCCCACCCCGGCCTGGCGCAAGGCCTACCGCGAAGGGTCCCGGCCCGACCTGCGGGTCCCGTACCGCGAGGTGCAGCTCACCAACGGCAGGACCGTCCCGCTGTACGACACCTCCGGCCCGTACACCGACCAGGCCTACGAACCCGACGTGCGGCGCGGCCTGCCCGCCCTGCGCGACGCCTGGATCCGCCAGCGCGGCGACGTCGAGGAGTACGACGGCCGCGAGGCGCGCCCCGAGGACGACGGGATCAAGCACACCTCGCCGCGCGGCGGAAACCTGCGCAACCTGGACGCCGTCTTCCCGGGCCGCCCGCGTCGCCCGCTGCGCGGCCGCGGCGGTGCCGCCGTCACCCAACTCGCCTACGCCAAGCGGGGCGTGGTCACCCCCGAGATGGAGTTCGTGGCGCTGCGCGAGGGCCTCGCCCCCGAGTACGTGCGGGCCGAGGTGGCCCGCGGCCGGGCCGTCATCCCGGTCAACGTGAACCACCCCGAGGTGGAGCCGGCGATCATCGGCACCAACTTCCTGGTGAAGATCAACGCCAACATCGGCAACTCCGCCGTCACCTCCTCGATCGAGGAGGAGGTGGAGAAGATGACCTGGGCCACCCGTTGGGGCGCCGACACCGTCATGGACCTCTCCACCGGCCGCAACATCCACACCACCCGCGAGTGGATCCTGCGCAACTCCCCCGTGCCGATCGGCACCGTGCCGCTCTACCAGGCCCTGGAGAAGGTCGACGGCAAGGCCGAGGACCTGAGCTGGGAGGTGTACCGGGACACCGTCGTCGAGCAGTGCGAGCAGGGCGTCGACTACATGACCGTCCACGCCGGCGTCCTGCTCCGGTACGTCCCGCTGACCGCCCGCCGCAAGACCGGCATCGTCTCGCGCGGCGGCTCGATCATGGCCGCCTGGTGCCTGGCGCACCACCAGGAGAACTTCCTCTACACCAACTTCGAGGAGCTCTGCGACATCCTCGCGCGCTACGACGTCACCTTCTCGCTCGGCGACGGCCTGCGCCCCGGCTCCATCGCGGACGCCAACGACGAGGCGCAGTTCGCCGAACTGCAGACCCTCGGCGAACTCGGCCGGATCGCCCGCGAGCGCGACGTCCAGGTGATGATCGAGGGCCCGGGCCACGTCCCGATGCACAAGATCAAGGAGAACATGGATCTCCAGAAGGAGATCTGTGACGAGGCGCCGTTCTACACCCTCGGCCCGCTCACCACCGACGTCGCCCCCGGCTACGACCACATCACCTCGGGCATCGGCGCCGCGATGATCGCCTGGTGGGGCACCGCGATGCTCTGCTACGTCACGCCCAAGGAGCACCTGGGCCTGCCCAACCGCGACGACGTCAAGACCGGCGTGATCACCTACAAGATCGCCGCCCACGCCGCCGACCTCGCCAAGGGCCACCCCGGCGCCCAGGACTGGGACGACGCCCTCTCCGACGCCCGCTTCGAGTTCCGCTGGGAGGACCAGTTCAACCTGGCCCTCGACCCGGAGACCGCCCGCTCCTTCCACGACGAGACCCTCCCCGCCGAACCCGCCAAGACGGCCCACTTCTGCTCCATGTGCGGCCCGAAGTTCTGCTCGATGAAGATCAGCAAAAGCATCAATGAGAAGTTCGGCAACGGTGCGGCCTCGCCCGAGTACGACGAGGAAGCCGTCGAGGGCATGAAGGCCATGTCCGAGGAGTTCAAGGCCCAGGGCAACAAGGTCTACCTCCCGCTGGCCGACTGACGAAGGTCTGACGATGGCGCTGTCCCTTGACACCGAAGAGGCTGTCCTGGGGCAGCGTCTCCTCATCAGCCGGTAGCGTGGTGCTGGGCCATACCCCAGGAGGACAGATGAACCCTGAGCACCTCGCCCTGATCGAGGAGTTCCGCAGGTCCGCCCCGGCGAACTTCAAGATCGAGTTCTCTGGTGACATCGTCATCATGCAGGCGTCGCCCTCGGCCATCCACGAGCGGAACCTCTCCGTTGTCCGCCGACAGTTCGAGGCCCGTGCTCCGGCTGGATACCTCTCCACGGGAAACATGGACCTGACCTCTCCTCAGGTGTCGAAGCTGCGAAACCCAGACCTCACGTATCTCCCCGAAGACGCCATGACGACCACGGAGAACAGGGTTCCGGCCGAGCTGGCTCTCATCGCAGTCGAGATCGTCTCGCCGTCGAACCCGGAGAACGACTGGGTCGGCAAGCTCCGTGACTACCCGCTGATGCAGATCCCGCTCTACCTCTTGGTGGACGCCGCGCAGAAGACCGTCACGCTCTTCAGGGAGCCCGAGGCCGGTCGCTATCGGATGAGGGAAGACGCCGATTTCGGGGAGGTCATCCACATCCCCGAGCCGTTCGGCTTCACCCTCGACACCACGGTTCTGCTCCCGTACTGACGGTCTCGTCCGGTCCGGGCGGTGCGCCAGTGTGGTTGGCCAGCGTGAATGTGCTGGTTCTGGGTTGAAGCTCTGCTCGATGAAGATCAGCCAGAAGATCCGCGCTGAGCACGGTGACGGTTCCAGTGCCGTGGAGACCGAGTTCGACGCCGAGGCGCTGGCCGGGATGGCGGAGAAGTCCGCCGAGTTCGCCGCCCAGGGCAACCGGGTCTATCTCCCGCTGGCCGACTGACGTCCAGCTGCACCTCGCTGCCGCCCCGGTGAGCTTCGACGCTTGCCGGGGCGGCACCGTGTCCGCGCACGGAAGGCGGACGGCAACACACTTGTCCGGACTTCGGACGCGGGCACATCCGGCGTACTACGCTGAGCGCTTGTTCAATCACGCTCAGTGAGGAGCCGGTATGCCGTACTCGCCGTTGCTGATCAAGCCCATGAAAGAGGCGTGATCCGGCCGGATGGAGTTCTGCATTTTGCAGCTAGTGGTGCTAGAGTGCAGATATGACGGCACTCACCATCCGAGATGTCCCGGACGACCAGATCCAGACCCTGAAGGTCCGCGCGGCCCAGGCCGGCAAGTCGCTCCAGGCATTCATGCAGGACCTGATCGCAAGAGAAACGTCCAAGCCCACGATGGCGGAGATGATGGAGCGGCTGAACCGGGAGACCACCGCTCGCGTCAGCGCCGCCGACATCGTTTCTGCCATTGACGAGGGGCGAGCCGGGCGTTGATCGTCATCGACTGCTCCGCTCTGGTTCTGGTCCTCACGGCCCACAGCTCGAACGGAGAGCTCATCCGGAGCCGTGTGGCCGAGGCGGGGGACGTCTACGCCCCCACTCTCCTGGACTACGAGATCCAGTCGGCCCTGCTCGGCATGCAGCGTGGCGGCAAGTTGACCGAGAAGGAGGTGGAAAGAGCGGTCGTCGCCTACCGGATGCTTCCCATCGCCAAACGGGAGACGCTGCCGTTCTGGGACAGGGTGAAGAAGCTGCACGCCAACCTCAGCTCCTACGATGCCCAGTACGTCGCCCTGGCGGAAGCCCTCGGCGCACCGCTGGTCACGAGCGACGCGAGGATCAAACGCAGCGGTGCGGCAAAGTGCGAGGTTGAGGTCTTCGCCGCGAGCCATCCCTGACCGACGCAACTCTTCGTAGTGGCGCGGCGTCCTGGCGTCCCGGCGGGGCGGGGCGGGGCGGGTCAGGCGAGGGCGGGGGCGGGTTCGAGGAGGACGGTGGCGCGGTCGGCGGTGAGGATGCCGAGGATGTAGCCGTCGTCGTCGACGACGGGCCAGACCGCCATGCGCTTGACCCGCATCGCGATCGCGGCCAGGGCCAGGCCCAGGCCCGGCCAGGCGAACGGGCCGCGCTGGTGCGCCGTGGCGCTGATCGAGGTCCGCTCGGTGGTCCGGGGGTGCTCCAGGAAGGTGTGGAGCCCGGTGCGGGTGACCAGCCCCTCGCACCGGCCGTCGTGGCCGCGGACGAGCAGGTATTCGACGTGGGCGCCGCGCAGGATGTCGTTGGCCTGGTCGACGGTGCTGTCGTCGGCTATCTGGTACTCGCAGGGCTCCATCGCGTCGGCGACCGTGAGGCCGTGGCCGGTGCGTGCCGCCTGCGGGGTGTGAGTGGTCACGGTGGTCACCGCTTCCCGTCCCCGGGTGTCCGGCCGGAACGGCCCGGACGACCCTTCACCCAGAACGAAGCCGGAACGGGTACCGGGATGCGGAATGCCCTGGATGTCTTCGAGCCTACTCCTGTGACGGCAGGCCCGCCGGGGGGTGCCGCGGAGTACCGTTGGGAGACAACCGAGGACATTCCGTATACCGGTACCGGCGCTGGTGTCGCCCTGGGTCATGACAGGTCCTTGCGGACCGGACGGGCGGCTTCTGATGCTGCCGATCCCCCTCCCCGTTCCCACCACTCCCGGGCCGTGGTCCGTGCCCGGAGTCCCGTTGCTGCCACGTCTGGTGCTGGAGCCGACGATGGCGCGGGGCGGGGTGTTCGACGGTGCCTGGTGGCCGCGTTCGAACCGGGTGCTGGCCGAACTGCCGGACCTGGTCACCGCGCTCGGCGCCCACCTGGGGCGCATCATCCGGGTGGGCCTGGACACCTCGGCCTGGGACGGCGTGCCCCGTTCCGTCGTGGTGAACGGCCTCCTGATCAGGATCAACTGGCTCACCAGCAGCAGCGCGACGATCAGCGTCACCCGCGGCTTCCAGGACCACTTCCTCCTCCTGGTCGTGCCGCCCCGCACCGACCCGGAGACGGCCTCCACGGCCATGGCGGCGGCGTCGGCGACCGGCAACCGCACCCCGGCGGCCGAACTCCTGCTGGACTGGCCGGGGTTCGGGTGTCAGGTGACGTCGTCGGGGCTGGTGAAGGCGGGGCTGGTGTAGCCGGGGGCGGTGAAGTCGGGGGCCGGGGTGGGGACGGCGCCGGGGCTGGTGAAGTCGGGTGAGGTGTAGTCGGCGGTGGGGACGGGGCCCGGGCTGGAGAAGTCGGGTGAGGTGTACCCCGGGCTGGTGAACTCGAGGGCGCCGGCGGGGACGGCGGGCAGGTGGGTGTGCAGGTAGGGGAGCAGGCCGCGGTCGCGCAGCGCGGTGCGCCATTCGCGGCGGGCGTCGGCGAGTTCGGCGGCGAGTTCCGGGTCGGTGCCGGCCGGGGCGGCGGCGCCGCCGTCGCGTATGGCGGTGAGGACGAGTCCGATGATGCCGATGGCCATTGCGGCGACTCCGGCGGCGAGGGCGACCCAGCCGGCGGTGACGAGGCTGCGGGCGAGGGTGAGGTCGGGGTTGGCGGCGCGCAGCAGGTAGCCGATGAGCAGCAGGACCAGGGCGGCGGTCCAGGCGAGGACCGGGGTGAGCACGGTGAGGACGGGGAAGAGCCCGGCGCCGCCGTTGGCGGAGCGCAGTTGGGTGAGCAGTCCGGGGGCGATGGGTTCGGCGCCCGGGGGCGGCGGGGGTGTGGTGCGCAGGGTCTCGCGCAGCCGGGTGTAGTGCGTGTACTCGGTGGCGGCCGCGGCGGCGATGGCGTCGGCGTCGCGCAGGGCGCGGACGCGCAGCTGGTCGGTGGTGAGCGCGCCGGGGGCGCGCAGGGCGGTGAGGACGGTGTGGTCGCGCAGGGCTTCGGCGAGGAGGCGCTCGTATTCCGGGCGGTCCTCGGCGAGCAGCGGCGGGGGGTTGGTCATGGGGACCCCGTTCATGCGGACCCCGGTTCGCTCCGCCCCAGGGGCCGCGGGACCCTCAGGGGCGCCGAAACGGGCGCGGAGGCGGGCCGCCGGACGGGCGGCCGGGTGTGGTGTGCCTCATGTTAGGGGCGGGCGCGGCCGTGCTGACAGTCGGTTTCCGGAATTTCGCGCCCCGGCCCGCGCGCGTGCGGTGGCCCGGGCGCCGGGAACGCCCGTTCGACCGGCCCCGGTCCGCGGGCCTCAGCTGACGGGGAGTCGGGCGACGAGCAGGCGCCCTTCCATGGTGACGCCGCCGTCCATGGCCACCGCGAGGTCGTCGGCGTAGACGTAGGGGCCGGGGATGTGCGGCGGCTGGCCGTCGTCGGCGTGCACCGCGCCGGTGAGGTACGGGATGGGGCTGTGCCCGTGCACGATGCGGGTGCCGCCGTAGGTGTCGAGGAGTTCGTGGACGGCCGTCGGGCCGGCGTCGCCGCGGAAGGCGAAGCGCTTGGTGAAGCGGCGGAAGCAGTCCCACCACTCGTCGACGCCCTCGTCGGCGAGCAGGCTGTGGACGGCGTCGTTGACGTCGGGGATGGACTCGCCGTACTCCAGGTACGCGGTGGTGTCGGAGTGCAGCAGCAGGTGGCCGTCCTCCAGCGCGATGGCGGGCAGCCGGGAGAGCCAGCTGATGTGGTGGCCCTCCAGCCGGTCCAGGTCGTGCTGCTGGCCGCCGTTGAGCCGCCAGGCGGCGAGGAAGGAGGCGGTGCCGGCGGTGGACTGGACGGGTTCGTCGCCGTACCGGGCGGCGCCGAGGAAGAGCAGCTCGTGATTGCCCATCAGGGCGCGGCAGTAGCCGCCGGCGGCGGCGGCTTCGGCGGCGAGCTGCATCACGAGGTCGATGACGCCGATGCCGTCGGGGCCGCGGTCGGTGAAGTCGCCGAGGAACCAGATCCGGGAGCGGCCGGCGGACCAGTGGCCTTCGGCGTCGATCAGGCCCTGGTGGCGCAGCTCGGCGCGCAGCTCCTCCAGGTAGCCGTGCACGTCGCCGACGACGTAGAGCGGGCCGGGGGGCTCGCCGGGGCCGGGGGCGGGGTACGGGTAGCTGGGCGCGGAGGGGTCGGGCAGCGGCGGGCCGAGTTCGATGGTCGGCGGGTCGTCGCGGCCGGGGGCCTGGTGGGCGTGGTCCTGGTGGGCGTGGTCCTGGTGGGCGGGGGACTGCTGGTCGGGCAGGGTCGGCTCGTAGCCGGGGTGGTCCTGGTGGGAACCGGGGTGGTCCTGGTGGGAGAAGAGCGGGGCGTTCTCCGGGGCGTGCACGGTGTGGTCCTGCCCGTCGGCGGGCCAGTGCTGCTCCAGGTAGCGGGCTCCGCCGTAGCCGCTGTAGGTCTCCGCTTCGTACGGCGTGCCGGGGTAGCCGGTGGCGGGCTCCGGTTCGTAGTAGGTGCCGTACGGCAGCACGTCGAGGTCCGGCTGGTGGCGGGGGCCTGAGTCGGGGTGTTCAGGCCCGGGGAAGCGGTCCTCGGGTGTCATTCGCCCATCATAGGAAGACCACTCTCCCGGCGTCGTCACCTGGTGGGTATCCAATCCTCCGGAGCGTCAGCCGGGCCGTCCCGCAAGGTCCGTTTTGTCCCGGCTCGGTATGGTCTAGACCTCGCCCGGGAGTCGGGGAGGGCTGACGGTGGTGCGCGGGCTCCGGCGCTGGGAGGACGCGCGGACGATCAGCTCGGTCGGCATCAGGGTGCCCGGTGGCGGGCCGGTGCCGGCGGTGCGGAAGCGCGGCGGGAAGAGCCGGGCGATGTCGACGCCCGTCCCGGAGTCGACGCCCTCGATGGCGTCGATGAGCAGGTTGACCACGGTGGTGCCGATCCGGCGGGGCTTGAGGGAGAGCGTGGTGATCGGCGGTTCGGTGGTGGCGTAGACGTCGCTCTCGCTGCAGCAGACCAGCAGCAGGTCGTCGGGGACCCGCAGGCCGTAGCGGCGGGCGGCGGCGAGCAGGTCGGTGCCGTTGGGGTCGAACAGGCCGTAGACGGCGTCGGGCCGGTCGGGGCGGGCGAGCAGCCGGTCGGCGGCGACGGCGCCGGCGGCCGGGTCGTGCGCGGGGTAGGCCTCGTAGACGGGCTCCTGGCCGACCTTGGCGCACCAGCCGAGGTAGGCCTCGGTGGAGAGCCGGGTGTAGGTGTCGGTGCTGGTGCCGGTGAGCAGGCCGATGCGGCGGGCACCGGCCTCGGAGAGGTGGTCGAGGATGCCGAGCACGGCGGCCTCGTGGTCGTTGTCGACCCAGGCGGTGACCGGGCAGTTGCCGGGCTTGCCGTCGCTGACGACCGGGACGCCGGACCGGTACAGCTCGCTGACCAGGGGGTCCTGGTCGGGCGGGTCGATCACCACGGTGCCGTCCAGGGCGATGTTGCCCCAGACGTCGTGGCGGGAGGAGGCGGGCAGCACCACCAGCGCGTAGCCGCGGCCGAGGGCGGCGCTGGTGGCGGCCCGGGCCATCTCGGCGAAGTACGCGAACTCCGTGAAGGTGAACGGTTCTTCACCGTAGGTCGTGACGGTCAGCCCGATCAGGCCGGACCGTCCGGTGCGCAGGGTGCGGGCGGCCGCGGAGGGCCGGTAGCCGAGGCGCTCGGCGACCTCGCGCACCCGGCTGCGGGTCTCGTCGGGCAGGCGGCCCTTTCCGTTCAGCGCGTCGGAGACGGTGGTGATCGACACTCCGGCGGCTGCTGCCACATCCCGGATGCCGGCCCGTTCCAGACGCCGTGAGGTGGTGGGACGCCGACCGCTCTGGTTGGCTGCTGCTGTCATGGCGGACCGATCGTATGGCTCCTGACAAGGGTCTGTGACCGGCGCATCGGGAGCCCTCGGAGATACGTTTCTCCAAGAGTGAGCCGGGGTGCGCTCCTTCGATACCCGCACGAAACCAGCCGTCTTACCTCTGACATGTGCCAAAGGAACCCGGCAGAATGGCTGATCTGCGCCTGTCACCCGACCGGGCATCTCACCCCTACGGGTGAGCGCGGTCGGTATCGTTCAAGGCACCCGACCGGGGTGCCCCGGACGCGTTCCGAGATCCCGGGCACGGTGGCGATCCCACAGGTGGCGGGGGCGACCGCACCGGAGAACACGCGCCGAACACGCGCCGAACGCGTGCCGAACGCGCGCGGACAGCATCGAGAAGGAGTAGGACCGTGACGAGTACGTCAGCGCAGGGCCCGCGGCTGCGGCCGACCCTGGACGGCATCCCCACCTACAAGCCCGGCAAGCCGGCCGGCGCCGACGCGTACAAGCTGTCCTCCAACGAGAACCCGTACGACCCGCTGCCCGGCGTGCTGGAGGCGGCGGTCGCGGCGGCCGGCTCGCTCAACCGCTACCCCGACATGGCCGTCGGCGAGCTCAGCGAGGTGCTGGCCGAGCGCTTCGGCGTGCCCGTCGAGCACATCGCCACCGGCACCGGCTCGGTCGGCGTCGCCCAGTCGCTGATCCTCGCCACGGCGGGCCCCGGCGACGAGGTGGTCTTCGCCTGGCGCTCCTTCGAGGCGTACCCGATCATCACCCAGGTCGCCGGCGCGACCCCCGTCCCGGTGCCGATCACCGAGGCCGGCGACCACGACCTGGACGCGATGCTCGCCGCGATCACCCCGAAGACCCGGCTGGTGTTCGTCTGCAACCCCAACAACCCCACCGGCAACGTGATCCACCGCGCCGAGCTGGAGCGCTTCCTGGACGCCGTCCCGTCCGACGTCCTGGTGGTCGTCGACGAGGCGTACATCGAGTTCATCCGCGACCCCGAGGTGCCCAACGGCATCGACCTCTACCGGGACCGCCCCAACGTCTGCGTGCTGCGCACCTTCTCCAAGGCGTACGGCCTCGCGGGCATGCGGGTCGGCTTCGCGATCGCGCACGAGCCGGTGGCCAACGCGCTGCGCAAGACCGCCGTCCCGTTCGGCGTCAGCCAGCTCGCCCAGAACGCCGCCGTCGCCTCGGTGCGCGCCGAGCAGGCGCTGCTGGAACGGGTGGACGCGCTGGTCGAGGAGCGCACCCGGGTGGTGGCCGGGCTGCGCGCCCAGGGCTGGGAGATCCCGGACTCGCAGGCCAACTTCGTCTGGCTGGGGCTCGGCGAGCGCTCGCAGGAGTTCGCCGTCGCGTGCGCCGAGGCCGGGGTGATCGTCCGGCCGTTCCCGGAGGGCGTCCGGATCTCGATCGGCGAGACCGAGGGCAACTCGATCTTCCTCTCGGTGGCCGAGGCGTTCCGCAAGACGCTCTGATCCCTCCCTTCTCCGTAGGGGCGCGCCGTTCACGGTGCGCCCCTACGGCGTTCCCGGGGGTCTGGGGCCGGTCGGCGGTGGGACCCGGGGCGCTGCCGGATGGCTGGAGATCACCGGAACTCACCGGAACTCACTGGGAGCCCGCTGGGAGTTCGGCCAACGACGGCCCACGGCACGGCCAAGGCGCCCGCGCGAACCGGGCGGTGTGACCGGAATGCCCGGATCCGCCCGGTCAGTCTTCTCCCAGCCCGCGCCCAGGGCTCCGCAAGAGCGCCCAGGAAAGCTGTCCGGCATGAAGGTGCTCCCGCGACGGCGAGGCGTCGTCCTCGTCAACTCCGCGCTCGGCGTGGCGCTCCTGGGCGGTGCCGCCCTGGTGTACGCCACAGTGAACAGCGGCACCAGTGCCGCCGCCGGCAAGACCCAGATCCGTACGGCGACCGTGGCCAAGGGAACGGTCCTGGCCACCGTGTCCGGAACCGGCACCCTGGTCTCACCGACCGACGCGGCCCAGGACTTCGCCACCGGCGGCCGGCTCACCTCGGTCAAGGTCGCGGTGGGGGACGCCGTCAAGAAGGGCCAGGTGCTCGCCACCGTCGACACCACGGCCGCCCAGCAGCAGGTGGACGCCGCCCAGGCGTCCCTCACCACGGCCAACGCCAACCTCACCAAGGCGCAGGCCGGTGTCACCACCACGACCACCCAGCCGCTGCCGGGTGCGACCTCCGGCGCCGGCGGCAACGGCGGCGGTGGTGGGGACCGCGGAGCGGGCGCGAACAGCACGCCCGCTCCGCAGACCACCACCATCACCACCACCAAGGTCGACGACGCGGCCGTCGCCCAGGCCCAGCAGCAGGTCGCCACCGCGCAGACCACCCTCGCCAACGCCCAGGCGGCGCTGACCGGCACCACCCTGACCGCCTCGGTGGACGGGACGGTCGCGTCCGTCTCGGCGAAGGTCGGCGACACCGTGGGCGCGAGCTCCGGCGGCTCGTCCGGCTCGTCGGGCTCCACCGGATCGACCGGGTCGACCGGCAAGTCGTCCACCGGCAGCACCGCCTCGGGCGGCGCGCCGAGCGGCTTCATCGTGCTGACCAACCCGACCGGGATGCAGGTCACCGCCAACTTCTCCGAACTGGACTCGCTCAAGCTCAAGAAGGGCGAGGCGGCCACCGTCACCCTGAACGCGCAGTCCGACACCAAGCTCAACGCCAGTGTCCTGTCCGTCAGTTCGCTGCCCAGCAGCAGCGGCGGCAGCGCCGGCTCGACGGCCGTCCAGTACGCCGCCACGCTCCAGCTCAGCGGTGACACCAGCGCGCTGCGCACCGGCCTCAGCGCCACCGTCCAGGTGATCACCGGCGAGGCGGACAGCGCGCTGTCACTGCCGACCTCCGCGCTCTCCGGCACCGGCGCCAGCCGCACCGCGACCGTGGTGCACCCGGACGGCTCCAGCGAGCGGGTCAGCGTCGGGGTCGGCGTCGAGGGCGACAGCACGGTGCAGGTGGTCTCCGGGCTGAAGGAGGGCGACAAGGTCGAACTCCCCACCACCAGCGGCGGCAACGGCTTCCCGAACGCCTCCTTCCCGGGGATCGGCGGCGGCCAGGGTCGTGGCGGCCAGGGCGGCGGCGCCGGCCTGGCGGGCGTCGGCGGTGGCGGCGGTGCCGCCGGCGGCGGCGGGGCCGGCCGGGGCGGTAAGGGCTGAGCATGCGTCACGTCATCGACAAGCGCGTCCCGGCGGCGCCCCCGCCCGTCATCCAGCTGCGCCGGATCACCAAGGCGTACGGGCACGGCGACGCCGTCGTGCACGCGCTGCACGGCCCGGAGGACCCGGACACCGGCGGCCCGCTCGGCGTCAGCCTGAACATCCACCAGGGCGACTACGTCGCGGTGATGGGCAGCTCCGGCTCCGGCAAGTCCACCATGATGAACATCCTCGGCTGCCTGGACGTCCCGACCGCCGGCCGCTACCTGCTGGACGGCATCGACGTCGGCCACCTCGACGAGGGGCAGCTCGCGCTGGTCCGCAACCGCAAGATCGGCTTCGTCTTCCAGTCCTTCAACCTGATCCCGCGCACCACCGCGCTCGCCCAGGTCGAGCTGCCGCTCGCCTACGCGGGCGTCCGGGCCTCGGAGCGGCGCCGCCGAGCCCTGGCCGCGCTCTCCCTGGTCGGCCTCGCCGAGCGCGCCGGGCACCGGCCCAACCAGCTCTCCGGCGGCCAGCAGCAGCGCGTCGCGGTCGCCCGGGCACTGGTCACCGCACCGGCGATGCTGCTCGCCGACGAGCCCACCGGCAACCTGGACAGCCGCTCCACCGAGGAGGTCCTCGACCTCGTCGACGCGCTCAACGCCACCGGCCGCACCGTCGTCCTGATCACCCACGAGGACGAAGTCGCGCGGCACGCCAAGCGGGTGCTCCGGCTGGTCGACGGCCGGATCGTCAGCGACGTCCGGCAGGCCCCGGTGGACGGGCCGCCGCCGCTGCTGCGCGAGCTGGGGGTGTCGGCGTGATCCTCTGGCAGATGCTCCGCTTCGCGGTCGGCGGCCTGGCCGCCAACAAGGTGCGCTCGGCGCTCACCATGCTCGGGGTGCTGATCGGCGTCGCCTCGGTGATCCTGCTGCTGGCCGTCGGCAACGGTTCGTCGGTGGCGGTGAAGGAGTCGATCACCTCGCTCGGCACCAACTCGCTCACGGTCAGCTCCGGTTCGGCCAGCGGCGGCGCCCGTGCCACCTCCTCGGTGAAGAAGCTGACGGTCGCCGACGCCAAGGCACTGGCCGCCGACACCGACTCGACCGCGATCAGGTCGGTCGCCCCGGTGGTCACCACCAGCGGGACGGCGCTGTACGGGGACATCTCGTACAGCCCCGGCTCGATCGTCGGCACCTACCCGGCGTACTTCGAGACCGCCAACCAGAAGGTCGCGCACGGCGAGTACTTCACCGACGACGACGTGCTCGGCTCGCGCAAGGTCGCGGTGCTCGGCGCCACGACGGCCAAGCAGCTGTTCGACACCGTGGACCCGGTCGGCAAGAAGATCGTCCTCGGCGGCACCCCGTTCACCGTGGTCGGCGTGCTCCAGGCCAAGGGCGGCAGTGGCTTCACCGACCCGGACGACGTGGTGATCGCCCCGCTGCCGACCGTGCAGAACGCCTTCACCGGCTTCGGGGCCGTCAACCAGATCCTGGTGCAGGCCAGTTCGGCCGACAGCACGACCGCGGCCCAGGCCGAGATCACCCGGGTGCTGCTCGGCACCCACGCGATCGCCGACCCGACCAAGGCCGACTTCCGGATCACCAGCCAGTCCTCGCTGCTCACGGCGAGGGAGAGCACCACGAAGACCTTCACCGTGCTGCTCGGCGCGGTGGCGGCGATCTCGCTGCTCGTCGGCGGGATCGGGATCACCAACATCATGCTGGTGACGGTCACCGAGCGGACCAGGGAGATCGGCATCCGCAAGGCGCTCGGCGCCCCGCGCGCGGTGATCCTCGGGCAGTTCCTGACCGAGTCGACCCTGCTCTCCGTGCTAGGCGCCGGTCTCGGGGTGGCCGCCGGGATCGCCGGCTCGCACTTCAGCATCGTCGGCATCAAACCGGTGGTGATCCCCGAATCCGTGATCGGCGCGTTCGGCATCGCCGTCGCCATCGGGCTGTTCTTCGGCAGCTACCCCGCCAACCGGGCCGCCTCGCTGCGGCCGATCGACGCCCTCCGGCACGAGTAGGACTCCCATGAGCAACGAGATCGCCACGGTCAGCAGCAGCACGCCGGCCGAGCAGGTCGCCCTGCTCGCCACCCCGCCGGACGCCCGCGACGTCACCGCCGAGCTCGCCGCCCCGCCGCGGCGCAAGCTGCCCTGGCTCAGCCTGGTGCTGGCGGGGGGCGTCATCGCCAGCGGGGCCTTCGCGGGCGGGGTCTGGTACCAGCAGAACCACGGGACGAAGAGCGGCTCCTCGCACGCGACGGCCTCTGGCGCTGTGCCGCAGCAGCGGGCGGCCGGGGCGGCCGGGGCGAGCGGTGGCGGGTACGGGCAGGGCGGCTCCCGCCGGGGTGGTCAGGGTGGTGGTCAGGGCCAGGGCACTGGTCAGAGCCAGGGCGGGCAGGCCGGGCTCACCCGGGGCACGGTCAAGGCCGTCGACGGCACCACCGTCTACCTGACAGACGCCAACGGCAACACCGTCAAGGTCACCACCGGCGACGCGACGAAGGTCCAGCTCAACAAGGAGGGCAAGGTCGCCGACCTCCAGCCCGGCCAGAGCGTGACCGTCGTCGGCACCCCCGACGCCAACGGCGGCTACGCGGCCAGCCAGCTCGTCGAAGGCGCGGCCGCCGGTGCGGGTGGCGCGGGTGGCTTCGGCGGCGGTGGCTTCGGCGGTGGCGGTGCTCCCAGGAACCCGTCCGGGGGCTGACCCCGTAGCTCCCGGACGCCGCGAGGCCCTCGCCCATCCCTGGGGCGAGGGCCTTCGCATGTGGTCAGCGCTGGTTGTCGCGTTCGTCGCCGGGGTGTGGCGTTTTGAGGGTCGCGATGGCACCGAGGGCCACGATGACGATCGCGGGCGCGAGGAGGAAGACCAGGGCCGCGCCGACGAAGAAGCTCATCACCCCCACGCCTCGTCCCGTTCCACGTCGCGGAGGAGGTGGAGGAGGTTGAGCAGAGTGCTCACGGGGGCGTTGCCGAAGTCGACGAGGATCCGGCCGTCGAGGGTGGTCTCGTGGGGGAAGGCGGAGCCCCAGAGGAGACCGTAGGAGCGTCCGCGCTGGTGCACCTCGCCGAGCAGGGCGACGATCTGGGGCGGGGTGTAGTCGCGCATCCGGGGGTCGTCCGGCGCGACGGGTTCGCGGGCGGCGCTCACGCGGCGAAGTCCAGCTCGTACCAGACCGTTTTGCCGCGCTCCTGGGTGTCCACGCCCCAGCGGTGCGTGAGCCCCTCGATGAGCTGGAGCCCCCGGCCGGCGGTGGCCAGGTCGGGGAGCTGGTGTCGCTCGGGGAGGACGTCGCTCTCGTCCGAGACGGAGACCCGGAGGGTGCCGCCGAGGAGGGAGAGGAGGACGACGGGGGAGGCGGTCTTACCGTGTCGCCACGCGTTGACGACCAGTTCGGCCAGGGCGAGTTCGGCGAAGAAGATGGTCTCGGCGTCCCACCCGGAGCGGGTCAGGGCGTCCCGCAGGGACTGCCGGGCGAGCGCGAGCGAGGGGGTGTTGAGGGTGCACACGGGAACCTCCGCGAGGCTGCTGGTGTGGGGAGGGGGGATGCCTTCAGCGTGCGGGCAGCAGGCGCCTACTACCCGGCGAACAGGCATTGCTGACGATCCGTCGGATCGATCTGGGGTTGACGATAGCGCATCGGAACTTAAATTTAGGTAGTTGCGAGGAAGATCCCTCTCCCGGGGGACGGATGGTCCTTGCCGTAGCCGACGCGGCACACTGATCCCACAGGATGTTGAGAGGACGCCATGCCAGGTCGCCACAACCCAACCCTTCGTCAGCGTCGCCTGGGCGCTGAACTGAGAAAGATGAGAGAGCAAGCGGGCCTCGGGGGCAGCCAACTTGCTCGCGTGCTCGGAGTGAGCCCTGCCCAGGTGACGCAGATGGAGAGCGGGAAGACCAGCGTCAGTGTGGACCGGCTCCGTACAGTCGCCGATGCCTGCGAGTGCTACAACCAGCCGCTCATCGACGCCCTCAACGGCATCATCACAGTGCGAGACAAGGGTTGGTGGGAGCAGTACCGCAACCACATCCCCGACGTCTTCCTCGAATCCGCCGAGCACGAGGACTTCGCGGCAACGACGATCAGGGTTTGCGCGTCGACGTTCCTTCCGGGACTTCTGCAGACAGACGACTACACACGAGGAATCTTCAGTCGACGGATCCCTCGACTTCCTGCCGACGAACTCGATCTGCATGTCGCGTTCCGTTCGGAGCGCAGAACAAGGGTCCTTCAGGGCCCTCGGAAGAAGCTCGAAGCCTATCTACATGAGTCCAGTCTGCTCACACGCTTCGGTGGCACCGACGTGCTGCGAGGGCAGCTTCACAGCCTGATCGATGACTCCCTCAGGGATGACATAAGCATCCGCGTCATCCCCTTCACCGCCCACACCTATCCCGGACCGGTCGAGAGCCTCATCTACACCTCCGGGGAGGTACCCGAGCTTGATACGGCCGAGGTGGAGTCATCGCAGGGCCCGATTTTCTTCGACGCCCCGAGCGAGCTTGAGTCCTATCGTGAAGTCTTCAACCGCATCGAGAAGGCTGCTCTCAATGGCGAGGATTCGCGAGATCTGATCCATCGCACGGCCAAGAACCTGAAAGGCTGAGATGTCTCAAGACCAATGGCAGAAGTCGTCCTTCAGTAGCTCCAGCGACAACTGTGTGGAGGTCCGCGCGGTCGCCGGACTGATCGAACTCCGGGAGTCCGACGAGGGCGAGGTCATCGTCCGCACCACCGCCCTCAAGTTCGCCGCGTTCCTCCGGGGCGCGAAGGCCGGGGAGTTCGACCACTTCACCGCCGACGCCTGAGCGAAACGATCCGGCGGCCCCTTGCTGCTCTCGCAAGGGGCCGCCGGGGTGACTGCTGTCAGTGCTGCGGGCCGGGCGGGGTGGTGGCGGGGGCGCCCGTGCCGGTGCCGGTGTTGTTGGGGTCGGACTTGGGTGCCGGGTCGGGGATGTCGGCCATCGGCAGGGACTTCTTGGGCGTGCCGCGCAGGGCCTGGTTCATGGCGTCCTGCCAGATCGGGCCGGGGCCGTCGGCGCCGAACACCTCGCTGTGGTACTTCCCGTTGATGGTGATGTTGCGCATCTCGACGCCGCCGTTGGGGCCGCCGAGCCAGACGGCGGTGGCGAGCTGCGGGGTGTAGCCGTTGAACCAGGCGGCCCGCTTGCGGTCCGAGGTGCCGGTCTTGCCGGCGATCTGCCGGTTGTCGTCCAGGTTGAGCGCCGCGCCGGTGCCCTTGTTCTCGGTCACGCCGTTCAGGACGGTGTTCATCGCCCGCGCCGTGTCATCGGAGAACGCCTTCTCGCACTGGCCGGCCGGGACGGGGACGTCCTTGCCGTCCACGGTGGTGATCTTGTTGATGGCGATCGGGGCGCAGTGCGTGCCCTGGGCGGCGAAGGTCGCGTAGATGTTGGCCATGGTCAGCGGGCTCATCTCCTCCACTCCCAGCGCCATCGCGGGGACCTCCTCCAGCGGCTTGCCGCTGGCCTTGCCGGTGACGCCCAGCTTGTTGGCCATCTGCTTGACCGCGCAGAGGCCGATCTCCTGCTCCATCTGCACGAAGTAGGTGTTGACCGAGAGCGCCATCGCCTGCTTCAGCTGGTAGGGGCCCTTCTCGTTCTCGCTTTCGTTGGGCACCACCGTCTTGGGCCGGCCCTGGTTCTTCCAGGTGCCCTCGCAGGTCTTCATCGTCGGGTACTCGAGCTTGTTCGGGGCCGAGTACTCCTGGGTCGCCGGCAGGCCGGCCTCCAGGGCGGCGGCCGCGACGACCGGCTTGAACGTGGAGCCGGGCTGGAAGCCGTTGCCGCCGCCCATCGCCGCGTCGACGTTGAGGTTGACGACGGTCTGGTTCTTGTTGGCGTCCAGGCCGTACGGGCGGGTCTGGGCCATGGCGAGGATCTTGCCGGTGCCCGGCTCGACCATGGTGGCGGCGGCCGAGACGCTGTCGGTGATCTTCACGTTGGAGGTCACGGCGTTCTGGGCGGCAGCCTGCTTGTCCGGGTCCAGCGTGGTGTAGATGTTCAGGCCGCCGGTGTCCCAGAACTTCTTGCGGTCGGCGGCGCTCTGGCCGAACGCCGGGTCCTGCTTGACCACGTGCCGGACGTAGTCGCAGAAGAAGCCCATGCCGCCCTGGGCGGTGGCGGTGATGCAACCGTTCTGCGGGTCCTTGAAGTTGAGACCCAGCGGGGCGGCCTTCGCCTCCTTGGCCTGGTCCGCGGTGATGTGCTTGTTCTCCAGCATCTTGTCGATGACCGTGTCCCGCCGTTTCTGCGCGGCCACCGGGTGCAGCTTCGGGTCGTACTGGGAGGGGTTCTGCACCAGCCCGGCCAGCATGGCGGCCTCGGCGATGGTCAGGTCCTTGTTGCTCTTGCTGAAGTAGCGCTGGGAGGCGGCCTCCACGCCGTAGGCGCCGTTCCCGTAGTACGTGATGTTGAGGTAGTTGGTGAGGATCTGGTCCTTCGACAGGTCCTCCTCCAGCTTGATCGCGACCTTGAGCTCCTGGATCTTGCGACCCAGGGTCTTGCGCTGCGCTTCCTGTACCGCGGCCTGGTCCTCGCCCGCCTTCTCGACGTTGACGTTCTTCACGTACTGCTGGGTCAGCGTCGAGGCACCCTGCGAGGCGGTGCCGCTCTCGGCGTTCTTGCTGATCGCGCGGAGCACGCCCTTGAGGTCGACGGCGCCGTGCTCGTAGAACCGGGCGTCCTCGATGTCGACTTGAGCCTGTCGCATGAACGGCGACATCTGCTCAGGGGTGATGACCGTGCGGTCGCGCTCGTACACCTTGGCGATCAGGCCGCCCTTGGCGTCGAAGATCTGCGTCGCCTGGGTGAGCGGCGGAGTCTTGAAGTCACTGGGGATGTCCTCGAAGCCCTCCGCCGTGCCCTTGGCGGTCAGCCCGAAACCGCCGGCGGCGGGCAGGGCGAGGCCAGCCAGCAGCACACCGGACACCACGCTCGCCGCCAGGAAGATCGCACCGAAGCGGGCCAGCCGGAGCGGCGTCCTGCGGGGCGGGGGGAGAGCCACACTGTCGGAGGAATTCAATATCGGAGGGAGATTCGATTCCATCCCGGAATGCTAGTCCTCACGCACTCTGCGGATCGAACGTTTTTTCGCTCAAGGCTGTCACGGCTGTGCAACAGCTAGCGGAAGTCGACCGCGGCGCGTCAAATCGCATACGCACCAAATTGGCGCAATAGAAATACAGGCCGCCTTTAACTAATCCAGCCCCCCCAGCGACACACCACGGACCACGCCTGCGGCACCCGTGGCTCCCGCCTACCGCGCCCTCCCCTCTCGCGGCCCTGACACCACTTAGATGCCGCGAACGGGCCGAAAGGTTGCCTACGCCCGGTGAGCCCCGACGCCGACTCGTGCGATCCGCCCCCACCCAGCCCCACCGACGGCACCCCTGCGCGCCCCGCACCCAGTCGCCGGCGGTACGTCACGGCGCTGCCCGCGCCCCGGCGCAGGAAGTCGGCCAAGCCGACTTCCTGCGCCGAAGCCGCCTCCCCCTCGCGCCCACCCGCGCGAGGGGCTGCCGCCGGACAGGCGTGCGGTCGATGAACTTCTGATCACCTGTTCGAAGTTGGGCGGTTTCCAGTATCGGAAACGCGAACCTCTTGCCGTGTCGTGGTTGCCTCGGGAGCATCGTGGGGGTGGCGAGCGATCGAGGGGGCAATGGTGGAGCTGACAAGGCTTGCGGGTTCCTGTGACGAGGGTGATTGTCCAACTCTGGACCTGACTGATCAGGGGAACCCGGTCCCGGAGGCTCCGGACTTCTGGCTGTTCGATGACGAGACCGTGGCTGCGATGAGCTATGACGGGAACGGCAAGTATCTCGGAAGTGAATTCCTCGACGGCGGTCGGATCGATGAGTTCAGGGCGTACCGTGACACGGTGATGGCGCGGTCCGTGCCGTTCGCGGAATGGTGGGACCAGTACGGCGAGTGAACAGAACACGGCTCGGGTCGGCGCTGCGGGAACTTCGGCAGGCTTCAGGCAAAGAAGCCAAGGCCGTGGCCCGCAGCGCTGTCATGTCTGCGAGCAAGTTGAGCAAGATCGAGACCGGCAAGGTGTCACCCACCGTCGTGGACGTGGACCGCATCCTCACGGCTATAGGCGTGTCCGATGACGTCAAGGCCGAGTACATGGGTGCTGCGCGGGCGGAGGCCACGGAGGCGACAGCGTGGCGTCTGATCCGGCGTCTGGGCTACCACCGCAAGCAGCAGCAGATCAAAGCGTTGGACGACTCGACCAAGCTTCTTCGCCTGTTCCAGCCTTCCCTGGTTCCCGGGCTGCTGCAAACCCCGGAGTACGTGCGTGCCGTGTTCGCGAGAAGGGGCCTCACCGAAGAGCAGTTGTCGAGGGTGATCGCAGCACGCCTTGCAAGGCAGCAATCCCTCTACGACACCACCAAGACGCTGCGATTCGTCATCACCGAGCCTGTTCTCCGGTGGCGACTGGTCCCGCCCGCAATGATGGCCGGACAGTTGGACCGTATCGTCTCCGTATCCCGCCTGCCGCATGTGGATATTCGAATTGTGCCTCTCGCTGCACCGCAGTCCGACGTGCCGGCACACTCCTTCGTCATCCGGGATGACCGCATGGTCACGGTCGAAACCGTCCATGCCGAGGTGGTAGTCACTAACCCTCGCGACGTTGAGGTCTATGTTCGAAAGTTCGACGGGTTCGTGGGCGTGGCCTTGCCCGGTGACGAGATGCGCAGCCTGATCGAGAGCATCAGGGACGAGTTCTTGAGGGAACAGGAAATCGCCTTCTAGCGCGCCTTGCCGCCCTATATGTTGGTGCTCGCCCGCCACGGGTGAGGCGGCAGCCCCGATGCGCGATGTCCTCGAATTAATCTGACAAATCGCAGAGTTGGCGTCGATGGCGTGGCGTGCGGGATCGTGGGTCGACTGCGCGAGAAGCGTGAGAGTGGCCCGACCGATGAAGGGGCGAACCCATGAAGAAGATCGGTGCGCGGCTCTGGCGGATCATTCGGGGGCCGATGCAGTGGCGGGTGCTGTGGTTGTGGCACTCGAAGTTCATGGTCGGCGTGACGGGCATCGTCCGTGACCAGGACGGCCGGGTGCTGCTGCTGAAGCACCGCATGTGGCCGGAGGGCCGGCAGTGGGGGCTGCCGACTGGCTACGCGAACGCGAAGGAGACCTTCGAGGACACCGTCGTGCGCGAGGTCCGGGAGGAGACCGGGCTCACGGTGAAGGTCTGCGAGCTGGCGCACCTGAAGAGCGGTTACCAACTGCGGGTCGAAGTCGCCTACGAGGCACTGTACGTCAGTGGCCGGATCGAGGTGGCCTCGTTCGAGATTCTGGAGGCTCGATGGTTCTCGCCGGACGATCTTCCCGAGGGACTGCAGGAGTCACACCGACAACTGATCGACCGTCAGCGCTTTTGACCCTTGGTCGCTCGCTCACGGCAGAGGGGATCGCCGTCGCTGAATCGGTGCCTTTCGAGGAGTACGTCAAGGGCATTGACGCTTGATCCGAAGCAGCCGGGCCTCATGGGTGACGGCAGGTCATCTCGGCTTCACCAGGCCGATGTCGGAGACCGGGCCGAGGTGGGTGATCTTGTCGGGGTTGGAGACGGCGTGGACGGCCTGGATGGTGCCGTCGGCGATGTGGAGTTCGAGGACGCTGGCGACGCGGCCGGAGGCGTCGTGGAGGACGGCGCCCGGGCGGCCGTTGACGGTGGCGGGCGTCAGCGTGACGCCGAGTTTGCGGTTGCGGCGGAGGCCGCCTATGAGGAGCTGGGCGACGCGGCGCAGGCCGGTGAGGGCCTTGCCGAGGGCGCGGGCCTTGCCGCCGCCGTCGCCGTGGAAGACGACGTCGGGGGAGAGGAGTCGGAGCAGGGCGTCCAGGTCGCCGCCTTCGGTGGCTTCGAAGAACCTGCGGGCGAGTTCGTCGGCCTCCGCCTTGCGCGCCCGGGTGTCGACGGCCTGGGCGGAGGGGGCGAGGCGCTTGCGGGCGCGGGTGAGGATCTGGCGGCAGTTGGCCTCGGACTTGCCGACGGCGTCGGCGATCTCCGGGTAGCCGTACCCGAAGGCCTCGCGGAGCATGAACACCGCCCGCTCGGTCGGGGAGAGGGCCTCCAGCAGGACGAGGAACGCCATCGACAACGCGTCGGCCAGCTCGGCGTGTTCGGCCGGCCCCGGGCGGTCGGCGGTGACCACGACGGGCTCGGGCAGCCACTCGCCCACGTACGTCTCCCGGCGGACCCGGGCCGACGTCAGGTGGTTGATGCCCAGCCTGGTCACCGACGTGGTCAGGTACGCCTTGAGGTTGGTGATCGTGGTCCCGGCCTGGTCGGCCCGGGTCAGACCGAGGAAGGCGGCCTGGACGATGTCCTCGGCGTCGCCCACGGAGCCCGTCATCCCGTAGGCGATGGAGAACAGCAGCGGCCGGTATCCGGTCGCGTCCGTGGTGATGGCTGATTCCGGCACTGGAACCCCTCCCTCGGTTCGCCGAGCAGGGTATCCAACGGCGCCCAGGTGGCAGTGACGCAGATCACATCCGTACCTGTCACGGCCCGCCGGGGTGCCCTGTCTCAGAGGGCACCAGCGGACAACGACAAGGGAGCACACGATGGAAGCCCGCCTGAACCCCTTCGCCAGCCAGACCATGTCCAAGTTCCTCAAGCACCTCATCGCGGCCAACAAGGTGATCGTGGAGTCGACTCTGCCGTTCGCGACGCAGGAGTTGGTGAAGCTGCGCGCCAGCCAGATCAACGGCTGCGGCTTCTGCGTCGACATGCACTTCAAGGACGCCGTGCACGGCGGGGAGGAGGCGACCCGCCTCAACCTGGTCGCGGCCTGGCGGGAGGCGACGGTGTTCACCGACGCCGAGCGCGCCGCCCTGGAGCTGGCGGAGCAGGGCACCCGCCTGGCCGACGCGGCCGGCGGGGTCACGGACGAGGCCTGGGCGAACGCCGCGCAGCACTACGACGAGGAGCAGCTCGCGGCCCTGGTGTCCCTCATCGCGATCATCAACGCCTTCAACCGCGGCAACGTCATCACCCGGATGCCCGCCGGCGGCTACCGGCCCGGTCAGCACGCCTGACCGGAGCCCCTTCCGCGGTCGGGGAGTGGTCTCCCCGGCCGCGGGCGTCGGGTTCCCGGCCGTCGGGTTCTCGGCCGTCGGTGCTTCCGGGGCGTTACCGTCCGTGCGCATACCACCCAGCCTGTGCTGGGGGCCTTGTGCTTCAAAAACCGACCGATAAGGTGTTAATCCAACATTCATCGATGCCGCATAGCCTCCGGGGGCTAGCCTCATGCCGAATGCCATCGTCCGACCAGGAGGCGAAAGCCCCGTGCAAGGCACAGTCACCACACCAGGCGGGTCCGCGGTGGCCGGCGGCCCTGGCGAGGCCTTCCTCCTCGTCGTCGACGACGAACCCAACATCCGCGAGCTGCTCGCCGCCTCGCTGCGCTTCTCCGGTTTCCGGGTCGCCTCCGCCGCCAGCGGCACCGAGGCCCTCGACCTGATAGCCGTCGAACGCCCCGACCTCGTCGTCCTCGACGTGATGCTCCCGGACCTCGACGGCTTCACCGTCGTCGAGAAGCTGCGCGAGCGGACCAACCGCGGCCAGATCGCCGGGCCCGTGCACGGCCACCCCGGCGACCACCTCCCGGTACTCTTCCTCACCGCCAAGGACGGCGTCGGCGACAAGGTCCAGGGCCTCGCCGCGGGCGCCGACGACTACGTCACCAAGCCGTTCAGCCTGGAGGAGCTGATCGCCCGGATCCGCGCCATCCTGCGCCGCTCCGGCGGGCCCGCCGAGGACGGCCGGCTCATCGTCGCCGACCTCAGCCTCGACCCGGTCGCCCACGAGGTCACCCGGGCCGGCACCCCCGTCGCGCTCTCCCCGACCGAGTTCAAGCTGCTGCACTACCTGATGGCCAACGTCGGCCGGGTGGTCTCCAAGGCGCAGATCCTCGACCACGTCTGGGCCTACGACTTCGGCGGCGACCTCTCCATCGTCGAGTCGTACATCTCCTACCTGCGCCGCAAGCTCGACTCCGGCCCGGCCCACGGCCCCAAGCTGATCCACACCGTGCGCGGCATCGGCTACGCGCTGCGCCGCCCCCCGCAGGGCTGACCGGTCCGCTCCGTGCCCGCCCGGCTCTCCACCCGGCTGTCGGTGTTCCGGCGGCGGCTCTCCCGGCTGCCCCTGCTCCGGCGGCCGTTCTCCCGGCTGTTCTCCCGGCTGTCGAGGCTGACCGGGCTGTCCCGGCTGTCCCTGCGCGCCCGGCTGCTGGTGCTCGCGCTGGTGCTGGTCACCACCGGGCTGGCGGTCAGCGACGCCGTCGTGCTCGGCACCGTCCGGGTGCAGCTGGTCGATCAACTCGACGAGCAGCTCCAGCGGTACGGGCTGCCGCTGTCCCACAAGGGCCCGGTACGGGTCGGCACCCCGGAGGCCGGGCGCCCCGCCGTCACCGGCAAACGCAGCACCCTGCCCAGCCAGTACCTGGTCCAGTACCTCTCCTCGGACGGCAAGGTGCAGGCCGTCATGCGCCAGCCCGTCTCCGACAGCGACCCGGCGCCCCAACTCGCCGGCCTCGACCCGACCCGCACCGAGCCCGACGTCCCCTTCGACCTGCCCGACCAGCGCGGCCACTACAACTGGCGGGTGCTCGTGCTGCCGATCCAGACCCCCCGGGCCCCGGCCGCCGCCAGCCCCAGCGACTACGCCTCGCCCGCCGTCACCGCGACCTACGTCATGGTGGCCGTCTCCCGCGCGGACATCGACGCCACCGTCGGCAAGCTGCGCAGCTCCTTCCTCGCGATCGGCGGCGCCGTCCTGCTGCTGATCGCCGCGCTCGGCTTCTTCGCCGTCCGGGCCGGGCTGCGGCCACTGCGCCGGATCGAGGCCGGCGCCGCCCGGATCGCCGACGGCGAACTCTCCCACCGGATGCCGGAACTCTCCCCCGGCACCGAGGTCGGGCGGCTCTCCATCGCGCTCAACGGCATGCTCACCCAGATCGAGGCCGCCTTCGCCGCCCGCGCCGAATCCGAGGCCCGGATGCGGAGGTTCGTCGCCGACGCCTCGCACGAACTGCGCACCCCGCTCGCCGGGATCCGCGGCTTCACCGAGCTCTACCGGATGGGCGCGCTGCCCACCGACGGGGACGTCAAGCGGACCATGACCCGGATCGAGAGCGAGGCCGTCCGGATGGGAGCCCTGGTCGAGGACCTGCTGGTGCTCGCCCGGCTCGACGAGGAACGCCCGCTCGACCTCGCCCCGATGGACCTGCGCACCCTCGCCGCGGACGCGCTGCACGACCTCACCGCCCTCGACCCGACCCGGCCCGTCTCCCTCACCGGCCCGTCCGGCACCGGCGCCCCCGGCGCGGCCCCCGTCCTCGGCGACGAGGCCCGGCTGCGCCAGGTGGTCACCAACCTGGTCGGCAACGCGGTCAAGCACACCCCGCCCGGCACCCCCGTGCGGATCGGGGTCGGCGGCGCGGGCGGCGTCTGCCTGCTGGAGGTCGCCGACGCCGGGCCGGGGCTCACCGACGGCCAGGCCCAGCGGGTCTTCGACCGCTTCTACCGGGTCGACGCCTCCCGCAGCCGGCACGGCGGCGGCGGCGCCGGACTCGGCCTCGCCATCGCCACCGCGCTCACCCACGCGCACGGCGGCACCCTCACCCTGGACACCGCCCCCGGCGCCGGCGCCACGTTCCGGGTCGAACTGCCCACCAACGGTGACCGGACTTCCTGACGGCATTGTCGACACGTCAATTCCCTTGCCGACCAAGCAATGGCGGGCCGTTTTCATTGCCGGAACGCGGCATGGAGCGTAAAGAATCCGTGTGCCTATGATCAACGCCGTCGGGTCGTCAAGAACAGCCCGGCACACGGCTTTTGCTTTCTTTCCGACCCGAAAGGGGTCATTGTGAAACTCCGCCGTACGCTGGTCTCGGCCGCCCTCGTCGCCGCCGTGATCTCGCCCGCAGCCATGCTCTCCGCGGCACCCGCCTTCGCGGAGTCGGCTTCGACGGCGCAGACCCGGAACGACACCGGCTCGATCGCGGAGCTGGAGAAGGCCGCCGCCGCCGCGGCCAAGGCCCACCAGGCCGCCGTCGCCGCCGAGGCCGCCGGGCAGGCCGAGACCACGGCCTTCATGAACAACCCGCAGCCCTACCTCGGCAAGCTCCAGGAGGCCCAGGCCGCCGCCAAGACGGCCGCCGCGGCCCACGAGAAGACCTACAACGAAGCCGTGGAGGCCTCGGCCGCGTACCGCTCCGCGAAGCCGGAGGAACTGGAAGCGGCCAGGGTGCGGATGCTGGCGGCGTTCGACGCCGCCAACGCCGCCACCGACGCGGACACCAAGGCCAAGGCCGCCGTGACCGCCGCCGGCACGGCGCTGGACGACGCCAAGGTCGCGGCGATGCGCAAGCTCGGCGTGCTGCAGGAGGCCACCAAGACCGCGGCCGCCGCCCAGGCCACCGCGGACAAGGCCCTCGCCGAGGCCAAGGCCGCCGCCGAGAAGCCGGTCGACAAGCCGGTCGACAAGCCGGCCGACAAGCCCGCCGACAAGCCGAGCGAGAAGCCGGTCGAGCAGCCCGCCCCGGCCCCGGCGGAGCAGCCGGCCCAGCAGTCCGCCGCCGTCACCCCGGTCTCGGACACCACCGCGACCACCACCACCAACAACGGCACCGGTGCCGGCACCAAGGCGACCACCGCGAGCAGCCAGGCCAGGTCGACGACCGCCGCCCCGGCCAAGGCGACGACCGGTTCGACCACCGAGCTCGCCGAGACCGGTTCCAACCCGGCCACCCCGTACCTGGCGCTGGGTTCCGGCCTGGCCCTCAGCCTGGGTGCCGCGGCCCTCTACGTCTCCCGCCGCAAGCCGGCCCGCTCCTCCTCCTGATCCACCCGGTTCGCGCCCGCTCGGGAGGAGGGCGCGAACCCCACAGCACCCCCGAACCGCAGGGCAGGCCCCCTCCCGGCCCGCCCTGCGGTTTCGCGTTTCCCGGCCCCGAAACGCCCCGATCGGGTGAACCCCCGCCGTTCACCCGACCGGCCCCCCGGTCCTGTGCGACGGTCCAGGTGCTCACTCACGCACCGGGAGATCGCTATGGACCCTGATCAGAGGTTATGGAAGGCCTGGAAGGCCATGGCCGTCCCGAAGATCGCACGCGCAGAGATCGGAGATGACAGCATCACCATCTCGGTCATCGGTGACCTCCGCCATGCGGCGGTGGGAGGTGGCCTCAGGAAGGCGCTGACGAAGCACCTGCGCGGGACGGGGTACACGGCGACGCAGGGCCGTTATGTGATCGCCGGTTTGAAGGCGATGAAACCTGACTTCGCCGTGGCACCGGACGACACGAAGGCGATCGAACACCCGGAGGGTGTGGGGCTTCTGGCGTCCGGGATCCCCCTTGTCGCCGAGGTCGTGTGGCCCGACTGCTACGAACGCCGTGACCAGGAATTCAAGCCGCGCGCCTACGCTTCCGCGGACATTCCGGTGTACGTGGTCATCGATGACTACGGTCACGGCGGTACCGTGACCGTACTTTCCCGCCCCGACCCCGAACGCCGTGCGTACGCGTCCTCGACCCGGATCCCGTACGGCGAGGAGGCCGTGATCCCCGAGGGCCCCGCCAAGGGGTTCGTGATCGGGCCGGAGGTCACCGGTGAGCGCCGTGGCTGATCCCGTGGTTGATCCCGGGGTGTCGTTCCGGCGGGACCTGTCCGAGTGGCGGATCGCGCTGGTCGCGTGGCGGCTGCTGGTGCTGCAGGCGGCGGATCCGGTGGTGGGGGCCGGGATGGCCGAGCACTCGACGTACCAGGCGCATCCGTGGCGGCGGGTGGAGCACACGCTGGGGAGCGGGCGGCGGCTGTTCTACCAGGACGGGGAGGCGCTGCGGCGGGAGGTCGCGCGGCTGGACCGGGCGCACAAGCGGATCCGTGGGACGGCGCCGGACGGGCGGGCGTACGACGCCGAGGACGCGGCGACCCGGGCGTGGGTGCTGCTGACGCTGTTCGAGTGCGTGGTCGCGATGCGGCGGCTGGGCGGGGATCCATACGACGCCGGTCAACTGGAGGCGGCGTACCAGGAGTTCACCGGGTCGGTGGCGGCCTTCGGGCTGCCTGAGGGTGAACTTCCCCGCAGTGCGGCCGAGTTGCCCGCGTACTTCGCCCGGGCGGCGCGCGAGCGGCTGGAGCTCACCGAGGCGGCCCGCTACCTGCTGGAGGACATGCTGCGCGGGGCGCCGCGGCCGCGGCGGCTGTGGTTCCTCGGCGACGCCGGGTGGCGGGTGCTGCGGGCGGTGGTGGCGCGGGCGATCACGGCGCTGACGGTGGCGGATCTGCCGCCGGCGGTGCGGGAGCGGTTCGGGCTGGTGCGGACGCGGCGGGCCGCGCTGCTGTCCTGGCTGCTGCACCGGGGCGCCGGCGCGGTCGTCCCGCTGCTGTCGGACCGGCTGCGCTACCGCTCCCCGGGGCAGGGCGGTGCCCCGTCCCGGTGGCGTCCGCCGCGCCGGGACGCGCGCGGGTCCCGGGTGGACCGGTTCTTCCGCGAGGTGCTGGACCAGACCGGCGACGGCTTCCTCACCGTCCACGACCTGCGGGCGATGGCGCACAACGTGTGCTGGCAGCTGGAGTTGGACGAGGCCGCCGAGGCGCGGGTGTACCAGGCCTTCGACGGCTGGTGGGAGCAGCTGCGCGCGGCGATGGACGCGAACGGCGACGGCAAGGTGAGCCGGGAGGAGTTCGTGGCGGCCACCGTCGCGGGCTGCGACCGGGATCCGGCCTATCTGGAGCAGGGGCTGCTGCCCGCGCTGCGGGCCGTGTTCACCGCCGCCGACACCGACGGCAGCGGCTTCCTGGAGGCGGACGAGTACCGGGCGGTGTTCGGTGGACCGCGCGTCCATCCGGCCGAACTCTCGCACGGGTTCCGCCAGTTGGACGTGGACGGGGACGGCCGGATCACCGTGGAGGAGTTCCTGCACGGTTTCACCGAGTTCTTCACCGCCCGCGCCGACTCCACCCCCGGCACCCAGCTCCTCGGCCGGGCGTAATGGCCGGACGTAGCCGAAGGGCGTAGCGGAGAAACGAGGACAGGACCAGGGGCCGCTGGTCCCTTCAGGCGCCCACGCCGTCCGCGACGGCGTGGGCGCCGTCGTGTCAAGCGACGGATCGGCCAAGACCGCTCCGCCGGCTGCCCGGCCGTTCGTTGTCAGGGCCGTGGACGGCTCCGCAGACTGTCCCCACCGCCACTGCGTTCACCACTGCACCGCCGCCGCACGGCCACACACGGCCACGCCCCGCTACGTACGGCTACACACCGTTCCGAAGGTGTCAACCACACCCCGCCTGCGATTCCTTCGTAAGGATGATGGATACTGCTCCTTGTGAACGTGTTCACGTTCACAAGCGGACAAGCTTGCGTGGTTGGGCAGCGGTCTACAGCTATAGATGAAGTTTGTCCGAAACATGCCCTTCAACAGGGCCGGTCGGTTGGAGAGAGGGCGACGTGGAGCTGGCAATCGCTCACGAGACCATCGCGCGATGGCAATTCGGCATCACCACCGTTTACCACTTCCTCTTCGTCCCGCTCACCATCAGCCTCGCCGCCATCGTGGCCGGGCTGGAGACCGCCTGGGTGAGGACGAACAAGGAGAAGTACTTCCACGCCACCAAGTTCTGGGGGAAGCTCTTCCTGATCAACATCGCGATGGGCGTGGTCACCGGCATCGTCCAGGAATTCCAGTTCGGCATGAACTGGTCCGACTACTCCCGTTTCGTCGGCGACGTCTTCGGCGCCCCGCTCGCGATGGAGGCGCTGATCGCCTTCTTCTTCGAGTCCACCTTCATCGGCCTGTGGATCTTCGGCTGGGACAAGCTGCCGAAGAAGATCCACTGCGCCTGCATGTGGATGGTCGCCCTGGGCACCGTGCTCTCCGCCTACTTCATCCTGGCGGCCAACTCCTGGATGCAGCACCCGGTCGGCTACTCGATCGACCCGGCCACCGGCAAGGCCCAGCTCACCGACATCGCCAAGGTGCTGTTCCAGAACACCACCCTCACCGTGGTGGCGCACACCCTGACCGCCGCCTTCCTCACCGGCGCGGCCTTCATGGTCGGCATCGCCTCCTTCCACCTCTGGAAGGCCAAGCGCAAGCCGGAGAGCGCCGACCCCAAGAAGACCGCCGTGATGCGCACTTCGCTGCGGCTCGGCCTGGTCCTCGCCGTGGTCTTCGGCGCCGGCACCGCGCTCAGCGGCGACTCGCTCGCCAAGGTCATGTTCGAGCAGCAGCCGATGAAGATGGCCGCCGCCGAGGCCCTGTGGGACACCCAGTCGCCCGCGCCGTTCTCGATCTTCGCGGTCGGCGACGTCAGCAAGGGCCACAACTCGGTCGAGCTGGAGATCCCCGGGATACTCTCCTTCCTCGCCCACAGCGACTTCAACTCCTCCGTCCCCGGCATCAACGACACCGCGGCCGCCGAGGCCGCCAAGTACGGCGGCGACCCCAAGGACTACATCCCGAGCATCTTCGTCACCTACTGGGGTTTCCGCCTCATGATCGGTTTCGGGATGACCTCCTTCGTGGCCGGCCTGATCGGGCTCTGGACCACCCGGCGCAAGAAGTTCCTGCGCCCCGAGTTCCGCACCGGCGAGACCGAGGTGCCCCGGCTGATGCTCACCCCGGGACGGGAGATGGGTCCGTTCCTCACCAAGTGGAGCTGGCGGATCGGCATCCTGACCATGGGCTTCCCGCTGATCGCCAACAGCTTCGGCTGGATCTTCACCGAGATGGGCCGCCAGCCGTGGGCCGTCTTCGGCCTGATGACCACGGCGAACGCGGTCTCCCCCAACGTGAGCGTCGGCACCCAGATCGGCGCCCTCACCACCTTCACCCTGCTGTACGCGATCCTCGCCGTCGTCGAGGTGCGGCTGCTGGTGAAGTACGCCAAGGCCGGCCCGGTGGTGACCGAGCAGCCCCCCGCCAAGGACCCGACCCTGCGCGGACCGTCCTCGGACGACGACGCCGACAAGCCTCTCGCCTTCGCCTACTGAGGACCACAGGGGATCTGACATGCAACTCCACGACGTCTGGTTCGTACTGATCGCGGTCCTGTGGATCGGCTACTTCTTCCTGGAGGGCTTCGACTTCGGGATCGGCATCCTCACCAAGCCGCTCGCCCGCAACACCGCCGAACGGCGCGTCCTGATCAACACCATCGGCCCGGTCTGGGACGGCAACGAGGTCTGGCTGCTGACCGCCGGCGGCGCCACCTTCGCGGCCTTCCCGGACTGGTACGCGACCCTGTTCAGCGGCTTCTACATCCCGCTGCTGATCATCCTGGTCTGCCTCATCGTGCGCGGCGTGGCCTTCGAGTACCGGGCCAAGCGCGACGACGCGCGCTGGCAGCGCAACTGGGAGGAGGCCATCTTCTGGACCTCGCTGCTCCCGGCCTTCCTGTGGGGCGTGGCCTTCGCCAACATCGTGCGCGGCGTCGACATCGACGCGCAGAAGAACTACGTCGGCACCTTCTGGGACCTGCTCAACCCGTACGCCATCCTCGGCGGCCTGGTGACGCTCAGCCTGTTCACCTTCCACGGCGCGGTGTTCGCGGCGCTCAAGACGGTCGGCGACATCCGCGACCGGGCGCGGGCCACCGCCCTGCGGGTGGGCGTGGTGGCGGCGGTGCTGGCGCTGGCCTTCCTGCTCTGGACGCAGGCCGACAACGGCAACGGCCGCAGCCTGGCCGCCCTGGTCATCGCGGTGCTGGCGCTGGTCGGAGCGCTGGCGGCCAACCAACTCGGCCGCGAGGGCTGGGCGTTCATCCTCTCCGGGGCGACCATCGTGGCCGCCGTCGCGATGCTCTTCCTGGCGCTCTTCCCGGACGTCATGCCCTCCACCCTGAACGACGGCTGGAGCCTGACCGTCGCCAACGCGGCCTCCTCGCCGTACACGCTGAAGCTGATGACCATCGTGGCCGCGGTGTTCACCCCGCTCGTGCTGCTCTACCAGGGCTGGACGTACTGGGTGTTCCGCAAGCGCATCGGCGTCCAGCACATCCCCGGGCACGACCCGGCCGCCGCGCTCGACCAGGCCTGACGCCGTGAAGCCGGTCGACCCCCGACTCCTCGGGTACGCCCGCACCACCCGTGCCTTCCTCGCCGGATCCGTGCTCCTCGGCGGGGCGGGCGCGGCCCTGGTGGTCGCCCAGGCGAGTCTGATCGCCGAGATCGTCGTCCGCGCCTTCCAGCGCCAGGCGACCCTCGGCGAACTGACCACGCCGCTGCTGCTGCTCGCCCTGACGGCCGTCGGGCGCGGGCTGGTCGGCTGGCTCACCGAACTCACCGCGCACCGGTCCGTCGCCCGGGTGAAGTCCACCCTGCGGCGCCGGCTGCTCGACCACGCCACCGCGCTCGGCCCGGCCTACCTGGCGGGCCGGCGCACCGGCGAACTCACCACCCTCGCCACCCGCGGCGTCGACGCGCTGGACGACTACTTCGCCCGCTACCTGCCGCAGCTGGCGCTCGCCGTCGTCGTCCCGGTGATCGTGCTGCTGCGGATCGTCGGCGCCGACTTCACCTCGGCCGCGATCATCGCCGGGACGCTCCCGCTGATCCCGCTGTTCATGGTGCTGATCGGGATGGCCACCCAGAGCCGGATGGACCGGCAGTGGAGCACCCTGGCCCGGCTCTCGCACCACTTCCTCGACGTGGTGGCCGGACTGCCCACCCTCAAGGTGTTCAACCGGGCCCGCGCCCAGGCCGCCACCATCGCCCGGATCACCGCCGACTACCGCCGCGCCACCCTGCGCACCCTGCGGATCGCCTTCATCTCCTCCTTCGCGCTGGAGCTGCTCTCCACCCTGTCGGTCGCGCTGGTCGCGGTCACCGTCGGCTTCCGGCTGGTGGACGGCACGCTCGACCTGGAGACCGGGTTGCTGATCCTGATCCTCGCCCCCGAGGTGTACTTCCCGATCCGCCAGGTCGGCGCGCTCTACCACTCCAGCGTGGAGGGCCTGACCGCCGCCGACGAGATCTTCCAGGTGCTGGAGACCCCGCTGCCCGCCGCCGGCACGGTGCCCGCACCCGCCCTCACCGGGGCCGTCGTCGCCGTCTCCGACCTGGTCGTACGCCACCCCGGGCGGACCGAGCCCGCGCTGGACGGCGCCGCGCTGACCCTGCGCCCGGGCACCACCACCGCCCTCACTGGCCCGAGCGGGGCCGGCAAGTCCACCCTGCTCGCCGTCCTGCTCGGCCTCGTCGCCCCGGACGCCGGCACCGTCCGGATCACCGCCGACGGGCGGACCCACGACCTGGCCGCACTGGAACCGGCGAGCTGGCGGCGGCAGATCGCCTGGGTGCCGCAGCACCCGCACCTGTTCGCCGGGACGGTCGCCGACAACCTGCGGCTCTACCGCCCGGAGGCCACCGACGAGCAGCTGTGGACGGCGCTGGGGGCCGCGCACGCGCTCGACTTCGTGACCAGGCTGGACGCCCCGCTCGGCGAGGACGGCGCCGGGCTCTCCGCCGGGCAGCGCCAGCGGCTCGCGCTCGCCCGGGTCCTGCTCGCCGACGACCGGCCGCTGGTCCTCCTCGACGAGCCGACCGCCAACCTGGACGGCGCCTCCGAGGCCGCCGTCGTGGACGCCGTCCGGACGCTCGCCGAGGACCCGGCACGCACCGTGCTGATCGTCGCCCACCGGCCGGCGCTGCTGGCCGTCGCCGACCACCGGGTCCGGCTGGCGGGGGCGCCCGCCCCGGCCGCCGGCCCGGCCGCGGCTACGTCCTCCGCTGCGGCCTCCGCTCCGGTCGAGCGGCCCGCGCACAGCGGGCGGCCGACACCCGCCCCCGCCACGGCACAGGACGAGCCCGAAGCCGCCGCCACCCCGAGGCTGGCGCTGTCCGTCCTGCTCGGCGCGCTCGCCCTCGGCTGCGCCGTCGCGCTGATGGCCACCTCCGGCTACCTGATCTCCCGGGCCTCCGAGATGCCGCCGGTGCTCTACCTGATGATGGCCGTCACCTCGGTACGGGCCTTCGGCATCGGCCGCAGCGTCTTCCGCTACGCCGAGCGGCTGGTCTCGCACGACGCCGTGCTGCGCACCCTCGGCACCCTGCGGGCCGCCGTCTACCGGCGGCTCACCGCGCTCGCCCCGGCCGGGCTGCCCGCCTTCCGGCGCGGCGACCTGCTCTCCCGGCTGGTCGCCGACGTCGACGCGGTCCAGGACCACCACCTGCGCTGGCGGCTGCCGGCCGCCGTGGCGGGCGTGGTCTCGCTGGCCGCGGCGGCGGCGATGGGCGCCTTCCTGCCCGCCGCCGGGGTCGTGCTCGGGGTCGGGCTGCTGCTCGCGGGCGCGGTGGTGCCCGCCCTGGCCGCCCGCTGGTCGGCCGGTGCCGAACGGCGGCAGGCCCCGGAGCGCGGGCGGCTCGCCACCACCGTCGTCGACGCCTTCACCGGCACCGCCGAACTCACCGTGGCCGGCGCGCTGCCCGGCCGGCTCGCGGCCGTCCACGGCGCCGATGCCGCGCTCACCCGGCTGGCCGCCCGCTCGGCGGCCACCACCGCGCTCGGCACCGGGCTGATCGCGCTGCTCACCGGGCTGACCGTGACCGCCGCGGCGGCCGTCGGCGTCCAGGGGGTGCACGGCGGCGCGCTGGCGCCGGTCTGCCTGGCCGTGGTCGTGCTCACCCCGCTGGCCGCGTTCGAGGCCGTCACCGGGATGCCGCTGGCCGTCCAGGCGCGCCAGCGCAGCCGGGCCGCGCGGGCCCGGCTGGACGAGGTGCTGGAGGCCGAGGCCGCCGTCCCGGAGCCGGCCGCGCCCGCCGCGCTGCCCGAACAGCCGCTGCCGGTCGCCGCGCGCGGACTGACCGTCCGGCACCCCGGGCAGGCCGTGGACGCGCTCACCGGCGTCGACCTCGACCTCGCGGCCGGCCGCCGGATCGCCGTGGTCGGCCCGTCCGGCTCCGGCAAGACCACGCTGGCCCAGGCGCTGCTGCGGTTCCTGGAGCCGAGCGCGGGCGGCGTCACCTTCGCTGACGGCCGTCCACAGGCTGTGGACAGCCGTGCGCTCGCGGGCGAGGACGTCCGCCGGGTGATCGGACTGTGCGCCCAGGACGCCCACGTCTTCGACAGCTCGCTGCGGGAGAACCTGCGGCTGGCCCGGCCGGGCGCCACCGAGGACGACCTGCGCGCCGCGCTCGCCGCCGCCCGGTTGCTGGACTGGACGCTGACCCTGCCCGACGGCCTGGACACCATGGTCGGCGAGCACGGCGCCCGGCTCTCCGGCGGCCAGCGGCAGCGGCTCGCACTGGCCCGGGCCCTGCTCGCCGACTTCCCGGTGCTCGTCCTGGACGAGCCCGCCGAACACCTCGACCTGCCCACCGCCGACGCGCTCACCACCGACCTGCTGGCCGCCACCGAGGGCCGCACCACCGTGCTGATCACCCACCGGCTGGCCGGACTGGACGACACCACCGTCGACGAGGTGCTGGTGCTGGACGGCGGCCGGGTCGCCGAGCGCGGCCGCTGGTCGGAGCTGATCGCGGACCGGGACGGGCGGCTGCACACCATGTGGCGGCGGGAGCGGGAGGCGGACGGGCTGCTGGAACCGGTCGGGGCCGCCCGTTAGACCCGGTCGGGGCCGCCCGTTCAGCCTGGTCGGGGCCGCTCGTCGGGCCCGGGCAGGGCGCGGTTCCCGAGTCGCGCCGTCCTTCGGATGAAAAGCGTACAAACTAGGCTTTCTGCATGGACCCCACGCCAGAGCCCTCCGTCGCCGCGCCCGAGCCGACACCCCATCGGGTGCCGGAGATCGCCTCGCTCGGGCTGGACACCCTGGTCACCGAGGTCGCGGAGCGCCTGCAGTCGGCCGCCGCGGTCACCGACCGGATGCAGCGGCTGCTGGAGGCGGTGGTCTCCATCGGCGCCGGGCTCGACCTGCACGCCACCCTGCACCGGATCGCCACCGGCGCCGCCGAACTCGTCGACGCCCGGTACGCGGCCCTCGGCGTGATCGCCCCCGGCCGCACCGGCCTGGCCGACTTCATCCACGTCGGCGTCGACGACGAGACCGCCGCCGAGATCGGCGACCTGCCCGCCGGCCGCGGCATCCTCGGCGCGCTGATCGACCGCCCCGAGCCGCTGCGGCTCGCCGACCTCGGCGCCGACCCGCGCTCCTCCGGATTCCCGCCGCACCACCCGGAGATGAAGACCTTCCTCGGCGAGCCGATCCGGGTCCGCGACGAGGTCTTCGGCAACCTCTACCTCACCGAGAAGAAGGGCGGCGGCGCCTTCACCCCCGAGGACGAACAGGTGGTGCACGCGCTCGCCGCGGCGGCCGGCGTCGCCATCGAGAACTCCCGGCTGTACGAGGAGGGGCGGCGCCGGGAACGCTGGATCGCCGGCGCCTCCGCCGTCACCACGGCGCTGCTCTCCACCGACCAGGCCGAGACCGCGCTCACCGTCGCGGCCGAGCAGGTCCGGGAGCTGGCGGACGCCGCGCTCGGCATGATCCTGCTCCCGACCGAACCGACGGAGGACGGCGACGGGCAGATGCGGGTCGCCCACGCCTCCGGCGAGGCCGCCGAGTTCGTCCGGGGCGAGCTGCTGCCCAGGGAGAGCTTCGCGGCCCGGCTGCTCGCCGGGGAGAGCGTCCACCTGGACGACATGTCCAGCGACCCGACCGTGGAGATCCGGCTCGCCCGCGCCTTCGGCCCGTCGATGGCCGTCCCGATGGTCGCCGCCGGGCGGGTGCTCGGCGGACTCTGCGTCTGGCGCCCGCGCGGCGCCCTGCCGTTCACCGACACCGAGAAGCAGCTCGCCGAGACCTTCGCCTCGCAGGCCGCGCTGGCCCTGCGGCTCGCCGAGGGCCAGCGCGACCAGCAGCGCCTGGCCGTCTTCCAGGACCGCGACCGGATCGCCCGCGACCTGCACGACCTGGTGATCCAGCGGCTGTTCGCCACCGGGATGATGCTGGAGAGCGCGGCCCGGCGGTCCGTGGTGCCCGAGGTGAAGGTCGGCATCGGCAAGGCGGTGGACGAGCTGGACGCCACCATCCAGGAGGTCCGCACCACCATCTACGCCCTCCAGCACGACAACCACGGCGACGCGCCGGACACCCTGCGCACCCGGGTGCTGCGGGAGGCCAGCCAGGCCGCGGCGGCGCTCGGCTTCAAACCCTCGGTGAGCTTCGTCGGGCCGGTGGAGAGCCTGGTCGAGGAGAAGAACGGCCGTCAACTGCTCGCCGCGCTCAGGGAGATGCTCTCCAACACGGCCCGGCACGCGCGGGCCTCCCGGGTCGGCGTCGAGATCGACGCGACCGCCCACCTGGACGACACCGGCCGGCCGGTGAGCGGCGACCCGGAGTCGCTGGACCGGGGCGGGCGCCCGGGCGTGCTGCTGACGGTGACCGACGACGGCGTCGGCATCCCGGCGGGCGGGCGCCGCAGCGGCCTGCTCAACCTGACCCGGCGGGCCGAGGCGCTCGGCGGCGCCGCCTGGCACGAGACCGGACCGTACGGGAAGGGCACCATGGTCCGCTGGACGGCCCGGCTCTGAGCCCGGCCCGATCCTCCTCGGCAGTTGGCCGGTGAAAGTTAAACGAGGGAGAACTTCCCGACCAACAGCGCAAGTTGTGAACGTTCTGGGCTTTCCGTGGGTCCGTGTGCACACATAGCTTTGCACCGGTCTCGGAGGGGTAACCGGACGGGGGGAGCAGTGGACGCGTCTGGCCGCGGGAACACCGCAGCAGGGGCAAGTCGAGGCGGGTTCAGGACGGAGCGCGCCCCGGACGGGCGGTACCGCTGGCAGCTGAAGGCGCCGAACGGCCGGGTGGTGGCCATCACCGCCGCCATGTTCGAGACGCCCGGCGAGGCCGAGCGCGGCTTCGACGGATTACGCGTCGGGGCCGCCGAACTCACCGCGCGGATCACCCACGTCCGGGACGGCATCGGCTGGATCTGGGTCGTCCCCGGGTCGCGCAGCCTGCCCGAGGTGCGCTCCAGCCGCGCGTACGAGCGGTACGCGACCTGCCAGAACGCCTTCCGGCGCTTCGTCGTGCTGCTGGCCAAACAGCCCGCGCGGGACCTGCCCGTGCGGGAGCTGCCCGCGCGTGACCGGCCCGCGCGTGACCGGCCCGTTCGCGACCAAGCCGTTCGCGACCAAGCCGTTCGTGAGCGGCCTGCCAGGGAGCGGCCGGTTCGTGATCTTCCGGGCCGTGAACTTCCCCGGAACACCGTCTCGTTGAGACGCCCCGATGGCCGCTGAGGGGCGCGGCCCCCGTCTGCTGATCGTCCCCGCACCCGAACGCTGCCTGGGCTGGGCGCTGCGCGCCGCCAACGGGCGGCCGCTCGGCGTGGGCGTGCGCACCTACCGCAGCGAGGAGGAACTCGCCGAGGCGGTCCGGGTGTTGCTGATCGAGCGGGCGGCCCTTCGATGTTCGGTGGCCCAGTCCGAGGGCCGGCAGTGGGTGTGGTCCGCCTACCTGCCGGCGCGCAGCACCCGGCGGGCGGCGGTCGAGCCCGCGCCGGTGGCACGCAGCGCCCGCGGCTACCTGCGGCGCGACCAGTGCCAGGCCGGCGCCGAGGGCTTCCTGTCCGGACTCCAGTGGGTGGGGCAGGAGTTGCGGCGGGGCGGTCGGGACGGCCGCTGGCCGCTGTGAGGCGGCCGGGGCCCACGTGCAGTTCCGGTGAAGCGCAGGTTTCCGGCAACACCCCGAGTCGCCACCTGGAGAAGAACGTCACCGGCCTCCGACCACCCCCTTTCCCCTCCGCCGCGCCCATGCTGACCAGTCGCTAAACCTCGTCGAACCGATGAGTCGACAATCCCGACCCGCCCTCGACCTCCCTTCCGGCGGAACCTCCGGGCCGGACAGGATCTGCACTGCCGGAGCGGCCGCAGCGGACGCGGCCACCGGCCCCGGGCTCCCAACCAGAGCACGGGTTCACGCGATGGACGTCTCTCCCACCGGAGGAAGAGAAACATGCGTAAGACCGCTGCCAAGCTGCTCACCGTTGCCGCCCTGGCGACCTCCCTCGCCACCGTCGCCTCGGGCTCGGCCATCGCCGACCCGGCCGCCGGTGTCACCCCGGCCGCCCAGGACATCGTGGGTGTCGGCTCGGACACCATCCAGGTCCTGCTGAACCAGTTCTCGGCCGACTACAACGCCTCCCTGGGCGCCGGTTCCACCGCGCCGCGCCTGTACAGCTGGGACGCGACCGGCACCTCGCCGATCACCACCAAGACCGGCGCCACCTCGATCGCCCGCCCGAACGGCTCCGGCGCCGGCATCAAGGCCCTGGTCGCCAACACCGGCGCGACCGTGGACTTCGCCCGCTCCTCGCGCGGCCCGGCGGCCACCGACGCCCACGGCCTGGACTTCGTCGCGCTCGCCAAGGACGCCGTCACCTGGTCCGCCCCGAGCAACGGCAACGCCCCGGCGCAGCTGACCTCCGCGCAGCTGACCGCGATCTACAACTGCACCACCACCAACTGGAACCAGATCAGCGCGAGCCTGCCGAACGCCACCATCAAGCCGTTCCTGCCGCAGGCCGACTCCGGCACGCGCTCCTTCTTCCTGGGTGCGATCGGCGTGACCACCCCCGGCGCCTGCGTCACCACCGGCCCGGAGGAGAACGAGGGCACCGACGCCAACCTGACCGACCCGAACGTCGTCTTCCCCTACTCCGTCGCCCACTACCTCGGCCAGACCGTCGGCGGCCACGGCACGGCGACCGACGCCCCCGGCAGCCTGACCCTGCGCAACATCGTGGTCAACGGCGCCACCCTGACCCCGGTCACCAACAACGTGATCAACACCAAGTTCGCCAACTCCTCCTTCGGCCGCGTGGTCTACAACGTGATCCGCGACACCGAGTGGACGGCGACCGACGCGCACGGCCAGGCGCTCCAGGCCATCTTCGGCTCCAACGGCTGGATCTGCACCGACCCGGTCGCCGCCGCCGACCTGGCGAGCTACGGCTTCCTGGCCACCCCGGCCTGCGGTGTCGCCACCCTCACCTGATCCACCCTCACCTGACTCACCCCGCACCTGATCCACCCCGCACCATCCGGCGGCCACGGGCTTCGCGCCCGTGGCCGCCGGCCCACCGGCGGGACGTCTCGAAGGGAACGGGCCGGCTGATGACCGAGTCGGCCCCCGACCACCACGTCCACCTGCTGCCGACCGTGGCCGCGGTGCCGCCACCCTCACCCTCAGCGCGAAACCTTCCTCTCCCAAGGAGACCAGCATGTCCCGTACCACCGGTCGGTTCCTCGCCGGCGGCGTCGCGGTCGTCCTCGCCGTCACCGCCTTCGGCGGCGTGGCCGCGGCCGACGCCGCTCCCGTCCCCACCGGCAGCGCCGTGGTGACCGAGAACAACACCTTCCTCCAGGCCGCGGCGAGAAACGGTGTGTTCATCGTTCCGCTGCCGAACGCCAGCGTCTCCTACAACACCACCGCGGGCCTGGCGACGAGCCTCCCGGTGACCGGCGGCAGCGTCAACCTGCGCGGCTACTACGGCAACGCGACGCTCGGCGGCAGCCTGCTGTTCGTCGACGTCTTCACCGGCAAGAGCGTGCTCTTCAAGCAGCTCGCGTTCAGCGCCGACGACTGGCGCCTCACCGGCGTGCCGGACGGCGCCACCGACCCGGTCCTGCTGTTCAAGCCGGCCGGCCTCCAGCGGACCGAGCAGAGCGGTACCACGCAGTCGCTGACCGCCTCCGCCCTCACCGTGGACGCCGCAGGTGCGCAGTTCCTCGACAGCAAGCTGAACACCGCCTTCTTCACGAACGGTCAGGCGGTCGGTTCCTTCGCGCTGACCGTCAACGGCTGAGCATCGCCCACCGGTTGGTCCAGGCCCGTGCCGACAGGCGCGGGCCTGTTTTTCCGTGGAGGCGTCAACTCCGCTACCGAGGTGCCGCGTTGTGGTCTCGTACACGCGCGCGACCGGATCCGGCCATCTGCGGCTGGCCGAATGGACGGGTACCGGAATCGTTGGCCGCTCGATGCCTGATCCCCTGCGCCGCGTCTCCCGGCGGCGCGCAATCGCACGGAGGTACCCGCCATGAGAGTCCGACCGCCCGACCGGAGACCTTTGGGCCGGTGGCGCCGCCGACTGCCCGCTCTCGCGATGGTGTGGTCGTCGGTGGTCGCTGTCGGCGTGCTGCCGATCGGCCTGGGGGCGCTGCCGCAGGCCGTGGCGGAGGACTCCGCCGTCACGGTGCCGGGGCCCAAGGTGTGGCAGCCGAACGAGGGCGTGTACGGCCCCGAGGGCAGTGTGAGCGTCGTGCAGACCAGGAACCTGGTCAACCAGGTGGTCCACGTCGGCTGGAAGGGGTTCACCCCGACCTCGGACGCCAACGGCGATCCCTGGCTGAACGGGCCGGCACCGCGCAGCGAGCAGCCCTTCTACCAGGTGCGGGTGTACCAGTGCCGGGGCACCGACCCCAAGGTCACCGACTGCTACGACAGCACCCTGTACAACGCCGACGCGGCGGCGGGCTTCCAGCAGAAGACGCCCGCACCGGGGACGACCTTCCCCGACTACCCGTCGAACATGGTCGTCTCGGTCACGGGCCCGGACGGTTCGGGCTTCGCGGACATCGAGCTCTACACGGCCGACCAGAGCCCCACCCTGGGCTGTGACGACAAGCACCCGTGTTCGCTGGTCGTCGAGCCCAACTACGGTGGCGACTCCATCGCCTGGGCGGACAAGACCCGCAAGGGCGTCCTCGGCTGCGACAACCACAGCCTGGACCTGGACTTCGGCATGGCGTCCGACCTGAAGCTCAACGGCACCATCAACCGCTACACGAACATGAAGACGTCCGAGCAGTGCTCCTGGGAGCGCCGCACGGTGGTGCCGTTGGAGTTCGCCCCCACGGCGGCGGCCTGTCCGGACCAGCACGCGGCCTTCAGGGTGGCCGGACTCGAACCGGCCAAGCGGGCGATGGCGCAGTGGCAGGCCGGGCTGTGCCAGGGCACCGAGCCGATGTCGCTCACGTACGGCTTCGCGAACGGCGACGCCCAGGCCCGCACGGACTTCCTGTCGGGCGGCGGCGACATGGCGCTGGCGTCCCGGCCGGACACCCAGGCGCCGCCACCGCGCCCGTACGTGTACGCGCCGATCGCGACCTCGGGGATCTCCGTGGTGTTCGTCGTGGACGACCCGAACACCGGTCGGCAGATCAGGAGCATGAAGCTCAACGCGCGGTTGCTGGCCAAGCTGCTCACGCAGTCCTACGCCTCGCCCGGCGCCGCGATCCCGTCGGTGAAGGGCAACCCGATCTGCATCTTCGACGACCCGGAGTTCCAGAAGCTGAACCCGCTGCCCTCGGACGGCACGGTCTCCTGGCCCACGGGGTGCCTCTCGAACAACACCACCCCGACGGTGTTCGGCGGGACGGCGGACATGACGTACCAGCTGACGTCGTGGATCGCCTCCGACCCCGACGCGGTGCGCTTCCTGGACGGCGAGTCCGACCCGTGGGGCATGCACGTGGACAGCTTCTACCTGCGCCCGGCCTTCTCCGGCTACCCGACCGACTCCCTCGTCCGGCAGGACTCCTCGGGGATCCCGGACGCGAAGGAGGATGCCAAGCGCAACTGGAAGCAGTTCGAGTGGAACCCGATCTCGACCGGGCTGAACGACGTGGTGCGCAAGGTGCTGTGGAACCAGCCCAACTGCGTCAACGGGGACACGAAGTCGGACGGCTCGCACGACCTGTGCCCGCCGCTCAAGATCGGGAAGCGGACGCTGTTCGCGATCATGGACACCGGTGAGGCGAAGGCCTACTCGCTGCCCGAGGCCCAACTGCTCAACCCGGCCGGCGGTTTCGTCTCACCGGACGGCCCGGGCTTCCAGGCGGCCGTCGCCGACATGACCGTCGACCAGGCCACCGGCGTGCAGTCCCTGCCGTACGGCGCGTCCGACTCGGCCCTCGCGCGTGACCAGAAGGCCTACCCGCTGACCGCCGTGCAGTACGCGATGCTCCCGACCAAGGACGTCGCGGCCGGCAAGGTGGCCGCGATGACCAAGTTCATGCGCGCGGTGACCACCACCGGCCAGGTCTACGGGTACGAGCCCGGCCACCTCGCCCCCGGCTTCCTCGCCCTGACCGCCGCCCAGCGGACCCAGGCCGGGGACGCGATCGGCCACCTGGAGGCGCAGGACGCCAAGCTGCCCGGCAACCAGGCCGCCCCGCCGAACCCGCCCGCGACCGGCGGCGACGGTTCGACGCCGGCCTCCGGTACGGGGGGCGGGCAGGGCGTCGCCCCGGTCACCCAGGTCGGTGAGGGCGGAGCGTCCGGCGGGAGCGGGGCCGCGGCCTCCGGCGAGACCGGGGACCAGGCGTCCGGCGGGTCCGGCGGGTCCTCCACCGGTGGCCTGTCCGGCACCGGTGCGGGCTCCGCGTCCGGTGGAGCGGGAACGGCGGCCGGTGGAACTGCGGCGGGCGGAGCGGCGGCGGGTGCGGGTGCCGGTGCCAAGCCCGGCGCGACGCCCAGCACGCCCGGCAAGCCGCTGTCCGCCGCGCCCGTCGCGGCCGGTACTCCGGCGCCCGACCGTTCCGGCGCCGCGCGGCTGCTGCTGCCCGTCGCGCTGATCGGCGGCCTGGTGCTGCTGGTCGGCGGTCCGGCGGTCCTCTTCCTGGGCGGGACGCCCGCCGGGGCGCGGGCGCTGGCGGAGGTGCGGAAGGGCTGGTCGCGGTTGCGCCGCCGCCCGTGACGGTCTGACGCGGGGACACAACAGAATCACCGAAGCACGACTCGGCGGGGCCGCCGTTTCGGCCCCGCCGAGTCGTTTTCGCATGGCTGAAGTCGCTTGGAGTCAAAGCGTGTTGCGTCTGGGGTGGAATCGGCCAATGCTTCGGCCGCGCGTGATCGAAGGCAAATACCTTTCACATCAAAGGACTTGGGTGAGAAGCCCCAGCACGGACATGTCATTCGCCGGTCCGGTCCGGCCATTCGGAGTTCCCAACTCCGCCACCGAGTTGCCGCGTTGGGCCCTCGTACACACGCACGACCCGATCCGGCCACCTGTGGCTGGCCGAATGGGTACGCACCGGATCCGTCCCCCGCACCCGAGCACGGAGAGCAGACCATGACATCCGCCGCCGAGCCCGCGGCACCGTACGCCGGGGTGCCAGGCCAACCCGGCCACGGGCCCGACCGGGACGTCCCGCGCACCATCACCGCCCCCGCGACCCCGGGCGACCGGGTGTTCCGCGGGGTGCTGCGGGTCGCCGGGCTCTCAGTCTTCGCGATCATGGGGATGATCGCGTTCTTCCTGATCCTGCGGGGCACGGACGCGCTGCGCGCGGTCGGCTGGTCCTTCCTGACCGAGCAGAAGTGGCAGACCGCCGCGCACAACTTCGGCATCGCGGCCGTCCTGCCGAACGGCCTGCTGATCGCCGTCATCGCCCTGGTGATCGCCGTCCCGGTCGCCCTCTTCACCGCGATCTTCATCTCCGAGTACGCGCCGGTCCGGTTGCGGGCGGCGCTGATCTCGCTGATCGACCTGATGGCGGCGATCCCCAGCATCATCTACGGCCTGTGGGGGCTGTTCTTCCTCCAGCCGCGCATCATCGGCTTCGTCCGCTGGCTGACCAACCACCTCGGCGACACGATCCCCTTCCTCAAGGTGCGCACCGGCGACATCGGCACCTCCTACACCTCCTCCACCTTCATCGCGGGCGTGGTCGTCGCGTTGATGATCATCCCGATCGTGACCTCGCTCAGCCGGGAGGTGTTCTCCCAGGCCCCGCAGGGCGAGCGGGAGGGCGCGTACGCGCTGGGCTCGACCCGTTGGGGGATGGTGCGCGCGGTGGTCCTGCCGTTCGGCAAGGGCGGGGTGATCGGCGCGATCATGCTGGGCTTCGGCCGGGCGATGGGGGAGACGATCGCGGTCGCGCTGATCGTCTCGCCGAGCTTCAAGACCATCACGCACATCCTGGAGAACGGCGCCAACTCGATCTCGGCGCTCATCGCGCTGCGCTTCGGCGAGTCGGACGCGCTCTCGCTCTCCGCGCTGATGGCAGCCGGCCTGGTGCTGTTCGCGCTGACCCTGCTGGTCAACGTGGCGGCCGGCTTCGTGATCAACCGGTCCCGCTCCGGGGCCTCCACCGCGGACTGAGGCGGCGTACCGACATGACCCACCGCGTCGAAGGGACGACCCGATGACCACGCTCGACCTGCCACCGGTCGCCGCGTCCGGGCCCGGAGGTCCGACGCCCTCCGGCTCCGCCGAGGCACCCGCCGAGGCCGCGCCACCGCGCTCCCAGACCAAGGTGCGGCTCGGCGGGGTGACCCGCGAGGACGTGTTCACCGTGGCCGGCTCACTGGTCGGCTCGCTGGCGCTGAACTGGGCGCTGTACGAGCGGGTGCTGCCGTTCAGCGGCGCGTTCGGCTTCCTGGTCTGCTGGTACCTCCTGTTCCTGGCGGGCTACTTCGCGCTCGGCCGGCTCCAGTGGGGCAGGCTGATGGTGCGCGACCGGCTGGTGTCGGTGGCCTCCTGGAGCTCCGGGCTGCTGGTGGTCGCGCTGATCGTCGACCAGATCGGCTACGTGGCCAGCCGCGGCTTCGAGGCGGCCCAGCACCTCAACTTCTTCACCGAGTCGATGGAGCGGACCGCCGCGCTCTCCCCGATCACCTCCGGCGGCGCGCTCAACGCGATCGTCGGCTCGCTCGAACAGCTGGGCCTGGCAACGCTGTTCGCGGTGCCACTGGGCATCGCGGCGGCGATCTTCATGTCCGAGGTCGGCGGCCGGCTGGCGCGCCCGGTGCGGACGCTGGTCGAGGCGATGACCGCGCTGCCCTCCATCGTGGCCGGCCTGTTCATCCTCGGCGTCTTCATCATCACCTTCGGCTTCGAGAAGAGCGGCTTCGCGGCCTCGCTGGCGCTGACCGTGATGATGATGCCGATCGTCACCCGGGCCGCCGAGGTGGTCATCCGGCTGGTGCCCGGCACCCTGCGGGAGGCCTCGTACGCGCTCGGCGGCAGCCAGTGGCGCACGGTGTGGAACGTGGTCCTTCCCACCGCCCGGCCCGGTCTGGTGACGGCGGTGGTGCTCGGCATGGCGCGCGGCGTCGGCGAGACCTCGCCGGTCCTGCTGACCTCGGGCTTCACCTCGCAGTTCAACGCCGACCCGCTCCACGAGCACCAGGTGTCGCTGCCGCTGTACATCTGGAACTACGTCAAGCAGCCCTACCCCGAGATGGTCGCCCGCGCCTTCGCGGCCGGACTGACCCTGATGGTCCTGGTGCTGATCCTCTTCGTCACCGCGCGCGTGCTCGGCGGCCGCAAGCCGGGCGAGCTGACCAGGCGGCAGAAGCGCCGGATCGACCTGGAGGCGCGGCGCGCCGAGGCCGCCGCACGAGCCGCCCGGCCGTCCGACACCGTCCGTCCGGCGCTGGCGCGGACCGCGTCCGCCCATGCGCCGGCCACCGCCGTCCCACTCCCCGGGAACAGCTGATGACCCACCCAACCACCCTCCGTCCCAGAGGAGTCCCCATGTCGTGGGAGGCTGCCGGCCGCCCCGTGGCCCGCGCGCTCGCCCTGCTGATGTCCCTGTTGCTGCTCGCGGCCGCGCCGATGCTGGGGCCGGGCTCCCGGGCCTTCGCGGCGAGCGTCGCGCTGAGCGCGGACGGGTCCAGCTGGGCCGGTCCGGCCATCGACCAGTGGCGCCAGGACGTCGGGTCGCAGGGCATCCAGATCAGCTTCAACCCGGTCGGCTCGGCGGCCGGCCGCAACTCCTGGACCCTCGGGCAGAACGACTTCACCGCCTCCGACGTGCCGTTCCGCACCACGCCCGACGCCGGCGTGAACGACGCGGGCCGCCGCAACGGCCAGGGCAGCGCGGAGCAGCCGACCTACGGCTTCTCGTACGTGCCGATCACCGCCGGCGGCACCACCTTCATGTACAACCTGGTGGTCGGCGGCAAGCAGGTCCGCGACCTGCGGCTCTCGCCGCAGACCGTCGTCGACATCTTCACCAACAAGATCACCAACTGGAACGACCCGAAGATCACCGCCGACTACGGCAAGACGCTGCCCAACCTGCCGATCACCCCGGTGGTCCGCTCGGACGGCTCCGGCGCCACCGCGCAGTTCACCCGCTGGATGGAGCACACCCACAAGGACCAGTGGGACGCGTACTGCTCCTCCGTCAACGGCGTCTCCTGCGGTGACTACACCGAGTTCTTCCCGCCGTCCGGCCGGATGGTCGCCCAGAACGGCTCGGACGTCGTCGCCGGCTACATCAAGGCCTCCTCCGGCCTCGGCACCATCGGCTACGACGAGTACGCCTTCGCCAAGCGCAGCAACTGGCCGGTCGTGAAGGTGCTCAACCAGGCCGGCTACTACTCGCTGCCGACCGCCTCCAACGTCGCCGTGGCGCTCACCGCGGCGAAGATCCGCGGCGTCGACGACAACACCCCGGTGTCCGACCCGAACTACCTGCAGCAGAACCTCGACGGCGTCTACACCATGGACGACCCGCGCTCCTACCCGATCTCCAGCTACAGCTACGTGATCGTGCCGCGCTCCGGGGCCGCGCTGCCCCCGCCGCCCCGCTTCAACAACGACAAGGGCAGTGCCCTCAGCCGCTTCCTCGCCTACGTGCTGTGCGAGGGCCAGGGCGAGGCGGACGGCCTCGGCTACTCGCCGATCCCGCGCGGCCTGGTCAAGGGCGGCCTGCTGCAGACCAGGAGCATCCCCGGCAACGCCAGCCCGGTCGACCCGGACACCCTGTCCAACTGCGCCAACCCGACCTTCAACTCCACCGGTGAGCTGACCGTCCTCAAGAACGCGCCGCAGCCCAGCCCCTGCGACAAGCAGGGCGCTCCGCTGGACTGCACCGTGCAGGGCGGCCAGGCGGTCAAGACCGGCTCGGGCGCCGGCGGTTCCAGCAGCGGCGGCAGTGGCGGCGGCGCGGCCGGCGGTACCGGTGGCGGCGGCGGTACCGGTGGCACGGGCGGCGGCAGCGGCGGCGGCACGGGCCGGACCGGCAGCGGAACGAGCGGTGGTGCGGCCGGCGGCGCCGGCGGCACGGGCGGTGGCGCCGCGGGCACCGGCGGCACCGGGGACGGCGCCGCGGCGGCCGACGGCGCGGCCGGCACGGACCCGAACGCGGACGGCGCCGCACCGGGCGACCCGGGCACCGAGGACGTGGTCGACCCGCAGACCGGCCAGGTGGTCGCCCGCGGCCGCGGCGGCAGCACCGAGGTCGCGGCGAACGTGGTCGAGGTGGCCGGCAAGCCCGAGGACTGGACGCTGAGCACGCTCACCGCCCTCGAACTGCTCGCCGTGGTGCTCGTCCCGCCGCTGCTCGGCCGACGGCTGCTGCGCCGGCGCAAGTCCTCGGACGGCGCCTCGTGACCGCCCCGGTGCTGGAGAAGCCGGCCGCCCCCGCGCGGCCGGCCACGCCCGCGGGCCCGCCCGCCGCGACCCCCGCGACCGGGCCCGCCGCCGCCCCCGCGCGGCGCCGCCTCCTCCAGGGCGCCCGGGTGGCCAGCCTGCTGGCCGCGCTGGTGCTGGGCTTCGTCGGCTACCTGTTCACGCTCTCGCACGTCCAGGAACGGCACTTCCAGTCCACCGCGTACAAGACCTTCCGGGACCAGCTCGCCCGGGCCGTCGCCCCCACCGGGGCCGCCGCCGACGGCGCCCCGGTGGCCCTGCTGGACATCCCGGCGATCGGCCTGCACCAGGCCGTCGTGGTCGAGGGCACCACCGGCCGGGACCTCATGCGCGGGCCCGGCCACCGCCGGGACACCGCCCTGCCCGGCCAGGGCGGCGTCGCGGTGCTGTTCGGCCGCGGCGCCACCTTCGGCGCGTCCTTCGCCGAACTGTCCGGGCTCCGGGTCGGCGACAAGATCGAGGCCACCACCGGGCAGGGCAAGTTCACCTACACCGTCAACGTGTACGGCGACGGCGACCACCCGATCACCGACCCGGCCCGCAACCGGCTCGTCCTGGTCACCGGGGACTCGGACTGGATCCCCGGCTCGACCGTGATGGTCGGCGCCCGGCTGGACGGCGACCCCGAGCAGAACCCCGGCGGCCGGCCCAGGACCGTCCCGTACGACAAGGCGCTGGCCGCCGACAAGGGCGCGCTGGCCACGCTGCAGCTGTGGTCGCTCGGGCTGCTGGGCGCGGTGCTCGGCGCGCTCCTGCTGGCCCGGTACTGGCGGGCCTCGGCGGCCTACCTGAGCCTCGCGCCGGTGCTCGGCGCGCTGCTCTGGGCGGTCTACGAGAACGCCGCGGCCCTGCTGCCCAACCTCTACTGAAGCGCGCCCGGAAGGCCGTACCGATGACGGATGCACCGATGACCGACACCCCGACCACCGGCCTGGGCACGGCGGACGCCCCGGCGACCGACCCGGCCGCCGACACCCTCACCCTCCCGCCGCTGCCGCCGGCCCCGCACCCGGGCGGCGAGCCGCTGGCCGGGCTGGAGACCAGGGAGGTCTCCGCGTGGTTCGGCGCCCGCAAGGTGCTGGAGCGGGTCTCGCTGGCGATGCCGGCCGGCGAGGTCACCGCGCTGATCGGCCCGTCCGGCTGCGGCAAGTCCACCTACCTGCGGATCCTCAACCGGATGCACGAGATGGTGCGCGGCGCCGCGCTCGCCGGCGAGGTGCTGCTGGAGGGCGACGACGTCTACCGTCCCGGCCGGCGCCCCGCCGAGGTGCGGCGCCGGATCGGCATGGTGTTCCAGCGGCCCAACCCGTTTCCGGCGATGTCCATCCAGGACAACGTCGCCAGCGGCCTGAAGCTGGCCGGGATCAAGGTCTCCAAGGAGGAGCGCCGGGACCTGGTGGAGACCAGCCTGCGCCGCGCCGGGCTCTGGGACGAGGTCTCCACCCGGCTGCACACCCCGGGCGGCGCGCTCTCCGGCGGGCAGCAGCAACGCCTGTGCATCGCACGGTCGTTGGCGGTCTCGCCGGACATCCTGCTGATGGACGAGCCGTGCTCCGCGCTCGACCCGACCTCCACCCGGAGGGTCGAGGAGACCATCGCCGAACTGCGCGGGCGGCTCACCATCGTGATCGTCACCCACAACATGCAGCAGGCCCAGCGCGTCTCGCAGACCTGCGCCTTCTTCCTGGCCACCCACGACACCCCGGGCCGGATCGTGGAGGCCGGGCCGACCGCTCAGGTCTTCGGCAACCCGCGCGACCAGCGGACCTCCGACTACGTGAACGGCCGCTTCGGCTAGGTCCTGTTGTCCAGGGCCCGGGCGGCACGCCTTCAGGGGAGCCGCAGCAGCTCCTCCAGCACCGCCGCGACGCCGTCCTGCTCGTTGCTCACGGTGTGCAGCGGCACCGCCGCCAGCACCTGCGGGTGCGCGTTGGCGACGGCGTACGCGGTGCCGGCCCAGTCCAGCATCTCCAGGTCGTTCGGCATGTCGCCGAAGGCCACCACCTCGCTCCGGTCGATCCCGTGCCCGGCGCACCAACGGGCCAGCGTGCTGGCCTTGGTGACGCCGGGCGCGCTGATCTCCAGCAGCGGGATCGGCGCCGAGCGGGTGATCTCGGCCAGGTGCCCGGCCGCCTCCCGGGCCCGGGTGAGGAACGCGTCCGGGTCGAGGTCGGGGTGCTTGGCCAGCAGCTTGAACAGGCCCCGGACCGGCCCGCCGGCGCCCAGCAGCTTCTCCGCCGGGCCGACCGCGTGCTCCAGGTCGTCGCCCCACATCGGCACCGCGTACTCGGGCTCGCGGGCCCACCCGTCCGGGTACTCGAAGGCGAACGCGGTGCCGGGCAGCTTGGCGCGCAGCACCTCGACCACCGCCAGGGTGGTCTCCACCGGCAGCGGGAACGACTCCAGCAGCTCGCCGCGCCGCACGTCCACCACCGCGCCGCCGTTCGAGCAGATCGCCACCCCGTGGCCGCCGATGTGCGCGCTCACCTGCTGCATCCAGCGCGGCGGACGCCCGGTGACGAACACCACCTGCACCCCGGCCGCCTCCGCGGCCGCCAGGGCCGCGGCGGTGCGTTCGCTGACGGTGCCGCCGGCGCACAGCAGGGTGCCGTCCAGGTCGGTGGCGATGAGGCGGGGGGCGGTACGGGCTTCGGTCACCGGTCCATCTTCGCCCATCGGTGCCGCACCGGTCACCGGCGAGGACGGACCTCGTCGCGGACCCGCAGGACGGCGCCGCCGACCCGCCGGACCTGTGGCTTTCGGCCCCCTTTCGGCCCCCGAGGCTCCGTTTCCGGCCTATTCGCCCGCCGGCCGGGGTGTCCCCGGGGCGCGACGGGCAGGAGTGTGCACGGCCACCCCGTCGGCAGGAAGAGCCATGCCCACTCGCCAGCTCCGAGACGAGCCTCCCCCGACCATCCCGCCCGCCGCCTCCCCGGACGCCTCCCGGGACGTCTCCCCGGACGTCTCCTCGGGCGCTTCCCCGGACGCCTCCCGCGAGCCGGTCCTGCTCGGCGACGTCCTCTTCCACACCCTCGCCGAGATCGCCCGCCGCGCCCCCGAGCCCCGCCTCCCGGCCCAGCGCACCCGCCCGCACCCGTAGCTGCGGCACCGCCCGTTCGGGGCAAGGAATTTGATGCCGTCTCACCCCTGGTCGAGGCTTGTTCGATTCCCTAAACTGCACTCCCCACCCGCCGGCACCGGAGCACGTCATCGGGGCGTGCTCGGCCGCGCCGGCCAGCCCCACCAGGAGGTCTTGACATGGTCAAGCACTACTTCAAGTACGCCCTGAGCACCCTCACCGCCGCCATGTTCGCGCACATGGCCTGACCGAGTCGTCCCGGCCTGGGCCGGGGTGAGCATCCCCGGCCCAGGTTCCAGGAGGTCTCGTGTTCGGCACTGCGGTGAGTCAACTCCGGTACGGCGCATCGATCCTGCTCAACCGCAGGATCCGCCCCAAGGACCTCGGGCGGATCGCCGACGACATGGTCCGCACGCTCGCCGAGTTCGGCGAACCGGGCGCGGACTCGGCGCTGCTGCCGGGGCAGGCCGGTCAGGTCGACCCGGAGGTGCGGCGCACGGTCACCCGGCGGAGCCTGCGGGCCACCGCGCGCGCCGCCGTCCGCCACACGGCCTACTACCGGCGGACCTTCGACGACCTCGAGATCGACCCCGAGACGCTCGACACGGAGACCTGGTCGCGGGTGCCCGTCACCCCGAAGGCGGCCCTGCGCGGCCTGCCCGCCGCGTTCGTCTCCGCCGCCGCCACGCCCGCCCTGATGGCGCTGACCACCGGCACCAGCGGCACCCCGACCGCGGTCTGGTACTCCCGGGCCGAGTTGGAGACCACGATCGCCCTCAGCACCATCTCGGCGGCCCTGACCCTCGGGCTGCGCCCCCGGCACACCGTGGCCTACGCGGGCTGCTCCAGGGCCACCCTGCCACTGGTCGTCGCCGAGGAGTCCACCACCCGGGTCGGCGCCTCGTTCGTCCAGTTCGGGACGATCGACCCCGCGCTCGCCCTGGAACGCCTCGCCGCACCGCTCGGCCTGCCCGGCAAGGCCCCGCAGATCACCCACCTCACCGCCTCCGCGTCGTACCTCTCCGCGCTCGTGCAGGAGGCCGAACAGGGCGGGTGGCGGTCCGCGGACTTCGGGCTGGAGAGCATCGGGGTGGGCGGCGAGGTGCTGTCGGCCCCCCTGCGGGAGCGGGCCGAAGCGGCGTTCGGGGCACCGTTGTCCACGTCCTACCTGATGACGGAGACGCTCCCCTCGGGCGGCACGCCGTGCTCCCAGGGGCATCTGCACCACACCACCGAGTTCGGGCACCTGGAGGTGCTCGACCCGCAGACCTGGGAGCCGACCGCGCCGGGGGAGGTCGGGATGCTGGTGCACACCCCCTTCGTGCCCTACCGGGAGTGCACCCTGCTGCTGCGGTACGCCACCGGCGACCTGGTCCGGCTGCCCGTCGGCGGGACGGGGTGCGAGTGGGCGCACCTGCCGGCCACGTCCGCCGTCCTGGGCCGCTGGTCGGGGCCGCTCAGCGCCTCCGTGCCGACCAGGGACGTCCTCGACCTGGTCGAGGGGGAGCCGGACGTGCCGCTGCCGGCCAGGTACACGCTGACCGAGGAGCCGGACGGCGGTGCGCTGCTGCACCTCCTGGTCCGGGCGCTGCCCGCGGCGACACTGCGCCGCAGGCTGGAGGAGCGGGCGTCGGCGGCGGGGCTGCCGCTGGCCGGCATCGTGCTCCACGACGACCGGTCGAAACTGCCGCCGTCCAGTCCGGTCCGCGCGGACCTGCGGGAACACACCTTCGAGTCGGCCCGTCCGGTCGGCGTCCGGGCCGGGAGCGGCGCATGAACGCGATCCCCCTCATCGCCCTGAGCTGCTGCGTGGCCCTGCTGATGGCCGCGGCCGGGGGGTACCTGGTCCGCGTGCGGATGCCCAGGCCTCCGGTGGGCGTCTACACCTCCGGCGACATCGCCGTCCTGTGCGTCGGCGTCGTGCTGGCCCCGCTGCTCTACCTCGAGCTGCCGGGCGTGGTCGTCTCGGCGCTGTTCGGCCTGGTGCTCTGCCTGGCGGTGCAGTTCACCCTGGCGCCGGTCTGCTCCGGCCGCTGGGCCTGGGGCCTCGCGCTCGTGGCCGCCGGAGCCACGGCGGCGTGCAGCGGCCACCCCGTCGCGGTGCGCGCCTGCACCGACGTGATGCTCGCCGTCGCGGTGGTGGGCGTGGCCAACCTGTGGACGCAGAGCGGAATGCGATCGGCGCACGCGGCCGGCCTGGCCGCCGTCCTGTCCTGCTACGACCTGGTCGCGACCACCCTGACGCAGGTCACCGCGAACTTCGTCACCCAGGTCCAGGGAAGGCCGTTCGCCCCGATGCTCGTCCTGACGGGCGGCAGCCCGCCGGTCGCCGTGGGCCTCGGCGACCTGCTGCTCCTCGTGCTGTTCCCCCTGGTCGCCGCCAAGGCGTTCGGGCGGACGGCCGCGTTGCTGGCGGCGGTCGTCGGAGTGGTCGTGACCAGCGCGGTCAGCGCGCTGTTCGCCCTGGGCGCGCTGACGGCGGGCTTCCCCCTGCTGACCGTGCTCGGCCCCCTGATCGTGGTGCAGCACGTGGTGTGGTCGCGCCGGCTGGGCGGCGAGCGGACGACGGCCCGCTGGCGCGCCGGCACCGCGTCGCCGGCCCCACGCCCCGACCGCCTCCAGCCGGACCACGCCGTGACGTCGGCCCTGTCCCTCACCCCGCCCACCGGGCTGGCACCGGGCACCTGGATCGCGATCGCCGACGGCCGGATCCTCGGCACCGGCAACTCCCCCGGCCTCGCCCGCCGCGACGCCCGCCAGCGCGGCACGGCCACCCTCCCCGTCGTGCGCCAGCTCTGACCGGGCGTCGGCCTTCTGACGGCAGCGGCCACGGCGGCCACGGCGGCCACGGCGTTCTCGGCGTTCGTGGCTAGGGGCGATGGGGTTGGCCCGGCACGCGCCGTGCGCTGGTGAACCGCTGCCGTCGCCCGCCGGCCGCCAGTTCGCCGAGGCGCTCGCCGACGACGGAGACGCCGGGCCGGGGCTCCTGCGCGTAGTACCAGGGCTTGCGTCGGCGCAACAGTTCCTCGCCGTGCTCGCTCCAGGCGAACCCGGGTTTCCGCAGCAGCTTCCGGAACACCGAGTCGGCGGTCTCCGGGTGGGCGGCGGCCAGTCGCCGGATCGGCAGTGGCGTGATCGACTGCTCGCGCAGGTACGTGCGCAGCAGGTCCTGGTGCGGTTTGCGACCCGTGAGGGAGGGGTCGGCGAAGAGCTCCCGCAACAGCCCGTAGTCCGCGTAGAAGTTGAGCCCGTCGACCTCGTCGTAGATGACTCCGATGGTGTCCGCGTCCGCAAGGTCCCGCGGCAGCTCGAAAGCCGGAAAGTCGAGGCCCGGGAGCCGCCTGCCCCGGGCGCGGTCGGGACGCCCGGCGGCGGTGTCCTCCTGCCGGTGTCGGTAGTAGGCGTTGAGCCGTTCCTCGGTTTCGGCGGGCGGAAGGACCAGTTCGTCGCCGCCGAAGAACTCGACGAACGCGTCCCGGTCCGCCCGCATCGACTCCCATCCCTGCTCGATCTTCTCGGGGTTGCGGAAGACCAGTTCGGGGTGGCTGGTGGCCAGTTGGAGTGCGGCCCGGGCGATCTCGGTGGCGCTGGACCTGGGGTAGAACGACATCGCCCCGGAGATCAGCCACGTCCCGTCGGCCGAGAAGACCGGCACCAGGCAGGCGTGGAGGAACCCTCCCTTCGTCACTCCCCGGAAAGCAGCCCGTCCGGCGTTCGAGTACGTGCGGTACTCCAGGTCGTCGATCAGGTTCAGCAGGACGAGGGCATCCCCGTCCTTGCGGCGGATCTCGAAGATCCCCTCGACCGGGTCCCGCCAGCCGAGCAGCATCTCCCGGTCGATCCCGTCCAGGTCCCGCCGCCCACCGACGAACCGGTCCACCACCGTCGAACCGTCCGGCAGGCGGAAGCGCAGGATGAAGTGGTCGGTGATCCGGACCGCCTCACCCTCGTCCAGCAGCCGTTCGGGCCCGGCCGCCTCCAGCAGCAGGGGAGTCAACCACCGGTCGAAGCGCGCACTCTGCGCGAAGGCGACCAGCTCCCCCTTCAACTCGGCACAGCGCTCGATCAGGTCGGTGAGCGAGCGCTCGCCGTGATCCGCGCCTCGAACGGCGATCGCCATGTCCTGCTCTCCCCACAAGCCGGTTCCGAAGTAGTGATGTGCGAGTTGCTCGGCTCTCGCCGTGGGCATCGACGGTGGCCCTCATCCAGCACGGCCAAAAGCTCGGCCCGCCCTGCCCGCTGCACCCATGGCGCCACGGTAGCGGTCGTGAGGGCGCCGTCGCCGAGGGTCGCTCGAAACCTCACCTGCCGGAGTGAACACGCAGGGTCGACGGCACGCGTCTGGGTACCGTGATCCCGGCAACAAGAAGGCCGACCGAGTGGGCCGACGCCGGGCGTCGGCGCGACGCCCGACGGAACGGAGTGCGTGGTCGCCCAGGGCCGAGACGGCTGAGTGTCGCCGCTAGTCCGCCAACGGCCCGTCGGCCGCCGGCGGACTGGTTGCTTCGCGTGGGTCGGCGGCGCGAACCACGGGAAGCGAATCCTTGATCAGGCCAGCTGGGCGAGGCCCTCGGTGGCGATCCTCTCGAAGACGGCGAGGTCGTTCTCGAAGATCGAGTCCGGGACGGGCCAGTGGATCACCAACTCGGTGATGCCCAGGTCGCGGTAGGTGCCGGCCCAGTCCACGAAGGCGCCCAGCGACTGCAGAGGCTTCTCGGCGGTCGAGCCCTGGAGCAGCACCTTCTCCAGCTCGCCGGCGTCCCGGCCCTGTGCCTCGCAGGCGGCCGTCAGCTTCGCGATCTGCGCGGCGATCACGCCGGGCGCCTGCTCGACCGGCACGTCCGCGGGGCCCTTCGGGTCGCCGTACGTCACCCAGCCCTGCCCGTACTCGGCCGCCAGCCGCAGCCCGCGCGGGCCGGTCGCGGCGACGTAGAACGGCACCCGGGGGGTCTGCACGCAGCCGGGGACGTTCCGCGCCTCGACCGCCGAGTAGTACGTGCCCTCGCGCGTCGTGGCGTCGGTGCGCAGCAGCTCGTCCAGCAGCGGCAGGAACTCGCCGAAGCGGTCCGCCCGCTCCTTCGGCGACCATGCCTCCTGGCCCATCGCCGTCGCGTCGAAGCCAGTACCGCCGGCGCCGATGCCCAGTGTGACCCGCCCGCCGGACACGTCGTCCAGCGTGATCAGCTCCTTCGCCAGTGTCACGGGGTGGCGGAAGTTCGGCGATGTCACGAGCGTCCCGAGCCGCAGGCGCTCGGTCGCGGTGGCCGCCGCGGTCAGTGTCGGGATCGATCCGAACCACGGCTCGTCGCGGAACGACCGCCACGACAGGTGGTCATAGGTGTACGCGGCATGGAACCCGAGCTCCTCGGCCCGCCGCCAGATCTTCTGCCCCTCGCTCCACCGGTGGATGGGGAGGATCACGGTACTCAAGCGCATGCCCTCGACCCTACGCGTGTGCTCCGGCAGGTGAGGTTGCGAGCAACCCGCAGTGACGACACATGCGTAGCCGCTAGCGTAGTGCCATGGGTGCATTGGGCAGGACCGAGCTTGAGGCCATGATCGATGAGGCCACCGTCGACGCCTACGGCGAGGACGAGCAGCTGACCGGTCTGTTCACCATGCTGGAGGAGAACCTCGCGGTGCCGTTCGGCACGACGGTTCTCGGAGTGGAGGTGACTGTGCGCGGCGTCGACCTCACTCAGGATGGCCGGATCGTCGCACTGTGCTTTCGCGGCCGTGTTCGACAGGAGATCGGGATCCTGGAGCTGCCGATGCCGACACCTGCCCCGGACGGCGCCGAGTGGATCGAGGCTTACCGCCACTGGACCGGCTGACGCCAAGCAGCTCACACATCACTTCGGAACTCACCTGCAGAGAAAGCAGGACATGGCGATCGCCGTTCGGGATACGGATCACGGCGAGTGCTCGCTCACCGATCTCATCGAGCGCAGTGCCGAGTTGAAGGGGGAGTCGGTCGCCTTCGCGCAGAGCGCGCGCTTCGATCGGTGGTTGACTCCCGCCCTTCTGGAGGCGGCGGGCCCTGAGCGGCGGCTGGACGAGGGCGCGGCGCGTCTCGGCGGCCTCATCCGGGTGAAATGCTGGCGAGCCTGATGCCCGTACGGGACGATGAAGTAGCGTCGGATTGTCGTCTGGAGCCAAGGAGGTGCCGCATGTCGTACGAGCCCAAACTGGCTGCCGCGTTGTCCGGTGCGACTCTGCGGCAGCTGTCGCACTGGCGGCGGGCCACCGGCGAGCGCGGCGCTGTCCTGGTGCCGGAGATCTCGACGTCTCGTCCGATCCTCTACTCCTTTCGCGACGTGGTCGCTCTCCGAGTCTGTGTCCGTCTTCGCGAGGAGGCATCCCTCCAGAAGATCAGGCGGGCGCTGAGCACGTTGCGCGAGGGCCTCGACGAAGGGGAACACCTCTCGGCCTACCGGCTGGTCGCGGGCGGTGACACGATCTACCTGGCAGACCCGGACCACGCAGTGGACCTTGTGCGGAGCAAGGGCAATGTCGTCATTCACGACATGGTGGACGTGCTTGCGCCTTTCTACCGTGGTGGTCGGCGAATCCCGGACCTCCTTGAACCCCGGCCGCACGTGTCTATTGACCCTGCTGTGCGAGGCGGCGAGCCGGTCGTCGAGGGGACACGTATCCCGGCGACAGAGGTTGCTGCTCTCCTACGGGACGGCGTGCCACCTGAGCAGATCGGCGACTACTACCCGGGCGTCACAGCAGAGGCAGCGCGCGACGCAGCGGACTTCGCCGACTATGTCGACAGTTACGAGGATGCGGAAATCCGGCAGGCAGCGTCTTGAAGCTGCTGCTCGACGAGAATGTGCCGCTTCCCATGGCACGGATCGTGCGGCTGCTCCTGAAGCACCACGTTGTCGAGCACGTGGCCGAACTCAGCGGGTGGGCGGGAACCAGGGACGTCGACCTCTATGCGCGTGCGGCAGCGGACGGCTTTCAGATCGTTGTCACGAATGACACGAAGCAACTGAGCCGTCCACTCGAGGTAGTCGCCATCGCCGAGTCGGGCCTGCATCGCATCGAGTACCGCCAGAATCACAAGCACGGCGGGTTGGTGGGTCTCGGTGCAGCTATCGCCACCGTGTGCGCCGGCCTGCCCCATGCCTTGGCTGAACTCGACCAGGCAGACAGTCAGCGCCTGATCTCGCTGAATGCGGTCGACCCGTCCCAGCAGAGCCGCTTGCGGATCGTGGATCCTGCCAGCGCCCCGCCCAAGTTCTGGCCCGCCGACTCACAGGGGTAGTGGCATCAGGGGCTGAACCAGCGGAACATCGCAGGTCAGCGTGTGATGCATGAAGAAGGATTGACTGATGTCACGGCGTCCCGAGCCGCAGGCGCTCGGTCGCGGTGGCCGCCGCGGTCAGTGTCGGGATCGATCCGAACCACGGCTCGTCGCGGAACGACCGCCACGACAGGTGGTCATAGGTGTACGCGGCATGGAACCCGAGCTCCTCGGCCCGCCGCCAGATCTTCTGCCCCTCGCTCCACCGGTGGATGGGGAGGATCACGGTACTCAGTCGCATGGTGTCGACCTATGCGTCGGAACGGCCGCGCGGCCTTCGCGTCTCCCGGCCGGGTCGTCGAGGCGGGTGCGACAGGTCAGGCATGGGCCAGGCCGTCCACATCGAGGACGTCGACCCGGAGAGCATCGGAAGCGGCCGGTACCGCGGGCACGGCGACTCCGGTGGCGTTTCCGAGTCGGACCTCGCGCCGGATTCCCCGTTGCCGGCCTCGCACGGGCGACGAGGACGTCCTGACCCTGAGGGGGAGGTGCTCCGCCCCTTAGGGGAGATCCTCCGCGGCGTCATACCGCAGCAGCAGACGGGCTCGTCATTCCAGCTCATAGCCCTTGGCGCGTAGGCCCGTTACGTTGAGCAGGTGTCCACTGCTGTCATCAAGACGGACGGCCTCACCAAGAGGTTCCCCCGGGTCACCGCCCTCGACCAGCTCACCGTCGAGGTGCGGCCCGGGGTGGTCGGGCTGGTCGGGGCCAACGGGGCGGGCAAGTCCACCCTCATCAAGATCCTGCTCGGCCTCGCCCCGGCGACGTCCGGCCGCGGCGAGGTCCTCGGCCTGGACGTCGCCACCCGGGGCCCGGAGATCCGCGAACGGGTCGGCTACATGCCCGAACACGACTGCCTGCCACCCGACGTGTCGGCGACCGAGTTCGTGGTGCACATGGCGCGGATGGCGGGGCTGCCGGCCACCGCCGCCCGTGAGCGCACCGCGGACACCCTGCGGCACGTCGGCCTGTACGAGGAGCGGTACCGGCCGATGGGCGGGTACTCGACCGGCATGAAGCAGCGGGTCAAGCTCGCCCAGGCGCTGGTGCACGACCCGAAGCTGGTGCTGCTGGACGAGCCGACCAACGGCCTCGACCCGGCCGGCCGGGACGAGATGCTGGGCCTGATCCGCCGGGTGCACACCGACTTCGGGATCTCGGTGCTGGTCACCACCCACCTGCTCGGCGAGCTGGAGCGCACCTGCGACCACCTGGTCGTGATCGACGGCGGCAAGCTGCTGCGCTCCTCCTCCACCGCCTCCTTCACCGAGGCGACGGCCGTCCTGGCGGTCGAGGTGACGGACCACCCGCAGGACGCCGTCCCGGAGCCGGGCGACGCCGTCCGCGAACGGCTGGCCGCCGCCGGGCTGTCCGTCCAGCCGGAGGGTTCGCACCTGCTGCTGGTCCGGCTGGCCGGCGACGACACCTACGACACCATCCGCGACACCGTCGCCGGACTGGGTCTCGGCCTGGTCCGGCTGGAGCAGCGTCGCCACCGGGTCGCCGAACTCTTCACCGACGAGAACAGGGGAGGGACGGACGATGTCGCTGCCTCCTGACACCAGGTCCGCCGACACCGGCGTCATCCACGACATCGGCTACCGCGGCTACACCGGGCCCCGGCTCGGCCGGGCCTACGCCACCCGCTCGCTGTTCACCCAGAGCCTGCGCGCCGCGTACGGGCTCGGGCGCTCCGGCAAGTCCAAGGTGCTGCCGATGCTGGTGCTCGGCGTGGTCACGATGCCGGCCGTGGTCATGGTGGCGATCGCGCTCGCCACCAGCGCGAAGGAGCTGCCGCTGGACTACCCGCGGTACCTGTCCTCGTTCGTGCTGGTCGTGTCGATCTTCCTGGCCTCGCAGGCGCCGGTGCTGTTCTCCCGGGATCTCCGGCACCACACCGTCCCGCTGTACTTCTCCCGCCCGATCACCCGCGCCGACTACGTCCGGGCCAAGTTCGCCGCCATGGTCAGCGCCCAGTTCCTGCTGATGGCGGCGCCGTTGCTGGTCCTCTACATCGGGGCGCTGCTCGGCGGGCTGGACTTCGGGCACAACACCGGGCACTTCCTGTCCGGCCTGGTCGCCGCCCTGCTGTACTCCCTGGTGCCGACCTCGGTGGCGCTGGTGGTCGCCGCCGCGACCCCGCGCCGCGGCTTCGGGGTGGCCGGGATCATGGGCTACCTGGCGATCAGCACGGCCGTGGTGGCGATCCTGACCCGGATCGGCACCGCCACCGAGCTCACCGTCCCGGACTCCGTCCAGTGGATCGCGCTGCTGTCGCCGAACGACCTGGTGGAGAGCCTGACCAACCAGCTCTTCGACGTCGGCGGGATGGACGGCCGGATGCACGCGCCCGGCGGGCTCGGCGTGGTCGTCTTCACCGCCGCCGTCCTCGCGATGGTGTCCGGCTCGTACGGGCTGCTGCTGCGCCGCTACCGCAGCGTCTGATGAACCGAGGAGTTTGAGAGGCGTCATGGCCACCATCACCATCGACAAGGTCTCCCGCTGGTTCGGGAACGTGGTCGCCGTCAACGACATCAGTATGACGATCGGCCCAGGCATCACCGGCCTGCTCGGTCCGAACGGCGCGGGCAAGTCGACCCTCATCCACATGATGAGCGGCTTCCTCTCGCCCTCCAGCGGGGCGGTCACCCTGGACGGCGCGCCGATCTGGCGCAACCAGCAGGTGTACCGGCAGATCGGCCTGGTCCCGGAGCGGGAGTCGATGTACGACTACCTGACCGGCTGGGAGTTCGTGCTCGCCAACGCCGAACTGCACGGTCTCGCCGACCCGGGCGCCGCCGCCCGGCGCGCCCTGGACCTGGTGGAGATGGCCTACGCCAAGGACCGCCGCACCGGGACGTACTCCAAGGGCATGAAGCAGCGGGTCAAGATGGCCTCCGCGCTGGTCCACGACCCGGCCGTGCTGCTGCTCGACGAGCCGTTCAACGGCATGGACCCGCGCCAGCGGCTCCAGCTGATGGAGCTGCTGCGCCGGTTCGGCGCGGACGGCCGGACGGTGCTGTTCTCCTCCCACATCCTGGAGGAGGTCGAGCAACTGGCCCGGCACATCGAGGTCGTGGTGGCCGGCCGGCACGCCGCCTCGGGCGACTTCCGGAAGATCCGCCGGCTGATGACCGACCGGCCGCACCGCTACCTGGTCCGCTCCAGCGACGACCGTCGGCTGGCCGCCGCGCTGATCGCCGACGGCTCCACGACCGGTGTCGAGGTGGACGCGCGGGAACGGGCGCTGCGGATCGAGGCGGTGAACTTCCAGGGCTTCACCACCCTGCTGCCCCGGGTCGCCCGCGAGGCGGACATCCGGCTGTACACCGTCTCGCCGGCGGACGAGTCGCTGGAGAGCGTCTTCTCCTACCTGGTGTCCGCGTGAGGCCGGGCATCCGCGTGAGGCCCGGCGTCCGCGTGAGGCCCGGCGTCCGCGTGAGGCCCGGCGTCCGCGTGAGGCCCGGCGTCCGCGCGAGGCCCGGCGTCCGAGCCACCGAACTCCCGTACCGGACCCAGGAAAGGGCCGACCGACCATGAACCCGACCGTCGCCAGGCTGACCCTGCGCGGCCTGCTGGGCCGCCGCCGCGGCCTCCTGCTGCTGGTGGTCCCCGCCCTGCTGCTGGTCATCTCGGCCGTCGCGAGCGGCACCGCCAGCGGGAACGAGCACGACCTCACCGTCAAGATCCTCGGGCAGCTCGGCCTCGGCACCCTGGTGCCGATCCTCGGCCTGGTCGTCGGCACCGGCGTGATCGCCACCGAGATCGACGACGGCTCGATCGTCTACCTGCTGGCCAAGCCGCTGCCGCGGTGGAAGATCGTCACCACCAAGCTGGTCGTCGCGATCGGCACCACCTGGGTGTTCGCCGCCCTCCCGACGCTGCTCTGCGGCCTGCTGCTGATCGGCACCAGGGACGGCATCGCGCTCGGCTACACCGTGGCCGTGCTGGTCGCCGGGGCGGCGTACAGCGCGCTGTTCCTGCTGCTCGGCGTGGTCACCCGGCACGCGGTGGTGGCCGGACTGGGGTACGCGCTGGTCTGGGAGTCGCTGATCGGCAACTTCGTGTCGGGCGCCCGGACGCTGAGCGTCCAGCAGTGGGGCCGGTCGGTGGCCGAGGCGGTCGCCGGGGACGCCGCGATCGGCGCCGACGTCTCGCTCGGGGTGGCCGTCCCGCTGCTGCTGGCGGTCACCGTGGCGGCGACGGTGCTGGCCTCGGTGAAGCTGGCCGGACTGACCCTGGCCGCCGAGGAGTAGCCGGACGGGGCCGACCCGGGGCAGTCGGGGTCGGCCCGAGCGGAGGTGCTAGCCGAGCGTCCGGTTGCGGCCCGCGCCCCAGCCGGCCGCGCCGACCACGGTGGCCAGCACCAGCATCAGCACCAGGGTGGCCGTCCAGCCGCCGGTGAGCTGGTGCAGCGCGCCGGCGCCGACCGGGCCCGCCGCCGCGACCAGGTAGCCGACCGCCTGCGACATCCCGCCCAGCTGGGCGGCGCCGGCCGCGCTGCCGGTGCGCAGCACGATGAAGGCCAGGCCCAGGCCCAGCGAACCGCCCTGGGCGACGCCCAGGATGGTCGCCGACACCCAGGCGCCGGACACCGGCGCGATCAGCAGCAGGGCGATGCCGAGGCCGTTCAGCCCGGCCATGACCACCGCCAGCCCGCGCTGGCGGGTCATCCGGCCGGCCAGCAGCGGCACCAGGAAGGCGCCCGCGACCTGCACCAGGTTGGAGAAGGCGAAGACCAGGCCGGCCTCGCCGCGGTCCATGCCGTGGTCGGCCAGGATGGTCGGCATCCAGGCGACCAGGGTGTACACCAGCAGCGACGAGATGCCCATGAAGAGGCTGATCTGCCAGGCCATCGGCGAGCGCCAGATGCCCTCGATCGGCTTCTCGGCCACACGACCGGCCACACGACCGGCCGCAGGACCGGCAGGGGCCGCTGCCCCGGACGCCGCTGCCCCGGACGCCGCCGCCCGCTCCTGCCGGGAGCGCAGCACCTGCGGCAGCCAGGCCACCGCGGCGATCAGCGCGAGCAGCGACCAGGTGCCCAGCGAGGCCTGCCAGCCGCCGCCGAGGGCGTGCTCCAGCGGCACCGACAGACCGGCCGCCAGGGTCGCGCCGACCAGCATGGTGGTCGAGTAGACGCCGGTCATCGCCGCCGCCCGGTCCGGGAACTCCCGCTTCACCAGGCCCGGCATCGACACGTTCAGCACCGCGATGGCCACGCCGATCACCACGCAGCCCGCGTACAGCGCCGCCACCGAGGGCAGCACCCGCAGCAGCACGCCCGCGCCCAGCACCAGGACCGCGCCCAGCACCACCCGTTCGGTGCCGAACCGCCGGGTCAGCCGGGGCGTGAGCGGGGCGCCGACGCCCTGGAACAGCACCGGCACGGTGGTGATCAGTCCGCTCGCGGTGGCGGAGAGTCCGAAGGTCCGCTGGATCTCGCCGACCATCGGCGACACCGCCGCCAGGCAGGCGCGCATGTTCAGCGCGACCAGCAGGATGCCGGTCAGCAGCAGCGCGGGGTGGGCCAGCCGGGTGCGGACGGGAAGCGGGAGGGACGTGGTGGCAACCGGCTGCTGGGCACGGGTGACGGCCATGGGTGTGCTGTTCTTTCGTGAATGTGCGAGAGGGCGCGGAGGACGGAAGGGAGGCGGGTGCCTACGTCACTTCCGGGCCGCGATGGCCGCGAGGAGCTGCTCGACGGCCGCGGTCGGCTCGGCGAGCAGCGCACGACACGCGGCCTCGGCACGGTCCGGGTCGCCGCTCTCGATCGCGTCGACCAGCGCCGCGTGGGTGGCCACGGCCACCTCGGGCATGTCGTGGTCGCCGAAGGCCGAGGTCATCGACTCGCGCACGGAGGCACCGAAGTAGCGGTAGACCTCGGTGAGCGCCGGGTTGTGCGCGGCCTCGACGATGGCGGTGTGGAACTCCAGGTCGTGCTCGACGGTGGCCTCGCGGTCGGTCCGCTCGGCGTGCGAGGCGATCACCTCGGCCTCGCGGGCCAGCGCGGCCCGCATCCGCTCGACGTCCTCGCGGGTGTGCCGCAGCGCGGCCAGCCGGGCGGCCTCGGTCTCCAGCGCGGCCCGGACCTCCAGGACGTCCCGGATGCCCGAGCGCTGGACGCCGCGCAGGACGGCGGCCGGGTCGCTGGTGGAGCGGACGAACGTCCCCTCGCCCTGGCGGGAGACCAGCATGCCGGCGTGCACCAGCACCCGGATCGCCTCCCGGACGGTGTTCCGGCCGACCTGGAGCCGCTCGGCGAGTTCGTGCTCGGTGGGGATCTGCGATCCCACCGGCCAGACGCCGCCGGCCAGTTGTTCGCGCAGCTGGTCGATCGCGGTGTCCACCAGGGAGCGCCGTCCGGCCGCCTGGAGGCTGTTGCCGTCGTTGGTCATGCCGGTACTCCCTTCGTTGTCGGTCACCGTGTCGCTGGTCAACGCCGGTCATCGGTCATCCTACAACCGCTTGCCCGGTCATCCTACAACTGGAGGTGAACCCCCGCCGAACACTACGGCGAGGTCGGGAGGAGGAGGAGGGCCTAGACGCCCGGGTAGAGCTGTTCCAGGACGACGGCGACGCCGTCCTCGTCGTTGCTCGCGGTGACCTCGTCGGCGACGGCGAGCAGTTCCTCGTGGGCGTTGGCCATCGCCACGCCGCGGGCCGCCCAGCCGAACATCGGTACGTCGTTGGGCATGTCGCCGAAGGCGATGGTGTCGGCCCCGCGGACGCCCAGGCGGCGGGCGGCGACGGCCAGCCCGGTGGCCTTGGACAGGCCCAGCGGCAGCAGTTCGACCACTCCGGCGCCGGCCATCACGACGCCGACCAGGTCCCCGGCGACGCGGCGGGCGGCCTCGGCGAGCGCGTCGTCGGTCAGGCCGGGGTGCTGGATGTAGAGCTTGCTGACCGGGGCGTCGAGCAGCTGGTCGCGGTCGACCCGGACGACCGGGAGGTCGGAGCCGATCAGCAGCTCGTAGCCGGGGCCGGCCAGCACCTGGCCGTCCAGGCCGTCCTGGTTGGCGGCGACGGCCAGCGGGCCGGTCTCGGCCTCGATCTTGGCGATGGCGAGCGCGGCGAGCCGGCGGTCCAGGGTGAGGGAGGTGAGCAGCCGGTGCGCGCCGGCGTCGTACACCTGGGCGCCCTGGCCGCAGACGGCTATCCCGGTGTAGCCGATCTCGTCGAAGACCGGGCGGGCCCAGGCGGCGGAGCGGCCGGTGACGACGATGTGCAGCGCGCCCGCGCCGGTGGCCGTGGCCAGGGCGGCGCGGGTGCGCTCGGAGACGGTTTCCGTGCTGGTCAGCAGGGTGCCGTCGAGGTCGGTGGCGACCAGCCGGTAGGGCAGGTCGCCACCGCTCGGGCGCTCACCGCTCGGGCGCTCACCGTTGGGGGAGACGGGGCTGGGGCTGGTGGTGCTCATGGGCCGTACGTCTCCCGGGAGTTGCGGGTGGTGCGGGTGGCGCGGTGCTACTTGACCGGTTCGAGGACGGTCCGCCCGCCGAGGAACGGCCGCAGTGCCTCGGGCACGACCACCGAGCCGTCGGCCTGCTGGTGGTTCTCCAGGATCGCCACGATGGTGCGCGGGACGGCGACCAGGGTGCCGTTCAGGGTGGCCAGCGGGCGGGTCTTGCCCTCCTCGCGCATCCGGATGGCGAGCCGGCGGGCCTGGTACTCGGTGGTGTTGGAGGTCGAGGTGACCTCGCGGTACTTGCCCTGGGTCGGGATCCAGGCCTCGATGTCGAACTTGCGCGCGGCCGAGGCGCCGAGGTCGCCGGAGGCGACGTCGATCACCCGGTAGGGCAGCTCCAGCGCGTTGAGGAAGTCCTTCTCCCACTGGAGCAGGCGGCGGTGCTCGTTCTCGGCGTCCTCGGGAGTGGTGTAGACGAACATCTCCACCTTCTCGAACTGGTGGACGCGGATGATGCCGCGGGTGTCCTTGCCGTAGGTGCCGGCCTCGCGGCGGAAGCAGGACGAGTAGCCGGCGTAGCGCAGCGGCAGCTTCTCGGCGTCGAGGATCTCGTCCATGTGGTACGCGGCGAGCGGGACCTCGCTGGTGCCGACCAGGTACCGGTCGTCCTCGGCGAGGTGGTACACGTTCTCGGCGGCCTGGCCGAGGAAGCCGGTGCCGTCCATGGCGGCGGGCCGGACCAGGGTCGGGGTGATCATCGGGATGAAGCCGGCCGCGGTGGCCTGGGCGATGGCCATGTTGACCAGGGCGAGCTCCAGCAGCGCGCCGACGCCGGTCAGGTAGTAGGAGCGGGCGCCGGCGACCTTGGCACCGCGCTCGGTGTCGATCGCGCCCAGGATCTGGCCGAGCTCGACGTGGTCGCGCGGCTCGAAGCCCTCGGCGGCGAAGTCGCGCGGGGTGCCGATCTCCTCCAGGGTGACGAAGTCCTCCTCGCCGCCGACCGGGGCGGCCGGGTCGATGAGGTTCGCCAGCGAGCGGAGCAGGCGATCGGCCTCCTCCTTGGCCGCGCCCTGCTCGGCGTCCGCGGCCTTGACCTCGGCGGCCAGCTCCTTGGTGCGCTGCAGCAGGGCGGCCTTCTCCTCGCCCTTGGCCTGGGCGACCTGCTTGCCGAGCGTCCGCTGCTCGCTGCGCAGTTCGTCGAAGCGACTGCCCGAGGACCGGCGCCGTTCGTCGGCGGAGAGGAGGGCGTCGACCAGGTCGACGTCCTCGCCACGGACGCGCTGCGAGGCGCGCACTCGGTCAGGGTCCTCACGAAGCAGGCGAAGGTCAATCACAGGCCCAAGCGTACCGGGCGGAGGCTCATCCACCGGTACGGGTTTTCCCCTGGGGATAACCGCCCGGATCCTGTGGATAACTTCTGTGGGGAACGGGCGGGGCCGGGGTTATCCACAGGATCCGGGCGGTGCCTGTGGATTGAAGGGGAGGTTGGCCCTCCGATCACCGAAGCCAGGGAATTGAGGTTTCAAACCTCATTTGACCTTCTCGGGTGAGGGAATTGAAGCACTCGGACGGGTGATTTGCTGGCACACGGGTGACTCTGGTCCGATTAGTCATCTCTACGCCGCTAACCAATGATCCGACCGAAACCTGCAGTGGCTATACCGGTTTGTCGACTCATCCCCAGGCCTGTGGATAACTTTCGGCTGTGGATAGTCCCCGCCCCTGTGGATGGCGGGTTCCGGCGCCGCGGGCCCCTGTGGACGACGGGTGCGGTCACCCGCCCCCTTCCGCCCGGCCGGGAGAAAGCGATCGGAAAAGGGCGGAAAGACAAAGGGCATCGATCAGATGTCGTCACGATGCCCTCGCGTGGATCAGATGTCGCCGCGCCCGTCGAGGCACCGGGAGAGCCAGTCGGCGGCGGCCGTGAAATCGTCGTCCGAGGTCCCCGGCCGCCGGTGCGTGGAGACCTGCCGGTCGGCGCGCGGATAGGAGCCGAGGAACCGCACCTGCGGGCTGATCCGCTTCAGCCCCATCAGGGCCTCCGCCACCCGGCGCTCGGACAGGTGCCCCTCGCAGTCGATCAGGAAGCAGTAGTTGCCGATGCCCTCGCCGGTCGGCCGCGACTCGATCCGCATCAGGTTGACCCCGCGCACCGCGAACTCCTGGAGCAGCTCCAGCAGCGCGCCCGGGTGGTCGTCCGGCAGCCAGACCACCATCGAGGTCTTGTCCGCGCCGGTCGGCGAGGAGACCCGGCCCGGGCGGCCGACCAGGACGAACCGGGTGGTCGCGGTCTGCGCGTCCGCGATGTCCTTGACCAGCGGGTCCAGGCCGTAGATCGGCGCCGCGAACTCGCCCGCGAACGCCCCGTCGTAGCGGCCCTCGGCGACCAGCCGGGCGCCGTCCGCGTTGGAGGCGGCCGACTCCCACTGCGCGTCCGGCAGGTTGGCCGCCAGCCAGCGGCGCACCTGCGCCTGGGCCACCGGGTGGCTGGTCACCGTCTTGACCCCCGCCAGGTCGGTGCCCGGCCGCACCAGCAGCGCGAAGGAGATCGGCAGCAGCACCTCACGGTAGATCATCAGCGGTGCACCGGCGGCGAGTTCGTCATTGGTCGCGGTGACGGCGCCCTCGACCGAGTTCTCGATCGGGACGAACGCCCCGGAGGCGTCCCCGCCGCGCACCGCGTCCAGCACCAGCGGTACCGAGGCCAGCGGCACCAGCTCCCGGGTCGCGGCCTCGGGCAGGGTGCGCAGCGCAGCCTCGGTGAAGGTGCCGGCCGGACCGAGGTAGGTGTAGCGGGTGGCCGACATGACGCCTCCGTGGGAAACAGGGGGGAACCGGGGCAGGGGTGTTGCCGAAGAAGTCACCATAACGACTCCGCCCGTCGGCCAGGAAAGCGTTTCAGTGGCCGGGACCGGAGACCGCCGGGGGCGTGCTACTCGAAGAGCTGCTGGCCGAGGTAGCCGCCGGCCGGGACGCCCGGCGGCACCGCGTACAGGCCGCTGGCCTCGTGCCGCAGGAAGCGGGAGAGGCCGTCCCCCCGGGCCAGCTTGCGCTGCACCGGGGTGAAGCCCTTGCGCGGGTCGGCCTGGAAGGCGAGGAAGAGCAGCCCGGCGTCCGGCGAGCCGTCGGGCAGCAGGCCGTCGTGGTACGAGAACCCGCGCCGCAGCATCGCCGCCCCGCCGTTGGCGGCCGGGGCGGCCACCCGGACGTGCGCGTCGGCGGGGATCGCCAGCGCGCCGTCCGGGCCCTGCGCGGCCAGGTCGACGGGGGTGCGCTCGCCGGCCCCGGCGGGTGCGCCGAGCGGCGCGCCGTCCGACTTGCGCCGCCCGATCACCCGCTCCTGCCGGTCGGTCGGCAGCGCCTCCCAGTTGTCCAGCAGCATCCGGATCCGCCGGAACACCAGGTACGAGCCGCCGGCGAGCCAGGCCGGCCGGTCCGGCCCGGCGGTGCAGAACACCTTGGCGGCGAAGCCGTCCTCGCCCGGCCGGGGGTTGTTGGTGCCGTCGATCTGGCCCATCAGGTTGCGGCCGGTCATCGGGCGCGCGGTGGCACCGGGCGTACGGGCGAAGCCGGCCGACTGCCAGCGCAGCGCCGCCGTGCCGGCCGCCTGGCGTTGCAGCACCCGCAGCGCGTGCACGGCCACCAGGGCGTCGTCGGCGCCGATCTGGACGAACAGGTCGCCGTCGCCACGTGCGGGGTCGAGCGCGTCGGCGGGGAAGGGCGGCAGCGGTTCGAGCGCCTGCGGGCGGCGGTCGGCCAGCCCGGCCTTGTCGAACAGGGCGGCGCCGAAGCCGACGGTGAGGGTGAGCGAGCAGGGGCCGGCGTCCAGCGCCACCTGGTTGTCGGCGTCCTCGGCCGGCTCCCCGGCGGTCAGCCGCTCGGCGGTCTTCGTCCAGCGCTGGAGCAGGGCGCGCAGCCCGTCCCGGCCGACGCCCTCGGCCAGGTCGAAGGCGGCCAGCTGGACCCGGGCCTGCTGGGGTTCGAGGATGCCGGCCTGGTGCTCGCCGTGGAACGGCACCCGGGCCGCGCCGAGCGCGCCGCCCGGCCCGGCGGCGGGCGCCGCGCCGGGGTGGCGGTCCAGGGCGACCGCCCCGGCGGCGCCGGCTCCGGCGCCGGCCAGCAGCCCGGCGCCGGCGGTGCCGAGCAGGGCCCGCCGGGTGAAGCCGGCGCGGCCGGGCGCCTGAGCACCCTGTGCTGCGGGCCTCGGCACCGTGGCCCGGTCCGTCGTGGCCCGGTCCGCCGTGGTGCGGTCCGTCGAGGTGTGCTCCATCGCGGTCAGCCGATCTTGAACTGCTGGGTCGGGGTGGTCTGGTCGATGTCGGAGGAGCGGATCTGCACCGACACCACCCAGGTGCCGGCCAGCGGCAGCTGCGCGGTGCCGCTCCAGCGGCCGGTGCCCTCCGGGGTGAGCGCCACCGGCAGCGGGCCGAGGTCGCGGTCCGGCAGGGTGAAGGCGAGCTGCACCTCGGGGACGTCCACCGGCTGCCCGTCCGCGCCGGTCAGCGCGAGGTGCACCTCGTTCGGACCGGTCCGGGCCGGGTTGAGGGTGACGGTCGCCGTCCCCTTGGCGTTCGGGGTGCGGCCCTTGGTGTCGTACGGGAGCTTGAGCTCCACGGTGCGGCCCGGCTCGGTCTGCGGGGCGGGCGCGCCCCCGGCGGCCGGTCCGGCGGCGGGTGCGGCGGCACCGGCCTTGACCTCGCTCGCCACCCGCCCGGGCGGGGAGTTGGTGAGCATCGTGGTGACCACCAGCACCGCCACCGCGACCAGTGCCTCGACCAGCACCGAGCGGCGCAGCCCGGCCCGGGTCGGGGTCAGTCCGCGCTCGCGCCCGGCGCTCTCCCGGGCCGCCTGCTGGCGGGCCAGCTGGGCCTGCCGGAGCGGGTCCTCGGAGTGCGCGGCGGCGACGCCGACCGGCTCCGGCACAGCGGCCGGCTCGACCTCCGCCGCCTCGGCCGGGGCCGCGCGCAGCCGGGCCAGCCAGGTGCGGGAGAACCAGGCGGCGCCGAGCATCACGGCCACGCAGCCGGTCTTCACCAGCAGCAGCCGCCCGTACTCGGTGCCGGTCAGCGCGCCCCAGCTGCCGAGGCCGCGCCAGGACTGGTAGACGCCGGTGGCGGCCAGCACCGCGACCGAGCCGAAGGCGACCTTCGAGAAGCGGTCGACGACCTGCGCGCCGACACCCTCGCGCAGCGCGACCAGCAACGCGGCCAGGCCGCCCAGCCAGAGCGCCATCGCGATCAGGTGCAGCATGCCGAGCGGCAGCGACAGCCAGACCTGGATGCCGACCGAGGCGTGGTCGGCGCCGACCCAGGTCGCCGCCAGGGCGATCGAGAGCACCAGCCCGGCGACGCCGAGGCCCAGCCGGGCCTCGCGCTGAGGCCGCTCGGCGGCGCGCTGCTCCAGCTCCCGCAGCTCGGCCTCCTCGGCCTCCTCGTCGCTCGCGCCTCCGGCGCTCCCCGTGCTCCCCGTGCTCCCGGCGCCGCCGGGCCGCACCGCCGGCCGGGCCGGCTGCCCCAACTGGCCGACCAGCAGCGACAGGAACACCCCGCTCGCCGCGAGCAGCAGCAGCCGGGCGGCCAGCGCGGTGCCGATCCGCTCGTCCAGGGTGGCGCGCACCAGCGACAGGTCGAGGGCCTTGCCGATCCCCGAACCGCGCTCGTACGGGCCGCGCAGCATCAGCACCGCGACGGTGGAGGCCAGCAGCGCCGCCCAGCCGGTCATCAGCAGCCGCTGCATCCGGCGCCGGGCGGCGCCCTCCGGCCAGCAGATCAGCACGAACGCGGCGACGCCGGCGAGCAGCGCGAACGCCGCGTACGCGACGGTGCGCCCGGTGCCGTAGAGGGCGGAGACCAGGCCGTCGGCCTTGGCGCCCTGGAGCGCGGTGGCGGACACCGAGGTGTCCGAGGGCGCGCCGATGGAGAAGGTGAACGCGCCGCCGATCGGGTGCGAGTCCTCCGAGACGGCCCGCCAGGCGACGGTGTACGTGCCGTTGGCGAGCCCGCTGTTCAGTCCGACCCGGGCGGTGTCCGCCTTGCCGTCGGCGTGCCCGGGGTTGCCGGTGTCCACCGCCTTGCCGGCCGGGTCGAGCACCCGCACCGAGTCGCTGGACAGCGACACGGACTCGCTGAAGGTCAGCGTGACCGCCTGCGGGGCGGTGGCGACCACCGAGTTCTGGTGCGGGTCGGTGGACTCCAGGGTGGCGTGCGCGGCGGCCGGTCCGGCGCCGGCGAGCATCAGCGCGAGCAGCGCGCCGAGCGTCCCGAGCAGTCCGGCGATGCGGCGGTGGGCGGCCTTCTCCATGCTGGCGGTCCCCTTAACTCTGGCCGGGGCGGTAGGTGAGCTCCTTGACCGGCACCTTGACCGACAGGGTGCCGGACTTGGCGAAGGTCAGGTCGAGCTCCAGCTCGTCGCCGAGGGCGGGGGCCTTCTGCCATCCCATGATCATCAGGTGGGTGCCGCCGCGGGCGAACTCCAACGCGCCGTGCGCGGGCACGTCCAGGCTCGGGACCTGCTCCATGCTCGACGGGGTCGAGCGGTGCATGGTGACGGACTCGGCGCCCGGGCTGCTCACCTTGACCAGCTGGTCCTGCCCGCCGTCGTTGCGGACGGTCAGGTAGCCGGCGGCCATCCCGCCGGCCGGGGGCAGCGGGATGTAGGAGTCGGCGACGCTCAGCTTCGCCGCCCCGCCGCCGGCACCGCCCTGACCGCCTGCCCCGCAGGCGACCAGGATGGCGCCGCCGCCCAGGGCCGTCGCCAGTACCGCGCCCGTGAGCGCCGTCCGTCGGAAGCCGAGGGTCGCGCGGCCGGCCGGGGCGTGGCCGGTCGAGGCCTTCATGCCGCGACCCCCTTGGCGAGCAGCGGCAGGTCGTGCTCGTAGGTCTTCTCCTCGGTGCCGCTCAGGTAGAGCACGTGCGCCTTGTCGTCCGAGGGGAGGAAGGCCAGCACCTGCGCGCCGTGGGTCGAGGTGACGGTGCCGTCCGCGTTGACCACCGGGTCCTCGATCATGATGCCGAGCGACCTGGCGGCCGTCTTCACCTTGGCCAGGTCGCCGGTCAGGCCTATGAAGTCGCTGCCCATCGAGTCCAGCCAGGTGCGCAGCACCTTGGGGGTGTCGCGCTGCGGGTCGGTGGAGACGAAGACGACGTTGACCTTCTGCCGCTCCTCGGCCGGGAGCGCCTTCATCGCGACGCCGATGTCGCCCATGGTGGTCGGGCAGACGTCCGGGCAGCTGGTGTAGCCGAAGAACAGCAGCGTGGTCTTGCCGTTGGTCTGCTGCCGCAGGTCGTACGGCTGGCCGGAGGTGTCGGTCAGCTGGAGGTCGGGCTTCTCGAAGTTCTTGGTGAGCACCGTGCCCTGGTACGGCGAGTCGGACTTCTGCTGGACGACCTTGGCGGCGGTCGAGCCGCCCCCGGAGGAGCCGCAGGCGGTCAGCGTCAGGGCGGCGGCGAGCGCGACGGCGGCCGCGCCGGCCAGGCGGGTGGTGCGGGTGGTGCGGAGCATGGGAGATCCGATCGTGCGGGGTGGGACCGCCGGCGGGACCGTACCCGGGGCGTGGGTACGGCCCCGCCGGCGGGGTGGGTCAGGAGGCGGAGCCGCTGCTCCGGCGGCGCAGGCCGAGCACGCCGACGGCGGTGCCGATCACGCCGACCACGATGCCGACCACGCCGAGCACCCGGGCGGTGGAGTCGCTGGACTTGGCGCCGGCCGGGGCCGCGGCGTGGTCGGAGCTGTCGCCGTGGGCGCCCGCGGAGGGGGAGGCGGTGACGCCGCCGTGGGCGTCCTCACCGGCGGCGGCCTTGGTGAGCTTCAGGACGGGGGCCGGGTGGGCCGGCTCGGGCTGGCCGTCCTTGGACTCGTCGATCCAGCGGACGATGTCGCCGTTGTCGTAGGTCTGCAGGGTCTTGAAGACCATGCTGTCGGCGTCGGACGGCAGCGGGCCGATCGAGACCCGGAACTCCTGGAACTGACCGGGGGCGATCTTGGTGCCGGCGTCGGCGGTCCAGGTGATCTTGGAGACGGCCTCGTTGACGTCGCTGCCGTGCACCTTGATCGGCTTGTCGAGCTTCGCCTTCTCGACGGTCGCGGTCCAGCCCGGCAGCGGCAGGGTGCGGACGGAGGCCAGCGGGTGGTCCAGCGGGAGGTTGACCTCCAGCTTCACCGTGCTGGCGGCGTCGCTCTCGTTCGGCACCCGGAAGTCGACGGCCGTGTAGCCGCCCTGGGCGGCCGCACCCGGGTTCACGGTGACGTGCGCGAACGCGGGACCGGCCAGCGCCACCACGGAGGCGGCGGCGGTGAGGGCGACGGCGGCGAGACGGCGGGTGGGAAGGGAACGCATGATGCGGTGTCTCCGATCGGAGCTCGGCGGACCGGCCCGCGTCCGGGCGACGGGAAGACCGTGCCTCGGCGGGGCCGCGCGTGGGGACGTGCTGGGGACGTGTGGGGGCGGAACCGGGGGCCGTCGGCGTGTCGGGGACACGCGGGACCGGCCCGGGACGCTGCGCACGACCGGGGCCCGACACGAACGGGGCGCCAGGAGCCGGATCAGTACGCGAAGGCCCCGAGCGGCGGACCGCGCCGCACCACGCTGTGCCGCAGCGCGGCACCCGCCGGAAGCGGACTCTCCCCGCCCCGGACGCCGAACCGGCGGGCCGGACCGGCCGCGCCGAACAGGCCGCGCAGCAGCGCCGCCACCAGCACCAGCGCCGACCGCAGCGGCGCCGCCCAGTGCTCCCGGGCCGCCGACGCGGTCACCCGCACCAGCCGCCACAGCGCCGCCTCACCGCGCCGCAGCCACCAGCCCGCGACCAGCGCGGCGGCCAGGTGCCCGGCCAGCATCGACGGCGTCATCCCGAACACGCCGCCCTGCCACCACGGGGCGACGGCGTACGCGTTCGGGTCCAGGCCCGCCGAGGAGACCAGCTGCTCGGCGGTCGGGCTCCCCGGCAGGCCGGCCAGCGTGCCGGGGCGCGCCTCGTTGCAGATCAGCCGGCCCGCCACGGTCGGCAGGGTCAGCGGACCGGAGCCGCCGTGGTGCATGCCGGCCATGCCGCCGATCGCGGCGTGGCCGTTGAAGCTGTGGAACAGGCAGTGCAGCCCGAGCTGCCCCGCGCCCAGCGCACCGGCGATGGCCGTCAGCGAACGTTCCCGCCCACCGCAGGCCACCGCGAGCACCAGCACCGCGGCGAAGCCCGTCGCCAACGCGGCCGGCGGCACGTTCCCGCCACCCGCCAGGGCGTGCCCGGCAGCCGCTATCAACGTGCACACCAGGGCGAACGGGACGGCCCGGGCAAGCCGCAGGTCCCAGGCGGCGGCCCCCACCGGCGCATCCGGTGCGAGGGCGCCCGGGAGCGGGGCGGCGGGGAGGGCAGTCATGGCCGAGACATCATCTCACCGCCTACCTCGCCCGCGTGGGCAGGGTGGGAAATCCCTACGAATGCCCCGTTCGGCAGCGGCGTGCAGGCCGGCGAGTGCGCCACTCGGCACAATCCACGGCCTCAGTCCATCCGCCGAACGGGCGGCAGCGGGCCCCGGGCACGGTTCACCGCCGAATCGCCCGGAGATACCTAGTTGTATGTGGAGCCGCAGCCAGGAGGGACCTCCCGTGGACATCTGGTGGACTCTGCACCTCAAGCGCGACCCGGCCAGCGTCCCGCTGGCCCGGCGCATCCTGCTCGGTGCCATGGCGACGGCGGGCGTCGACCCGCAGATCGCCCACGACCTCGGCGTCGCCCTCAGCGAGGCCTGCGCCAACGCCGTCGAGCACGGCGCCTGCGGGCGGCCCGACGGCGGCTTCCAGGTCACCGCCTCGATCAGCGGCGACCGCCTGCGGATCGAGGTCACCGACTCCGGCCCCGGCCTGCCCGGCCCCGTCGGCACCCCCGCCCCGGCGCTGCGCCGCCGCCCCGTCCCCCCGCCGCCGCCCCGCCCGGCCGCGCACCGCCGCCCCCGCCGCGGCCGCGCCACCGTCCCGGCCCGCGTCCTCACCGCCCACCAGCCCCGGCGCGACGGCCACCCCTACGACACCCACGTCCTCCCCGCCCGCCCCACGGCGCCCACGCTGCGCCCCGTGGACCTCGACACCCTCCCGGACCTCACCGCCGAATCCGGCCGGGGCCTCTTCCTCATCCACGCCCTCACCGACCACGTCCAGCTCCGCAACCACCCGCTCCGGGGCGCCATCGTGAGCTTCGACAAGATCCTCAAGTGGCAGGACGGCGCCTTGTTGCGGGCAGCGTCCTGACACGGCGAACCGATGACGACGGACTGATACGACGAACGCCGGGGGCGCGGACCACGGTCCGCGCCCCCGGCGTTCACCCGGGTGCAGGGGTCAGCTGTGCGCGCCGGCCTTGCGGCGGCGCAGGACGAACACGGTGCCGGCGCCGGCCGCCAGGACGGCGGCGCCGCCGAGGGCGATCGGCAGGGTGTTGGAGTCGGCGCCGGTCTCGGCCAGGTGCGGGCCCGCCGACGGCGAGGCGGAGGCCGAACCGTGGCCGGCGGCCGCGGGGGTGCTGCTGGCGCCACCGGCCTCGGCGACCCGGAACTTGCCCTCGAAGGGGTTGTAGAACTGGGTGCAGGCGTTCGGCTTGTCGTTGGCCGGGGTGGGCACCTTGTCGTTGTCGAACGCGTCGGAGCCGGCGTCGTAGTTGGCGCCGTAGTTCCCGACCGGGGCCTTGGCGGTGGCGGCGATCCGGACCTGGTAGGTGATCTTCTCGCCCTTGGCCAGCTTGATGTCCGGCGACTGGAGGTCGCGGTCGTCGAGCTTTGCGGGCTTCCAGCCGGAGCCGGTGTTCAGCTGCACGTCGAAGAACTCGGTGCTCCACTGGACGGGGTAGTCCCCGTCGAACTCGTCGGTGACGTAGAGCGAGTTGTGGACGACGGGCAGATCGACGCCGCTGTTGTTCTGCCAGGTCACGCTCAGCTCGGCGGCCGGTCCGCCCTTGACCAGGGTGGTGCCGTACAGGCCGGAGCCGGTGACCTTGAGCAGCGGGCTCTGGTAGACGCCGCCGTGGCATCGCATGCTGTTGGTCGGGGTCGGCATCGGCAGGGTGGACGGCCGGTTGGTGGGGGTGGCCGTCGCGGTGTGGCTGGGGGTGGTGCTCGGAGTCGCCGTGGCGGGGGCGCTCGGGGTGGTGCTCGGGGCCGGGGTGCTCGGCGCGGGGGTGCTCGGCGCGGGGGCGCTCGGGGTGGCCGTGCTGGAGGTGGGGGGCGGAGAGGAGGGGACTCCGACCGCACTCGCGCTGACGGCGCCGACCGTGGTGCCGAAGGAGAGCGCCATCAGCGCGGACGCGGCCAGAAGGCGAGAAGAGCGCACGTTGAGAAGCTCCAGATTGGGGTAAATGGGGTTGATTTCGGGCGACTTGAGACCTCCGGCAGGGCCGTCGGCGCTGGTCGCGCCCGCGAACCCTACCGGTTGCGGGTGGCTGGTTTCGATCGGATTTGGCGCTAAGTGATCGATGCTGCCCAGCACGCCCGTTCGGCCACCGGTTGCCGGGGTGACCGGGGGGCCGGACGATGGCCGCATGAAGCACCAGATGCGAGCCGAGTACGGGGCCGGGGGTGCGACCGGCGGGGTGCGGTTGTGGCACATGGTCCGGGGGGCGGAGAGCGTGGCGATGTGCGGCCGGGAGCTCGACCCGGGCGCGCAGGTGCGGGAACCGGTGGACTGGGGCAAGACGCCGGAGCTGTGCTGCCACACCTGCGGGGCGTACTACCTGCGCGAGACGCCGTACCTGTCGGCCGAACACCAGTAGCGCGCCAACGGGTGGTCTACCGTGATCGGCATGGAGCAACCCCTCGCCCGGCCACGGTCGTTGACCCGTGAGGCCGCCGGGCTGCGGTCCGGCGTACCGGGCCTGTCCGAGCACGTCGACCGGTTCTGCGGGCTGGTCGAGCGGGTGGATCCGTTGATCCACGCGTTCGTCCCGGAGCCGGGGCGGCACGAGCGGCTGCGCGCGCAGGCGCGGGCGCTGGCCGCGCGGTACCCCGAGCCGGCCGGGCGGCCGCCGCTGTACGGGGTGACGGTGGGGGTCAAGGACATCGTGCACGTGGACGGGCTGCCCACGCACGGCGGTTCGGCGCTGCCGCCGGGGGTCCTGGCGGGGCCGCAGGCCGTGGTGGTGGACCGGCTGCGGGCGGCCGGGGCGCTGGTCGCCGGCAAGACGGTGACCGCCGAGTTCGCGGCGAGCGCGCCAGGACCGACCCGCAACCCGCACCATCCCGGGCACACCCCGGGCGGCTCCAGCAGCGGGTCGGCGGCGGCGGTCGCGGCGGGGCTGGTGCCGCTGGCGGTCGGCACCCAGACGGTGGGATCGGTGATCCGGCCGGCCGCGTACTGCGGGGTGGTGGGCTTCCGGCCCACGTACGGGCGGATCCCGATGGCCGGGGTGATCCCGAACGCGCCGAGCTTCGACACCCTGGGGGTGTTCACGGCCGACCTGGCCGGGGCGGCCCTGGCGGCTGCACTGCTCTGCGACGACTGGCGGGGCGACGACTGGCGCGGCGGGCCGGCGGCCGGGGGCCGGCCGGTGCTCGGGGTCCCGGACGGCGCGTACCTGGAGCGGGCCGAGCCGGCGGCGCTGCGCGTCTTCGAGGAGAGCCTGGAGCGCCTGGCGCAGGCTGGCCTGACGGTGCGCCGGGTGCCGCTGTTCCCGGACTTCGCCGGGATCACCCGGCAATTGCAGACGATCAACCGCTTCGAGCTGGCCCGCGGCCACGCCGACTGGTTCGCCCGGTTCGGCGGCCTGTACCGGCCGGAGACGGCGGCGAGCATCCGGGTCGGCCAGGGCGTCGCGGCAGAGGACCGGGCGGCCGCGCTCCAGGCCCGGGAGCGGTTGCGCGAGCGGGTCGCCCGGGCGACCGCCGAGGTCGGAGTGGACCTGTGGCTGGCGCCGTCGGCGACCGGCGGGGCGCCGGAGGGCCTGCACACCACCGGGGACGCGGTGATGTCGCTGCCGTGGAGCTACCTGGGCCTGCCCGCGCTGAGCCTGCCGGCCGGACGGACGGCGGAGGGGTTGCCGCTGGGCCTCCAGGTGGTGGGCGCGGCGGGCGGCGACGAGCGGCTGCTGGCCCAGGCGGCTTTCCTGGAAGGGGCGCTGGGCGGAAAAGCCTAGGAGCCTGCTAGGCGAGCGCCGGGTCGGCCGGGTCGGTGGCCTCGGCGCGCAGCAGGCGCAGCAGGAGGCGGCCGGCCCGCTGGTAGGGGGTGTCCTCGTCGTGCAGCACGGCCTGCGAGTTGGCCGTCTCCAGGAGGGCGATCAGGGCGAAGGCGAGGTCGTCGAGGTCGGTGCCGGGCCGCAGGCCGCCGGTGGCGCGGGCCTCGGCGAGGGCGTCGGCGATCACCTGGCGCCACTCGCGGGCGCAGTCGGCGAGGGCGTCCCGGACGGCGCCGGGGCGGGCGTCGAACTCGGCGGTGACCTCGTAGAAGAAGCAGCCGCCGGGGAAGACCCGGGCCCGGGAGTAGGCGAGCCAGCTCTCGCAGAGGGCGCGGGCCCGGGCGAGGCCGGGCGGGGTGTCGGCGACCGGGGCGACGACGGCGTCGGCGAAGATGCGGCGGGCGGCGCGGACGGTGGCGAGCTGGAGCTCCTCCTTGGAGCCGAAGCCGGCGAACACGCCGCTCTTGCTGAGCCCGAGGTCGGTGGCGAGGCGACCGATGGAGAGCGCGCCGAGGCCTTCGACGGAGGCGATCGCGACGGCGCGGTGCAGCACCGCCCGGCGGGTCTCCTCGCCGCGCAGGACCCGTCCGTCCGTGGTCGACCCGGCCATCGGCCACCTCAGTTCTCGTCGTCGCCGTCGCCGTCGCGGTGCGTGCCGCCAGGGTAGCCCGGGGGCGGGCGGCGGACTTCCCGCCCATGAAACTGCACGAACGGTCGTGCTAATATCCGGGCCCAGTACGGCCCCGCACCCCGGCACGCCCGTCCGCACCGACAGGGAGACCGCATGGACCCGGCCCTCGCACTGGTTCGCACCGCCCTCAACACCACCTCGCACCTGGCGCCCCGGCTGGCCGGCCGCGCCACGTACGAGCTGTTCCAGCGTCCGCTGCGGCGCAGCGCCGTCCGCCCCGCCGAGCGGGAGACCCACCGGCAGGCCGCCGTCGAGCGGATCACCGTGAACGGCAAGGACGTCGTCGTCTACCGCTGGGGCGACGGCGCCCGGCCGGTGCTGCTGATGCACGGCTGGCGCTCCCGCGCCTCGCGCTTCGCCCCCTACGTGCCCCGGCTGCGCGCGCTCGGGCTGAGCCCGGTCGCCTTCGACGCGCCAGGCCACGGCGACTCCGGCGGCCGGGCCACCACGGTGCTGGAGTACCGCGCCATCGCCGGGCAACTCCAGGACGGCTACGGCGGGTTCGAGGCGATCGTGGCGCACTCGCTGGGCGTGGCCGGGGCGTTCCTGGCGCTGCGCGAGGGGGTCCGGGCCGGGCGGCTGGTCGCGCTCGCCGGGGTCAGCGAATTCGCCTACCTGCCGGGCGCGTTCTGCGCCGGGCTCGGCCTCGGCCCGGTGATCGAGCGGGACCTGCGGCACCGGATCGAGCACGAGCTGTTCGCCGGCACCGAGGACCCGTGGCGGCGCTTCGACGCCGCGCACCGGCCCGAGGAGGTGTCGCCGCCGATCCTGGTGGCGCACGACGAGGGCGACGACGTGGTCGGAATATCGCACGCGCGGCGCCTGAAAGCCGCGTACGGTGACCGGCTGGAACTACTGGTCACCCGAGGGCTCGGCCACCGCCGGATCGTCGCCGAGCCCACCGTCATCGACAACGCGATCGGCTTCCTGTCGGCCGGTCAGGAGGTCAGCGCCGCATGAGCCGTGCCGGAGAGCTCGTCGAACTGCACGCCCGGTCCCTGGAGTTGGCCGCCGAAGTGGTGGACGGTCTGCGGTCGGACCAGCTGGAGCTGCCGAGCCCGTGCGCGGGCTGGACGCTGCGCCGGCTGATGGAGCACATCGTCGGCCAGCACCAGGGCTTCGCCGCGGCCGCCCGCGGCGCCGGGCCCGACCTCGCGCTCTGGGCCGACGCCCCGGTCGGCGACGACCCGGCGGGCGCCTTCCGCCGCACGGGCGCCGAGCTCACCGAGGCGTTCCGCGAGGCCGTGGCGGCCGGGCGCGAGGTCTGGCTGCCGGAGATCCAGCACGGCGGCCCCTTCCCGCTGGCGCACGCGGTCGGCTTCCACCTGCTCGACACCCTGGTGCACGGCTGGGACGTCGCGGCCGCGCTCGGTGTCCAGGCCCCGTTCACCGCCGTCGTGGACGGCGACGAGGCGCTGGCGGCGACCCTGCTGGCGGTCGCCGGGGCCGTCCCGGCCGCGCCGGAGAACCGGGTGCCGGGCAAGGCGTTCGCGCCGCGCCTCGAACCGGGTGCGGCGGGCGGCCGGTTCGACCGCGCGCTGGCCCTGCTCGGGCGTGACCCGGCCTGGAAGGCCTGAAGCTTTCGGGTGCGGGCGGGCGCAGGCCTGGCGTCAGGCGTGCCGGCCGCCGCGCTGTTCGTCGGGGAAGCGCGGCCCGCCGATCAGGAAGAGCAGCGCGGCGGTCGGAAAGCCGGTCGAGGCGGCCACTAGCACGATGAACTCCCAGAACATCTCCTGCTCCTCGTCAGTCCCGGGCCGCCCGGACACCCGAAGGTGATCCCAAACCTGACAGGCCCTGATTGGCCGAATTGTCCGGTCGCTATTCGACGGTATGACCGGATTGCCCCGGCTGCCACCGGGCGGCGGGGACCGGCCCGCGCCACACCGGCGCAGGGGTCTGGGCGCGGGCCGGGGGCGGCGGCCACACTGTCGGGATGCAGCTACAGCTCGCAGGGGAAGCACGGCGGCCGGACCGCGAGAGCGAGGACTTCGCGGCGGCCTCGCCGGAGGCGCTGGTACTGCTGGACGGTGCGAGTTCGCCGGCCGGCCTGGAGTCCGGGTGCCGGCACGGAACCGCCTGGTACGTCCGCCGGTTGGGCGTGCACCTGCTCGCCCGGCTCACCGACCGGGTGGACCGCTCGATCGCCGAGTGCCTGGCCGACGCCATCGTGGAGACGGCCGCGCTGCACGGCGGCCGCTGCGACCTGGGCCACCCCAACACCCCCGCGGCCATGGTGGTGGCGGCCCGCCGGCACGGCGAGTCGCTGGAGTACCTGGTGCTCGGCGACTCGCTGCTGGTGCTGGAGTACAAGGACGGACCGCCGAAGGTGATCGGGGACAACCAGCGCTTCCCCGGTGGGGAGGAACTGCGCCGGCAGGTCTGGGCGACCGTCCCCGGCTCGGCCGAGCGGGCCGCGCTGCATCTGGAGTACGCGCTGGCCGTCCGGTCCGCCCGCAACCGGGGCAACGGTCCGTGGATCGCCGCGGCCAGCCCGAAGGCGGCCGGGCACGCGGAGACCGGCTTCGTCCGGCTGGAGCGGCTGCACGCGCTGGCCGCGCTCACCGACGGCGCCTCGCGCTTCACCGAGCGCTTCGGGCTGGGGAGTTGGGCGGACGCGCTGCGGCTGCTCGCCGAGTCCGGTCCGGGCGAACTGATCGCGCAGGTCCGCGAGGTCGAGCGGGCGGACGCCGCCTGCGAGCGCTGGCCGCGCGGCAAGGCGCACGACGACGCCTCGGCCGTCTACGCGCTGCTGTAGCGCGTAGACGGCCGAGGCGCCGGGGGCGGTGCGGTCACCGAGCTGGTGCCGTCACCGAGCTGATGCCGTCACCGAGGGCGGTGCGGCCGCCCGGGATGGTGCCGTCAGTCGATCGGGTGGCCGAACCGGCCGGACTGGAAGTCCCGCATGGCCTGCTCCAGTTCGCGGTGGCTGTTCATCACGAACGGCCCGTACCAGGCGACCGGTTCGCGGATCGGCTGCCCGCCGAGCAGGATCACGTCCAGGTTGGGGTGGCGGGAGTCCTGCTTGGGGTCGGCGGTGATGGTGATGGTGTCGCCCTCGCCGAACACGGCCGCCTGCCCGGTGTGGACCGGGCGGCCCTCGGCGCCGACGGTGCCGTCGCCGTTGAGGACGTAGGCGAGAGCGTTGAAGTCCGGCCGCCACGGCAGGGTGACCTGCGCGCCCGGGGTGATGCTGGCGTGCAGCAGGGTTATCGGCGTGTGGGTGACGCCCGGGCCCCGGTGGCCGTCCAGCTCGCCCGCGATCAGCCGCAGGACCGCGCCGCCGTCCGGGGTGGAGAGCAGCTTGACGTGGCCGCCGTGGATGTCCTGGTAGCGCGGGGCGGCCATCTTGTCGGAGGCCGGGAGGTTGACCCACAGCTGGATGCCGTGGAACAGGCCGCCGGTGGCCACCAGCGACTCCGGCGGGGTCTCGATGTGCAGGATGCCCGAGCCGGCCGTCATCCACTGGGTGTCGCCGCCGCCGAGGTGGCCGCCGCCGCCGTGCGAGTCCTTGTGGATGAACTCGCCGTCGATCAGGTAGGTGACCGTCTCGAAGCCGCGGTGCGGGTGCCAGGGCGTGCCCTTGGGCTCGCCGGCGGCGTACTCCACCTCGCCCATCTGGTCCATCATGATGAACGGGTCGAGGTACTTGGTGTTGATCTTGGCGAAGGCGCGGCGGACCGGGAAGCCCTCGCCTTCGAAGCCCTCGGGTGCGGTCGCGACGGTGAGGACCGGCCGGGCGCTGGTGGCGGCGGGGTCCGGGGTGGCGACGCGCGGCAGGGTCAGCGGGTTGTCGACGGTCACGGCGGGCATGTCGGCCTCCTTCGGGGGGTTCCTCTGGCCTACGTCCACGAGGTTAGTTCAATTCTCAACAACAAGCAAGTTGAAAGTTGAACCATATAGCGACGAAGGAGCGCGGGGCTCCTCCTCCAGGATGGGTCAGCCGTACATGCGGCGCATGGTGAAGTCGACCATCTGCTCGACCGCCTTGGCGTCGAACACCATCCGGTGCTCGCCCTCCATGTCCAGCGCGAAGCCGTAGCCGGTCGGCAGCAGGTCCAGGACCTCGGCGCCGGTGACGGTGAAGTGCTTGGAGTCCTTGCCGGCGTAGCGGCGCAGCTCCTTCAGCGAGCTGAACATCGGGATCACCGGCGTCGGCGTGTTGTGCAGCGCCAGGAAGCCGGGCCGCTCGCCGCGCGGGCAGTGCACCTTCGAGGTGATGAAGATGGCCTGGAAGTCCTCGACCGCCATCGAGCCCGTGGTGAACGCCCGGACGGCGTCCGCCAGCGACGGCGGGGAGGGTTCGGGGTAGAGGGACTGCTGGGACGCCTGCGACTGCGCGCCGTAGGCGTCGGGGCCGGGCATGCCGTTCATGCCCGGCTGCGGACCCGCCTGCTGCTGGTAGGGGTCGCCCGGGTATGCGTTCTGGTCATATCCGTACACACGGACAGGCTATCGGGAGCGCACCCGCCCGTGCGGGCGTCGATCCTGACAAGGACTGGTCGTCCCGACTTGTGGGACGTGACCACGTTCATAGCGGATTCACCGCCAGGGGCTTGCCCAAGTTACCGCTGGGTAGCATCATGATGCGTACTGGTGGGTACGGGGCGCCCGAACGCGGCGGTCTCCCGGAAGCGACGAACCGGAGAAAACGGCCATGGGTCACTACAAGTCCAACCTGCGGGACGTGGAGTTCAACCTCTTCGAGGTGTTCGGTCGCGAGCAGGTCTACGGCTCCGGACCGTTCGCGGACATGGACGTCGAGACCGCGAAGAACATCCTGAGCGAGATCTCGCGCCTCGCCGAGAACGACCTCGCCGCGTCCTTCACCGACACCGACCGCAACCCGCCGGTCTTCGACCCCGAGACCAACACCGCGCCGGTCCCGGCCACCTTCAGGAAGAGCTACCAGACCTACATGGACGCCGAGTGGTGGCGTCTGGGCATCCCGGAGGCGATCGGCGGCCAGGTCACCCCGTCCTCCCTGATCTGGGCCTACGCCGAGCAGGTCCTGGGCTCCAACCCGGCCATCTGGATGTACTCCTCCGGCCCCGCCTTCGCCGGCGTCGTCCACGACGAGGGCACCGAGGAGCAGAAGAAGGTCGCCCAGCGGATGACCGACCGCCTCTGGGGCGCCACCATGGTCCTCACCGAGCCCGACGCGGGCTCGGACGTGGGCGCCGGCCGCACCAAGGCGATCAAGCAGGAGGACGGCTCCTGGCACATCGAGGGTGTGAAGCGCTTCATCACCTCGGGCGAGCACGACATGTCCGAGAACATCATCCACCTGGTGCTGGCGCGCCCCGAGGGCGGCAAGCCCGGCACCAAGGGCCTGGGCCTGTACATCGTCCCCAAGTTCGACTTCGACTGGGAGACGGGCGAGCTGGGCGAGCGCAACGGCGCCTACGCCACCAACGTCGAGCACAAGATGGGCCTCAAGGCCTCGAACACCTGCGAGATGACCTTCGGCGCCAAGCACCCGGCCAAGGGCTGGCTGCTCGGCGAGAAGGTCGACGGCATCCGCCAGATGTTCAAGATCATCGAGTTCGCCCGGATGATGGTCGGCACGAAGGCCATCGCCACCCTCTCCACCGGCTACCTGAACGCCCTGGAGTACGCCAAGGAGCGCGTGCAGGGCGCCGACATCTCGCAGTTCCTGGACAAGACCGCCCCCCGCGTCACCATCACCCACCACCCGGACGTGCGCCGCTCGCTGCTCACCCAGAAGGCCTACGCCGAGGGCATGCGCGCGCTGGTCCTGTTCACCGCGTCCGTCCAGGACGACATGGTGGCCGCCGGCCTGCGCGGCGAGCGCGACGAGGCCGCCGAGCGCCTCAACGACCTGCTGCTGCCGATCGTCAAGGGCTACGGCTCCGAGAAGTCCTACGAGCAGCTCGCCCAGTCCCTGCAGACCTTCGGTGGCTCCGGCTACTTGCAGGAGTACCCGATCGAGCAGTACATCCGGGACGCCAAGATCGACACCCTCTACGAGGGCACCACCGCGATCCAGGGCCAGGACTTCTTCTTCCGCAAGATCGTCAAGGACGGCGGCCAGGCGCTCACCGCGCTGTCCGAGCAGATCCAGAAGTTCCTCGGCGCGGCCGAGGGCGGCGACGCCCTGGCCGCCGAGCGCGAGCTGCTCGCCAAGGCCGTCGGCGATCTGGACGCCATCGTGGGCAAGCTGCTGGCCGACCTCACCTCGGTCGAGCAGGACGTCAAGAACATGTACAAGGTGGGCCTCAACACCACCCGCCTGCTGCTCGTCTCCGGCGACGTCGTCGTCGGCTGGCTGCTGCTGCGTCAGGCCGCGGTGGCGCTGGCCAAGCTGGAGGCCGGCGCCTCGGAGAAGGACGTCCCGTTCTACCAGGGCAAGGTCGCGGCGGCCCGCTTCTTCGCCAAGAACGTCCTGCCGACCGTCGCCCCGCAGCGGCTGATCGCCGAGGGCATCGACAACGAGATCATGGACCTGGCGGAGGAGGCCTTCTGAGGCCCTCGCCCCACCCGTCACCCGCCGCGGTGCCCCCAGGGGCGCCGCGAGGGGCGTGACACCTCTCCGACCGCCTGACAGCACCCTCACGTCGAAGGGCCCGGCTCCCGCCGGGCCCTTCGACGTTGCGGCCCGTCCGCCCCGCACCCGTCGCCGAGTTCGCCCGTTTCGCACCCGTTGTTCGGGGGCCTCAGGCGCCGGGCCCGGCATGGCGATGACCGTCCGCGACCGGCGCGGATCTCTGGGTGTACGGAGTTCGGCGCGGCGTCACTTCACGGTTGTGTCCTCGTTCTGCATCCGTTGGGAGGTTCCGAATTCCCTGTCCGTGTACGGGCATATGCTCAAGGTGCGAAGCCGACTCCCCATCCGGCTTCAGCCCTCCCTCGACTCAGGAGCAGTATGTCGACCGCCGCCGCCCGCCAGGCATTCTTCGACCGGACGCACAGCGACGATCTGATCGCGTTCCTCGGCACCTCGCCGTCCCCGTACCACGCGGTCGCGAGCGCCGCCGAGCGGCTGGAGAAGGCAGGCTTCCGGCAGGTCGCCGAGACCGACGTCTGGGACGGCGCCGCCGGCGGCCGTTACCTGATCCGGGGCGGCGCCCTGATCGCCTGGTACCTGCCGGAGAGCGCCCGCCCCGAGACCCCGTTCCGGGTGGTCGGTACCCACACCGACTCGCCGAACCTGCGGGTCAAGCCGGTGCCGGACACCGGCTCGGCCGGCTGGCGCCAGGTCGCCGTGGAGATCTACGGCGGTGTCCCGCTGAACACCTGGCTGGACCGTGACCTCGGGCTCTCCGGCCGCCTCGCGCTGAAGGACGGCAGCTCGCGGCTCGTCCAGCTGGACGAGCCGCTGCTGCGGGTGCCGCAGCTCGCGATCCACCTGGACCGCCAGGTCAACGACGGCATGAAGCTCGACAAGCAGCGCCACCTCACCCCGATCTGGGGCCTCGGCCCGGTCGACGAGGGCTCGCTGATCTCGTACGTCGCCGAGCGCGCGGGCGTGGACGCCGCCGACGTGGCCGGCTGGGACCTGATGACGCACGATGTCCAGCCGGCCGCCTACCTGGGCCGCGACCGCGAGCTGCTGGCCGGCCCGCGCCTGGACAACCTGCTGTCCGTCCACGCCGCCACCGCCGCGCTGGCCGCCGTCGCCTCCGCCGAGGACGCCGCCGACCTGCCGTACATCCCGGTGCTGGCCGCCTTCGACCACGAGGAGACCGGCAGCGAGTCGGACACCGGCGCGCAGAGCCCGCTGCTCGGCAACGTCCTCGACCGCACCGTCCACGCGCGCGGCGGCACCCCGGAGGACCGCGCCCGGGCGCTGGCCGGGACGATCTGCCTCTCCTCGGACATGGGTCACGCCGTCCACCCGAACTACGCCGAGCGGCACGAGCCGGGCCACCACCCGCTGCCGAACGGCGGGCCGATCCTCAAGGTCAACGTCAACAACCGCTACGCGACCGACGGCGTCGGCCGGGCGGTGTTCGCGGCCGCCTGCGAGAAGGCCGGCGTGCCGTGGCAGTCCTTCGTGTCCAACAACGCGATGCCCTGCGGCACCACCATCGGCCCGATCACCGCGGCGCGCCTCGGCATCAAGACGGTGGACTGCGGCATCGCGGCGCTGTCCATGCACTCGGCGCGCGAACTGTGCGGCGCCGAGGACCCGTACCTGCTGGCCAGCGCGATCAAGGCGTTCCTGGAGGGCTGATCCCCCCTCAACGGCGAAGGGGCCCGGCGGAGTACGCTCCGCCGGGCCCCTTCCACGCCGGACGGGCTACTCCAGGCCGGCGAGCACCAGCGGCAGCCGGCGCGCGCCGTCGGCGACCAGCTTCACCGGCACGCCCCAGTCCTGCTGGTGCACGTGGCAGGCCGGGAACTCGATCTCCGGATCGTCGTCGCAGGACGCGGCCATCGCCGAGACGTGCAGCACGCCCTCGGCGACCTCCTCGGAGAGGACCAGCTCGCGCGACAGGTCGCTGTCCGCGCCCGCTCCGGAGACCAGCAGCTCGGGCGGGGTCGCGCTGACCAGCAGTCGGGTGGACGGGCCGTACCGCTCGTCCAGCTTCTGGCCGCTCGGCGCCGAGAACACCACGTCCAGCCGGAGCGCGCCCGGCGCGACCTCGGTGGCCGCCCGCCGGGTGCGGTGCGCGACCGACTCGACCCGCACCGCCTCCTCCGGCAGCCGCAGCCTGGTCAGCCGGTGCCGGGCCGACTCGACGACCACGATGTCCCCGTCCACCAGGACCGCGCCGGACGGCTCGCGCAGGTCGGTGGCCAGCGTGGTGACCTCGCCGCTCGCCGGGTCGAAGCGGCGCAGCGCGTGGTTGTAGGTGTCGCTGACCGCCACCGAGCCGTCCGGCAGCACGGTGACGCCCAGCGGGTGCTGGAGCAGCGCCTGCGCGGCCGGGCCGTCCCGGTGGCCGAAGTCGAAGAGGCCGGTGCCGACGGCGGTGTGGACCGTCCCGGTTCCACGTGCCCCCTCCGATCGGCTGAGCCAACGGATCGAGGAGGTCTCCGAGTCGGCCACCCACAGCCGCTCGCCGTCCGCCGAGACCGCCAGACCGGACGGCTGGGCGAACCAGGCCTCACCGACGGGCCCGTCCACCAGGCCCTCGTTGGTGGTGCCGGCCGCGACGCCGACCGTGTCGGCGGCCGGGTCGTACGCCCACAGCTGGTGCACGCCGGCCATCGCGATCCACACCCGGCCGTCGAACCAGGCGACGTCCCAGGGCGAGGAGAGGTCCACCTCGCGGGCCGGGCCCTCGGTCGCCGAACCCTGCCACCACTGGCGGCCGGTGCCCGCCAGCGTGGTCACGGAGCCGTCCGCCAGCCGCACCCCGCGCAGCGCGTGGTTGACGGTGTCGGCCACGATCACGTCGTAGTCCGAGCCCTCCGGCAGCAGTGCCAGCCCCTGCGGCTCGCTGAACCGGGGGCTGGTGCCGTCCACCAGGCCGCGCTGCCCGTCGCCGATCCGGCGGATCACCGTCTCGCCGTCCTCGGCCAGCTCCACCAGCGAGTGGTGGCCGGAGTCGGCGACCAGGAAGTGCCCGTCGGGCAGCCGGACCGCCTTGCCCGGGAACTTGAGGTCCCCCGCGGTCGGCTCCGGCGCCACGTACGGGCCGTCGCCGCGGCGCAGCGTGCCCTTCGCCGCGTGCTCGGCCTCCAACTCCTCCACCAGCCGCGCGATCGCGTGCGCGTGGCCCTCGCCCGCGTGCTGGGCGACCACGTACCCCTCCGGGTCGATCACCACCAGCGTCGGCCAGGCCCGCACGGCGTACTGCTTCCACGTCGCCAGCGCCGGATCGTCCAGCACCGGGTGGTGCACCTCGTACCGGGCGACCGCGTCCACCACGGCCTGGTGGTCCGCCTCGTGCACGAACTTCGGCGAGTGCACCCCGACGATCACCACGGTGTCCCGGTGCTTCTCCTCCAACTCCCGAAGCTCGTCCAGGACGTGCAGACAGTTGATGCAGCAGAACGTCCAGAAGTCCAGGACGGTGATCTTGCCCCGGAAGTCGGCGAGCGTCAGCTCCTTGCCACCGGTGTTCAGCCAACCGCCTGCCCCGACCAGCTCGGGGGCGCGTACACGTGCACGAGATGCCATGCCTGTATCCAACCGCATCGTGGTCGGGCGGCATTCCGGGGCGGCGGTCGTGGTGGGGGCGCGGTCGGGGGTGGTGGGCGTGTCGGCGGGGTGGGGGCCGGGGGTCGTGCTGTCGTTGGCCGCATGATCACCTCACCCCTGCTCCGGTCGGCCCTGACGGTCGCGACCGCTGTCCTGCTCGCCACCGGTGCCGGCGCCGCCTCGGCGGCGGCGGCCGCCCGGCCCGGTCCGCGTGACGTCACCGCGGAGCAGTGCCAGGACGCCGGGGGGTGGGTGGAGGGCTCCGGGTACTGCGTGGGGGCCGAGGGCGACGACGACTGGGGGCAGCCGATCGACGGGCAGGCCATCAACCCGCATCCGGCGCCGGGCGAGGAGGACTGAGGGCGCCAGGGCCGGGTCCGGGTCAGGGCCGGGGGAGCTCCGCCTGCCAGCGGGTCTCGCCGTCCTGCTGCTTGCCGGTGGGGGTGAGGCCGAGGGCCCGGGCGACGGCGGCGGAGGCGTGGTGGTCGGGGTGGATGTGGGCGGTGACGGTGCTGACGCCGGTGGCGGCGAGGTGGGAGAGCAGGGCGCGGGCGGCCTCGGTGGCCAGGCCGCGGCCCTGCCAGGGGGTGCCGACCACCCAGGCGAGCTCGGCGGCCCCGGGGCGGACGGTGGTCTGGACGTAGCCGGTGAGGCGGCCGTCGGCGCGCAGCCGCAGCGCCCAGTTGCCCCAGGTCTCGGCGGGGTCGGGGGAGCCGGCGGCGAGCCGGGCGTAGCGGACGCGCAGGTCGTCGGCGGTGGCCGGGGAGCCGCCGGTGAAGGCGTGCAGGGCGGGGTCGGCGAGGGCGGCGGCCAGCTCCTCGGCGTGCTCGGGGCCGATCGGGAGGAGGTCGAGGCGCTCGCTGTGCAGCGGGGCGGCGGGGTGGGGACGCATGCCGCCATTGAACGCCCGTGTGTGGCGGTGCTTCCCGGCGGGTGGGGGGATCGGGTCGAATGGGGGTCACGTCGACACGGAGGAGGCCGCTGTGCGGTACCTGGTCAGGGAGAAGCTGTTCGCGGTCGGAGACGACTACTGGATCGAGGACGACCGGGGCCACAAGGCGTACCTGGTGGACGGCAAGGTGTTGCGGCTGCGGCACACCTTCGAGCTGAAGGACGCGCACGGGCGGGTGGTCGCGGTGGTGAAGGAGAAGGCGTTCACCGTCCGCGACGCGATGAAGATCGAGGACGCCGACGGCGAGGTGATCGCGACCGTCCGGGAGAAGCTGTTCACCCCGTTCCGCGACAAGTACCTGGTGGAGCTGGCGTCCGGCGGCGAGCTGAAGATCCACGGCAACCTGATCGACAAGGACTACCGGATCGAGAACCACCACGGCGACGACCTCGCCCGGATCTCCCGCAAGTGGTTCCGGATCCGGGACACCTACGGCGTGGAGATCGCCGACGGCGCCGACACCGGCCTGCTGCTCGCGATCGCCGCCTGCGTCGACCACCTGGTGCACGAGGAGCACTGATCCCCCACTGACGTCAGGGGTCCTGCTTCCCCGGTCCGCCGCCCGCCCCGGTGGGGTATCTTTTGCCAACCCTTGACCAGGCCGGTCGGGGATCGGCGAGCGGACCGGGGGCTGGGACCACGATGGACGACATCCTGCACGGGCTCGGCGCGGCAGCGGCCTACGGGGCCCTCGGGGTGGTGCTGCTGCTCCTCGGCGTCGGCCTGGTGGACCTGTTGACGCCCGGCAGGCTCGGCCACCAGATCTGGGTCGAGCGCAACCGCAACGCCGCCGTGCTGCTCAGCTCCGCGCTGCTCGGCATCGGCGGCATCGTCTTCACCGCGATCATGTACACCTACGCGGACTTCGCCAAGGGCCTGGTCTCGACCGCCTGCTACGGCCTGCTCGGGCTGGTGCTGATGGCCGTCGCCTTCTGGGCGGTGGACCTGCTGACGCCCGGCAGGCTCGGCGCGATCCTGGTCGAGCCGGAGCCGCACCCGGCGGTCTGGGTCTCGGCCAGCTGCAACATCGCGGTCGCGGCGGTGGTGTCGGCCGCGATCGCCTGACGGCCCGCCCGAGCGCCTGGGCGCGCCCGGCCGCGTTCGGCTGATGGAGCGTCGGCCGACGGCCGGCGGTGGCGGCGAGGATCCGGCCGGGGTCGCCGACCTGCTGCGGCGGTGGGGCCCGGCCGGTAACGTACCGGCATGGCTGACCTTGAAGAACGCGCCAACGTCGTCGCGTCCGGCTCGCGGCAGGCCGGGGCAGGGGTGTCCGTCCGACGGCGCCGCGTCACCGACCTCGCCGACTGCGTCCGGGTGCTCGGCGACGTCCACGCCACCGACGGCTACCCCGCCGACTGGCCCGACCGCCCCGCCGCCTGGCTCACCCCCGGGGGCCTGCTCGCCGCCTGGGTCGCCGAACTGGACGGCCGCCCGGCCGGCCACGTGGGCCTCTCCCGCAGTGCCCCCGGGGACGTCGCCCCCGGCCTGTGGAGCCGCCGCACCGGTGGCCGCCCGGAACTCACCGCCGTGATCGGCCGGCTCTACGTCGCCCCCACGGCGCGCGGCCACCGGATCGGCGCACAGCTGGTGGCGTCCGCCGTGGCGCACGCGCGGGCGCTCGGCCTCCACCCCGTCCTCGACGTCCTCGCCACCGCGGCCCCGGCGAACGCCTGCTACCGCCGCCTCGGCTGGACCTGGCTCGGCAGCGGCGAACAGCAGTGGGCCGCCGACCGCACGGTCGTGGTCCACTGCTTCGCCGCCCCGAGGGAGTAGCCGGCTCCCCGCGGGCGGCCGGTGGCGGCGACCCGTCCGGAAGTGGCGACGGCACCACTGGAGCGGGGCCGTTCGTCACACGGGGATGACGTCGACGCCCTGCTCCAGGCCGACGAAGTCGCCCGCGTTCCGCGTGTAGAGCGGCAGGCCGTGGGCGGCCGCGGTCGCCGCGATCATCAGGTCCATGCGGCGAGGGCGGGGGTCCCGCCTGGCCTGGATCGTGAGGGCGACCAGGGTGCCGAACCGCCGAGCTGCCTCGCGGTCGAAGGGGAGGGCGGCGAACTCCGCCTCCACGTCCGCGAGTCGCTGGGCCCTGGCCATCATCTGCACCGGGTCCTTGGCCATGGCGACGCCCTGGGCGAGTTCGGCCAGCACGATGGACGACAGCGCGGCATCGGCCGGCAGGAGCTGTGGATCGATCTGCGGCAGATCGATCACGACGCAGGTGTCGAGCAGTCCGCGTCGGCGTCGCTCGGTCACTTCCGCTCCCACGGGTCGTCGCCGCCGATCCGGTCCTCATCGCCGTAGAAGGCGTCGGCTTCCGCGCGCATCTGCGTCGCGTCGACCGTCGGCGCGTTCCGCCACTTTCGCTGGAGTTCCTCGACGGGGACGAATCGGCGGCGACTGCTGATCGGCCGGACTTCGGCGATCTCGGTGCCGTTGCGAGTGATGTGGTAGATCTCGCCGGCTTCGACATCGTCGAGCACGGCCTTGGACCGCGCTGCGAGTTCGCGCTGCGTGATGGTCTTCATGGGGCAAGTGTATCGCGCCGTAATGCACCGTGTCGCACTGGCGGGGGAGACCGGTTCGGCTATCCGGCCGGTCGGTCCGCGGTGGGGCGGCGGCGGAGGGCGGGGGTGGTGACGGACGGGGGCTGCCAGACGCCGTCGGGGTGGTAGACGTCGGTGCCGGGCGGGACGATGGCGTCGATGCGGTCCAGGGTGGCGTCGTCGAGGACCAGGTCGGCGCCCTTGAGGGCAGCCTCCAGCTGGTCGTGGGTGCGCGGGCCGAGGATCACCGAGGTGACAGCGGGGTGCGCCAGCGGGAAGGCCACGGCCAGTTCGGGGAGGGTGCGGCCGAGATCCCCGGCGAGGGCGGTGAAGGCCTCGACGGCCTCCAGCTTGGCCGCGGTGGTGGGCAGCGTCGGGTCGAAGCGGCCCGGGTTGATGGTCGGGCGGCCGGTGGTCAGGTCGGCCGGGCGGTCCTTGCGGTAGCGGCCGGTGAGGAAGCCGGAGGCGAGCGGGCCCCAGGTCAGTGCGCCCATGCCGAGCCGCTGGACGACGGGCAGCACGTCGCGCTCCACGCCGCGGGCGAGCAGCGAGTACGGCGGCTGCTCGGTGCGGAAGCGCGGCAGGGCGCGGCGTTCGGCGACGTGGTGCGCGTCGACGATCTGTTCGGCGGGGAAGGTGGAGCAGCCGAAGGCGCGGATCTTGCCGGACCGGACGAGGTCGCCGAGGACGGACAGGGTCTCCTCGACGTCGGTGGTGTGGTCCGGCCGGTGGATCTGGTAGAGGTCGATCCGGTCGGTGCGCAGCCGGCGCAGGCTGTCCTCGACCGCCCGGAGGATCCAGCGCCGGGAGTTGCCGCCGCGGCCGCGGCCCTCGCCCATCGGGAAGTGCCCCTTGGTGGCGAGCACGATCTCGTCGCGGTCGCCGCGGGCGGCCAGCGTCCTGCCGACGATCTCCTCGGACTCGCCGGCCGAGTACATGTCGGCGGTGTCCACGAAGTTGATGCCCCGGTCGAGCGCGGTGTTGATGATCCGGGCGCAGTCGTCGTGGTCGGGGTTGCCGACGGAGCCGAGCATCATCGTGCCGAGGCAGTAGGTGCTCACTTCGATGCCGGTGCCGCCGAGGACGCGGTATCGCATGGTGCTGCTCCCCCTGGTGGTGGGTCGGTGGTGCGTCAGAGGCTAGGAGTTGGAGTGCACTCCATGGCAAGGGTCGGTCCGGATCCCCGTCCACCGGGGGGAGTCCGGGCCCGTGGCGCGGAGCGGGCGGGCGGTGGCCGGTCGGGGTGCGTCGTTTGCGGAAACGGCAACAAAGCTTGCCGATACGGCCGGTCCGGTCGCAGCCTGGCGGTGGAGGTGAGCGCCATGGGCGACACGATGAGGACGGCAGGGCCGACGGCCCCCCGGGACGACTACGACGCGGTGGTGGTCGGCGCGGGTGTGGCCGGGCTGAGCGCCGCGCTGGTGCTGGGCCGGGCCCGGCGCCGGGTGGCGGTGGTGGACGCGGGCCAGCCGCGCAACGCCCCCGCCGCCCACATGCACGGGTACCTGAGCCGGGACGGCATGCCCCCGGCGGTGCTGCTGGAGGTCGGCCGGGCGGAGGTCGCCGGCTACGGGGTCGACCTGATCGACGCCCGGGCCGACCACGTCGAGGGCGTCGCGGACGCCGAAGGCGCGGGGACGGGCTTCGCCGTCCACCTGGCGGGCGGCCCCGTGCTGCACGCACGCCGGGTGGTCGTCGCCACGGGTCTGCGCGACGGGCTCCCGGAGCTCCCGGGCCTGCTCGAACGCTGGGGCCGCGACGTGCTGCACTGCCCGTACTGCCACGGCTACGAGGTCCGCGACCGCCCGCTCGGCGTGCTCGGTACCGGCCCGGGCGCGGTCGACCAGACGCTGCTGCTCCGGCAGTGGTCCGCGGACGTCGTCCTGATCACGCACACCCTCACGCCGACCGGGGCCGAGCGGGAGCGGCTCGCCGCCCGCGGCGTCCGGGTCGTCGAAGGCCGGATCACCCAGCTGGTGACGGACGCCGACCGGCTGCGCGGCGTGGAACTCGCCGACGGCCGGGTGGTGCCGCGCGAGGCCGTGTTCGTCTTCCCGCAGCCGGTGCCCCGGGACGCGCTGCTGTTCGGCCTGGAATGCGCCCGGGACGAGAACGGCTGGGTCACCACCGACCGGGCCGGCCGCACCAGCGTCCCCGGCGTCTGGGCGGTCGGCAACGTCGCCGACCCGCGGGCGCAGGCCGTCGTCGCCGCCGGGATGGGCGCTGCGGCGGCGTTCGACCTCGACCACGACCTCGTCGCGGAGGAGATCGGACAGGCGGTCGCCGAACACCGCGCGTCCGGCGCCGCCGTTCCCGCCTGAACGGGGGAAGCTCCCCCGGCACCTTCGTCCGGCGTCACCCATCCGCCCGCGTCACCCGTTCGACCGGCGTCACCCGTTCGACCGGCGTCACCCGTTCGACCGGCGTCACCCGTTCGACCGGCGTCACCCGTTCGACCGGCGTCACCCGTCCGACCTTCCGTCATCCGCGATCGGAGAACCCATGATGTCCGAACACCAGCACCAGCACCAGCACGGCCAGGGCCACCAGCACGGGCACCACCACGGCGACGTCCCCGCCGCCGACTTCGACTGGGACGCCCTCGCCGCCCACCTGGAGCGGGAGGCCGAACTGCGCGCCCCCGCCATCACCGGGGCCGCGCAGTGGCTGCGGTCCCTGCACGCCGAGCCCGGCGGGGTGCGGCGGGTCCTCGACGTCGGCAGCGGGCCCGGGGTGATCGCCGGACTGCTCGCGGACGCCTTCCCCGAGGCCGAGACGGTCGCCGTCGACCAGTCGGCCGCCCTGCTGGAGCGCGCCCGAGCCCGCTCCGGCGGCCGTCTGAGCACCCAGCAGGCCGACCTGCCCGCCGAGTTCGGCAAGCTCGGCGAGGCCGACCTGATCTGGTCCGGCAACGCGATCCACCACCTCGGCGACCAGCAGGCCGCCCTGACCTCCCTCGCCGCGACGCTCCGGCCCGGCGGCCTGCTGGCCGTCGCCGAACGCGGCCTGCCGCTGCGCTACCTGCCGCGCGACTTCGGCCTCGGCCGGCCCGGCTTCCAGGCCCGGCTCGACGCCGTGCACGAGGACGGCTTCAGCACCATGCGCGCCGAACTGCCCGGCGCCATCGAAGAGGTGGAGGACTGGCCGGCCATGCTCACCCGCTCCGGCCTGACCCCCAGCGGCACCCGCACCTTCCTGATCGACCACCCGGCCCCGCTCGCCCGCCCCGCCCGCGAGCACCTCCACACCCAACTCGCCCGTCTGCGCGACCAGCTCGCCGACAACCTCGCCCCGGAGGACCGCACCACCCTCGACGCCCTCCTCGCCGAGGACACCCCCACCGGCATCCTGAACCGCCCGGACGCCTTCTTCCTCTCGGCCATGACCGTCCACACCGCCCGCAAGGCCGGCTGACGGCCGCAACCGCCCCGGCCGCAGCAGAGGCCTACAGGCAGGGGCCTGCAGGCAGGGGCCTACAGGGTGTGGCCGAGAGCGGTGATGAGGGCGGCGATGCGGGCCTCGTCGCGGCGGTAGTGGGTCCACTTGCCGATGCGGGTGGCGCGGACGAGGCCGGCGCGCTGGAGTTCGGCGAGGTAGGCGGAGACGGTGGACTGGGCGAGGCCGGCCTTGGCCTGGATGTGGCTGACGCAGACGCCGACCTCGCGCGGGTCGGCGACCGCTTCCTCCAGGGGGAAGTGGCGTTCGGGTTCGCGCAACCATGCCAGCAGTTGCAGGCGCGTCGGGTTGGCGATCGCCCGCAGGGCGGTGACCAGGTCAACATCCATGGCTGGAAGCGTACCGGCGTGTGACAGCAGGGCCTCGGCGAGCCGACGCCGGTCAGTGGGGCAGTGCGGTGCCGCCCGGTGGGGTGCCGATGACCTGGACGAACCATCGGTGATGGCGCGTCAGATTTCCCTCGGTGTAAGCCGGGTGGCGGGCGGCCCGGGCCCCGGGCCGCCCGCCGGGGCTCAGCCCTCCTGGCCGCCGAAGCGGGTGGTCCAGGCGGTCAGGTCCTCGTCGGTGATCTTGGCGAACAGCACCGGCGGCACGGTGAACGCCGTCCCGGCCGGCACCAGGTCCAGTGCCCGCGCCTGCTCCGGGCCGACCCAGGACAGGCCGGCCGCCGGAGCGTCCTCGGGCAGGGCGAAGGCGCCGCGCATCGCCGCCGCCGCGGTCGGGATGAACGGCTCGGAGACCACCGCGTACAGCTGGATCAGGTTCATCGCGGTGCGCAGGGTCAGCGCCGCCGCGTCCGGGTCGGTCTTCACCTGGAGCCAGGGCGCCTTCTCGTCCAGGTACGCGTTGCCAGCGCTCCACAGCGCGCGCAGAGCCTGCGCGGCCTTGCGGAAGTTGAGCCCGTCCAGCTGGGCCTCGTACTCGGCCAGCAGGGCGGCGATCTGCTCGCCGAGGCGCTGTTCGGCCTCGCCGGGCGCGTGGCCGGCCGGGACGGCGTCGCCGAAGCGCTTGCGGCTGAAGGTGAGCACCCGGTTGACGAAGTTGCCGAGGGTGTCGGCGAGGTCCTTGTTGACGACGGAAGCGAAGAGGTCCCAGGTGAAGCTGGAGTCGTCCGACTCGGGGGCGTGCGCCATCAGGAAGTAGCGCCAGTAGTCGGCCGGCAGCAGTTCCAGGGCGACGTCGGTGAAGATGCCGCGCTTCTGGCTGGTGGAGAACTTCCCGCCGTAGTACGTCAGCCAGTTGAAGGCCTTGACGTAGTCGACCTTCTTCCACGGTCGGCGCGAGCCGAGGATCGTGGCCGGGAACATCACGGTGTGGAACGGGACGTTGTCCTTGGCCATGAACTCGGTGTACCGGACGCTGTGGTCGGCCTCGTACCACCAGGACTTCCAGTCCCGGGCCTGCCCGGCCGGGGCCGCGTCCGCCCACTCCTTGGTGGCGCCGATGTACTCGATCGGGGCGTCGAACCAGACGTAGAACACCTTGCCCTCGGCCGCCAGCCCCGGCCAGACGTCGGCCGGCACCGGGACGCCCCACTCCAGGTCGCGGGTGATCGCGCGGTCCTGGAGGCCCTCGGTGAGCCACTTGCGGGCGATCGAGGAGGCCAGCACCGGCCAGTCGTCGCCGTGGGCGGCGATCCACTGCTCGACCTCGTCGGTCAGCTCCGACTGGAGCAGGAACAGGTGCCTGGTCTCCCGGACCTCCAGGTCGGAGCTGCCGCTGATCGCCGAACGCGGCTCCAGCAGGTCGGTCGGGTCCAGTACCCGGGTGCAGTTCTCGCACTGGTCGCCGCGCGCCTTGTCGTAGCCGCAGTGCGGGCAGGTGCCGACGATGTAGCGGTCCGGCAGGAAGCGGCCGTCGGCGTTGGAGTACACCTGCCGGATCGCGCGCTCCTCGATGAAGCCGTTGCGCTGGAGTTCGCGGGCGATCTCCTGGGTGATCTCGCGGTTCTGCGGGGAGGAGCTGCGGCCGAAGTGGTCGAAGGACAGCCCGAAGCCGTCGTACACCGCCTTCTGCGCGTCGTGCGCCTGGGCGCAGAACTCGGCGACGGGCAGCCCGGCCTCCTGCGCGGCCAGTTCGGCGGGCGTGCCGTGCTCGTCGGTCGCGCAGATGTAGAGCACCTCGTGGCCGCGCTGGCGCAGGTAGCGGGAGTAGACGTCCGCCGGGAGCATCGACCCGACCATGTTGCCCAGGTGCTTGATCCCGTTGATGTACGGAAGGGCGCTGGTGACCAGGTGCCGAGCCATCCTCGGATGCTCCGATTTCTCCCGCACGCGCACCCCACCCGGAGTGCTGTGCCAGGCGCAGGGGTCCACTGTGGGCTGCCAAGCCTACCGCCGCCGGGCCGGGAGGACGGTGCGGCTCAGGGGCGGGCTCAGGGGTGGGCTCAGGGGTGGGTGCGGTTCAAGGGCGGTGCTGCTCAGGGGCGGGTGCTGCTCGGGGGCGGGTGTGGCTCAGGGCCCGACGGAGTCGCTGTACCGGTCGAACTCCCCGGCCTTCACCCCGCGGACGAACGCGGCCCACTTGCGCGGCGTGGTCCGGACGACGATCTCGGGGCGGTCCGACTCGCGGATCTCCACCAGACCGTCGGCGGCTCTGATCTCGACGCACTCGTTGCTCTCGCCGCTGGACGAGGACTTCCGCCACTCAGTCATGAGAAGTCTTTCAGTAAGGCCCGGATGAAGTCCCGGGACTCGGCCGGCCCGAGGGCGACCGCGGCGGTCTCCTCCTTGATCTGTCGGTACGTCTGCAGTTCGGTGTCGGTGTGCACGAACTTCGGCCCGTTCGAGAGGTCGATCTGCACGGTGTCGAGCTCGGGAACGGGCCCGCGGGCGAGGTAGAGGCTCTCTCCGGACCCGGGAAAGGTGTCGACGCTGAACGGGATGGTCCGGATCTCCACCCCGGGCCGCTCGGAATCCTCCAGCACGCCGAGCAGCTGGTCGCGCAGCACCACCGCCCCGCCGAACTGCATGCGCAGCGCGGATTCGTGGATGTACGCGGCGTACGGCTTCGGACGTTCGGTGAACAGCCGCTGGCGCTGGATCCGGAACGCGGTGCGGGCGTCGGCGTCCGGCTGGGGCATCGGCGGCCGGACCCGGGCGAACACCGCGGAGGCGTACGCCGAGGTCTGCAGCAGTCCGGGGATGAAGGTGGTGTGCAGGATGGCCAGCGACTCGGCGTGGTGCTCCATCTCCGCGATGTCGATGAGCCCGCCGGGCAGCCGGCCGCGGTAGCCGTCCCACCAGTACTTGCGCCGGTCCTGCGTCATCGCGAGCAGCGCGTCGAGGTAGGGGCCGTCGGCGCAGTGGCAGGTGCGGGCCCAGAGCCGGAGCCGTTCGGCGCTGATGCCGGACTTCCCGTTCTCCATCTGCGAGATCTTGGGCAGGTCGGTGCCCAGGGTGGCGGCCAGGCTCTTGGGCGTCACGCCCACGCGTTCGCGCATCTTGCGCAGCTCGATGCCAAGGCGCTGCTGACGCACGGTCGGCGACAAGCGGGGTGGCATGACTCTCTTCTCCGGATCGCGGCTCGGGTCGATGCTTCCGGTGAAGTGTGCCGTGCTCACCCGGCCCTAGCTACTGAAATGGGGGATACCCCACGATGGAGTGAACGTTCTCCCGCTCGGTAGCAAGTCTTGCACCTCGACCCTATGGTCGTTCCCGCGTCAGTCACTGACTTGTTGTGGCCTAAACAGCCGCCAATCAGCCGTAAATACACACCAGATGCATGGTCGGCACGCTCGACATCACCGACCGGAGACTGTCATGCCGCTTCCGCTGCTTCTCACCCCCGCCCACCGCATTCCCGCCACCCGGTGAACGGCCTGCTCGTCGCCGGTTTGTCCGCCCTCCTGCTCGCCGTGCTATTCGTCGGCTGGCTGGTCTGGCTGGTCAACGCCCAACCCCGCGAACCGCGTTCCGTAAAACGCGAGTTCGTCGTCCGCCATTCCTCCGCCGCCGTCGAGAAGAAATAGCGCGCGGCAGCGGTGGCCCCCCGCCGGGAGGGGGCCACCGGAGGGTGCGGTCAGCCGTCGCCGAAGTGGTCGAATTCGCCGCGCTTCACGCCCTCGATCCAGAGCGCGAACTTCTGCGGGGTGGTGACGATGATCGCGTCGGGGCTCTCGGATTCGCGGACCTCGATCAGTCCCCGTTCGTTGACGGACACCTCCACGGAGTCGCCGCCGTCCCGGGTGCTGCTGGTGGACTTCTGCCACTGCTGGGTCATCGGTTTCCTACTCCCATCGCGGTTCCTGCCTGGCACCCTGGACAACTCCCGGGGGGCCGTTCAGGAACGGGGGCGCACGGAGGGTTGGGCACCGCGCGAAAGGCGCTCGACGAGGCGGATCCGGGCGGCGGGCCACTCGTCGGCGAGCATCGAGAAGTAGGCGGTGTCGCGCCACACGCCGGTGGCGCGCCGCTTCTCGCGGCGGTGGACGCCCTCGTACCGGGCGCCGAGGCGGAGGATCGCCTTGCGGGAGCGCTCGTTGAGCGCGTCCGTCTTCCAGTAGACCCGGCCCATGCCCAGGTCGTCGAAGGCGTGCGAGAGCAGCAGCAGCTTGGCCTCGGTGTTGACGGGCGTGCGCCAGACCGAGCGGGCGTACCAGGTGCCGCCGATCTCGACGACCTCGTCGACGAGCCTGACGTCGTAGTAGCCGGTGATGCCGACGGCCCGGCCGCTGGGGAGGTCGATCACGGCGAACTTCACCGCCGACCCGGCCGCCACCTCGGCGAGCCGGGCGTCGAGGATCGTGCCCAGTTCCTCCTCGGTCGCGGGCGGGAGGGAGGGGATCCAGCGCCAGACCTCCGGGTCGGGGCCGACGCCGGCCCACAGGTCGGGCAGGTGGTGGCGGCCGAGGGGCTCCAGGCGGACGTGGCGGCCGGTGAGGGTCACGGGCGTGGGCGGCTGTGCGGTCATGCCGGAAAGGTAGCGCCATGCTGCACTAGATGCAATGAACTTCTGCACTAGTGCAAAATTGGCGGAGCGGGCAAAGAGAAGGGCCCCGCGGGACGTCCCGCGGGGCCCTCGACCGGATCAGGCTCAGATGAACGAGTTGATCTGGATCGTCTCGTCGCGGCCCGGGCCGACGCCGATGGCGGAGATCGGCGCGCCGGACATCTCCTCCAGCGCCTTCACGTACGCCTGCGCGTTCTTCGGCAGCTCGGCGAAGGTCTTGGCCTTGCTGATGTCCTCGGTCCAGCCCGGCAGCGTCTCGTAGATCGGCTTGGCGTGGTGGAAGTCGGACTGGTTGTACGGGAGTTCCTCGACCCGCTTGCCGTCGATCTCGTACGCGACGCAGACCGGGATCTGCTCCCAGCCGGTGAGCACGTCGAGCTTGGTGAGGAAGAAGTCGGTGAGGCCGTTGACCCGGGTCGCGTAGCGCGCGATGACCGCGTCGAACCAGCCGCAGCGACGGTCACGGCCGGTGGTGACACCGCGCTCGCCGCCGATGCGGCGCAGCGCCTCGCCGTCCTCGTCCAGCAGCTCGGTCGGGAACGGGCCGGAGCCGACGCGGGTGGTGTAGGCCTTGAGGATGCCGATGACCCGGTCGATCTTGGTCGGGCCGATGCCGGCGCCGGTGCAGGCGCCACCCGAGGTCGGGTTCGACGAGGTCACGAAGGGGTACGTGCCGTGGTCGACGTCGAGCAGGGTGCCCTGGCCGCCCTCCAGCAGGACGACCTTGTTCGCCTTGAGCGCCTGGTCCAGGACGAGGGTGGTGTCGGCGAGGAAGGGCTTGATCTTGTCCGCGTAGCCGAGGTACTCCTCGACGACCAGCTCGGCCGGGATGGCGCGGCGGTTGTACAGCTTGACCAGGATCTGGTTCTTGTCGTGCAGCGCCGCCTCGATCTTCTGGCGCAGGATCGACTCGTCGAACAGGTCCTGGACCCGGATGCCGACGCGGTTGATCTTGTCCGCGTAGGTCGGGCCGATGCCGCGGCCGGTGGTGCCGATCCGGCGCTTGCCGAGGAAGCGCTCGGTGACCTTGTCCAGGGTGCGGTGGTACGGCGTGATCAGGTGGGCGTTGCCCGAGATCAGCAGCTTGGAGGTGTCGATGCCACGGTCGTTGAGGCCGCTCAGCTCGGAGAGCAGCACGCCCGGGTCGATGACGACGCCGTTGCCGATGACCGGCGTCACGTTAGGGCTGAGGATGCCGGAGGGGAGCAGGTGCAGGGCGTACTTCTGGTCGCCGATGACCACCGTGTGACCGGCGTTGTTGCCGCCCTGGTAGCGGACGACGTAGTCGACGGAGCCGCCGAGGAGGTCGGTGGCCTTCCCCTTGCCCTCGTCCCCCCACTGAGCGCCAACGAGCACGAGTGCCGGCACAGGCGTACACCCCTTCCGGTTGGGGCATCCTGCGTAGGCCGCAGTCTGCCCCGAGATAGACGAAGCCCCTGGCGCAGTAGCGCAAGGGGCTCTTGCACCGAGAGATTACCTGAGGAAGGACCGGTCGTGTCGTCCCTGTCCACGCCCGCAACCGGCGGCCCCGAGCCGCTCCTGCTGCTCCTCGACCCGGCGGCCCGGCAGACCGACGGCGAGTCGGTGCGGATCGCGAAGGACGTGCTCTGCGGAGGCGCGGACGTCAAGGTGGTCTATCCGGAGAGCCCGTCCGAACTCGACCGGGTGCTTTCGCACCGGGGTCGTCGACGCCCGGTCGTGATCGGTTCCGACCTGGCGTTGCAGCGGGTGCTCCAAGCCCTGTACCGCCAGCGTGAGCTGGGCGCGGATCCGGTGGGCATGGTTCCGGTCGGCCGGTCGGAGGAGCTGGTCGCGGCCCGCGCGCTCGGGGTGCCGGGCGAGCCGGTCCGGGCCGCGCGAGCGGTGCTGTCGGGTGCGGCGCGCAAGCTCGACCTGCTGGTGGACGACGGCGGCGGGGTGGCGCTGGGAGGGGTGCGGATCACCGGTGCCGGGACGCGGCGTCCGGCCGGCCGTACGGGTGGTTGGCGTTCGCTATGGGCGAAACTGGCTGCGGCCGAGCAGGCGAACGCACTCGCGGCGGACGGCCGGTCCTCCGCCGAGCACAACCCCCGGGTCCGGGTCGAGGCCGACGGCCGGCTGCTCGCCGACGTGCACCGGCCGGTGCGGCTGGTCCAGCTGACCCTGCCGGGCGTCGAGGCGGACGCCGCCGGCGTGCTGGAGGTGGTGATCCGCGCGCCCGGCGCCCTGGTGCGCGCCCGGGCGGAGAGCGTCTCGGTGGTCGGGCGCGGCTTCGGCTACGAGGCGGACGGCCACCCCGTCGGTCCGGTCCGCGCCCGCACCTGGACGGTCCACCCGGGCGCCTGGGGCCTGTTGCTGCCCGCCGCGTGACGCCGGGGTGAACCCCGGGTGAGCAGGCTCACTTTCGCCGTCGCCCCGACTCCCGGCCCTCCGCACACGGAACGCCCCAACAGGCGCGAACCACAAGGCCAACCGCCTCCGGCCGGAATTCCCCCCACCCGAAATCCCCACCCGGTAAGGGGTTTTGTCTACGCGCGTTACCGGCCGATCGTCAGACAATCCCGGCCGCCCGGGTTCCGGAAGCCCGTGCCCGCTGCCCTAGACTCGAAGACGTGCCACGTGGTGACGGAAGACTCAACCACGATCTTCTTCCCGGTGAGAAAGGCCCCCAGGACGCTTGCGGCGTCTTCGGTGTCTGGGCTCCCGGCGAGGAGGTCGCCAAGCTCACGTTCTTCGGCCTTTACGCCCTGCAGCACCGCGGTCAGGAATCCGCGGGCATCGCAGTGAGCAACGGCTCCCAGATTCTCGTCTTCAAGGACATGGGGCTCGTGTCCCAGGTCTTCGACGAGGCCTCCCTGGGGTCGTTGCACGGGCATATCGCCGTCGGACACGCCCGCTACTCGACCACCGGGTCCTCGGTCTGGGAGAACGCCCAGCCGACCTTCCGCGCGACCGTACACGGTTCGCTGGCCCTCGGGCACAACGGAAACCTGGTGAACACCGCCGAACTGGCGGCGATGGTCGCCGAACTGCCCGGTGAGGAGCACGTCTCCCGCTCCGGGCGGAGCGCCGCGACCAACGACACCGACCTGGTGACCGCGCTGCTCGCCGGCCACCCGGACCTCTCCATCGAGGAGACGGCCAAGGTCGTGCTGCCCAAGGTCAAGGGCGCGTTCTCGCTCGTCTTCATGGACGAGCACACCCTCTACGCCGCCCGCGACCCGCAGGGCATCCGCCCGCTGGTGCTCGGTCGGCTGGAGCGCGGCTGGGTGGTCGCCTCCGAGACGGCGGCGCTGGACATCTGCGGCGCCTCGTTCATCCGCGAGGTCGAGCCCGGCGAGCTGATCGCCGTCGACGAGAACGGCATGCGCAGCTCCCGCTTCGCCGAGGCGAAGCCCAAGGGCTGCGTGTTCGAGTACGTCTACCTGGCCCGCCCCGACACCAGCATCGCCGGGCGCAACGTGCACCTCTCCCGCGTGGAGATGGGCCGCCGCCTGGCGAAGGAGGCGCCCGTCGAGGCCGACCTGGTGATAGCGACGCCGGAGTCCGGCACCCCCGCCGCGATCGGCTACGCCGAGGCCAGCGGCATCCCGTACGGCTCCGGCCTGGTGAAGAACGCCTACGTGGGCCGCACCTTCATCCAGCCCAGCCAGACCATCCGTCAGCTCGGCATCCGGCTCAAGCTCAACCCGCTGCGCGAGGTCATCGCGGGCAAGCGCCTGGTGGTCGTCGACGACTCGATCGTCCGCGGCAACACCCAGCGCGCGCTGGTGCGGATGCTGCGCGAGGCCGGCGCCGCCGAGGTGCACATCCGGATCTCCTCGCCGCCGGTGAAGTGGCCGTGCTTCTTCGGCATCGACTTCGCCACCCGGGCGGAGCTGATCGCCAACGGGATGACCGTCGAGGAGATCGGCCGCACGCTCGGCGCGGACTCGCTCTCCTACATCTCGATCGACGGCATGATCGAGGCCACCAAGCAGCCCAAGGACAGGCTCTGCCGGGCCTGCTTCGACGGCGAGTACCCGATGGAGCTGCCGGACCCGGCACTGCTCGGCAAGCTCCTGCTGGAGGCCGAGATCAAGGGCAGCCAGCAGCCGCCGGCCGTGCGCGGCAAGCCGACCAGCGGCAGCGACCTGGACGGCGTCCAGTCGCTGCTCGGCGGGGCGGGCGCGGCCGACGCGCTGCGCCGCCCGTAACGAATCCACGGTGGGGTCCCGCGAAACGGGGCCCCACCGCTGTTCCAGCCCCCACCAGACCCGAGAGGGCCGCACCGTAGTGACCAGCAACCAGAACGGCGCCACCTACGCCGCAGCCGGCGTCGACATCGAGGCGGGCGACCGCGCCGTCGAGCTCATGAAGCAGTGGGTGAAGAAGGCGAACCGCCCCGAGGTGGTCGGCGGTCTCGGCGGCTTCGCCGGCCTCTTCGACGCGTCCGCCTTCAAGCGCTACGAGCGGCCGCTGCTGGCTTCGGCCACCGACGGCGTGGGGACCAAGGTGGCCATCGCGGCCGCCATGGACAAGCACGACACCATCGGCCACGACCTGGTCGGCATGGTCGTCGACGACCTGGTCGTGTGCGGCGCCGAGCCGCTGTTCATGACCGACTACATCTGCGTCGGCAAGGTCGTGCCGGAGCGGGTCGCCGCGATCGTCAAGGGCATCGCCGAGGGCTGCGCGCTGGCCGGCTGCGCCCTGGTCGGCGGCGAGACCGCCGAGCACCCGGGCCTGCTCGGCCCGGACGAGTACGACGTCGCGGGCGCCGGCACCGGCGTGGTCGAGGCCGACGCGCTGCTCGGCGCCGACCGCGTGCGGGCCGGCGACGTGGTGATCGCGATGGCGGCCTCGGGCCTGCACTCCAACGGCTACTCGCTGGTGCGCCACGTGCTGCTGAACGAGGCCGGCTGGAGGCTGGACCGCAAGGTCGAGGAGTTCGGCCGCACGCTCGGCGAGGAGCTGCTGGAGCCGACCCGGATCTACTCGCTGGACTGCCTGGCGCTCACCCGCGCCACCGAGATCCACGCCTTCTCGCACGTCACCGGCGGCGGCCTGGCGGCCAACCTGGCCCGGGTCGTCCCGGAGGGCCTGCACGCCCGCCTGGACCGCGGCACCTGGACCCCGCTGCCGGTCTTCCAGACCGTCGCCCAGGTCGGCAAGGTGGCCACCCTGGAGATCGAGAAGACGCTCAACATGGGCGTCGGCATGGTCGCGGTCGTCCCGCCGTCCTCGGTGGACGCCGTGCTGGCGATCCTGGAGGACCGCGGCGTCGAGGCCTGGCTGCTCGGCGACATCGTCGAGCGCACCGGCGAGCACGAGGCCGGCGCGGCGCTCTACAACGCCTACGAGGGCTTCACCGCGGGCTGAGCCCGGCTGGACGACGAGAGGGCCCCTCCGGCGCACCGGAGGGGCCCTCTCGTCGTCCAGCCACCCGGGGGGCGGCGACCACCCGGTAACCATCCGGTACGCGGGAACGCCGAAGACCGGCCTGGCGCGCTGGGCGCCTGGGCCGGTCGGCGAAACTACTGGCTACGAGCGGCGAGAGGCCTGCGACGGCCCGGTGCCCGGCTCGGTGTCGTCCTCGTCGTCGAGGTCGGCATAGCGGGCGGCGTACTCGGCATACGGGTCGTCGTCCTCCTCCTCCTCGATCGGCTCCGGGTCGATCGGAGCGGTGGACGGCGATGCGCCCAGCTCGTTGGACAGACGGTTAGCGTCAAACCCGCCGCTGTTGTACTTCAGCTCGCGGGCGACCTTCGTCTGCTTGGCCTTGGCCCGGCCGCGCCCCATGGGTCGACCCCCTCAACGATGGGGCTCACGGCCCCGAGTCTGACACGTGTTCATGATCAGGACCGGCCTGCCCGAATGGGAGGACCGTCCCTTGGAGCATTAACGGTACCTGTTTCCGCCGCTGGACGGTACGTCGTCGGTGTGACGTGGCGCGCACCGACCGCACCCGAGACCAGGTCTTCCCAGGTCAGGGGAGGTTTTGCGGCGGTTTGCGCGCTGTCCGGAGGTGTCTGAGGTCCGTCGTTCCAGGACCGATTATCCCCCCAAGGGGGACCTTGGATCACCCGATCGGGCGCAGAAGTGAGAATCCGGTTCCACATCGTGATGCGCGGGGGACGGCTGGGCCCCTCCCGCCCGGGGGCGGGTCACGGGGGTGCGGCCGCCCCCCGCGCGTCCGAGGTTCCGGGGGCGCCGGATCAGGCCCGGCGGGCGCCCGGCAGCAGGACCGTGCGCAGCGCGCTGATCTCGCGCATCCGCTTCTCGGCCAGGCGGTCGGCGGCGACCGCCGGCGGGACGCCGTCGGAGGCGGCCCGGGTGAAGATCTCCAGGGTGGTGTCGAAGATCCTGGTGGCCTTGTTCTTGGCCCGGTCGAAGTTGAAGCCCTCGATCTCGTCGGCGACCTGGATCACGCCGCCGGAGTTCACCAGGTAGTCCGGCGCGTAGAGGATGCCGCGGTCCGCGAGGTCCTTCTCGACGCCCGGGTGGGCCAGCTGGTTGTTGGCCGCGCCGCAGACGACCGTGGTGCCGGACTCGCCGAGCGCGGCCACCGTGTCGTCGGTCAGCGCGCCGCCCAGGGCGCAGGGGGCGTAGACGTCCAGCCGGGCCTGCAGCAGGGCGGCGGTGTCGGCGACGACCTCCACCTCCGGGTGGGCCGCGCGGACGCGGTTCACGGCGGTCTCGGAGACGTCGGTGATGACGACGGTGGCGCCGTCCGCGACGAGGTGGCCGACCAGGTAGTGGCCGACCTTGCCGACGCCCGCGACGCCGACCCGCTTCCCGCGCAGGGTCGGCTGGCCCCAGCGGGCCTGGGCGGTGGCGCGCATGCCCTGGAAGACGCCGAAGGCGGTCAGGATGGACGAGTCGCCGGCGCCGCCGTGCTCGGGCGAGCGGCCCGTCACGAACTGCGTCTCGCGCGCGATGACGTCCATGTCCTGCACGTAGGTGCCCACGTCGCAGGCGGTGATGTAGCGGCCGCGCAGGGACTCCACGAAGCGGCCGTAGGCGCGGAGCATCGCCTCGTTCTTGTCCTTGGTGGGGTCGCCGATGATGACGGCCTTGCCGCCGCCGAGGTCGAGCCCGGCCAGCGCGTTCTTGTAGGACATGCCGCGGGACAGGTTGAGCGCGTCCTCCAGGGCCGCCTCCTCGGAGGCGTACGGGAAGAAGCGGGTGCCGCCGAGGGCCGGGCCCAGCGCGGTGGAGTGGATGGCGATGATCGCCTTGAGCCCGGAGCTGCGGTCGTGGCAGAGGACGACCTGCTCGTGGCCGTCGCCGGGGGCGCCGTCCTGCTCGGTGCGGAAGATCCTGCTGAGCACTCCGGGTGCGGGGTGCGTGGCGGATGTCTGTACGTCGGTCACTGTGGTGACTCCAGTATCGAAGGCCCGCCTGCTGTGGTGCGGGCGCCTAGGGCGAAGCGTAGTCGCGGGAGCGTCGCCGATCCGCCCTCTTGTCCGAGCTTGTCCCCGCGGTCCGGGGAATGGGACGCCGGGGGTGCGCGGTGCGGGCGCGAAGGGGTTCGGGGGCGCGCCCTCCCGGGGCCGGTCGGCGCGTGCGACCATGCAGGACGTGACCGTCGTGCGCACCTCGGTACTGCCGCCCTACGCCGCCCACCTGCGGGTCTACGAGCCGCTGGCCGCCTACTCGGAGTCCGAGCGGGCGCGCTGGCAGGCCTACGCGGCGGAGCGCGGTCCGGACGCCGTCGAGGCGGCGCAGCCGGTGGCCGCGGCCGTCCTGGAGGAGCAGCGGGAGGCGCTGGCGGAGCTGGCCGCCCGGACGCCCCGGGCGCTGCCCGAGCGGGAGAGCGGGCGGGCCTACCTGCGGGTGGTGGACGGCGTGCTGTACGTCTGCCCGTGGGCGACCAGGCTGCGCAGCTGGCAGGCGCTGGAGGAGCTGCGGGCGGCCGCGCCGGTGGCGCTGCTGGACACCGCGGTGCCGCCGGTGGCCCGGGCGGCGGCGGAGGCGGACCGGGAGCGCTGGCGGGCCGGCCATCCGGACGCCCGGCCGTGGATCCTGACCAGCCGGTGGGAGGTGCCGGTGCGCTGGTTCCTGCCGTTCGGGGACGAGGACCGCTGTTTCGTGCCGGCGCAGGAGCGGGGCAAGCCGGGGCGGGCGGCGGCGCTGTTCTACCTGGTGCCGATGGCGCAGGCGCGCCGCCGGGTGGCCCGGGCCTTCCGGGCGCTGCGTGAAGAGGTGCCGGACGGGGAACTGGTCCGGGGGGCGGAACAGATCGGGCGGTGGCTGGAGGAATTCCATCCGCGCTCGCTGGTGGAGCTGGACTACGGGGGGCTGGTGCATTTGCTGGGGCCGGAGCGGCTGTTGGCGGACCGTTCGGCGGGGGAGCTGGAGGAGGGGCTCCGCGCGCTGCGGGCGGGGGACACCGCGGAGGCGCTGCGCGCGTACGGGGAACTGACGGCGCGCTGGCGGAGGGTGCTGGCGCTGCGGTACGCGAACTGACGTCCGACCACCCGTGTATGACTGTAAGAGTCCTATGGCCCGAGCTGGATGACCAAGGTCCTGGTTCGGGTCAATAGCTGTCGAACGTGACACTACTCACCGTTGACGCGAACTTACCCCTATGTGCAAAAATGGGACAACCAGCCCAACTTCACGCGGGCATGCCCGCTTTTGGGTGGTTCTGGAGTCGATGCGTGCTTTGCGGGGAAACAGGGGGTCTGGTCCCCTCGTAACCAGGCGTCACGGCCGCGTGACTGCCCGTTATGGGGTGGTCCATCGCCATCCGTCGCTCTTGAACCCGTGAGGGGTCAATTTTGGCGGTTTGGTCGATAGGGCTGGACGGATGGTGTAGTTGTAGACACCAGGACAAGCCGTTCGTCCTATAACCGACTCGGCCCGTCTATGCCATTTCGGGCATCGCGGGCCAAGGTGCAGAATTTGAAGGATAGAACCGCCCTGGTTCGGTTCTCCCGAGGAGGCCGCTCATGACCGCTCGTACCCCTGATGCTGAGCCCCTGCTGACGCCGGCAGAGGTCGCCACCATGTTCCGCGTGGACCCGAAGACGGTCACTCGTTGGGCCAAGGCGGGCAAGCTGACGTCCATTCGCACGCTCGGCGGTCACCGCCGTTACCGCGAGGCGGAGGTGCGCGCTCTGCTGGCCGGGATTCCCGCTCAGCGCACTGAGGCCTGATAGGCCGAAGGCTCTTTAAAGGGGCCGCTTACCGGACTCCGCCGGGTCCGGTAAGCGGCCCCTTTGCCATGCCCGCTCGCGGTGCCCGGGTACTCGGCACAACGTACGGAATGCTGAACTCCGGATAACGATTCGATGCGCATGATGCGGGGGGGATTTACAGTTAATGGCTGTACAATTTTACATATTAAATTAGTGAGGTCTTGGTGGGGGTGGTGCGGGGGTGTTCTCGGGAAAAGATAAGTGACGACCGTCACACCGTCTGTCACTTGTGGTCTGGACCTGGTCCGGGATAGACACCGGACGCCCAAAAGCGAGAGGCCCGGAACCTGACGGTTCCGGGCCTCTCGCACTGCGGCGATCCCGACGGGACTTGAACCCGCGACCTCCACCTTGACAGGGTGGCGAGCTAACCAACTGCTCCACGGGACCAGAGTTTTCTGATCTCGTTCACTCGCTTGCCGCGCTGCGAACAAGACAGATCGTAGCCCATGGTGGGCCCCCAGGTCGAACTGGCACCTGAGGGCCCCCGAGGAGGCCGCCGCCCAGCTCAGAGCGTGGCCCTGGCGGCCTCCATCGCCTTGGTGATCCGCTTCTCCGACACCGGGCTCGGCGTGCCCAGCGACTGGGCGAAGAAGCTGACCCGCAACTCCTCGATCATCCAGCGGATCGCCAGCACCTCCGCGGACGGCTGCCGACCGGCCGGCACCGCCGCCAGCAGCTCCCCGTACTCCCGCTGCACCTGCTGGACCTTCAGCAACTGCTGGGCGTCCCGCTGCGGGTGGTTGGGCAGCGCCTCCAGCCGGCGGTCCACCGCCAGCAGGTAGCGCTTGAGGTCCGGCAGCCGCTGCCAGCCGGTGTCCGTGACGAAGCCCGGGTGCACCAGGGAGGCCAGGTGCAGCCGGATGTCGTTCACCGCGTTCAGCAGCACCGGGCTGCTCACCGACTTCAGCCGGGTCGAGGCCTTGTGGAAGGCGATCAGTGCGGTGGCCGTCTTCAGCGTGGTGTCCGCGGACAGGTCGTACAGGTCCGCCCGCACCTTGTCGTGCAGCGTGCCGAAGGCCGCCTCGTCCCAGGCCGGTCCGCCGGCCAGGGTCATCAGCCGGTCCGTCGCACAGGCCACCACGTCCTCGAAGAGGGCGTTCACCGAGCCGTGCGGGTTGTGCGAGAGCGCCAGCTTCGCCTGGTTGCCCAGCCGGCCCTGGATCGACTTGGCCGGGGAGGTGGTGGTCAGCATCAGCAGCCGGCGGGTGCCCTCCCACATCGACCGCGTCTGCGCCTGCGGGGTGTCGAACAGCTTCACGCCGACCGACGCCCCCTCGTCCACCAGGGCCGGGTAGGCGCGCAGCGAGTGGCCGCGCGAGCGCTGCTCGAAGGTGCGCTGGAGCACGGGCAGGCCGCCCGGCCAGGCGGTCAGCCCGCCCTGCTCGATGCCCTGGCCGGAGGCCGCCGAGGACAGCGTCTCCTTGAGCTTCGGCTTGAGTCGCAGCCGCAGCTCCTCCAGGTCCTTGGACTCGGCGAGCTTGCGGCGGCCGTCCACCACCCGGAAGGTCACCTTGAGGTGGTCCGGCACCCGCTCGTCGTCCCAGGCCTCCGGCGGCACGGTGATGGCCGTCAGGCGCTTGAGGGCGTGCTCCAGGGACGGCAGCAGCGGCTCCTGGCGGTCCTCCACCGCGCGCAGCGCCGCCTTCGCGAAGTCCGGCGCCGGCACGAAGTTGCGCCGGATCGCCTTCGGCAGCGACTTGATGTACGCGGTGACCAGCTCCGTCCGCAGGCCCGGGATCTGCCAGTCGAAGCCCTCCGCGGTGACCTGGTTGAGCACCGGCAGCGGGATGTGGACGGTCACGCCGTCCGCGTCGCTGCCCGGTTCGAACTGGTAGGTCAGCTGGAAGCGCAGCTTGCCCTGCTGCCAGTGGTCCGGGTAGTCGGCCTCCGTGACGCCGTCCGCGGAGTCGTTGATCAGCATCGACTTCTCGAAGTTGAGCAGGTCCGGCTGCTCGTGCCGGGCCTTCTTCCACCAGGAGTCGAAGTGCCGGGTGGAGACCACGTCCTCCGGCAGCCGGGCGTCGTAGAACTCGAACAGGGTCTGGTCGTCGACCATGATGTCCCGGCGCCGGGCCCGGTTCTCCAGCTCCTCGACCTCGCCGAGCAGCTTGCGGTTCTCGGCGAAGAACCGGTGGTGGGTCTCCCAGTCGCCCTCGACCAGCGCGTTGCGGATGAACAGCTCGCGGCACAGCTCCGGGTCGATCCGGCCGTAGTTGACCTTGCGCTGGGCGACGACCGGCATCCCGTAGAGCGTCACCCGCTCGTACGCCAGGACGGCTCCGGCCTTCTTCTCCCAGTGCGGCTCGCTGTACGTCCGCTTGATCAGGTGGCCGGCCAGCGGCTCCACCCACTCCGGCTCGATCTTGGCGTTGATCCGCGCCCACAGCCGGGACGTCTCCACCAGCTCGGCCGACATCACCCAGCGCGGCGGCTTCTTGAACAGGCCCGAGCCCGGGAACACCGCGAACCGGGCGCCGCGCGCGCCGCCGTACTCGCGCTTCTCCACGTCGAACAGGCCGATGTGGGAGAGCAGGCCGGCCAGCAGCGACTGGTGGATCCGGTCGGCGTCCGGCTCGGCGTCCTCGTGCGGCTCCTCGATGGTGACGCCCAACTGCTTGGCGACCGTGCGCAGCTGGGTGTAGATGTCCTGCCACTCCCGTATCCGCAGGTAGTTGAGGAACTCCGCCTTGCACATCCGGCGGAAGGCCGAGGAGGACAGCTCGCGCTGCTGCTCCCGGACGTAGCGCCACATCGCCAGGTAGGACAGGAAGTCGGAGGTCTCCGAGTTGAACCGGCGGTGCCGCTCGTCGGCGGCCTGGCGCTTCTCGGCGGGGCGCTCGCGCGGGTCCTGGATGGACAGCGCGGCGGCGATCACCATCACGTCGCGCACGCAGCCGTTCTTGTCGGCCTCCAGCACCATCCGGGCCATCCGCGGGTCCACCGGGAGCTGGGCCAGCTGGCGGCCGAGCGCGGTGAGGCGCTTGCGCGGGTCCTTCTCGTCCGGGTCCAGCGCGCCCAGCTCGTGCAGCAGGTGCACGCCGTCCTTGATGTTGCGGGAGTCCGGCGGGTCCAGGAACGGGAAGGCGGCGATGTCGCCGAGGCCCGCCGCCGTCATCTGCAGGATCACCGAGGCCAGGTTGGTGCGCAGGATCTCGGCGTCGGTGAACTCGGGGCGGGAGAGGAAGTCCTCCTCCGAGTACAGCCGGATGCAGATGCCGTCGGAGGTGCGGCCGCAGCGGCCCTTGCGCTGGTTGGCGCTGGCCTGGCTGATCGCCTCGATCGGCAGCCGCTGCACCTTGGTGCGGTGGCTGTAGCGGGAGATCCGGGCGGTGCCCGGGTCGATCACGTACTTGATGCCGGGGACGGTGAGGCTGGTCTCGGCGACGTTGGTGGCGAGGACGATCCGGCGGCTGCCGGAGCGCTGGAACACCCGGTGCTGCTCGGCCGAGCTCAGCCGGGCGTACAGCGGCAGGACCTCGGTGGACTTGAGTTTCAGCTTGTCCAGGGCATCGGCGGTGTCGCGGATCTCGCGCTCGCCGGAGAGGAAGACCAGGATGTCGCCCGGGCCCTCGGCCTGGAGCTCCTGGGCCGCTTCGCAGATCGCCTGGATCTGGTCCCGGTCGCGGTCGGCGTCCGTCGCGTCGTCGTCCTCGTCCAGGTCGTCGACGAGCGGGCGGTAGCGGACCTCCACCGGGTAGGTGCGGCCGGAGACCTCGATGATCGGGGCGTCGTCGAAGTGCCGGGCGAAGCGCTGCGGGTCGATGGTCGCGGAGGTGATCACGACCTTGAGGTCCGGGCGGCGCGGGAGCAGCTGCTTGACGTAGCCGAGGATGAAGTCGATGTTGAGGCTGCGTTCGTGCGCCTCGTCGATGATCAGGGTGTCGTACTGGAGCAGTTCGCGGTCGGTCTGGATCTCCGCGAGCAGGATGCCGTCCGTCATCAGCTTGACCAGGGTGTCCTGGCCGACCTGGTCGGTGAACCGGACCTTCCAGCCGACCGCCTCGCCCAGCGGGCTGCGCAGCTCCTCCGCGACCCGCTCGGCGACCGTACGGGCGGCGATCCGGCGCGGCTGGGTGTGGCCGACCAGACCGCGCACGCCGCGGCCCAGCTCCAGACAGATCTTCGGGATCTGGGTGGTCTTGCCGGAGCCGGTCTCACCCGCGACGATCACCACCTGGTGGTCCCGGATGGCCGCCAGGATCTCGTCCTTCTTCTGGCTGACCGGCAGCTCGGCGGGATAGCTGATCGGCGGGACGGCACCGCGGCGCTGCTCGACCAGCAGCTCGGCGCGGTCGATGTCGGCGGCGATCTGGGCGGCGACCTTCTGCCGGGCCTCGGGCTTGCGGACCCGACGGGCCCCCTCCAGTCGGCGCCCGATCCGCACCTGGTCGCGCAGGGTCAGCTCGGGCAGGCGGGCGGCCAGCTCACCGATACCGGAACCCTCGGCGGGTGCGGGGGCGGACTGGACTGCGGGAGAACTCACTGCGGGCATCCCTCTAGGTTCGCAAGGAGGCACGGCGGCGCGCACCTCGGTTTTCGAGCCTCTCCAGTGTCACAGCCCCCGGCGGCCGAGCGCGAACGGCGGGTCCGGGTGCCGGTGACGTCGGGCCGGGCGGCTTCGGGCCGGGCCAGGCAACGATTCGCGGCGGTTTCGGGCTCTGGGGGTTGAGGAGGTGCTCATGGGAGCCCAGAAGACCGCGAGGGACGAGGAGTTCCGCGCGTTCACCGGCAGCGCGTGGACGCGGCTGCTCAGGACGGCGTACCTGCTCGCGGGGGACCGGCACACCGCCGAGGACCTGGTCCAGCAGGCCCTGGAGCGGGCGTACGTCGCCTGGAGCCGGGTCCGGGCGGCCGACGACCCGCACGCCTACGTGCGCCGGATCCTGATCAACGAGCACGCCCGCCGGTTCCGCCGCCGAGCGGCCGAGGAACTGGTCACCGCCGTCCCCGACCGGGCCGCACCCGAGGGCCCCGACGGCTACGCGCGGCTGGACGAACGGGCGGCGCTGCTCACGGCCCTCGGCACGCTGCCGCCCCGGCAGCGGCAGGCCGTCGTGCTGCGGTACTGGGAGGACCTCACCGAGACCCAGACCGCCGCGGCGATGGGCTGCTCGGTCGGGACGGTGAAGAGCCAGGCGGCCAGGGGCCTGGCCAAGCTGCGGGAGGCCTCCTCACTCAACGGGCTGGCGAGCATCGGAGGCGGAAGATGAGCAACGAGGGCAACGTGGGGGCCATGGGGAACGTGGACGGCGAGGACAGGGCCGGGGCGGGGTCCGAGGCCTCGGCGGCGCGGGTCCTGGGCGAGCTGGCCGGAAGCGTCGAGATCGGGGCCGTCCCGTACGACCGGCTGGTTGCCGGGGGGCGGCGCCGGCTGCGGCGCCGGCGGCTGCTGACCAGCGGGGCGGTGGCGGCGCTGGTCGCGGCGGCCGTCGTCGGGGGGACGGCACTCGGCGGGCTCGGGCTCGGGCGGGGGCCGGGAGACGCGGCCGACGCGGGGGCGGTGGTGGCGGACGCCCGGACCGTCACCACCGCCGAGGCCGCCGCAGGCACCGTAGGCACCGCGGGCACCGCCACGACACCGACCGCTCCCGCGCGGGATCCGTTCACCCCGGTCCGGGTCGTGGTCGGCCAGGGCACCACGAACGGCAGGCAGTGGCAGGCGTGGGCCGCGTTCTGGCCGGCGGCCGCCACCAAGGAGGACGCCCTCCGCCAGGCCCGGCTGATCTGGGCGGACCGGCACGCGGCCATCCCGCAACTGCCGGAGACCACCCGGGCGGACATCGACCGGAGCTGGCACCCGGACGTGGACCTGGTGAACCTCTACGCCACCGTGGACGGGCAGCGCCAGGTCGACGACGCGATGCACGACACCCCCGCCCCGGGGACGCCGGACGGGGCGATCATCGACCGGGCCACCTCCGGAGGGGGGACGATGCTCGGGCTCAAGGGCGGGGAGCTGGGCGCCTCACCGGTGGTGATCGCCGGGGTCCGGCCCCAGGTCGCGAAGGTCGTGGTCACCTGGGACACCGGCGGCGTCAGCGCGTCGGTGCCGGTCGCCCTCGGCGACTCCCCGACGCACTGGTACGCGATCGCCAAGAAGCCGGGCGCCCAGGCCCGCACGTTCACGTACTACGCGGCGGACGGCTCCGTGCTGGGCACCGACGCCAGCTGGTTCCGCTCCTACTGAACCCGCCCGGCGCTGTGCGGCCTCGGCGCCGCCCGCGCGACCGGCCCACCTCCCCCTCGGGTCAGCCCGCCCGAGGGGGAGCCGCCCGGGATCAGTAGGGCAGCAGGTCGCCAGTGACCAGCTCGAACCCGAAGGGCTCCGGAACGCGCAGCGTCTCGCCGAACGCGATGTCCTCGCGCCGGTGGTACCGGGTGCCGTCCGGCCTGCTGAAGAGGGTGACGGTCTTCTCCCGCGCGTCGACCAGGAGGTACAGCGGGATCCCCATCAGCGGGTAGTCCCGCACCTTCCCGACCCAGTCGTTCTCGGGGTTGGAGGGCGAGACCAGCTCGACCGCGATCGCGGCCAGCTCGGCGGGCACCTGGTTGTCGGTGGTGGCCAGCGCGTCGTCCGGAAGGTACGTCAGGTCGGGATTGCGGCTCTTGCCGACGTTGGGCGAGACCAGATCGGTGTTCTCGCTCGGCAGCAGCCCGGCCGGGGTGTGGGCGTCGAACTGCCGGCGCACCACCAGCAGGTTGCGCTGGTGGATCCCCGAGGGGCTCACCATCATGGTGATGGTGTCGCCGGAGAGCTCCACCTTGAAGCCGTCGGGCAGGCTCCTGCGGGCTTCTTCCAGGAGCTCGAAGTGTTCCGGGGCCATGAGTGCGACGCCTCCCGAACCGAATCCACCGGTATCCGGCAGCCAGCGTAGTCGGCGTCCGACCCCCGGGACGGCGGAAGCCCCGCAGCGATCACGCTGCGGGGCTTCCGATCTGTGGCCAGGGCCGGGGTCGAACCGGCGACCTTCCGCTTTTCAGGCGGACGCTCGTACCAACTGAGCTACCTGGCCGTACTACACCGTCTCTTGCGAGACGAGCGATCCCGACGGGACTTGAACCCGCGACCTCCACCTTGACAGGGTGGCGAGCTAACCAACTGCTCCACGGGACCTTGTAGTGGTTTCCCACTAAGGTCTTGCGGCACTGCTTTTTACTACGGTACTGCGTGCCCCCAACGGGATTCGAACCCGTGCTACCGCCTTGAAAGGGCGGCGTCCTGGGCCACTAGACGATGAGGGCTTGCGGCCTGTCCCGCTGTTTCCAGCGTTCGGGGACGTCGAGAAGCATATGGGATGCAGGGCGGATCGCCAAAACGGGTTTCGGCCGGGTGGGTGGGGGCCGTCCGAGGGCCGCCCGGGGCGGGGGTCAGGACCAGCCGAGTTCGTCGAGTTCGTGGTCGTCGAAGCCGAAGTGGTGGGCGACCTCGTGGATGACCGTGGTGCGGACTTCGGCGACGACCTGGTCGTGGGTCTCGCAGTGCCGGAGGGTGGGGCCGCGGTAGATGAGGATCCGGTCGGGCAGGACGCCCGCGTACCACTCGCCGCGTTCGGTGAGCGGGGTGCCCTCGTAGAGGCCGAGGAGTTCCGGGTCGGCGGGGTCGGGCTCGTCCTCGACGAAGACGGCGACGTTGTCCATCATGGCCGCGAGCTGCGGGGGAATCTGGTCGAGGGCGTCGCTGACCAGCGTCTCGAACTCTTCCCGGGTCATCTCCACCGGTTCATTGTCGGGTCTGGAGTGACGCTGTGCCAGACGGCGGAAGCCGGTGTTTGATGGGGTTATGGCGACCTCGGACGGCACGGTGGACGGCCCGGCGCGGACCCGGCCGGTGGGCGACGGGACGGCCACCCGGAGACGGCCGCCGGTGTGGCGCGGGCAGGGGCCGGCCGTGGCGGTGATCGCGGTGGGCGGGGCGATCGGGGCGGTGGCCCGGTACGGCGCCGGGCTGGCCTGGGCGAACGGGCCGGCGGCGTTCCCGTGGACGACGCTGCTGATCAACGTGGTCGGGTGCGCGGTGATCGGGGTGTTCCTGGTGGTGATCACCGAGGGGCGTCCGGCGCACCCGTTGCTGCGGCCGTTCTTCGGCACCGGGGTGCTGGGCGGCTTCACCACCTTCTCGACGTACGCGGTGGACATCCGGCGGCTGGTGGAGGAGGGGCGGCTCGGGCTCGGGCTGGCGTACCTGGGGCTGACGCTGCTGGGCGCGCTCGGCGCGGTGTGGGCGGCGGCCGCGCTGACGCGCCGTCTGATCGCCCGCGGGGGCGTGCAGTGAGCAGGTTGAGCGGGCCGGCGCTGCGGCTGACCGTGCTGGTGGGGGAGAACGACCGCTGGCACCACCGGCCGCTGTACAGCGAGATCGTGCACCGGGCGCGGGCGGCGGGGCTGGCCGGGGCGAGCGTGTTCCGGGGGATCGAGGGGTTCGGGGCGTCGTCGCTGGTGCACACGGCGCGGCTGCTGTCGCTGAGCGAGGACCTGCCGGTGGCGGTGGTGATCGTGGACGAGGAGGAGCGGGTGCGGGCGTTCCTGCCGCAGTTGGACGGGCTGGTGGCGGAGGGTCTGGTGCTGCTGGACCGCTGCGAAGTGGTCAGGTACGTGGGGCGGGAAGAGGCTTCGGGGTGAACTGGCTGCTGGTGGTGGCGGGCGCGGTGGTCGGCGCGCCGCTGCGGTACCTGACCGACCGGGCCGTGCAGGCCCGGCACGACTCGGTGTTCCCCTGGGGGACGTTCGCGGTGAACGTGGCCGGCTGCCTGGTGCTCGGCCTGGTGACCGGGGCGGTGGCGGCGGGGGCCGCGTCCCCGCACGTCCAGGTGCTGCTGGGGACGGGGCTGTGCGGGGCGCTGACCACGTACTCGACCTTCTCGTACGAGACGCTGCGGCTGGTCGAGGCCGGGGCGGGGCGGTACGCGCTGGCGAACGTGGCGGGCAGCGTGGTGGCGGGGCTGGCCGCGGTGTACGCGGGGGCGGGGCTGGCCTCGGCGTTCTGGGGCTGAGCGTCTGCCGGCCTGCCCGTCTGCCGGTCTGCTCGCCTGCCGGTTCGGCGGGCTGTGGCGGATGCGGCCCGGACGCTTCCTGGCGCGCTGCCCGTGTCCCGTCGGGGCGGGCGCGCGTTGGGCACCGAAAAGCGGCCGCGCGAGCAGTGGGCGGCCCGGGTGGGGCGGTGGAGAGGGAGCTCGGTGGCTTCGGTGCGGGCGGTTCGGGCGGTGGTGCGTACGGCTTCGGTGCTGGCGGTGGCCGGGCTGGGGTTGACGGGGTGCATGTCGGTCGGTCCTGAGGCGGAGGTGAAGCACGGGGTGGCGCCGGTCGGGCAGGCCGGTCCGGCGGGCAAGCCGGGGGTGACGAGCGGGCCGTCGGCCTCGCCGAGCGGCGCGCATCCGGGGAGTGCGTCCGGGCGCCCGGAGCGTTCGGGGGGCTTGCAGAGCGAGAACGCGCCGGCCGGGGTGACGGCTGCGGCGGCGGGCGAGGTGGCACCCGGCGCGAACGGCGCGGCCGCCGGCGTGGTCCCGGTGCCGGGGGCGCCCGCCGTGGACGCCGCGCCGGCCGGCACCGGCGCGAACGGTTCGGCGGGGGGCGTGAGTGCCAGCCCCGCGCCCCGGCCGGGCGGCGGTGCGTCGGCCGGTACCGGTGGTGCGGCGGGCACCGGGGGCGCGGGCGGGGCGGGCGGCACCGGTGAGGGCCGCTCCGGCGGCACGGCGGGCACGCCGTCGGCCACGCCGAGCAGCCACCCCTCGACGTCCCCCGAGCCCGAGCACAGCTCACCCGCCGCGACCGTCCCACCGACCACGGAGCCCTCGGCCGGCAACTCCGGTTCCTCGGCCCCGAGCCCGCATGCGGGTGGGCATTAGCGGTCTGGCCAGGGCATTTGCCTCTGATCCCGAGGTTCGTCTATGGTGGTAGATCGTTCGTTTGATTCATTTGACTGGCGCCCTATTCCCATCTGGCGCCCTTGGCGCGTTCCGGCGATCCGTGGCTGACCGCATAGAGGCGGTTGTGAAACAGAACCCCCGGACTTTGGCGCGTGCCACTTCCGGAAGGTTTTACATGTCTCTCGTTGACGACGCCCGCTTCGCCATGCCCGCGAGCGAGGCCGCCGCCGATGTCACCGACACCGCCGACACCCTCACCGACGCCGTCGAGGCCGTCGAGCCCACCGACGCCGACGCCGACGTCGAGCTGAACGCCGACGCCGTCGAGGCCGAGGAGGCCGTCGAGGCCGCCGAGCCCACCATCACCTTCGGCGACCTGGGCCTGCACGACGACGTCGTGCGCGCCCTCGCCAAGCGCGGTGTCACCACCCCGTTCCCGATCCAGGCCGCGACCATCCCGGACGCCCTGGCCGGCAAGGACGTGCTGGGCCGTGGCCGCACCGGCTCCGGCAAGACCCTCAGCTTCGGCCTGCCGCTGCTGACCCGCCTCGCCGACGGCGAGCGCACCAAGCCCAAGCACCCGCGCGGCCTGATCCTCGTCCCGACCCGCGAGCTGGCCATGCAGGTGGCCGACGCCCTGGAGCCGTTCGGCTCGGTGCTCGGCCTCAAGCTCAAGGTCGTCTGCGGCGGCACCTCGATGTCGAACCAGATCTACGCGCTGGAGCGCGGCGTCGACGTCCTGGTCGCCACCCCCGGCCGTCTGCGCGACCTGCTGAACCGCGGCAGCGCCAAGCTGGCCGACGTCCGGACCGTCGTGCTCGACGAGGCCGACCAGATGGCCGACATGGGCTTCCTGCCCGAGGTCACCGAGATCCTCGACCAGGTGCCGGCCGGTGGCCAGCGCCTGCTGTTCTCCGCCACCCTGGAGAACGAGATCGACACTCTGGTCAAGCGCTACCTGAAGAACCCGGTCACCCACGAGGTCGACCCGTCGGCCGGCGCGGTCACCACCATGACCCACCACATCCTCGTGGTGAAGCCCAAGGACAAGGCGCCGATCACCAACGCGATCGCCGCCCGCAAGGGCCGCACGATCATCTTCGTCCGCACCCAGATGGGCGCCGACCGCGTCGCCGAGCAGCTCATCGAGGCCGGCGTGAAGGCCGACGCGCTGCACGGCGGGATGACCCAGGGCGCCCGTACCCGCGTCCTCGGCGACTTCAAGGACGGCTACGTCAACGTCGTCGTCGCCACCGACGTCGCCGCCCGCGGCATCCACGTCGACGGCATCGACCTGGTCCTCAACGTGGACCCGGCCGGCGACCACAAGGACTACCTGCACCGCTCCGGCCGCACCGCCCGGGCCGGGCGCTCCGGCGCCGTCGTCACCCTGGTGCTGCCGCACCAGCGCCGCGGCGTCTTCCGCCTGATGGAGGACGCGGGCGTCGACGCCTCGCGCCACATCCTCGACCACGCCTTCGACGCCGAGGTCGCCAAGATCACCGGCGCCCGTTCGCTGATCGAGGTCCAGGCCGAGAGCGCGGCCGGCATCGCCGGTGCCGCCGAGCGCGAGCTTGCCGACATGACCCGCCAGCTGGAGCGCGCGCAGCGCCGCACCACCGAGCTGCGCGAGGAGGCCGACCGCCTGGCCGCGCGGGCCGCCCGCGAGCGGGCCGAGCTGGGCATCGAGGACGAGGCCCCGGCCGCCGAGGCGGGCGACGAGGCCGCTGCGGAGACCCCGGCCACCGAGGCGCCGGCTCCGGCCGCCGCGCCGCAGGCCGAGGAGCGCACGCCGTCGTACCGCGAGGCGCGCACCGAGCGTCCGGCCTTCGGCCGTGACCGTGACCGCGATGACCGTGGTGGCCGTTCCGGTGGCTTCAACCGTGACCGTGACGACCGTGGTGGCCGTTCCTTCGGTGACCGTGACGACCGCGGCGCCCGTTCCGGTGGCTTCAACCGCGATGACCGTGGTGGCCGTTCCGGTGGCTTCAACCGTGACCGTGACGACCGTGGTGGCCGTTCCTTCGGTGACCGCGACGACCGCGGCGCCCGTTCCGGTGGCTTCAACCGTGACCGTGACGACCGTGGTGGCCGTTCCTTCGGTGACCGCGACGACCGCGGCGCCCGCTCGGGCGGTTTCAACCGTGACCGTGACGACCGTGGTGGCCGTTCCTTCGGTGACCGTCCGGCCCGCACCGGTGGTGGCTTCGACCGCGACCGTTCCGGTGGCTTCAACCGTGACCGCGACGACCGCGGCGGCCGTTCCTTCGGCGACCGCCCGGCCCGCACCTTCGGTGACCGCCCGTCCTTCGGCCGGGACCGCGACGAGCGCGCCGGCAGCAACAACCGTCCGTTCGCGCGTCGTGACGACCACCGCTCCGGCGGCCGTCCGCAGGCCTCCGGTGGTGGCTTCGGCCGTGACCGTGACGACCGTGGCGGCGCCCGCTCGGGTGGCTTCGACCGCGACCGTTCCGGTGGCTTCAACCGCGACGACCGCAAGCCGCGCTGGAAGAACTGACGCCGTACGGCCGGTGGTTGACCACCGGTAGCTGAACACCTGAACACACACGACGGGCCCGCTCCATGCACTGGAGCGGGCCCGTCGCGTTCCCCCGATGCCCCCGGTACCTCCCCCGGTACCCCTCGCGCCCCCGAGGCGTTGTTCTGCGGCTGAGAATAACCTGTGGCGCGGCCCGGCGGAAGTCCCGTAGCGTCCCGGACATGAGCAGCAGACTGCACGACGTGGCCCGGGTGAACGAGGAGATCGCCGAGCGGGGGAGCTACCGGGCGGCCGGTGGCGAACTCGTCACGGTGGGGGAGCAGTTGGCGGCTGCCAGGGCCGGCACGGTGTCGTACGCGCCGCCGGCGCTGGACGCGCTGCTGAGGGGCGGGGGCCCGGGGCCCGGGCCGGGTGGGCCCGGTGGGCCCGTCGGGGCGGTGGAGGTGACGGCCGAAGGCAGCATCGAGGCCGCCCGGCGCCTGGTCGAGGGCGGGGCGGGCCCGGTCGGGGTGCTCAACTTCGCCTCCGCGCGCAACCCCGGCGGCGGCTACCTGCGCGGCGCCCGCGCCCAGGAGGAGGACCTGTGCCGCAGCGCGCTGCTCTACACCTGCCTGCTGGAGGCGCCGGACTACTACGAGGCGCACCGCGCCTCCACCGACCTCCGGTACAGCCACCGGGTGATCGTCTCGCCCGACGTTCCGGTGATTCGCGGCCGGGGCGGGGACCTGCTGGCGCGGCCGTACCCGGTCACCTTCCTGACCTCGCCCGCGCCCAACGCGGGCCAGCTGGAACGGCGTTCGGCCGACGTGGACGTCCGGGGCGTGCTCGCCGAGCGGGCCGTCCGGGTGCTCGCGGCGGCGGCCCGGCACGAGGTCCGCACGCTGGTGCTCGGGGCCTGGGGCTGCGGGGTGTTCCGCAACGACCCGGCCCAGGTCGCCGAGGCCTTCGAGGGCGCGCTCTCCCGGTACGGGGCGGCCTTCGAACGGGTGGTGTTCGCGGTCTGGGACCGCTCACCGGTCTCGGCGAACCGGGCCGCGTTCGAGGCGCGGTTCGGCGGGGCGGCGCAGCCCGGCGCGGCGGTGCGCTGAGGCCGCCGCCGGGTGTCGCTGCCGAGTGTCGCTGCCGAGGCCGGTGAGCGGGCCGGCGCGCGGCTCGCGCCGGGTGCTGCTACCGCTTGCGGGCGGCCAGCGCCGTCGCGGCCGTAGAGGCCGCCGCGACCACACCGGTGACGGCGAAGACCGACGGCCAGGCGCCGATCTTCTTCGCCAGCGGATGCGAACCGCCGAACGCCGCCACGTACAGACCGGTCAGCGCCGCCGCGGTGGCCGCGCCCGAGCTGCGGTGCCACTGCGCGGCCGCCCCGGCACCGGCCACCGCCAGCACGGCGCCGCCCAGTTCGCGCCGGCCGCTCCAGCGGGCGACGCCGTAACCGCCCACCAGGCCGCTCGCCGCGGTCAGCGCGGCGGGCGCGGCGGCCGAGAGCACGTTGGGGACCTTCGCCATCGTCGACTCCACTCGTAGAGGTTGTCCTGACTTCCTGTTCCGGCTTCCGACCATAGCCCGCCCGCCCCGCGCGCCGGTCCGGGCCTCCGGCCTCCAGCAGGCCGCCGTCCTCCCTGCCGTCTTCCCTGCCGTCCGCTCCGCCGTCCTCCCCGCCGTCCTCGACTCCGAGGCCTGTCAGCCCCCGGTGGCAGACTGCGAGCGTGACTGACACCGCGATCACCGACGGCCGCTACCGGATCCGCAACGTCGACAGCGGCCTGCTGCTCGAAGTCGCCGACGGCAGCCGGCGCAGCGGCGCCCGCGTCCGCCAGGGCGCGGACGACGGTTCCGACGCCCAGCTCTGGCAGCTCACCGCCGTCCACCCGGGCGGCGCCCTCTGCCACCTGGAGAACGCCGCCAGCGGCAAGCGCCTCGACGTCACCGGCGCCTCCACCGACGACGGCGTCCCCATCCAGCAGTGGTCCGCCAACGCCTTCGGCGCCCAGGAATGGCTCCTCGAAGCCCACGTGGACGCCCCCGGCACCTACACCATCACCAGCTTCATCAGCGGCAAGCCCCTCACCGCCGCCGCACCCCCCGACCCCACCGTCCACCAGTGGGAGGACACCGACTCGCCCGCCCAGTGGTGGCGCTTCGAACGCCAGGAGTAGGTGCGTCCCCGGGCCGGTCAGGCCGACAGGTTGGCGCGCAGGGCGGTCAGTTCCTCGTCGGTGACGCCGTGGGCGCGGAGGTAGGCGGGGACGGAGGAGTACTGGGTGTGGATCCAGCCCAGGGCGGAGGCGAGGAGTTCGGCGGTGACGGGGCGGGAGACGCGTTCGGTGCCGGTCTCGTCGACGTAGGGGGTGGGACCCCGGTCGAGGCCGAGGCCGACGTTGGAGAGCAGGAAGTCGGCGGTGACGTCGGCCTCCGAGGCGCCGAGCAGGGACTGCAGGACGGCGATGGTCAGGCCGGTGCGGTCCTTGCCGACGGCGCAGTGCACGAGGGCGGGCAGCGCGCCGGGGGCGGCGAGGCGGCGGACGACGGCGGCGAGGGACGGGCCGGCGGTCCGGGCCATGAAGGGGTAGAGCGCCGCCTGGTCCTCGGGCCAGGGCTGGTCGATGTCCTCACGGTTGGCGGGCAGGGTCGGGAGGTTGAGGGCCTCGTGGTCGAGGCCGTGCCGCAGGTCGGGCCAGACCTCCAGCTCGACCGGACTGCGCAGGTCGAGGACGGTGCGCAGGCCGAGGGCCTTGAGGCGCCGGGCGCCCTCTTCGGTGAGGGTGTGGAAGGAGCCGGAGCGGTAGAGCACGCCCCGCCGCAGGGCGCCGATCCCGCCCGCGTCACGGAAGTTGCGCACACCGGGGATGTCGATGAAGGCATCGGTCATGGCCCCACGGTACGGGCGGGGGGCGGGCCGGCGGAAGGAAACCGGAGGGAACCTTTCAGCGCCCGCCGGAGACGTCCAGGAAGGCGTTGGTGGTGTACGAGGCGGCGGGGGAGAGCAGGAAGAGGATCGCCTCGGCGACCTCCTCCGCCCGTCCGCCGCGCCGCATCGGCAGCCCGGGGGCGACCCGGTCGACCCGGCCGGGCTCGCCGCCGAGGGCGTGGATGTCGGTGTGGATCAGGCCGGGGCGGACGGCGTTGACCCGGATCCCCTCGGCGGCGACCTCCAGGGCGAGGCCGCGGGTCATCGAGTCGACGGCGCCCTTGGCGGCCGCGTAGTCGACGTACTCGTTGGGCGAGCCGAGCCGCGAGGCGGCCGAGGACACGTTGACGATGGCACCGCCGCGGCCGCCGTGCCGGGTGGACATCCGGTGCACGGCCTGGGCCGCGCACAGGAACGGGCCGGTGATGTTGGCGGCCCAGATCCGGTTCAGCCGGTCCTCGTCGATGTCCTCCAGCCGGCACTGCTTCTCCAGCGTGCCGGCGTTGTTCACCAGGCCGGTGAGCAGCCCGAGTTCGGCGTCCACGGTGGTGAACAGCCGCTCCACCTCGGCGGTGCGGGTGACGTCGGCCCGGACGGCGAGCGCGGTGCCGCCCTCGGCCCGGACGGCGTCCACCACGGCGGTGGCCGAGGCCTCGTCCGTGCGGTAGTTGACGCAGACCCGGTAGCCGCGCCGGGCGGCGAGCAGGGCGGTGGCGGCGCCGATGCCGCGGCCGGCGCCGGTGACGATCAGGACGCCGTCGTCGGAGGTGGTGGTCGACATGCTCGGTACGCTACCCGGCGGACCGGCCGGGGCGGGCCCCGGAGCGGAAATCGTTCGCCCGGCGCGGCCCGGACCGGCGAGGATGCGGTAGCGGCGCCGCCACCGCAGCCCTGCCGACTGCCAGGTCGTGAGGCGTCGAGAGAGTCGAGAGAGGAGACCGGCGATGTCCGACGCACCCGCACCCGCACCTGCCGTCCCCGGCACCGTCCTGCTCGCCGGGGTGGTCGGCTCCACCGCGTACGGCTTCGCCCACGCCGGCTCCGACGTCGACCGGCTCGGCCTGTACGCCGCCCCCACCGAGGAACTGCACGGCCTGCACCGCCCGGCCGAGTCGCACGTCACCACCGGGCCCGACGTCACCCTGCACGAGGCCGCCAAGTGGTGCCGCCTGGCGCTGTCCTGCAATCCGACCGCCTCCGAGCTCGTCTGGCTGCCGGACGACCTGTACGAGATCCGCACTCCGCTCGGTGCCGAACTGGTCGAGATCCGCTCGAGCTTCCTCAGTGAATCGGGCGTCCGGAAGGCCTATCTCGGTTACGCAGAGCAGCAGTTCCGCAAACTGCTGACCCGCGACACGACCGACCCGGCCACCCGCCGCCGGGCCGCCAAGCACGCCCGGCATCTGGTCCGGCTGGTCGAACAGGCCGTCCGGCTGCACAAGACCGGCCACAACCTGGTCCGCCTCACCGACCCCGGACACGTCCGCGACCTCGGCGAACGCATCGCCGACCGCCCCGCCGTCGCCGAATCCCTGCTCGCCGACGCCGCCGACCGCCTCGCCCGCCCCGGCGTCCTCCCCGCCGCCCCCGACCCGCGCCCCGCCGAATCCTGGCTCCGCCGCGTCCGTGCCGCCCACTACGCTCCGCCCCCCGCCCCCGGCGCGCCCGCGCAATCCACTGGCGGAGCCCTGCGCCCCACCGGGTAGGATCACGGTGGCCCTCCCCAACCGGGACGAGGGCCGCGGGCCACTAGCTCAATTGGCAGAGCTGCGGACTTTTAATCCGTAGGTTCAGGGTTCGAGCCCCTGGTGGCCCACCGAACTGAGGCCAGGTCAGACACCCTCTGACCTGGCCTTTTGCATGTCCGCCGCCGGTGAACGCACTGCGGCACCCCGGCTGGTCGAGTAGCCGGGGTGCCGCGGTGCGGTGTGGGTCGTGGGGCGGATCAGGCCGCGGCGCGGATCGGGGCGCCGGTCTGGTGGAGGTGGGTGAGGATCTCGCGGTACGAGCGGAAGAGGCCGGTCTCGTAGTAGGTGATCTCCTTCTCGGCGCAGAAGTCGCGGGTGAGGACGGCGGCGCGGCGCAGGGCCGGGGTGGGCATGCTGGGGAAGAGGTGGTGCTCGACCTGGTAGTTGAGGCCGCCCATCAGGGCGTCGATGAAGTAGCCGCCGCGGACGTTGCGGGAGGTGAGGACCTGGCGGCGGAGGAAGTCGAGCCGCATGCCGGGCGTCACCATCAGCATGCCCTTGTGGTTGGGGGCGAAGACGCAGCCCAAGTAGACGCCGAGCAGGGCCTGGTGGACGGCGAGGAAGGCGAAGGCCTTGCCGACCGGGAGGGCGGCGAAGACCAGCCCGAGGTAGGCGGCGAAGTGGGCGACCAGCAGGAAGCCCTCCAGGTAGGGGCGCTTCATGATCGGGCTGCGCAGCGCGCGGAAGCTGTTGTAGCTGAGGTTGAGGCCTTCGAGCAGGAGCAGCGGGAAGAAGAGGAACGCCTGGCGGCGGCCGATGAAGCGGGCGATTCCGCTGGCCCTCCTGGCCTGGTCCTGGGACCAGACGACGAGGTCGGGGGAGACGTCCGGGTCCCGCTCCTCGTGGTTGGGGTTGGCGTGGTGGCGGGTGTGCTTGTTCATCCACCAGCCGTAGCTCATGCCCATCAGGAGGTTGGCGACGATGCGGCCGCCGATCTCGCCGGCGCGGCGCCCGGTGAACACCTGACGGTGCGCCAGGTCATGTGCCATTAATCCCAGTTGGGCGAAGATGATGGACATGGCGGCGGCCAGTCCGAGCTGGAGCCAGGTGTCGCCGAGGGCGAACATGGCCCACCAGCCGCCGAGGAACGCGGCGAGGACGAGGCCCGCGCGGACGGTGTAGTAGACCGGGCGTCGGTCGAGCAGGCCCTCGGCGGTGATCCGGCGGCTCAGTTGGGCGAAGTCGCTCCCGCCGGTTCCGGGCGGGGCGGTGTCCGGTGGTCCGGCGGGCGGCTGCGGCCGGGTTTTCGCGGTCGGCGTCCCCGCGGTGTCGGTGGTCATGGTGCTGAGTCTGGTCTAGCGAACGGGCCTTGAGAAACGGGGGCATCCCCCTGGGGCGGGGTGAGGAAAACCCCCGGACCGTCCTGGGTGGCCGCGGACGTGCGGCGCGTGGTGCCTGATGGTGCCGCAGGGGCGGGGAGAGGTGGCGTAGGTCACGTCGTAATCGGCTGGTTTCGGGCGTTCTGTGGCGAGCTTGCGCCGTGGTGGCCGGGGTTGGTGGTGGACCGGAGGTCGGTGATCGCGTCGGGCCTAAATATGATCGGAAGCCACGTTCATCGGTTTGTACCGATGTTCGTATGTGCAACCTGGGAACGGTCCCGACCGTCTCCCTGTGTGCGGTGCGCCAGATCGTCCGGGGCGTCGCTTCCGTCGGTGAAAGGTACGCGCATGTCAGGTCAGTGGGGCGAGGGCCCGGCTCGGGGCGAGAACGCACCCGGCGCGCTCACGACGGGGAGCGATGGGTCCGTGCCTCCGCCGCGTACCGGGGGCCGGGCGGAGGCCCGGCGCGCCGCCCAGGGCAAGGGCGGTGGCCGCGGTGGCAAGGACGGCGGCAAGGACGCGGGCAAGGACGGCGGTCGGGGCGCGGGCAAGGACGGCGGCAGGCCGGAGGCGGCGGCCGGCGGCGGCCGGGCGGCGGCGCGCAACAGCCGCAAGCCCAAGAAGAACGTGAAGAAGATCGTCGCCTGGTCGGCGGCCGGCGTGCTGGTGCTGATCGCGGGCGCCGGCGGGGCGATCTACTTCAAGCTGAACGCCAACATCAAGTCCTTCGACGGCGACGCGATAGCAACCGACCGCCCGCCGGAGGCGCAGGCCGACGCGGACGGCAACAAGCCGGTCAACGTGCTGCTGATCGGCTCGGACAGCCGCGGCAGCAACAACTCCGACCTCGGCGGCGGTAGCGCGGACGGCGGCGCCCGCTCGGACACCACGATCCTGCTGCACGTCTACGCCGACCACAAGCACGCCGTGGGCATCTCGATCCCGCGCAACGCGAAGGTCCCGATCCCGCCCTGCAAACTGCCCAACGGCAAGTGGACCAAGGGGTCGTCCAGCGACCTGTTCAACGCGGCCTTCTCGGTCGGCGGCAGCGACGGCGGCAACCCGGCCTGCGCCCAGAACACGGTGGAGAAGCTCACCGGGATCCGGGTCGACCACACCATCGTGGTCGACTTCAACGGCTTCTCCGCGATGACCAAGGCCGTGAACGGCGTCGACGTCTGCCTGCCGAAGGCCATCTACGAGGGCGACGTCAACCCCAACCTGCACAGGAAGGGCGACCTCGTCCTGCCGCAGGGCAAGCAGACCGTGCAGGGCCAGCAGGCGCTGGACTACGTGCGGCTGCGGCACGGCATCGGCGACGGCTCCGACATCGGCCGGATGAAGCGCCAGCAGGCCTTCCTCAGCTCGCTCGCGAGCAAGGTCAAGAAGGACGGGCTGAGCCCCACCAACCTGCTGCCGCTGGCCGACGCCGCGACCAAGTCGCTGGTGGTCGACCCGGGGCTGGCCTCCGCGGACAAGCTGCTCTCCTTCGGGCTGTCGCTCAAGAACATCGACATGCACGACCTCAAGTTCGTGACGGCGCCCTGGCGTTACCGCACCCAGGACAAGGACCTCGACCTGGTCCAGCCGGACGCCAACAAGCTCTGGGAGACCCTCAAGGCCGACCAGACCATCGACGGGCAGAACGCCACCGGCCAGCAGCCGGACGCCGCCGCCAGCCCGAGCGCACCGGCCGCGCCGCAGTCGGCCGCGCCCAGCGCGCCCGCCGCGCCGGTCGCGGACGCCGGCAACTCGTCGATCAAGGTGGCGGTCTACAACGGGACGACCGAGAACGGCCTGGCCGGCAAGGCGACCGCGCAGCTGAAGGCCGCCAAGTTCGCCGCCACCACGGCGGGCCAGGCGGCGAGCACCAAGTACAAGACCACCATGATCGAGTACGGCTCCGGGCAGAAGGCGAACGCCGACAAGGTCGCCGCGCTGTTCCCGGGCGCCAGCGTCGAGGCCGGCAACTCGGCGGGCGTGACCCTGATCGTCGGCAAGGACTTCTCCGCGGCCAACGGCGGCGGGCCCACCGGCCCGGCCACCGGGACGGGCGGCGCGGCCGCGAACGGCACCCCGGCGCCCCCGGCGCCGCTGCCCACCACCGTCACCAACGACGCCCGCTCGGCGGACGACGACATCTGCGCGAACACCTCCTACGGCAGCGGCGGCTGACCGCACCCGAGCCGTGGGGGCGACCCCCGGGCCGGCGCCGTCCAGGGCGCGCGGGCCCGGGGGTCGTGCCATGGTGGCCGGAGAAACCGGGGGGCGCCCGGCACGGGCGACCTGAGGGACGGGGGCCCGACGCACCGGACCCGGGCACACCGGACCCGGCCCACGGACGAGGGGGGCGCGCACCGAAAGGCGGACCCCATGCCCGAGATCGCCCTCCAGTTCGACATCGCCGCACCCCGGGCCGTCGTCCTCGCCGCGCTCAACACGCACGGCGGGCTGACCAGCTGGTGGACCACCGGCGTGGACCGGGAGGGCGACGTCCTGCTGTTCGACTTCCCCGGCGTCCCCGAGCCGTTCCGGCTGCGCCGCGAGCGGGCCGACCTGGACCGGGTGGTGTGGGCCAACGCCGGGGCCTTCCCGCCGCACTGGGCCGGCACCTGGATCAGCTGGGACCTCGCCGACCAGCCCGACGAGCCCGGCCGCACCCGGTTGCTGTTCCGGCACGGCGGCTGGCAGCCGGGCAGCGAGGACGGCGTCCCGCTGGTCGCCGGCACCTGGGCCGAACTGCTGGTCCGGCTCAAGGACTACGTGCAGAGCGGCAAGGTGCAGCCGTACTTCGTCACGGCCCAGCGGCACGACGCCGCGTGAACGGCCCCCGCGACGGCATGAGCGCCACGACGCCGCGTGAACGGCCCGCCGGCGGCTGAACGGGCCCCGGGCCCGTCCGATCGCCCGCCAGGGCGCCGTCCGGTGGCGGGATCGCGGCGCCGGGCCGATGGTGGGCGGTGTACCCGCCGTTCGCGCCGACGGCCGGCACCGGCAGCCCGGCACCGGGCGGCCGGGACCCGCCCGCCCCGACGACCACTGCCTTCGGGAGGCCCAGCAATGCCCGTAGTCACCGCTCCGTACAAGCCCGGCACCCCGTGCTGGATCGACCTGATGGCGAGCGACCAGCAGGCCGCGCTCGACTTCTACCGCGACCTGTTCGGCTGGCAGGGCGAGGTCGGCCCGGCCGAGTTCGGCGGCTACGCCGTGTGCATGCTCAACGACCGACCGGTCGCCGGGATCATGGCGCGGTCCGCGCCCGAGGGCCAGCCGCTGCCGCCCGTCGCCTGGACCACCTACCTGGCCTCGGACGACGCCGACGTGAGCGGGGCTGCCATCGCCGAGCACGGCGGCACGATCCTCTACCCGGCGATGGACGTCGGCGTGATCGGCCGGATGCTGGTCGCCGCCGACCCGACCGGCGCGGTGTTCGGCGTCTGGCAGGCGATGGACTTCATCGGCGCGGGCGTGGTCAACGAGCCCGGCGCACTGGTCTGGAACGAGCTCAACACCGCCGACACCGAAGCGGCCGGCCGCTTCTACCTCCCGGCGCTCGGGCTGCGCCCGGCGACCATCCAGGGCATGGAGGGGTACTTCTCGCTCAACGCCGGCGACCGTACGGTGGGCGGCATGCAGCCGATCCCCGGGTACCTGGGGGCGGGCACGCCCTCGCACTGGATGGCCTACTTCTCGGTGGACGACACCGACTCCACCGTGGACGCCCTGGTCAAGGCGGGCGGCTCGGTGATCCAGCCGCCGTTCGACATGCAGTCCGGCCGGATGGCGGTCGTCCAGGACCCGCAGGGCGCGGTGTTCGCGGTGGCGGAGGCCGCCGAGGCGCAGATGCCCGACTCGCCGTAACAGCGCCGGGCACCCCTCGCCGTGACAGCGCCGGGCACCCACGAGCCCACCTGGCCACCCACGAGCACCCGGGCAACCGGAAGCCGCCCTTCCCGCGACGCGCCGCCGGGAAATGGGCGGCTTCCCCGCGTTCCCGGGTAAGACTGCACCCATGCTGGGGCTACCGGACGACATCCGCGCTTTCCTCTTCGACCTCGACGGGGTCCTCACCCAGACCGCCAAGGTGCACGCCGCGGCCTGGAAGGACACCTTCGACTCCTTCCTGCGCGCCGAAGCCGCCCGCACCGGCGGGCAGTTCGTCCCCTTCGGCGCCGTCACCGACTACGACACCTACGTGGACGGCCGTCCGAGACTGGACGGCACCCGGGCGTTCCTGCGCAGCCGGGGCGTCGACCTGCCCGAGGGCACCGACGCCGATCCGCCCAACACCCGTACCGTGCACGGGATCAGCCGGGCCAAGAACGACACCGTCCTGCGGTTGATCCGCGAGCAGGGCGTCCAGCCGTACGACGGCTCGGTCGCGTACGTGCACCGGTTGCGCGCGCTCGGGCTGCCCAGCGCCGTGGTGTCCTCCAGCGCCAACTGCCGGGACGTGCTGCGGGCGGCGGGCATCGAGGGGCTGTTCGACGTGATCGTGGACGGCGTCGTCGCCCAGCGCGAGGGCCTGCCCGGCAAACCCGCCCCCGACACCTACCTGTACGCCGCCCGCACGCTGGGCGTCGAGCCCGCGCACGCCGCCGTCTTCGAGGACGCGCTCGCCGGGGTGGCCTCCGGCCGTGCGGGCGGCTTCGGGGCCGTGGTCGGGGTCAACCGCACCGGGCAGGCCGCCGAACTGCGCCGGGACGGCGCGACCGTGGTCGTCGACGACCTCGCCGAACTGCTGGAGGAGCGGGCATGAGTGAGCGGAGTGAGGCAGTCGCATGAGTGGCTTGGACAACTTCTCCGTCGACCCCTGGCTGATCGCCGAGCAGGGCCTGGACCTGACCGCGATGGCCCGCGCCGAGTCGCTGTTCGCGCTCTCCAACGGCCACATCGGCCTGCGCGCCAACCTGGACGAGGGCGAGCCGCACGGCCTCCCCGGCACCTACCTGAACGGTGTCTTCGAGCTCCGCCCGCTGCCGTACGGCGAGGGCGGCTACGGCTACCCGGAGTCCAGCCAGAGCGTCATCAACGTGACCAACGGCAAGATCATCCGGCTGCTGGTCGACGACGAGCCCTTCGACCTGCGCTACGGCGAACTCGTCCGCCACAAGCGCTGGTTGGACTTCCGGGAGGGGATACTGCACCGCGAGGCCGAGTGGACCTCCCCGGCCGGCCGGACCATCCGGGTGCGCTCCTCCCGGCTGGTCTCGCTCACCCAGCGCGCGATCGCCGCGGTCGACTACAGCGTCGAGGCGGTGGACGGACCGGTGCGGATCGTGCTCCAGTCCGAGCTGGTCGCCAACGAGCAGCTGCCCGGCGGCCCCGAGGGCGATCCTCGGGCCTCCGCCGTCCTGGAGGCGCCGCTGCAGCCCGAGGTGCACCACGCGAGCGACACCAAGGCCGTCCTGGTGCACCGCACCCGCTACAGCGCGATCCGGGTCGCCGCCGGGATGGACCACGTGATCGAGGGCCCGGAGGAGCTCGAAACCGTCGCCGAGGCCGAGGCCGACCACTGCCGGATCAGCGTCACCACCGTGCTCCGGCCCGGACAGCGGCTGCGGCTGGTCAAGTTGATGGCCTACGGCTGGTCGGGGACGCGCTCGCAGCCCGCCGTCCGGGACCAGGTGGAGGCCGCGCTGACCGCCGCCCGGTACACCGGCTGGGACGGTCTGGCCGCCGAACAGGCCGCCTACCTCAAGGAGTTCTGGGAGACCAGTGACGTCGAGATCGAAGGCGACGTCGAACTCCAGCAGGCCGTCCGGTTCGCCGTCTTCCACGTCCTCCAGGCCGGCGCCCGCAGCGAGGAACGGGCCATCCCCGCCAAGGGGTTGACTGGCCCCGGCTACGACGGGCACAGCTTCTGGGACACCGAGACCTTCGTCCTCCCGGTGCTCACCTACTGCCTGCCCGGGGCCGTCAACCAGGCCCTGCGCTGGCGGCACACCACGCTGCCGCTGGCCCGCGAACGGGCCGCCCAACTCGGCCTGGCCGGAGCGGTGTTCCCCTGGCGGACCATCCGCGGCGAGGAGTGCTCCGGGTACTGGCCGGCCGGTACCGCCGCCTTCCACATCGGCGCCGACATCGCCGCCGCCGTCGCCCGCTACGTCCGGGCCACCGGGGACGCCGAGTTCGAGCGCGCGTACGGGCTCGAACTGCTGGTGGAGACCGCCCGGATGTGGCGCTCGCTCGGCCACCACGACGTCTCGGGGAAGTTCCGCATCGAAGGCGTCACCGGCCCGGACGAGTACAGCGCCGTCGCCGACAACAACGTGTTCACCAACCTGATGGCGCAGACGAACCTGCGCGCCGCCGCCGAGGCCGCCGCCCGCCACCCGCACGAGGCCGCCGAACTCGGCGTCGACACCGAGGAGACCGCCGCCTGGCGGGACGCCGCGGCCGCGATGTACATCCCGTACGACGAGGACCTCGGCGTGCACCCGCAGGCCGACGGCTTCACCCACCACCAGGTCTGGGACTTCGAGCACACCCCGCCCGAGAAGTACCCGCTGCTGCTGCACTACCCGTACTTCGACCTGTACCGCAAGCAGGTGGTCAAGCAGGCCGACCTGGTGCTCGCCATGCAGGTCCGCGGCGACGCGTTCACCGACGAGCAGAAGGTCCGCAACTTCGCCTACTACGAGCGGCTCACCGTCCGCGACTCCTCGCTCTCCGCGTGCACCCAGGCGGTGATCGCCGCCGAGGTCGGCCAGCTCGACCTCGCGTACGACTACACGGCCGAGGCGGCGCTGATGGACCTGCACGACCTCGGCGGCAACACCCGCGACGGCCTGCACATGGCCTCGCTCGCGGGTGCCTGCATCGCCTTGGTGGCGGGCTTCGGGGGGCTGCGCGACCACAGCGAGTCGCTGTCCTTCCGGCCCCGGCTGCCGGGCGGGCTGATGAGGCTCGGGTTCTCGCTGATGGTCCGCGGGCAGTTGCTGGGCGTCCAGATCACCCACGAGGGGACGACGTACGCGCTGCGCCGCGGCGAGGTGCTGCACCTGTGGCACGACGGCGAGCCGGTGCAGGTGAAGGCCGGGGAGCCGGTCACCCTGCCGACCACCGCGCCGCCGGCCCAGGAGCGGTGCGGCCAGCCGCCCGGCCGCGAGCCCGCCCGGCGGCAGGCGCAGGCGGGCCTGGTCAGCGGCAAGCTCGGGCAGCAGGACCACTTGGCGGCGGAGTAGCCGCGCCGACCGGTCACCTGTTCGGGCCCGCTCCGGGTGCGGGGCGGGCCCGGCCGTCGGAGGGTGCAGGTGTCCTGCGGCAGCCGGCGGCCGGTGATTGGAGAGCACCCGTGGCGAGCGTGGCCGAACAGATGGTGGAGGTGCTCCGGCAGGCCGGGGTCGAGCGGGTCTACGGCGTGGTCGGAGACAGCCTCAACCCGGTCGTGGACGCGATCCGGCGGACCGACGGCATCAGCTGGGTGCACGTGCGCAACGAGGAGGCGGGCGCCTTCGCGGCGGCCGCCGAGGCCGAGCTCAGCGGTCGGCTCGCGGTCTGCGCAGGCTCCTGCGGGCCCGGCAACACCCACCTCGTCCAGGGCCTGTACGACGCCCAGCGCAGCGGCCTGCCGGTGCTGGCGCTCGCCTCGCACATCCCGTCCGGGCAGATCGGCACCGGCTTCTTCCAGGAGACCCACCCCGAGCGGGTGTTCACCGACTGCAGCACCTGGTGCGAGATGCTCTCCACCCCCGCGCAGCTGCCCCGGCTGATGCGGATCGCCATCCAGCACGCGCTCGGCTCGCACGGCGTCTCGGTGCTGGCCTTCCCCGGGGACGTCGCCGCGCTCCCCGCCGCCGGACCCACCGGGACCAGCCACTTCCTCACCGAGCAGGCCGTCGCCGCGCCGCCGTGGTCCCAGGTGCAGGAGCTGGCCCGGCTGCTCAACGCGGCCCGCAAGGTCGCCCTGTTCTGCGGCGCGGGGGTGCGCGGGGCGCACGGCGAGGTGATGGAGGCGGCCCGGGCCCTGAACGCGCCGGTCGGGCACTCCCTGCGCGGCAAGGAGTGGATCCAGTACGACAATCCGTACGACGTCGGCATGAGCGGCCTGCTCGGCTACGGCGCCTGCCACGAGGCGCTGCACTCCGCCGACCTGGTGCTGCTGCTCGGCACCGACTTCCCGTACGACTCCTTCCTGCCGCAGGCGCACACCGTCCAGGTCGACCACGACGCCACCCGGCTGGGCCGCCGCACCGCGCTCGAACTGGCCGTCCACGGCGATGTCGCCGCCACCCTGCGGGCCGTCCTGCCGCTGTTGGACGCCAAGCGCGACCGCGCCTTCCTCGACGAGATGCTGCGCAAGCACTGCCGCTCGCTGGAGGACGTGGTCGGCGCCTACACCCGGGACATCGAGAAGCACCTGCCGATCCACCCCGAGTACGTCGCCTCGGTGCTCGACGAGGTGGCCGCCGACGACGCGGTGTTCACTGTGGACACCGGCATGAACAACGTCTGGGCCGCCCGCTACCTCCAGCCGAACGGCCGCCGCCGGGTGATCGGCTCCTTCCTGCACGGCTCGATGGCCAACGCCCTGCCGCACGCCATCGGCGCCCAACTGGCCTGCCCCGGGCGCCAGGTGATCGCGATGGCCGGCGACGGCGGGATCGGCATGCTGCTCGGCGAACTGCTGACGGTGGCCAAGCACCGGCTGCCGGTGAAGACCGTCGTCTTCAACAACGGGGCGCTCGGCATGATCAAGCTGGAGATGCTGGTCTCGGGCTACCCGGAGTACGAGATCGACAACGGGGACGTCGACTACGCGGGGATCGCGCGGGCGACGGGCATCCCGGCCAAGCGGGTCACCGAGCCGGCGAGGGTCCGGGAGGTGCTGGCGGAGGCGCTGGAACGGCCCGGCCCCGCCCTGGTGGACGTGGTCACCGACCCCAACGCGCTGTCCATCCCGCCGTACATCACGGCCGCCCAGCTGAAGGGCTTCGCGCTGGCGGCCGGGCGGACGGTGCTCTCCGGCGGGGTCGGACGCATGATCGACCTGGCCCGCAGCAACCTGCGCAACATCCCGCGGCCCTAGCCGAGAACGGGGATCCGATCCGGGCCTCTTGCCTCTGAGGCAAAAATCTTGCCCGAGCGGCACGGCGGGTGTCCACTGGTCACATGACCACCAGCCCGACCGGGGACGCCGCCCCGGGAGACCGGCTCGACGACCAGGAAGTGGCCGGCCTCGCCGCCCGCCTCCGGGAACACCGGCTCAGCAGCCGCCTGACCCTCGAAGTGGCCTCCGCCCGGGTCGGGCTCTCCCCAGCCTATCTGTCCCGGCTGGAGACCGGCCGCCGCCAGCCCTCCCTCCCCGTCCTGCTCGGCCTCGCCCGCGCCTACGGCACCTCCGTCTCCGGCCTGCTCGGCGAGACCATGGCCGAACCCGACCCGGTCGTGCGCGGCGGCGCCATCGAACCCGGCCGCGCCGGGGGCTGGGGCTACCGCCGGGCCGGCGCCCCCGGCCGGGCGATGCAGGCGCTGCGCGTCCACGTGCCCCCGGGCGTGCAGGACACGGTGGTCCGGGTCCACCCCGGCGAGGAGTGGCTGTACGTCCTGCAGGGCCGGCTCAAGCTGACCCTCGGCGACCGCGTCCACCGCCTCGACGTCGGCGACTCCGCCCACTTCGACTCGCTCACCCCGCACTGCATCGCCGCCGACGCACCGGACGGCGTCGAACTGCTCTTCGTCCACACCCTGCTGCAGAGCCCCGGCGGCGAACTCTGCCTCGGCGGCCCCGCGGCAACCCACTGACCCAACGTCAGAACCCTTGGAGGAGATCCCTCATGGCCGATCCCACCAGCCCCGAGAAGGCCGCCGCGGCCACCGCCCCGGCCGCTCCGACCCCCGCCCCGCTGACCGTCGACGCCGGCATCTCGGCCAACCGCCGGGTCGGGATCCGCCTGGTGATCTACACCGCCGGCATCCACGCCTTCGCCGGCTTCATCATGCTGCTGTTCGAACTGGGCAACCGCAACAAGTAGTTCACCGGGGTGGTCGCGGCCCTCACCGCTCGCGCAGCAGTTCGCAGAGGGCGTCCAGCGCGGCCGGGAAGGCGTGCTCGGGCGGGGACGCGTAGCCGATCACCAGAGCGGGAGCGGCGTCCGGGGCGGCGGCCGACCGGTCGGCGAGGTGCCAGGACAGCCCTTCGAGGGCCAGGCCGGCGGCCTCGGCCCGGGCCAGCAGCTCAGCCTCGGACGCGGAACCGGGCGGCAGTTGGAGAACGGCGTGCAGCCCGGCGGCGATCCCGGTGACCCGCACGCGCGGGGCGTGCTCGGCGAGCGCGGCGACCAGCCGGTCCCGCCGGCGCCGGTAGTGCAGCCGGCAGCGGCGGACGTGCCGGTCGTACGTCCCGGAGGTGATCAGCTCGGCGAGGGTCAGCTGGTCGAGCACCGGGGACATCGTGTCGGCCAGCGTCTTCAACCGGGCCACCGGCTCGACCAGCGCGTCGGGCAGGGCCAGCCAGGCCAGCCGCAGGCCCGGCGCGAGGCTCTTGGCGGCCGTCCCGGCGTACACCACCCGCTCCGGGTCGAGCGCCTGCATCGCGCCGACCGGCTGCCGGTCGTAGCGGAACTCGCCGTCGTAGTCGTCCTCGACGACGTACCCGTCCCGCTCGCGCGCCCAGCGCACCGCGGCGGCCCGCCGGTCGGCGGCCAGCGGCGCACCGGTGGGGAACTGGTGCGCGGGGGTGAGCAGGACGGCCCCGCACCGGCCGTCCAGCCGCTCGACCCGGGCGCCCGCCCCGTCCAGCGGCACCGGGACGGTGGCCAGCCCCGCCGCCCGGGCGACGGCGTGCTGCGGCGGCAGCCCGTACTCCTCGACCGCGAGGGCGCGGTCCCCGCGCTCCCGCAGGGCGGCGCAGAGCAGGCCCAGGCCCTGGGAGACACCGGTGCAGATCAGCAGGTGGTCGGGGTCGGTGCGGACGCCGCGGACCCGCGCCAGGTAGTCGGTGAGCGCCCGTCGCAGCTCGATCCGGCCGAACGGGCTGCCGTAGCCGAAGGCCTCGTGCGGCGCGGTGGCGAGGGCCCGGCGGGCGGCGGCGAGCCAGGCGGTGCGGGGGAAGAGCGAGAGGTCGGGCCGCCCGGCCATCAGGTCGTGCCGGACGGCCCGCCGCCCCGCCGCGGGCCGGGCCACCCGCCGGCTCCGGCCGGGCGCGGCCCGCCGGGCGACGGTGGTGCCGGAGCCCTGCCGGGAGGTGAGCCAGCCCTCCGCGGTGAGCTGCCCGTACGCCTCGACCACGGTGTTCCGGGCGATCCCGAGGTCCTCGCCGAGGGCCCGCGAGGACGGCAGCCGGGTGCCGGGCACGAGCCGCCCGTCCTGGACGGCCTCGCGCAGCGCGTCCTCCAGAGCGGCCCGCAGCCCGGCCCCGGCGGCGCGCCGCTCGGTGAGGTCCAGGTGCAAGTCGCCGCCGAAGGAGGTCCAGGAGCTGCTCACGGGCCCGATTATCGCGCGGCCCGGCATCCTCGACCGCGAGTCGGTGGCGGATCAGACCGACAGGTAGACCGCGCTGCCGACGCCGGCGAGGAAGCAGTAGAGCGCGAACGGCGTCAGGCTGCGGGTCTCGAAGTACTTGGTGAGGAAGCGCACCGAGACGTAGCCGGCGACGAAGGCGGCGATGCTGCCGGCGACGACCGGGCCGAGGACGGCGGAGTTCTCCGGCTTGAACAGCTCCGGCACCTTCAGCACGGAGGCGGCCAGGATGACCGGGGTCGCGAGCAGGAAGGAGAAGCGGGCGGCGTCCTCGTGGTGCAGGCCGCGCAGGATGCCGGCGCTCATGGTGACACCGGAGCGGCTGATACCGGGGAAGAGCGCGAGGATCTGGGCGGCGCCGATCCAGGCGCCCTGGACGAAGCCGAGCCGGGCGAGGCGGTGGTCTGAGGCGATCGCCGGGTCGAGGCCCGGTTCCTCGGTGGGCGGGGCGGCGTGCCCGGCCCGCCGGCGGCCGGTGCCGCCGCGCTTGAGCCGTTCGGCACCGAGCAGCACCAGCCCGTTGAGGGCCAGGAAGACGGCGGCCGGGACGGGCTTGCCGAGCGCGTTGCGCAGCGCCTTCTCCAGGGCGAGGCCCGCCACCCCGACCGGGATGGTGGAGATGATCAGCAGCCAGGCGAGCTTCTCGTCCCGGCTCTCGACCCGGCGGCGGCGGATCGAGCTGAAGAAGCCGCCGATCACCCGGACCCAGTCCTTGCGGAAGAACACCACCAGCGCGAACGCGGTGGCCAGGTGCAGGCCGACCAGGACGGCGAGGTAGGAGGAGCCCTCGGCGGTCATGTCGAGGTCCCGCTGGATCTTCCCGCCGATCAGGGCGGGGAGCAGGATGCTGTGGCCCAGGCTGGAGACCGGGAAGAGTTCCGTCACACCCTGCAGCAGGCCGACGCCTATCGCTTCCGGGTAGGTCAGGGTGGACATCGCGCACCTTCGCTCGGGGGTCTGGATCCGGGGGAGCCCCGCGAAGCTACTACGGGCATGTAGACGCCCGGCAGCCCCGCCGCCAGAAGTTCATCGAGCGGACGTCTGGGCGCCACCGCCGCCGGTCAGCCGCCGGTCACGCCGGTCAGTCGCCGGACCGCGCCGCCGACCCGCCTCCGCCGAGCGGCACCCGCCGCCACGCCCCGCCGCCGGCGGGCACCGGCGCGGGGGCGAAGTCGTAGCGCGGCCCGTCCGGCCCGAGCGCGAGCAGCGAGATCGAGGAGGACCCCCAGATCCGCCCGTCGCCGAAGTCCCGCCGCTGGATCAGCGCCGCGTCGTCGTCCAGCGGCAGGCCGTCGCCCGCGACGATCGGCAGCCAGTCGCCCCAGGCCCGTTCGGCGGGCCCGTCGCCGGTCGGCTCCGGCCGGGGCGCGGCGGCGAGGCGGACCCGGAAGCGGTCGGCGCGGGCGGCCATCAGCGCGCGGATCCGCTCGGAGGCGGTCCGGTTGGCGGCCGTGCCCTCCAGCCCGTCGTTGAGCACCACGCTGAGGCCGACCGGCAGTTCGCGCTCCTCCAGCCGGCCGCCGCCCCAGCTGGCGACCCGGGCGCCGTCGGGCCGGACCAGGACGAGGTGGAACGGGTCGTACGGGGCGAGGTCGAGGTGGCCGATCCCGCCGTCCCGGACGGCGGTGAGCGGCAGTTCGCCACGGGAGAGCCGGGTGTCGGTGGGGGCGAGCGGCCCGAAGCCGTTCAGTAGGCAGGCGGCGGTCCGCCGCCCGGGGTCGACGGCCAGCCAGGTGCCGCCGGCGGCGAGGTCGAGTCCGCCGACCAGGGCCGGCCGGTCCGGCCAGTGGTGGTCCGGCGGCAGCCAGTCGCGCCCGAGGTACTCGTCCCGGACGGAGAGGAGCAGCACCGGCACGGCCGCCCCCGGTTCGATGCTGACGAACGCCGTACACACGATCGCGGCCCCCTGACCTCGCCCGGCGGGGGCACGCGTGGTGGCGCCCCCGCGGTCGATCCTCGCACTCCCGTTCGCGCGCCGGGAGTGCGCGTCCGCGCCCGGAGGTTCCCCCGGGCCCTCCCCTTTCGGCCGCCGCCGTGCCACACTCGCCCCACGGCCGGGCGCACGCGAAGTGGCCCAGGATTCTGTGGTTCGAATGCACCAGGAAACGGGTCCACCAGGTCCCTAGGCTGGCGGTCATGACGACGAACGAGCACCAGCCGACCGAAGCGCCCGTCCCGGCCCCCGCCCAGCGCCTCGCGCTGCACAGCCTGGCCCCCGACTTCTACCAGGCCATGATCGCGGTGGACCGCGCTGCCCGGAAGGGCATCGACCACACGCTCGCCGAGCTGGTCAAGGTGCACGCCTCGATGATCAACGGCTGCGCCTTCTGCATCGACATGCACAGCACCGACGCCCTGAAGGGCGGCGAGCAGGACCACCGGCTGCTCTCCCTCCCGGCCTGGCGCGAGACCCCCTGGTTCACCGCCCGGGAGCGGGCCGCGCTGGCCCTCACCGAGTCGATCACCCTGCTGACCCAGGGACACGTCCCGGACGCGGTCTACGCCGAGGCCGCCGCCCGGTTCGACGAGACCGAGCTGGCCCAGTTGATCGCGCTGATCGTCACCATCAACGCCTGGAACCGGATCGGGGTGGCCTCCCGGCTCAGCCCGGCCGCCAAGTGAGGCCCGGGAACATGGCGGACATGACGGATATGGCGGACATGGTGGACGTCCAGCAGGAGAAGGCCCGGCTGCTCCGGGAGCTGCACCGGCCGGGCGAGCCGCTGGTGCTCGCCAACGTGTGGGACGCGGCGAGCGCCCGTCTGGTCGCCGCCGCCGGAGCGCGGGCGGTGGCGACGGCCAGTGCGAGCGTCTCCTGGTCGCTCGGCAGCCGGGACGGCGGCGGCGCCGACCTCGAACAGGTCCTCGTACGGACGGCGCAGGTGGTCCGCGCGGTGGACCTGCCGGTCACCGCCGACCTGGAGAGCGGCTTCGCGCGGACCGCCGCCGGCGTCGGCGAGTCCGTCGCCGCGCTGCTGGCCACCGGCGCGGTCGGCGTCAACCTGGAGGACGAGGGCCGGCCGGCGGCCGAGGCCGCCGAGCGGATCGCGGCGGCCCGGGCGGCGGCGGACGCGGCGGGCGTGCCCGCCTTCGTCAACGCGCGCACCGACGTGTTCCTGCACGGGATCGGCGCGCCGGAGGGCCGGCTGGACGACGCGGTGCGCCGGCTGCGGGCCTACGTCGAGGCGGGCGCGGACGGCGTGTTCGTGCCCGGTGTCGCGGACCGGGAGACGATCGCCGCGCTGGCCGCGGCCGTCCCGGTGCCGCTGAACGTGCTGGCGGGGCCGGGCGCGCCGTCCGTCCCGGAGCTGGCGAAGCTGGGCGTGGCCCGGGTCAGCCTCGGCCCCGGGCTGGCCGAGGTGGCGTACGCGGCGGTGCGCCGGGCCGCCGCGGAGGTGTACGCGAGCGGCACCTACACCGCCCTGGAGGGCGGGCTGACCTACCAGGAGCTGAACGGCCTCTTCTGAGCGGGCTTCTCGCGGTCCGTCCAGCGCTGAGCGGGCCCGGCGGCGCGGGCTGGACGGCGCCGGGCGGGCCCGGGTACGGCGAAGCCCCGGCTGCCGCCGACGGGGGGCGGCGGCAACCGGGGCGGTGCCCGGTGGGCGTGGTCAGCCGATCCGGGTCAGCCGATCTGACCGCTGAGCCCCGGGTGGGTCATCTGGTTGGTGCCGACGGCCTCCACCTCCTGGGCGGCGTGGCCGACCACCGGCAGCCGGCCGGCGGCGTGGATGGCGAGGTCGGCCGGGGAGAGGTTGAGACCGTCGGTGAGGCCCCCGGTGGCGTCCGGGGAGCTCGCGGTCTGGGTGGTGGCGGACGCCGCCGGGGCGGCGAGCGCGAGGCCCGCCATGGTGAGGGCGGCCAGGGTGGCGAGTTTCTTCATGCACTGCCGAACGACCCGGGCCGCCTTCAGGTAACCGGACGGCTCAGACCGTCACCCGCAGGGTTCGCACGCTGTTGCTGATGAAGGAGCCGATCGGCTCCGGCGCGTCGCCCTCGGCGAGGGCCAGCCCGGGGAACCGCTCGAACAGGTGCCGCAGCGCGGTCTCGGCCTCCAGCCGGGCCAGCCCGGAACCGAGGCAGAAGTGCGGGCCGTGGCCGAGCGACAGGTGCCGGTTGGGCCGGCGGGTGACGTCGAAGCGGTCGGCGTCCGGGTGGTGCCCGGCGTCGCGGCCGGCCGCCGCGTAGGAGGCGAGCAGCGCCTCGCCGCGCCGGATCACCACGTCACCGACCTCGATGTCCTCGGTCGCGTAGCGCAGCGGGAACTGGCCGACCGGCGAGTCGTAGCGCAGCGTCTCCTCGATGACCGCCGACCACGGCTGCTCGCCGGAGAGCACCAGCCGCAGCTGGTCGGGGTGGGCGAGCAGGGCCCGGACGGCGTTGGTGATCAGGTTGAGCGTGGTCTCGTGCCCGGCGACCAGCATCAGCAGCAGGGTGCCGACCAGCTCGGCCTCGCTGAGCCGGTCCCCGGCCTCGCGGGCGGCGATCAGGTCGGTGGTGAGGTCGTCGCCGGGCGCGGCCCGCTTGGCCGCCACCACGGAGCCCAGCAGCGCGTACAGGGCCTGCTGCGCGGCGGCGGCCGCCGCCGGGGTGGCCGAGCTGGAGACCAGGGTGTCGGAGAGCTCGTGCAGCCTGTCCTGCTCGTCCAGCGCCAGTCCGAGCAGTTCGCCGATCACCTGCATCGGCAGCGGGTAGGCGAAGTGCTCGCGCAGGTCGAACGCGCCGTCCAGCTCGGCGACCCGGTCGAGCAGCGAGACGGTGCGGGCCTCGATCGCGGGCGCCAGGTCGGCTATTCGGCGCGGGGTGAAGGCCTGGCTGACCAGGCCGCGCAGCCGTCGGTGGTCGTCGCCGTCGGCGGTGACCATGCCGGGCACGGTGACGAAGTTGAGCAGTGGCCAGCCCTGGGGCAGCCGGCCCTCCCGGAAGGTCGTCCACAGCTGGGCGTTCTTGCCCACCCGGTGGTCGGCGAGCAGCGCCTGGAGGGTGTCGTGGTGGGTTATCGCCCAGACCACCACCCCGCCAGGGAGCTCCACCAGGACCGCGGGGCCGGCCGCCCGGAGGCGGGCGTTCTCCTGGTGCTGGTCGCGTCCGAAGGGGTCGAGTCTGACGGGCTCGGGTCGGGGGTCGACGGCGGTGTCCATGCGGGCCTCTCGGGGGCTGGCGGGCGGGGCGGGGTGAAGGCGCTGTACAGCACCGGCAGGCCGAGCAGGGCCCGTGACCACGGGGACGGGCGCCATCCCAGGTCGCCGGACGGCACGGCGAGTTGGAGATCGGGCAGGCGGTGCAGCAGGGTCTCGACGGCGGTCTCGACGATGATCCGGGCCGGGTGCTGGGCCGGGCAGACGTGCCGTCCGGCGCCCCAGGCGAGGTGGGCCCGGTTGCCGCCGAGCGAGCCCTGGGCGGCGGAGGCGACGCCCTGGGCGGCCGGGTCGGCGTTGGCCGCGGCCAGGCCGAGGACGAGCATGTCGCCGGCGCTGATGTACTGGCCGCCGAGGACGGTGTCGCCGGTGGCCCAGCGGCCGGGGAAGTTCTGCGTCGGCGGGTCGCGCCAGAGCACCTCCTCCAGCGCGTCGGAGACGGTGAGCCGCCCGCCGGTGAGGGTGGCCCGGAACCGGCGGTCGGTGAGCAGCAGCCGCAGCGTGTTGCCGGTCCAGTTGATGCTGGTCTCGTTGCCCGCGACCAGCATCACCACCAGGTGGTGCACGGCCTCCTCGTCGGTGAGCGCGGCCGGGTGGGCGAGCAGCCAGGAGGTGAGGTCGGCGCTGGGGGCGGTGCGGCGCCGCCGGACCAGGTCGACCAGGATCGCCTGGAACTCGGCGTTGGCGCGCACCGACTTGGGGCCGCTGTCCACGAAGTGGCTGATCAGCTCGACCAGGTGGGGCCCGGCCTCGCGGGGCAGGCCGACCAGCTGGGTGAAGACCAGCAGCGGCAGCGGGCGGGCGTACTGGGCGATCAGGTCGGCGGTGCCGTCCGGGCCCCAGCTGTCGATGAGGTCGTTGGCGCAGGCCTCGGTGGTCTCGCGCAGCTGGCGGTGGTCGATCTGGGAGAGGGTGTCCGACACGGCGGAGCGCAGCCGCTGGTGCTCGGCGCCGTCCAGGTTGAGCAGGGTGGGCCGCCAGGAGGTCATCGGCAGCAGCCGGGAGTCGGGGGACAGCCGGCCCTCGGCGGGCACCCGCCAGCGGCGCGAGTCCTTGGAGAACAGTGCCTCGTTGCGGGTGAGTTCGAGCAGTTCGGCGTAGCCGAGGACGAGCCAGGCCTCGACCCCGGGCTCCAGCTCGATCGGCGCCACCGGGCCGTAGCGCTGGCGCAGCCGGGCGTACAGGCCGTGCGGGTCCTCGGCGACGGCGTGGCCGTACAGCGGGGTCAGCGGGATGCCGGTGGGCAGGCTGCCGCCGTGCGGGACCGGGCAGCCGGGGGAGGCGGTGCCGGGTTCGGGCGCGGTCATCCCTGGAGCTCCAGGATCGAGCTGCGGTGCAGGTGGTCGACGAAGTCGATCAGCAGGTCGTAGGACTGCCGCCGGTCGCGGGCGTCGCAGTGCAGGATCGGTACCTCCGGCAGCAGGTCGAGGGCGGAGCGCAGCTCCTCCTCGGGGTAACTCGGCGTGTCCGAGAAGGTGTTGACCGCCACGGCGAACGGGATGCGCTGCTCCTCCAGGCGGCCGAGCACGTCGAAGCTCTCGTCCGGGCGGCGCAGGTCGACCATGGCGATGGCGCCGAGCGCGCCGCGTGACAGGTCGTCCCAGAGCGGCCAGAACCGCCGCTGCCCGGGCGTGCCGAACAGGTACAGCGCGAGCCGCGGGTTGAGCGTGATCCGGCCGAAGTCGAGTGCGACCGTGGTGGTGGTCTTGTCGCCGCGCCCGGTGAGGTCGTCGATGCCGCTGCTGGCGGCGGTCATCGTCTCCTCGGTGCGCAGCGGAGTGATCTCGCTGAGCGAGCCGACCAGCGTGGTCTTGCCGACCCCGAACGGGCCGGTGACCAGGATCTTCACCGCGCCCTGGACCGAGGACGGCAGGTACCGCGGCTCGGCGGGCAGGTCGGCGGTGGCCCCGGGGGCTTCAGCGGAGTTGGCGGAGGCCAACGAGCACCTCTTCCAGAAGGGTTGCGGGCAGGCGTTCGGCCTGCGGGACGGGCGGGAGGACCTGGACGGCGCCGAGGTCCCAGAGGTCGCCGACCAGCACCTTGACGACGCCGAGCGGCAGCCCCAGGTGGGCCGCCACCTCGGCGATCGACAGCAGGCTGTGGCAGAGCGCGAGGATGCGCCGGTGCTCGCGGTTGAGCAGGGCGTGGTCGGGGAGCTCCGGCGGCTCGGGTAACGCGCTGACCAGGCTCTCGATGGCCAGCTCGGCCCGGGTGGACCGGCTGCGGCCACCGGTGATGACGTAGGGCCGGACCGGCCCGCTCACCGGTGTCCCCCCGCCGCGTGGTCGACCCGCGGCGGGCTGGTGAGGTGGCTGCCGATCCGTTCGACCAGGACCTGCATCTGGTAGGCGACCAGGCCGGCGTCCACGGCGTCGCTGGTCACCACGGCCAGGTGCGCGCCGACCCCGGCGGCGACGATGAACAGGTAGCCGCCGCCGTACTCGATGATGATCTGGCGGGTGGCGCTGCCCGGTCCGCCGAACCCGGTCGCGACGCCGCGGGCCAGCGACTGGAGTCCGGAGCAGGCGGCGGCGAGCCGTTCGGCGTCCTCGCGCGCGATGTTCGCGCTGCGGCCGATCTCCAGGCCGTCGTTGGAGACGACGACGGCGTGCTGGACCTGCGGGACGTTGACGATGTCGGCGAGCATCCAGCCGAGATCAGGGGTGGTGGTCATGGAACTCTCCGGAGCGCTGGGGAAGTCGGGGGGAAGCGGGCAGGGAAGGGTCGGGCTGGGCCTGGGCCCGGGCGGCCGATCGGCCGCTGGCGGTGCCGGCCTGGAACATCGCCATGAACGCCTGCGCGTCCCGGGCCGAGCGGTACGGCGGGGCGGGCGGCGGCGCGGGAGAGGCGTGCTGGGCGGGGCGGGCGGCGCGGTCGCGTCGGTGGCTCCGGCGGGGCAGCGGCGGCGGGGTGTCGGCGGCCGCGGGGGGTCGGCCGGCCGGCGGGGTCTCCACCAGGGGGTGTCCGGCGGGGTGTCCGGTCGGCCGGAGGTCGGTGCTGAACGCCCGGTCGTCCGGTCCGAGGCCGGGGACGGTGGGCGGCAGCGGTTCGGTGAGCAGGGCGTTCGGCAGCATCACGACGACGCGGACGCCGCCGTACGGCGAGGGCGCCGAGCTGAGGGTGACCCGGAAGCCGTACTGCTCGGCCAGCCGGCCGACCGCGGCGAGGCCCAGTTGCGGCACCTCGCCGAGCCGGGAGACCTCCAGGCTGGTGCCGCCGGCGAGGGCGGCGGCGGCCTTGGCGACGGCCTGTTCCGGCATGCCGACGCCACCGTCGTCGATCTCGATGACGGCTCCGTTGTGCACCGGCATCAGGGTGACGAACACCTGGGTGCTGGGCGGGGAGTAGCGGGTGGCGTTGTCCAGCAGCTCGGCGACGGCGTGGATCAGCGCCTCGGCGGCGGCGCCGACCACCGCGGTCTCGATCCGGCTGCGGACCACCACCCGCTGGAACGGCAGGATGCGGGACTGGGCGCCGCGCACGACGTCCTCCAGCGAGACCGGCTCGGGCCAGTGGCGGCCGGCCCGCGCGCCGCACAGCACGGCCAGGGTCTGGGCCAGCCTGGCCTGTTGGGCGGCGGCGTGGTCGGCCTTGAGCAGGCCCTCCAGCAGCGCCGGGTCGTCGTGGGTGCGTTCCATCTCGTCGAGCAGGGCCTGCTGGTCGTGGGCCATGACGAGGATGCGGCGGGCGACGCTGAGGAAGGCCCGCTGGGTGGAGGCGGTGAGTTCCTGCTCCTGCTGGACGGCGGCCAGGTCGGCGCCGCGGCGGGAGAGTTCGGCGCCGAGCTGCTCCTGGAGCCGGGCGAGGTCGCGCCGCAGCCGGTCGGCGCGGCGGCGCTGGGTGACGGACACGGCGCGGTACCGGGCGGTGGCCACGAGGGCGAGGGCGGCGAGTACGCCGGTTGCCGTTGCGCACCACTGAGTCATCGTCACGCCGCGAATTCTAGGGTGATGATCCTACGAAGGTGTGAACGGATCTCGCCAAGTGACCAGATCTCGTCAATATCCAGTCAATACGGCGTCAAACCGGCGCCGTTCGAACGCGATCCGGGCGGCCCGAGGAGGTTCGTCCCCGGTGGGGCGCCTGCGGCGCGTCGTCCGGGCCGGGCGGGAGATGGCCGAGTCACGTCCTGGGATGTGTGGGGAACGTGCGCACGGTGTTACGGAAGGGGCGACGTCCGGTGCAGGAGCAACAGCGCCACGTCGTCCGGCCGGGACCGCCGCTCGGTCACGTTCAGCGTGAGCAGGTCGGCCAGCCGCTCCAGCGCGGGCGCCGCGCCGGCCCGGGTCGGGCCGGTCTGCCGGGCCCACAGCTCCAGCCCGCCGAGCATCCGCTGCACCGACTCGTCGTAGTCCTCCTCGCGGTCCTCGACCAGCCCGTCGGTGTACACCAGCAGCGTCTCGCCGACCGCCAGCCGACCGGCCGTCAGCGGGTACGGCTGCCCCGGGTCCACGCCCAGCGGCGGCCCGCCCGGCAGGTCGAGCTCGACGGCCCCGGCGTCCGCGATCCGCACCGGCGCGGGATGCCCGGCCCGGGCCGCGGTCAGCGCGCCGTCGGCCGGGTCCAGGGCCAGGAAGAGGCAGGTCGCGAACAGGTCGGTGTCCAGCTCGGTCAGCAGCCGGCTGGTCCGGGCCAGCGTGGCGGCCGGATCGTGCCCGTCCGTCGCGTACGCCCGCAGGCCGCTGCGCAGCTGGCCCATCACCGCCGTCGCCTCCGCGTTGTGGCCCTGGACGTCGCCGATCACCAGCCCGATCCGGCCGTCCGGCAGCCTCAGCAGGTCGTACCAGTCGCCGCCGATCTGCATGCCCTCGGTGCTCGGCAGGTAGCGGGCGGCGCTGGCGATCCCGGGCAGCCGGGGCAGGGTGCGCGGCAGCATCGCGCGCTGCAGCTCGGTGGCGCGGTGGTGGTGGGTGTCGTACAGCCGGGCCCGCTCCAGGGACTGCGCCAGGATCCCGGCGAAGGCCGAGTACAGGGTGCGGTCCTCCCGGCCGAACGCCCGCTCGGCGGAGAACGTGATCAGGCAGGAGCCCACCTGCCGCCCGGAGGCGACCAGCGGCAGTACCGCCCAGGAGGCCGGGGTGAGCGGGCCGTGCCGGCCCCGGCCCGCGTCGGGCTCGCTGAACAGCGGGGCCGAGCGGGTCAGCGCGTGCTGCATCACGTTCTCGGAGAGGTCCGCCAGCCGGGTCAGCTCGGTGCGCCTCGGCCCGCCGTACACGGTGTGCGAGACGGGCAGCAGCCGGCCCTCGTCCACCAGATCCAGGACGATGCTGGCGGCGCCGAACGCCGGGCGGGCGACGTCGGTGACGGCGGTGGTGACGTCCCGGACGGTCACCGCCCGCGACAGCGACCGGGTGAGCGCGAGCAGCAGTGCCGTCCGGGCCCCGCCTGGGGTGGCCTGCTCCTCGGCCTGCTCCCGGGGGTGTTCCCGGCGCTGGTCCCGGTCCTGGCCCTGGGCCCGGCCCTGGTCCCGGTCGGACAGCAGCCCGGCGACCCGGACCGGCCGGCCGTGGACGTCCAGCATCACCTCGCCGGTCTCCTCGATCCGCGCCACCTTGCCGCCCCCGCGCAGCACCCGGTACCCGATCCGGTACCACCCGCCGGTGGTGAGCGACTCGGCGAGCGCGGCCTGCACGTCCGGCAGGTCCTCCGGGTGGACGATCCGGTCCAGCTCCGGAGCGGAGCCGTCGGCGGTGGCGGGCTGGCCGGTGACCCGGAACGCCGCGGCGTCCCAGTAGCTCTCGCCGGTGACCAGATCGCGCTCGAAGGCACCGTGCCCGGCCGCCCGGACGGCGAGCGACAGCATCGGGTGGGCCAGCCCGGCGGGGAGGCTCCCGGCCCCGTCCGGCGGTGCCCCGGCCGGATCCTGGGGTATCCGGGCGTCCGCGTGGTCGAGCAGGTGGGACAGCCGGTGGGCGCAGGCCTCGCCGATGGTCTCCAGGACGTCCAGGTCGCGGCGGGGGACGGTGCCCCGGTGGGCCAGCGCGAGGGCGAGGACGCCGACCGGCCGCTCGTCGACGACCATCGGCAGGGCGATCACGGCGACCATGCCGGTGCCCATGCCGACGTTCTTGTTCGGGTAGTCGACGCTGGTGTGCTCGGGACTGAGCAGGTAGGGGCGGCGTAACCGCAGGGCCATCGCGGCGGGGAGGTCACTGGCCGGATCGACGGTGCTGTAGCGCTCGTGGGCCCAGTCCGGCAGCCCGTGCGAGGCGGTCAGTCGGAGCATCCCGGCGGAATCCAGCAGGTAGAGCGCGGAACCCTCGCCGGTGATCCACCCCGGCCCCTCGGCGAGGACGGTGCCGAGCAGTTCGGTGGCGCTGGTGCAGCCGAGCAGTAAGCGCACGCAGCGCATGGGGCTGCGGGCGGTGGGACTGCTGCGCGGCGTCCGGCTCTCGTCCTCGGAGGGGGGAACCCACGGAGAGCTCAGGTCCATCGGATACCCGGCCTTTCCGCTCTCGGGGGGTGGGTGCCCTCTGGGTGCCCGAACGGGCACTTAATTCTTAATACCTTATTTCTCAAGCGGGTGCTGAAGCGGGTGAATGGTGACCCAGACGGCGCACCAGCACCAGCGTCCGGTCGTCCGCCGCGTCCCGTGCCACCGTCCGGACCAGCCGCTCCGCCGCACCCCGGGTGAGCTGCTGCTGCGTCCGCCACGGCCGCACCACGGGCTCGGCCGCCGCCAGCAGCCGACCCACCCCCTCGTCCAGATCCCGACCCGGCACCTCCACCAGGCCGTCACTGAACAGCAGCAGCGAATCGCCCCGCCGCAGCCGCCCCGACACCGCCGGATACAGCGCGCCCGACACCAGCCCCAGCGCCGGGCCGCCGTGCCCCGACCGCGCCCAGCCGCCGCCGTCCGCCCGGCGGAACTGCGCGGGCGCCGGATGGCCTGCGTTGAACAGCAGGTAGTCGCCCGTCGCCGGGCGCAGCGCGAGGTGCACCGCCGTCGCGAAGTCGTCCTCCCAGCCCATCCGCACCAGGTGGTCGTTGGCCGCCGGCAGGAACGCCTCCGGCGGCACCCGCCCCAGCAGCATCGCGAACGCGCCCGACAGGTGCGTCGAGCGGGCCGCCGCCCGGCTGCCCTTGCCCGACACGTCCACCAGCAGCAGCTCCAGCAGATCCTCCTCGGGGCGGTGTGCGCACAGCAGGAAGTCACCCGAGAACGAGGTGTCGCCGGCCGGCGCCAGCGCACTGTCGAAGTGCCAGTCGAGCAGCCGCTCCGGAAGCCGGGCCAGCGTCCGGGTGTGCTCGGCCAGCTCCAGCAGCATCGAATCGCCCTGGGTCCCGCGCAGACCCAGCCGGTGCCGGAACCGGTTCGCGGCCAGCACCGTCACCGCGGTCGCGGCCAGTACCAGCGTCACCCCGATCCGCACCCCGAGCGGATCCCGCACCACCGCCCCCAGCACCCCGCCGGCCAGCGCCGCGCACACCAGCACCAGCAGCTGCCCGCGTCGCAACAGCAGCCCGCCGACCACCAGCGGCAGCACCAGCGCCGACGGCGGCCAGCTGTACGGCAGCACGATCGGCAGCACGCTCAGCACCGCGGTCACCCCGAGCAGCACCCCCAGCGCGTACCGCGCGGCCCGGGCGTTCCCGTCCAGCAGCCGCAGGTACCACCGCCGCGCCCTCGCTATCGGTGCGGGCACGTGGACCTCCGCCAAGGGGTCGGCGGTCCCTGTCATGACCACCAGTCAGCCCGGCCACACTAACCCGTCCGGCCCTACCACCCCCAGGCCCGCTGCCTGCCCGCCGCACGGGAAGTCGGCGGGTCCGACTTCTCGCGCACGCCTCACCCGGTGCGCCGGCCGTTCCGTCGTCGTGGGAGACCGGGTGGGTCGTGCCGCGGCCGGTGCGGTGGTCGGCGTCTCAGGGGGTGGGCCAGGTGCGGAGCCCGGTGGTGAGGAGGGTGATGAGGCGGCTCTGGGTGGTGGCCAGGTCTTCGGCGAGCTGGAAGCCGCCGCCGATGGAGAGGGAGGCGAAGCCGTGGGCGACGGAGCGGACGGTGCGGGCGGCGTGGATCGCCTCCGCGCCGTCGAGGCCGTACTCCCGCAGGACGGCGATGATCACCCCGACGAGCCGTCCGGCCGCGCGGGTGAGGTCGTCGTCCGGCTGCGGGGCCTGCGGGAGGGCGTTGTAGCGGTGCGGGTACTCGGTGGCGTACGCGTGGTAGGCGCGCAGGACGGTGTCGACGGCGTCGTCGCCGCTGCGGCCGACGGCGGCCTCGGCGAGCCGGTCGGCGAGTTCCTCGGTGACCCGGACGGCGATGAGCCGCCGCAGTTCGGCGAGGCCGCCGCTGACGTGCTTGTACAGCGACGGGGTGGCGACCCCGGCCCGGGCGGCGACGGCGGCCAGGGTGAGGGCGTCGGCGCCCTGCTCGTCGATGAGGGCGATGGCGTGGTCGACGACCTGCTCGGGGGTGAGTCCTACTCGGGGCATGGTGTGGGCTCTCCGTCGGTGGAAGGCGTACGTGGCGTGGCGTGGCGTGGCGGGGCTGACGTGGGCGGGCGGGGCTCAGGCGAGTTCGGCGAGGAAGGGCAGCAGGGCGTCGGCGGTGGCCTGCGGGTTGTCGGCCATCGGGTAGTGCCCGGATCCGTCGATCATGACCTTCCGCGCGTTGAGCGCGATGGCCTGCCGGTCGGCGACGGCTTCCGGCTCGGGGAAGTCGGGGTCCTTGCTGCCCATGATGACGAGCGAGGGGCAGCGCACGGCCGCGGTCCAGCCGACGGGCGCGGAGTCCCCGCTGACGTGTCCGCGGGTGGCGGTCTTGCGGCCGGGGGTGCGCATGGCGGCGACGAGTCCGGCCACGTACGGGTCGAAGTCGGCGGGCTTGGCGCCCGGGTAGGCCAGCTTGCGGTGGTAGAGGCCCCAGAAGGCGGGCGAGTGGACGGTCAGGAAGCCCATGACGCGGAGGGCGCCGCGCATGAGGGCGCCGGGCGGGGGGTTCTCGATGAAGGCGTCGATCAGGGCGATGCCGGCGACCCGCTCGGGGGCGTCGCCGGCGGCCTTGACGACCGTCGCGCCGGTGTAGGAGTTGCCGACCAGGACGGCGCGGTCGATGCCGAGGTGGTCGAGCAGGGCGAGGACGTCGGTGGCGATGGCGGCGGGGGAGTAGTCGTCCCAGATGATCGAGGATTCCCCGAAGCCGCGCAGGTCCATGGTGATGACCCGGCGGCCGGCGGCGGCCAGCAGCGGGCGGAGGTGCCGGTAGGCGGCGCGGGTGTCGAGCATTCCGGGGAGCAGCACGACGGGGGCGCCGTCGCCCTGTCGGGTGTCGTCGTAGGCGAGGCGGCCGCCGGTGACGTCGAGGTACTGGGTGGTGGGGGCGCTGGTGGCGTTCATGGTGGGCCTCCGGAGGGTTGCCGGTGCGGGGCTTCGGTGCTGCCGCCGATAGCCATAAAGCTAAGGCTAATAGCCTTAGCCGTCAAGCCCTCGCGCCCTGCGGAGCGGGGGAGGCCGGCGGGGGGTGCGCGGATGAAGGGTCGTTCGTTGACGTCCGATCACGTGAGGTGGCGTCAACGGTGCTCAAGGGGGTGCAGGGGTGTCCAAGGGGAACAAAACGCCCGTCGTGCCCCGGAGTGCCCCGCCTGTCTCCGGTCGTCCCGGGCGAACGGCTTGGAATCAGGGCCTCCTAGGATTAACGTTTGATAACGCAGCGCGGTCGTCAACGCCGTACCCAGACGGCACCGTGCGCCGTCGCCTAATCCCGCCGACCGGCCTCCGGGCAGGTCAGGGAGCCGGGGAACCACGTTCCTTGGGGTGAATCGGCGGGGCTCCGGCCCGGCCGTAGGAGACCTTCCTGCTCCGAACCCGTCAGCTAACCCGGTAGGCGCGAAGGAAGGAAAGGAGCGCGCCTCCGTGGCGTCGACGCACACTCCGGCACACCCGGCCGGCCTCGCAGCAGGTACCCGGCTCCTCGACCACCCCGGCCCGGACGGCCCCGAGTACGCGGGCCCGGAGGCCGAGACCAACCGGCACCGGATGCCGCGTCAGGTCCGTGGGGCCTCCCCGCTGCTCGGCGTCACCGCCGTCGCCGCCACCCTGGGCGCCACCGGCTTCGCCTCCGCCACCCCGGCCGCCGCCCCCGCCATCGAGACCCCGGACGAGACCCCGGTCGCCCTCTCCGCCGACCCCGGCCTCGCGCTCGCCGCCCGCATCCAGCTGCAGGCCGACAGCCAGCGCACCGCCGCCGAGGAGGACGCCCGCGTCCAGGCCGCGAAGGAGGCGGAGGCCAAGGCCGCCGCGAAGGAGGCCGAGGCCAAGCGGGCCGCCGAGGAGGCCGAGCGGGCCAAGGCCGCCGCCCTCACCCTGCCGGTGCGCGACTACCACCTCACCGCCCACTACGGCCAGAGCGCCCGCTACTGGGCCCACCTGCACACCGGCCTGGACTTCGCCGCGGACACCGGGACCCCCGTCTACGCGGTCGGCCAGGGCACCATCACCTCGGCCGGCTGGTCCGGCTCGTACGGCTACCGGATCGTCGAGACCCTGCCCGACGGCACCGAGATCTGGTACTGCCACCTCTCCTCGATCATCAAGGGCTCCGGCAAGGTCGGCTCCGGCCAGCAGATCGGCAAGGTCGGCGCCACCGGCAACGTCACCGGCGCGCACCTGCACGTGGAGGTCCGCCCCGGTGGCGGCGCCCCCGTCGACCCGGAGACCTGGTTCCAGCAGCGCGGCCTCAACCCCTGACGCACCCGCGAAGCCCCGGCCGCCGGAACCAGAAGCGCGGCCTCAACCCCTGACGCACCCGCGAAGCCCCGGCCGCCGGAACCAGAAGGCACCGCGGCCGGGGCTTCGCCGCGTCACTCCTGCGCCGGGTCTGCCGGCTCCGCCGGGTGCGCGTCGAACTCCTCCTGCGCCGGCCCCGCCAGCCCCTCCAGGCGGGCGTCGAACTCCTCCTGCGCCAGCCCGGCCAGGTACGCGTCGATCTCCTCCTGCCCCGGCTCCGGCGCGAGGTCCGGGAACTCCTCCACCAGCAGTCGCGGCAGCCCGGGCACCGTCCACTCCCCGTACAGGTCGAGCGCGGCCTCCACCGCCGCCTCCTCGAACGCCCCGAAGTCCCCGGCCAGTTCGTCCGGCATCGGCCGGCCCAGCGCGGTCAGCTCGGCCAGGTTGCGGTAGCTGCGCCGCATCAGGCCCTGCTCCAGCAGCCGGCGCGCGCCGTCGGTGGCCATGCCGACCGAGATCACCCGGGTCGGGCTCCAGCCCTGCTCGTCCACCTCGTCCAGCCAGCCGGTCTGCGCCAGTGCGGCGAACACGGCCAGCCGCTCCTCCTGCGCCAGCTCCCGGAAGCCGGTCAGCCACTCCCGCACCGCCTCCGGATCCGCGACGTCCGCCCCGTACGCGTGCAGCAGCAGCGCGTACAGCCGGGGCCAGGTCACCAGGTCGGCGCGGCGCAGCAGCCCGGCCGCGACCTCGCCCTGCCACTCGGCCTCGGCGTGCAGCCGCTCCTGGCGCTTGGCGTTGAGCCGCTTGGCGGCCCGCTGGTGGTCGGTCAGCAGCCGGACGGCGGCGCCGTACGCCAGCGGGTCCGCCTCCGGTTCGGGTTGGACGTACAGGTAGAGCCGCTCGTACAGCAGGTGCTCCACCGCGTTCGAGGTCAGTTCGGGCCAGCCGTCGTGCATCCTGCCCTCGCCCAGCTCCAGCAGGGCCAGCACCGCGCGCAGCGGCGCTTCGGCCACCGGGGCGCGGTCCTCTTCCGCCGCCCAGGCGAGCAGGTCGGAGGCCCTGGTGCGCGGGGCGAGCCGCAGGTCTTCGTCGTTCATAGCTCGAACGGTAACCGCTGGCCGGGGGTAGGGTCGGCTGCCATGGTCCCCGTACGACTCACCGGCCCCCGGCTGGCCATCCGCGAGTATCACCACACCGCCGGCGACGTGGACGCGCTGTACGGGCTGTTCAGCGACCCGGAGGTCACCCGCTACCTCCCCTTCGAGCCGCGCGACCGTGAAACCTGCGCCGACCAGATCGAGCTCTACCTGGAGGAGGCGATGGCGCCGGAACGGGACACCTACCGGCTGGCCGTCACCCGGCGCGACGACGCCGAGGACCCGGTGGACGCCGTGCCGATCGCCCACGCCTCCCTCACCCTCGGCAAGCACCGCTCCGCCCACCTCGGCTACGTGCTGGGCCGCGACGTCTGGGGCCGCGGCTACGCGGGCGAGATCGCCGGCCTGCTCTGCGAGCTCTCCTTCGAGGCCCTCGGCGTGCACCGGCTGGCGGCCCGGGTCGACGTGGACAACGGCGCCTCGGCCAAGGTGCTCCTCCGGCTCGGGTTCCAGTTGGAGGGGCGGGTCCGGCACGACCTCTACAAGGGTGGCGCCTGGTCCGACTCGTACCTGTACTCGCTGCTCGCCGACGAGTGGAGCGGCGCGACCGGCTGACGGCCCGGCGTGGACGTCCGACGTGGACGTCCGACGCGGACCTGGGGGCAGGCCTGCCGGGTCAGGCCCGGGGGGTTAACCCCACCCCCGATCCGCCAGGCCTCCGGATCCTCCCCGGCCCGCCGTTCGACCAGACTGATGCCATCAGCAGTCGAGAACGAGGGACCGGGGCCGGGACATGAGCATCAGCCGAAGCACGCAGGACCGCGAGTGGGACGTCCTCGGTGGTTACGGCGACGACCCGCGTCCCGCTCGGGCCCACCGGACCGAGGAGCCGCCGGCCGTCTGGCGGGCGCCGTTCTCCGGGCACTACTACCGCGAGATCGGCTACACGCTCACCGGCCTGCCGCTGTCGGTCATCGGCTTCTCCGTCTCGATCGTGCTGTTCTGCATGGGGATCGGCACCTTCGTCACCGTCCTCGGCCTACCCGTCCTCGCCCTCCTGACCACCGTCGCCCGCGGCATGGGCCGGATGGAGCGGGCCCGGGTGCGCGGCATGCTGGCCCTGGACGTGCCCGCCCCGGCGCCGGTGCGCCAGACCCGCCCGGGCACCTGGGGGGCGATCACCGCGCGGCTGGCGGACCCGGCCGGGTGGAAGGCCGCGTTCTACCAGGTGGTGATGTTCCCGTGGGCGGTCCTCAGCTTCGTCCTGTCGCTGGTGTTCCTGCTGCTCGGCTGGGCGATGGCGCTGTACCCGCTCTACCACTGGGTCTTTCCGGCCTTCACCTCCTGGCGCGGGTACCGGATCTTCGACTTCTACGACAGCGACAACGTCCAGCACGTCTACTACATCGAGGGGGCCTGGCAGATCGCCGGCCTCTCGCTGGTCGGGGTGCTGCTCATCATCCTCACCGCCCAGCTGGTCCGCGGCCTGACCAACGTGAACCGGGCCGCCGCCCAGGGCCTGCTCGGCCGCTGAACCCCGCGGCCCTCCCCGCCTGCCCCGCCCGCCTCCCCGGCCCCGCCCACACCCGGACGTGCTCCGGATGCGGGTGGGGCCGGCCCGTGTTGGGATGGCCGGGTGGCCGCCGCACACACCCCCGCCGACCCGGGCGCCCTGGGCCGGGACATCCTGGTCACCTCCCGCCCGCTGGACGAGTACTGCGACCTGTTCGACCTCACCCGGGCCCAGCTCGCCGCGCTGCCGGGCCCGGTGCTGGACTGTCCGGGCGGTGCGGCCGGCCTGGCCGCCGAGGCGCGTCGGCTCGGCTGCCGGGTGATCGCCGCCGACCCGGCGTACGCGCTCCCCGCACCCGAGGTCGCGGCCCACGCGCTGGCGGCCCGGGCGTCGATGGCCACCGCGATGGCCGCCCGTCCGCACCTGTACCCGTCACCGCGCTCCTGCCGACCGGACCGCTACCTGCGCAGCTGGGACCGCGCCCGCCGCCTGTTCGCCGCCGACTCGGCCGCGCACCCGCAGCAGTACGTGGCCGCCGCGCTGCCCCGACTGCCGTTCGCGGACGGCGCCTTCGCGCTCACCCTGAGCGGCTACCTGCTCTTCGCCTACCCCGAACTGTTCGGCCCCGAAAGGCAGTTGGACGCCCTGGTGGAACTCGTCCGGGTGACCTCCCCGGACGGCGAGGTCCGCGTCCAGCCGCTGCACGACGGCCACGGCCTCCGCTGCGCCCACCTCGACCCGCTGCGGTACGCGCTCGGCGAGCGCCATGTCGCCAGCGAGATCCGCCGCTTCCCCCGCGCCGCGGACGGCCGCACCCGCCGGGTCCTGGTCCTGCGGGCCGCCGACCGCCGCCGCCGGTCTGCTGCCGAAAAGTAATGGTCTCTCCTGGTCAGCGCCCCTATACTCGCCCGCATGAACGAGACGACCGTCAGGCGTGCCGGGGCGGCCGACGCCGACCGGCTCACCGAGCTGATACAGGCCTCCACCGCCTACCGCGGCCACTACTCGGCGATGATCGACGGCTACCGGGTCACCCCCGAGTACATCGCCCGGCACGAGGTGTTCCTGGCCTCGGACCCGACCACCGACCGGCTGCTCGGCTTCTACGGCCTGATCCGCGAACCGGCCGAACTGGACCTCATGTTCGTCGCCGACGAGGCCCAGGGGCTCGGCATCGGGCGGAAGCTGATCGCGGACATGCTGGAGCGCGCCCGGGCCGCCGGGATCGCCTCGGTCAAGGTGGTGTCCCACCCGCCCGCCGAGGGCTTCTACCTCCAGGTGGGCGCCGAGCGCACGGGCACCCGCCCGCCGCAGGTCAAGACGCCCTGGGAGCAGCCCGAACTGCGCTTCACCGTCAAGGAGTTCGGCAGCTAGCTGGGGTCGCCCGCCGACGGAGCCGACTGGACGGGCCGAGCTGGCTGAGCGGGCTGAGCGGGTGGGACCGGCTGTCCCGGCTGTCCCGGGTGGTCAGGCTCGGCGGGTCGGGCCGGCTGCGTCGGGACGAAGGCCGTCGCCTCCAGCCGGGACAGTATCTTCTCCGCCAGCCAGCTGCGGTCCGACCCGTACGGGATCCCCTCCGGCAGCACCAACTGCCCGGCCACCGCGTCCCGCAGCCGCTGCGCCTCGGCGCCGGGCAGCCGGGAGAGCAGGCCCCGGGCGGCCAGCAGCGCGTGGTACTGCTCGAAGCCGGAGCGTGGACGCTCGATCGCGTCCAGCAGGCTCGGCAGGTCGGCCAGCGACGGGTCGCCCTGCATCAGCGCGAGCGCCTGGATCCGGCGGCCCTCGGAGCCGTCCGCGTACAGGGCCCGCACCTGGTCGGCGGTCAGCGCCGAGCGCCGCGCCGTCGAGCGGACCTCGGCCACCACGCCCTCCGGCCCGGACGAGGGCGAGGAGGCGGGCGGCAGCTGCGCGGCGAGCGCGGCCGACTGCTCCGCGCTGCCCCCCAGCAGCCCGAGCTGCTGCATCGCCCGGACCCGCAGGTCGTCGGCACCCACCTTGTCGCCCCGCCGGTCGCGGTCCTGCCCGGCGAGGAAGAGGTCCAGGGCCTGGTCGGCGTCGGTCAGCACCTGCGGCAGCGCGAGCCTGGTCACCAGCCAGCCGGCCAGGAAGCCGAAGACCACGAAGTACAGCACCAGTGCCGCCGCGAACGGCACCGCGGCGTCCTCCCCGCCCAGTGCGGGGGCCAGCGCGGTGCCGAGCTGGTGCAGCCGCTCGCCGAGCGAGCCGAGCTGGGTCAGCCCGACGCCCAGCAGCACCTTGGTCAGCCAGTCGGACACCTGCTCCAGGTTGGTGTTCGGGGCGTACGAGCCCTGCGGCTCGCCGCTGCCGCTGCGTACCCGGGGCACCCCGAACAGGAAGCCGAGCGCGCCGCCGAGCACCGTCGAGGCCCCGGCCACCACCAGCCCGCCGCCGAACGCCTGCCAGGCCTGCTCCCGGCCGAGCGAGAAGAGCAGCAGCCCGAGCAGGCCCGTCCCGGCCAGCACCCCGGTCGCGGCCCACCGGGCCGTCCGCAGGGTCGTCGTGCCGCTCCGCCGCCGGGCCTTCGCCATCGCCTACCCCCTGTGCCTGCGCCGCTCCGCTCCGGAACCCGCGCCGACTCTAGCGCCGCGGCCCCACCACGGGAACGACCCGGGTACGACGCGGGGGCGCCCCGGACGGGGCGCGGGTGACGGCGAAGAGCGGCGGAAGACACCGGAGAGCGGTGGAGAACGCAGACAGCCCGCAGGCTGCTCCTCCGCGCCGGCCCGTGCACTGGCCTGGCGCCGAGGCACCGGGGATGTACCGGTGGGCCTGCGGGCCGGGTGACTGCTATGGATTTCGCCTGCCGGAGGCCTCAGGCCTCACCCCGCGCAGGCAGGGGCGGCTCTAGCGAGCAGCCACCTCACGCATCCTGATGGAACTCAATTCAGGATCACCTCCCTTCAGTGTGCCGCCACGATAGGCAGCCCACCGGCCGGAGGGCAACGGATTTATCGGCGGCCCGGCGGGCGGCCCGCCCGGCGGCCGTCGTTCGGGCGGTCTCCGCTGACGGGGGCCCAGGTCCGTTGCGGCTTCGCGGCAGAACGTTCCTTCGCCGTGCCGGGGAACGCGAAGGGCCCGGAGGACGAATCCTCCGGGCCCTTCGTTGCTACTGAGTAGCGGGGACAGGATTTGAACCTGCGACCTCTGGGTTATGAGCCCAGCGAGCTACCGAGCTGCTCCACCCCGCGTCGGTGAACACAACAATACGGGGAAGTCGCCGAGATGGGAAATCGGTTCTTCAGACCACCCCGGCAGAGCGCCTGCCGCGCCGGGCGGCGTGCCGGGACGCCCGGGACCTGGCCCAGGCCGCGAAGCAGACCAGCGCGGCGAAGCAGGGCACCATCAGTGCCCCGTACACCGCCAGGAAGCCGTCCGTGCCGAGGTCGGCGGCGGCGTTCCAGGTGCCGTGCAGCGCCATCGCCAGCAGCAGCCCGGTCGGCGCGGCCAGCCGGGCCAGCCAGCGCCGCCCGGTGGTCAGGGCGACGGCCAGGCCGATCCCGGTGAGCGCGGTGAACAGCGGGTGCGCGAAGGGGGAGAGCAGGGCGCGCAGCACGAAGGTCTGCACGGTGCCGTCGAAGTCGCGCAGGCTGGGCGGATCGCCGAGGCCGATGCTGTCCAGCCGCTGCCGCTGGTCGGTGGTGAACGCCCGGCCCAGGTAGAGGGCGTTCTCGGTGAAGGCGAAGCCGCAGGCGGTCATCCCGCCGAGCACCACCCCGGCCGCCAGGGTGCGGGGCCGGGAGCGGCGGTGCGGGCCGCCGCCGGAGGGCGGGGCCGGGCGCAGGTACGGCAGCGGGCGCAGGTACGGGCGCAGCCGCAGCCGGCCCCGGGCGTGCGGACCGGCCGGGCGGCGGGCGTACGTCCGGGGGAGCCGGGGGGCCGGCAGCCGGTGCAGCAGTGGCGCGCAGGGGCGGCCGGTGCGGCGGCCGTGGCAGCGCAGCCGCTGGCCGAGCGGCAGCAGCAGCACCAGCAGGGCGGTGGCCTTGGCGGTCTCCTCGATCAGCGGGGTGGCGATGCCGGCGCCCAGCAGTTCGCCGAGCGGTCCCTGGTGCGAGGTCAGGTAGCTGGCGGTCCAGTTGTTGGCCACGATGGCGACGGTGGTGGCCGCGCAGGCGCCCCAGGCGAGGCAGAACACGGTGTGCCGCAGCGGCACCCGGGCGGTCAGGTTGAGCCAGGCCAGGGCGCCGAGCACGAACGGCAGCGGCACCATCGCCAGGCCGACGCCGACCAGCAGCCCGACGGTGCCGGTCTGCCGCTGGACCAGGTGCAGGATCAGCACCCCGCAGCCGGCCAGGGTCAGTACGGCGGTGGCGGTGACGGAGGAGACCGCCACCGAGCGGCCGCGCCGGGGCGGTGCGACGGCTCCGGCCGGCGGCGGTGACGCGGCGCCGGCCCAGGGCGCGAGGCGGTGGGCCCGGCGCCTCCGGGGCCCCGGGATGGTCCGGGTGTCGCCGGTGCGCGGGACCGTCTCCGGTGCGTCAGCGGCGGCCTGGACGGTGGCCCGGGACCCGCCGCCGGCCGGGCTGCCCATGCGGCACAGGGTAGGCCACCGCACCCGCCCGTCGGGAGGACTCGGGACGAACCGTCCGTCCGGGGAACGGCCCCCCGGTCATCGCGCGGTGGCCTGTTCGAACGGCCGACGGCGGCTCAGCGGCGGCGGAACAGCAGGTCGTGGACGACGTGCCCCTTGGCCAGCCCGGCCCGTTCGAACTTGGTGACCGGGCGCCAGTCCGGCCTCGGCGCGTAGCCGGGGATGCTGCCGTCCGGGTGGTCCGCGGGCTCCAGCCAGCCGCTGCCGTCACCCTCGGGGTGCAGGTTCTCCAGCTCCGGCGAGGCGGACAGCACGGCCAGCATCTGCTCCGCGTACGGCTCCCAGTCGGTCGCGCAGTGCACCAGGGCGCCGGGGGCGAGCCGGGGCAGCACGAGCTCCAGGAAGGACGGCTGGACCAGCCGGCGCTTGTGGTGCTTGGGCTTGGGCCACGGGTCGGCGAAGTAGACCCGCAGGCCGGCCAGCGAGGCGTCCGCCAGCATGTCGCGCAGCAGGATCACGGCGTCGCCGGCGGCCGGCCGCACGTTCCGCGAGCCGTCGCGCTCCAGCAGGCCGAGCAGGTTGCCGTGGCCGGGGGTGTGGACGTCGGCGGCGAGGATGCCCATGGCCGGGTCGGCGGCGGCCATGGCGGCCGTGGTCTCGCCCATGCCGAAGCCGATCTCCAGGGTGACCGGCAGCTCGCCGAACAGCTCCCGCAGGTCGAGCGGGCTGCCGTCGATCGGTATGCCGTACGCCTCCCAGCCCCGGTCCAGGGCGCCCGCCTGGGCGTTGGTCATCCGGCCCCGGCGCGGCTGGAAGCTGCGGATGCGCCGCTCGCGGTGCTGGGCCTCGGTGGCCTTGTGCGGGTACATCGGCGCGGGGTAGCCGGCCGGTGCGGCGGACAACCGGGCGGACGGCGAGGGCTGGGGGATCGGGGCGGTGGCAGTCACAGTTCCCCGAGTCTACGGGGCCCCCGGGCCCCTCCCGAAGGTGCTGTGACCGGGCTCATCCGCCGGCCTCCAGTGCCGCCAGCGCCCGGCGGGCCACCTCGCGGCCGATCGGCAGCGAGGCCGTGGCGGCGGGGGAGGGGGCGTTCAGCACGTGCACCGCGCGGCGCGGGGAGCGCGGGTCGGCCGGGTCGAAACCGGCGAAGGCGAAGTCGTCCAGCAGCGAGCCGTCCCGGGCCACGGCCTGGGCCCGGACCCCGGCGCCGGCCGGTACCAGGTCCTCGGGGGCGACGGCGGGCAGCAGCCGCCGCACGGCGGCGGTGAACGTCCGCTTCGACAGCGAGCGGTGCAACTCGCCCACCTCCTGGCGCCAGTGCCGCCGGGCGATCCGCCAGGCGCCGGGGAAGGCCAGTGTTCCGGCCAGGTCGCGCGGGCGCACGGTGCGCCAGTCGTAGCCCTCGCGGGCCAGCGCGGGCACCGCGTTCGGGCCGACGTGCACGTCCCCGTGGACGCCCCGGGTGAGGTGCACGCCGAGGAACGGGAAGGCCGGGTCGGGCACCGGGTAGACCAGGCCACGCACCAAGTCCCGTCGCCCCTCGGCCAGTTCGTAGTACTCGCCGCGGAACGGCACGATCCGCACCCCGGGCTCGTCCCCGGCCAGCCGGGCGATCCGGTCGCTGTGCAGCCCGGCGCAGTTCACCAGCACCTGGCAGCGCAGCTCCCCGGTGGAGGTCTGCACCGTCACGCCGTCCGCCCGTCGGGCCACCGCCCGCAGCTCGCAGCCGAGCCGGAGCTCCGCACCCGCCTCCCGGGCCAGCCGGGCGTAGGCGGTGGCGACGGCCGGGAAGTCGCAGACGCCGGTCGTGCCGACGTGCAGCCCCGCCACCCCGGTGACCTGCGGCTCGTACCGGGCGATCCCGGCCCGGTCCACCTCGGTGACGGGGATGCCGTTCGCCCGCCCGCGCTCGGCCAGCGCCGCCAGCCGGGGCAGCTCCTCCGTGCCGGTGGCCACGATCAGCTTGCCGGTGACCTCGTGCGGGACGCCCTGCTCGCGGCAGAACGCCACCAGCTCGGCGGCGCCCGCCACCGCGTACCGGGCCTTGTACGAGCCCGGCCGGTAGTAGACGCCGCTGTGGATCACCCCGCTGTTGCGCCCGGTCTGGTGGGCGGCGAAGCCGGGCTCCTTCTCCAGCACCGCGAGCCGCAGCCCCGGCCGGGCCCGGGTCAGCGCGTACGCGGTGGCGAGGCCGACGATCCCGCCGCCCACCACCAGCACGTCGAAGTCGTACGCCACCGCCCGCTCCTCGCAGTCCGCCCGGCTCCCCCGCCGCCGATGCTGCCACGCCGGGCGGGACCGGTCGAGGGCGCCCGGGCCCAGGTGGCGGTGCCGTACCTGGGCGCCCGGGCCCCTCCCGCCGGTGCACCTCAACTGCCGCCGGGCACGCCCCCGGTCACGCCGGGGCGACCAGGACCGCGCGGGCCCGTTCGGTCAGCTCCCGGACACGGCGCTCGCCCTGGAAGGGCTCCAGGCGGCGCAGCATCTCCACCACGTACTCCCGGCTGCGCTGGGAGGAGATCCGGCCGGCCACCTCGACGGCGCGCTCGCCGGCGGCGACCGCGGCGTCCAGGTTGCCGGCCTCGGCCTCGGCCATCGCCGAGACCACCAGTCGCAGTCCGTGCGAGCGGACGAAGCCCTCGGTGGGCTTGGCCAGTGCCTCGCGGGTGAACTGGCGGACCTTGGAGGGTACTCCGAGGTCGCGGAAGCACTCGGCGGCGTCGGCGGCGAGCCGGTCGTAGGCGTAGAAGTCGATCCACGCCGGATCGGGATCCCCGGCGCGGGCCCGTTCGAGTGCGCTCTCCGCCGCGCCGAGCGCCGTCGCGCACGCCGCCGCGTTGCGGGCCTTGGCCTGGGCCCGGGCCTCCACCAGGTGGAAGAAGCTCATCGTCCGGGCGGTGGCCAGGCCCCGGTTGCGCTCCAGGGCGGCCTGGGCGAGGTCCACCGCCTCCTCGGCGAAGCCCCGGTAGCCGGCCTGGAGGCTCATCGAGGCGAGCACGTAGCCGCCGAGCGGCACGTCGGCGGCGGCCCGGGCGAGCCGCAGGGCCTGGATGTAGTAGCGCTGGGCGGCCTCGTGCTGCCCGGTGTCGAAGGCCATCCACCCGGCCAGCCTGGTCAGTTCGGCGGTCGCGCCGAACAGCGCCCGGCCGACGGTGTCGCTGTACGAGGCCAGCAGCAGCGGGGCCGCCTCCACCCGCAGGCACTCCGGCACCATCGACGAGCGCCAGTCCCCGCCGCCGTACTTGGAGTCCCAGCGGCGGGCCTCCTGGGCGGCCTCGCGGAGCTTGGCGGCGTCCGAGTGGCCGACCCGGTAGGAGGACGCCTCACTGGGCGCGCGCGGCGCCTCCCGGGCGACCGAACCGTCCGCCGGGGTGATCAGCCAGCGGGACACCGGCGTCGCGTAGGCGGCGACCGAGAAGGTGCCGGCCAGGCTGTCGCTCCAGCGGCCGCCGCCGGGGCCGCGGCGCAGGTCGAGGTCGACCCGCCACAGGTCGGTGGCGGAGCGGACCGCCTCGGCGACGTCGCGGGGGAAGGCCAGGCCGAGTTCGGGGGCCGGGTCGGTGTCGCCGAGGCCGATCTCCTCCAGCGGCACCGGGCGGCCGAGCTTGCCGCCGATCGCGGTGGCGATCAGGTGCGGGACGGGACCCTGCGGGACCATGCCCTTGCTGACCCAGCGGGCCACCGAGGTCTTGTCGTACCGCAGGGTCAGCCCGCGCTGGGCGCCCAGGTCGTTGACCCGGCGGGCCAGTCCGGCGTTGCTGATCTGGGCGAGGGTCAGGAGCGTGCCGAGCCGTTCGTTCGGTCCTCGTGGGCTGACGGTCATGGTGGCGGCGGCACCTCCTGCGGCCTTGTGCTCGGGGCCCGGGCGGCACCGGGCCGTAGCTGCTGTACCTAGAGTAGTCGGACGCGTTCCGACGGTTAAGAGGCCGCATTCCGGATGGCGGGATCGTGCACCCGGCGGTGCGGCGCCGGCTCCTCGCCGGGGTTGGTCCGGACCACTCGGATCGGGCCGGGGGTGCCGCGCGCCGGAGCGTCGTGCTCCGGTCCTGTGTTCACGTGCGCCCGGCCGTGCCCCCTGGCTCGACCGGCTGGTCGGCGATTCGCTGGTGGTCGTGGGTCGGCCCGCCGTCGAGGACCCGGCGGGCCGGGGGATGCCGCCGCCTCAATCCCCGCGGGCGGCGGCTGAGTCCGGGAGGGCATGCGGATGCCCTCCCGGGCTGGGCGACGCCTTTCGGCCATCTCGCGATGCCCATGCCAAAGGCGGCACGGGGGGCGGTCCGGGCCGGGGAGGGGAAGGCCCGGCCCGCCCCGCGGACCACGCGAACACGTCAACACCCGTTGCCCGCAACGGGATCGCCGCCGGGGCCGGAACCGCCCCGCACCGGGACCACCGGCGGAACCGGAACCGGCAACACGGGCCACGGGAGCGCCAACCGGTGGCACGATGTCTCCTGACGGCGCGCCGGTACCCGGGGCGGCCGCCACGGCACACCGCGGACCGGCGAGGAGCCGCCCGGCGGCGGAAGCGCCGTACGGGTGCAGGTCCTCGTCCGGTGGAGGCGCGATGCGGTGGCTGACGGGCTGGAGCACGGGCACGCCCCGGGCGGGCGCACCAGCGCACGAGGCACTCGGTACGGTCGCACCGATCGCCGCGCGCCCCCTGTGGACCGGACCCAACCCGCTCTGGGCCGTCGGGGACTGGCGCCCCGAGGAGATCCGCCTCGCCACCCTCCGCCCCGGCGCCCCCGCCACGGTCACCACCGGCCCCACCGCCCCCGACCCCGTCGAGGACACCCCCGCCACCCTGCGCCTCGCCGTCCTCGGCCACTGCGGCGCCACCGACGCGGAACTCGCAGCCGGCCTCGCCGCCGCCCGCGGCGGCGCCGTCCGCCACCTCACCGCCTGGCCCGGCAGCTACACCGCCGTCCTGCGCACCGGCACCCGCTCCACCCTGCTGCTCACCGACCTGGCCGGCGCCCAGCCGGTCTTCCACACCCCCTGGGCCGGCGGCACCGCGTACGCCACCGCCGCACTCCCGCTCGCCGACCTGGTCGGCGCCCCGCTGGACACCGGACACCTCGCCGCCCGGCTCGCCTGCCCCGAATCGCCCGAGGCCCTCGGCGCCGGAACCCCGTACCTGGGCGTCCAGCGGGTGCCGCCCGGCCACGTGCTCGCCATCCGCAGTGGCCACCCCTACCTCTCCGCCTACGACGACCCCGCCGTCCGGGAGCAGCCGCGCGACGAGGCGCCCGCCGTCCGCGAACTCACCCGCGCGCTGCTGGAGTCCGTCCGCTCCCGGGTCCGCACCACCGCGCCCGCCACCGCGCGGGGCCCGGCCGGCCGCGCCCGGCTCGGCGTCGACCTCTCCTACGGCACCGCCTCCGCCACCGTCGCCCTGCTCGCCGCCGCCGTACCGCTGCCGCCGGTGCCCGCGAGCACGGGCCCGGAGCGCCTGCCGGCCGTCGGCGCCGGGGCCAGGAACGGCGCGGTCAAGGGCTCCTGGGCCCGCGTCGCCGCCCAAGAACCCTCCACCCCGGAACAGTTGGCCGCCGTCACGCTCGGCGAGACCGAACCCCCCACCACCCTCGCGCTCGCCCCCGACACCCCCCGGCTGCGGCACACCGTGCTCCACCCCGGCCCCGACACCCTCCCGTACGCCGGACTGCACGCCGACGCACCGCCCGGCCGGCTCACCGACGAGCCCGGGCCCGAACTCGTCGCCGCCGCCCGTGCCGAGGCCCGCTTCGACGCCGGCGGCACCGACCACCTCACCGGCTACGGTGCCCGCCAGGTCCTCGACGGCCACCCGGCCCGGCTCGCCGACCTCATCCGGGCCGGCCGCCCGCGCGAACTGCTGCCCCCGGTCGCCGCGCTGGCCGGTGCCGACCGGGCCGTCGTCGGCGTCCTGGCCGGTGCGCTGCGCACCCCGCTCACCGTGGTCCGGGCCGCCCACCGGCTCTCCCGGGTCCGGTACGCCGAGGCGCTGGACGACGCCGCCGCCAAGTTGACGGCCCGCCACCTCCCGGGCGGCGGCCGTACGGCGGGCGACCGTTCGGTCGGCGACCTCGCCTGGTGCGTCCCCGGCCCGGCCGCCCGCTGGCTCTCCGACGAGGCGCTCTCCTCCGTCGCCCTCCGGCTGCGAGTGGCAGCGCGCAGACCGGCGCCCGACGAACGCCCGGGCGCACACCGTGCCCGGCACGCCCTCTACCGGCACGCGCGCTCCTACCGCACCCTCGTCCACGCCGCCGAACAGCCCGGCCAGCGGCTGCACGCGCCGTTCCTCGACAACCAGGTGGTCCGCGCCGCCCGCCTGCTCCCCGACGACGTCCGCCTCCAACCCGGAGCCCGGCACGCCCTCCTGCACGCCGTCCTCACCGGCGCCGGCCGCACCGACCTGCCCCCCGACTGGGGCCGCGGCCCCCGCCCCGACCGCACCGCCCCCGCCCGGGCCGGCCTGCGCCTCGCCGCCGACGGCCTCGCCGAACTCTTCGACGCCCCCCTCCTCGCCGAAGCCGGCCTCATCGACCTCCCCGCCGTCCGCGCCGGCCTCGCCGACCCCGCTACCCCCCTCTCCCCGGCCGCCCTGGCGGGCCTCGCCGACCTGGTCTCCACCGAACTCTGGCTCCGCCGCGTCCGCGCCCGCCGCCACGGAGCCTGCTGGACCGGCCTTCCCCTGGCCCAACCCCCGGCCCTCGGCCCCGTCCGGCCCTCCTGACCCCCTCCGGGCGCCGCGCCCGGCCGGGCGGCGGGGTCCGGGAGCCGGGGCAGGTGATGATGGCGGGCAATGAGTCCGTCGGTGAGGAGAGCCATGGTGGCCAGCGTGAGCCCGGAGCAGTCCGTTCCCGTTGTGCTGTCGGTGTCGGGACGGCCGCCGACGGGGCGCCCGCCGGGGGTACTGGCGGCCTGCGACGGGTCGGACGGGTCGCTGTGGGCGCTGGACCGGGCGATGACCGAGGCGGAGTCGTTCGGGCTACCGCTGTACGTGCTGGCCGTGGTGAACCCGGCGCCGGCCGGCTACCCGCCGGGGATGGCGGAGCTGGTGCAGGAGAGCGTCGAGACGCTGGTGGAGAGCATGGCGGACGGGCTGCGCCGGGCGGTGGTGGCCGTGCAGGGGCAGCGTTCCCGGCCGTACGCGGGGGAGATGTCGCTGCACGTGGTGCTGGGGAACGTGATCGAGGTGCTGCTGGAGGCCTCGACCCGGCAGCACACGCTGGTGCTCGGCACGCGGGGGAACGGGGGGTTCGCGCGGTTGCTACTGGGTTCGGTGAGTTCGGCGGCGGTGCACCACGCGGCGTGCCCGGTGCTGGTGGTTCCGGCGCCCGCGGAAGGCTGATCCGGGGCGGGGTCGGGGTGCTGACCAGCCCGGGTCAGGGCGTCGCTGACCAGGGAAGCTGACCGGGGTGCCGGGAATGTACCGAGATGGTTCATCGTTCACCTATCCCGATACCCGTCCCCGCCCCACCCCTGGAGTCCCCTCATGAAGGTCGAGATCTGGTCCGACATCGCCTGCCCGTGGTGCTACATCGGTAAGCGCCGTTTCGAGCAGGCCCTGGAGGGCTTCGCCGGCAAGGAGGGCGTCGAGGTGGTCTACCGGCCGTACCAGCTGGTCCCGGACGCGCCGGCGACGGCGAGCCCGCACCGCGCGTGGCTGGCCGAGCGCTACGGCCCGCAGTCGGTGGCGATGGACGCACGGGTGGCCGAGCTGGGCCGCGCCGAGGGCATCACGTACGACTTCGACGCCGCGCTGCACGCCAACACCTTCCTGGGCCACCGCCTGCTGCACCTCGCCGAGACCGAGTACGGCGCGGCCGTCCAGGGGCGGCTGAAGGAGGAGCTGCTGAAGGCGCACTTCACCGACGGTGTCGACGTCGGCGACCGCGCCGCGCTGACCGACGTCGCCGTGGCAGCCGGCCTGGACCGGGCGCGGGTGACCGCCTACCTGGCGGGCGACGAGGGCGCCACCGAGGTGAGCGCGCAGCTGGCCGAGGCCCGGGAGCTGGGCATCACCGCCGTGCCGACCTTCGTGTTCGAGGGCAAGTGGGCGGTGCAGGGCGGCCAGGACGCCGAGACCTTCCGCAAGGTGCTGGAGCAGGTCGCCGCCGAGATCGGCGAGACCCGCCCGGCGCCGGTGCAGGTCGCCCCGGCGGGGGAGGCCTGCGCGGACGGCTCCTGCGCGATCTGACCCCGCACAGGCCCACCCCGTACAAGCCCCACCCCGTGTGGGTCCCACCCCACGCAGCCCCCGCCGAGGCCCGTTTCAGGAACACCTGAAGCGGGCCTCGGCCCAGTCCGCCACGTTGAGCGCCGACCAGATCCCGTGCACCGGGGTGACCACCAGCCGGATCGACTTCTGCCCGGCCAGCGGCACGTGCACCGGTACCGCGTCGTCCCCCGCGGCGAGCGGGAGGGAGCGCCACAGGGTGCCGCCGTCGCCGCCCTGGACGGAGAAGACCACGCCGCCCGGCGAGAGCGTGGCGTCGTCGACTCCGGCGACCGCGTCGAAGGACGTGCAGCTGCGGTTGAGGTCGATCAGGGTGGTCGCCGGGGCGTGCACGGTGATGGCGTGCCCGTGGCGTTCGCCGCCGATCCAGGCGCTGTCGTGCTGCCAGAACCAGTCGCTGCCCTTCTGCCGGATGCTGGGGCCGGGCGGCGGCACCCGGTTGTTGCCGGGCTTGACCACGGGCAGTGAGTCGGCCCAGAAGTCGGTGGGCGCGGGCGGCGAGGGCGGGGTGACCGTCGGGGTGGGCAGCGGCGGCACGGTGGGCGTGGGCACGACGGGGATGACCGGCGGCTCGGGCGTGGGCAGCGGCGGCACGCTGGGCGTCGGCACGGCGGGGACGTCCGGGGCCGGCGGCGGCGTGGGGGTCCGCTTGGGCGTCGTCGAGCTCGGCGTGACCGGCGACGCGGCCTTCGTCGTGGTCTGGGCGGCTGCCGGGGCGGGCGTCGACCGGGTGACCGGCGTCGCGCTCGGGCTCGGGCTCGGCTCGGACGGTGCCGGGGCGGCCGCGGTGCTGCTGGGCGCCGGGTCGGCGGGCGCGGGCGGCCCGGGTGCGGGGGCCTGCGGCCGGGGGGTGGCGGGGGCGCCGGCGGCGGGAGGCGCGGCCGTGGGGGGCTTGGGTTCGGGCGAGCCGGTGAGCGCGTACGCGGCGACGGCGGCTGCGGCCACCGCGACGGCGGCGGCGATCCCGGCCTTGGCAGCGGTGCCCAGGCCCTCGCCGGCCGCGGCGCCGGCTCCGGCCCCGCCTCCGCCGGAGGCCGCACCGGCGCCCGCACCCGCTGCACCCGCACCCGAACCGGCTCCCGCGGTTCCGGAGGTGGCCGCCGCGGTGCCCGCAGCCGCACCGCCGACCGCGGCGGCTCCGCCGACGGCCGCCGCGGCGGCGCCGAACCCGCCGACCCCGATCCAGACGAGCACGCCGCCGGGCAGCAGCGCGCGCAGGCCGGTGTTGATCTCGGTGAGTTCGAGGCAGGCGGCCGTGCAGCGGTCGCACCCCTGGAGGTGCCGTCCGACCTCCGCCGAGGCCCGCTTGCGCAGCGATCCGCGCGCGTACGCGCCGAGCCGGTTGGCGTACGCCTCGCAGGTGCGGTCCTGGCTGCCGGAGACGTGCGCCTGGAGGAAGGCGGCGGCGAGCCGGTCGCGGGCCCGGTGGGCCTGGACGGCGGTGGCGTTGGCGGTCTTGCCGAGCATCACGGCGACGGTCTTCGGGGACTCCCGCTCGACCTCGGTGTGCCAGAGCACCACCCGGTCGTCCTCGGGCAGTTCGGCGTAGGCCTGCATGACCATGCGCTGGTCGGCCATGGCCATCGCCCAGGCATCGGCGCCGGGGTCGGCCAGGTCGAGGTCGACGACGGCGGCCGAGGTCTGGGCGAACACGCTGAAGTCGTCGACGAGTTGCTCGCGCCGCTCGCTGCGGGTCCAGGCGGCGGCGACGTTCCGGACGGCGGTCAGCAGGTAGGCGCGGACGGCGAACTCCGGGCCCTTGCCCGCCCTCAGGGCTTGCAGGGTGCGGGCGAAGACCTCGCCGGCGAGGTCTTCCGCGGTGAAGCTGTCCCGGCAGCAGGTGCGGGCGTAGCGGCGCACCGAGTCGGCGTGCCGGCGGTAGATCTCCTCGTACGCGGTGTCGTCGCCGGCCCGGACCCGGGCGGTCAACTCGGCGTCGGAGGCCGGGCGCTCGCCGTCGACCGGGTCGGCGGGGGCGGGCACGGTGGGGCGGGCGGGGCGGCCGGCGCCGACGAACGCCTCGGGGGCGACGCCGCCCCGGCCGGCCGGGGCCTGGCCGGGCACCCGTCCGGGTGGCAGCGCGGCGGCGGAGGCGGAGAGGGACTCGCGGCTGGGCATGCCCGCCTGGTCGGGCACGTGTCCGGTGGTCGGGCCGGTGGCCGAACCCGGTGCGGCGCCGGGTACTTGGGCCGGGCCGCCGGAGGCCGTGGCGGGGCCTTCGGACGTACTGGACGTGCTGGACGTGCTGCCGGACGAGCCGTCGGCCAGTCCCCCGGTCAAGCCTCCGGACGGGCCGAAGTCGAGGCCGTACCCGTAGTCGTTCTGTTCCTCGGCGCTCACAACGGACCCCAGATTCCACGACAGCCCCCGCAGTGTGGCAGGGCGCGCGGGAGCGCGTGGGCGCACGGTTCCGCGCTGTACGGCGCCGAGGGCGCGCGAAGGGCGCGCATCGGGACATTGGCTCCAACCACGGGCAAAGGATGGCATAGCGCAGAGATGGGCGGTAGCCGGACCGGCCGGGACCCACTCTTCCGAGGAGCCGTCGCGGATGTGTTCGGCCAGCACAGGGCGGGTGGTTGCGTACCGCCCGCACCCGGCGCGCGTGACTGGTCCGCGCGCCGGTCTCCCGTCCAACTCCCGTCCCCGCCACCTGCGGGGGCCGCACCCGTGGTGGCGCGTCAGCGTGCCCGCAGGCCGTCCAGCAGGATCTCCAGCAGCCGGTCCGAGGGGCCGGCGGTCGGCTGCCCCTCCGCCTGCTGCACCCCGGCCGAGAAGCCGGCCGTGGTCGGCGCGGTGCGGGCCGCGTGCACCGGCACCGAGGCGGTCAGCACCAGCACGACGTCCGACACCGTGACGCCCGGCCGCAGTTCGCCGGCCGCGCCGACCCGGGCGACCAGGGCGGCCAGCAGTTGCAGCAGCAGCCGGGGATCGGCGTCGGCCGCCGACGGCTCGACGGCCGCACCGTTCTGCGCGTCCTCGCCGCGCAGGTCGAACCGGACGGCGGCCGGCTCGGGCACCCGCTGCTCGGGCACCCGGCCCAGCTCCTCCGCGTACCGGAACGCCTCCGGCGGCAGCAGCCGCCCGGCGCCGGTGCTGACCGCCCGGGCCAGGTAACCGGCCAGCGACTCCCAGGCGCCGCCGCCGCCGTACAGCGACTCCCGCGCCTGCGCGGTCAGCCAGGCCACCTCCTCGGCGGCGATCCGCTGGACCAGCACCTCCTTGCTCGGGAAGCGCCGGTAGACCGTCCCGACGCCGACCCCGGCCCGGCGTGCGACCTCCTCCATCGGCGCGCCGTAGCCGAACTCGCCGAACACCTCGCGGGCGGCCCGCAGCACGCTCTCCAGATTCCGCCGGGCGTCCACCCGTAGTCGGGCCCCGGGGACGTGCACGGTGGCCGGTGGTGGCTCCACCCGGTAGGGGACGCCCGGATAGGCGGCCCCGACCTCCGGTGGCAGGTCCACCGGGCCGCGCTGTTCCGGCACCATGCCCTGGCCGGCGTGCGGTGTTCCCGTTCGCCCCAACACCTGCTCCTGCTCCATCATCCCAACTCTCCCCCGCAGGCGCCCGAACCCGGACCCTGTCGTCGCCCGCCCCTGCACCCCCCGGTGCAGCTCAGCCCGTCAGAAATGACCTGATGACCCATCGCTCGTTGCCGCCCGTCCCGTTTCGTGACCACGGTTCGTGCCTCCGGGCCGGCTCGCGTCCGGCTCGGCGCGTCGGCACCGTCCGGGGCCTTGTCCGGGAACTACCCTTCCCCGGATGACTGTCCCGCAGTCGGGTTCTCGAGCCAACGCTGGAACTGGCCGTAGTGGCCGCTCCACGGTGCGTCGCCGCCGATTGTCATGGCGGTAACCGCTCCGGCACACAATCCGACCATAGTTCACGCCCGTTCGCGGCCGAAAGTCCGTCAGAAAGTCGCCCGGGCAGCACAACTGGCCCCACCCGTCGACTCCCGTCACATCCGGCGCGGTACGGACTGTGGACAAGACCGCCCCTGCCGGTCCTTCATAGGGGGGCGCGAGGGGGGACACCCCCGGCCGCGGGGCCGGGAGGAAGCGCCAATCGGCAGGAGGTGCACCATCAGAATCCTGATCGCCGGCGGAGGCTGCGCCGGGATGGCCACCGCGCTGCACCTCCAGCGCGGCCTGCGGGAACGGCTGCGACGCGGCGAGGTCGAGATCACCGTCGTCGAGCCCCAGGCCTACTTCACCTACCACCCGCTGCTGGCCGAGGTCGCGGCTGGCTCGATCGACCCCCGGCACGTGGTCGTCCCGCTCCGCCGGGCCCTGCCGGACTGCCGGGTGCTGACCGCCCGGATCACCCGGATCGAACACGCCGCCCGCCGCGCCTTCGCCGACGCCGCGGGACCCGGAGAGGCCGCCGCGCCGATCGAACTCCCCTACGACGTCCTGGTGGTGGCGCCCGGCTCGGTCTCCCGGACGGCGCCGGTGCCCGGCCTGGCCGAACACGGCCGCGGCTTCTCCACCGTCGGCGAGGCCGTGGGCCTGCGCAACCACGTCCTGGAACAGCTCGACCTCGCCTCCGCCACCCGCGACCCGGCCCTGCGCCAGGCCGCGCTCACCTTCGTCTTCGTCGGCGCCGGGTACGCGGGCGTCGGCGCGCTCGCCGAACTGGAGGACATGGCCCGGACCGCGGTGCGCGGCTACCACAACGTCCGCCCCGAGGACCTGCGCTGGGTCCTGGTCGAGGCCACCGACCGGATCCTGGCCGAGGAGTCGCCGGAGCTGGCCGAGCACACCCTCGGCCAGCTCCGCGAACGCGGCGTCGACATCCGGTTGCGCACCACCCTGGCGTCCGCCGCGGACCGGGTCGTCGCCCTGTCCGACGGCAGCCGCTTCGGTGCCCGCACCCTGGTCTGGACGGCCGGGGTGCGGCCGGCCCCGCTGCTGCGCGACACCGACCTGCCGCTGGACACCCTCGGCCGGGTCCGCTGCCTCGCCACCCTGCAAGCCGTCGGCCCGGACGGACGCGCGCTGCCCGGCGTCTGGGCGGCCGGAGACTGCGCCGCCGTACCGGACCCCGACGCGGACGGGGCGCCCTGCGCGCCCAACGCCCAGCACGCCTTCGCCCAGGCCGAGCTGCTCGCCCGGAACATCGCGGTCGCCCTGGACGCCGGACCGCACGCCCCGGGCCTCGCCGAGTACCGGCCGGGCCACGCCGCCTGCTCGACCTCGCTGGGCCTGCGCCGGGCCGTCGCCCACACCCGGCGCGGCCGCCGGATCACCGGGCGGCGGGCCTGGTGGCTGCACCGGGCCCGGCACCTGCGGCGCCTGCCGAGCGCGGAGCGCCGGGTGCGGGTGCTGATGGACTGGGTGCTGGGCGGGCTGTTCTCCCGCGAGGTGGTCTCGCTGGGGGCGGCGGAGCATCCGCGTCCGGAGTTCGAGGCCGGGTCCGGGCCGCGGCCCGACGGCGGTCCGGACGCCCCGCGGTGAGCGCCCCGGTGCCCCGCGCCGGGGCGGAACGGGCGGCCACGCCGGGCGGGCGACTTCCGGAATCGGGCCCTTGCCTGACAGGATCAGCCCAACCTAGTCATTACCCCGTGTGCTGATGCGCACACAAAAAGTGATGATATGCCTGGAAATCGAGGAAGCGGCCGTCGTTTGAACCTCATGCGCTGGAGCGCCCGGCTCACCGGAGTCCCTTGGCGTGCCGCCCCGCCGACCGGGGCCGGCACCGACGAGGGCGCGCCCTCCGCCGACGGCGTCGTCGTCCCCGGCCCCCGCGACCCCACCAACCTGGCCACCGCCGCCGAACTCCTCGACCTGCACAAACCCCAGAACCTGCGCGAGGTCCTCAACCGGATCCCCGCCCCGGTGGCCGTCACCTACGGCCCGCTCCACCAGCTCGGCTACGCGAACCGCGCCTACCGCGAACTCTTCGGAGACCGCACCACCGGCCTGCCCGCCGGAGAAGCCCTCCCCGAACTCGGCACCATGGGCGTCCTGGCCCTGATGGACCAGGTCATCCGCGGCGGCCGCCCGCGCAGCGTCAAGGCCCGCTGCATCCTCGGCCTCACCGGCAACCGCTACTACAACGTCTCCTGCGTCCCGCTCGGCCCCGGCGACACCGGGGACACCGGGGACACCCCCACCGAGGGACCGCCCGCCGGCGTCCTGATCTTCGCCGCCGAGGTCACCGACCAGGTCCTCGCCGCCGCCCGGCTCCGCGAAGCCGAACGCCGCCAGCGCGAGGCCGCCGTCACCCTCCAGCGCAGCCTCCTCCCGCAGAAGCTCGACCAGCCGGCCGACCTGAGGGTCGCCGCCACCTACCAGCCCGGCGGCGCCGAGGCCGCCGTCGGCGGCGACTGGTACGACGTCATCGCCATCGACGGCGGCCGAACCGCCCTGGTCATCGGCGACGTGATGGGGCGCGGCCTGCGCGCCGCCGCCGTCATGGGCCAGCTGCGCACCGCCGTCCGCGCCTACGCCCGGCTCGACCTGCCCCCGCACGAGGTGATGCGCCTGCTCGACGGCCTCGCCATGGAGATCGACGCCAACCAGATCGCCACCTGCACGTACGCCGTCTGGGATCCGCAGCGCCGCACCCTCTCCTACGCCTCCGCCGGGCACCTCCCCATGCTGCTGCGCTGCCCCGACGGGACGGTCCTGCGCAGCGAGGAGCAGAACGGCCCGCCGCTCGGTACCGGCGACGGCCTCCACGTCTCGCACACCCTGCGCCTGCTGCCCGGGACCACCGGCGTCCTCTATACGGACGGCCTGGTCGAACGCCGCGACGAGGACATCGACGAGGGTCTCGACCTCCTCGCCCGCACCCTCACCGGCGCGGTCGGGGCCCCGGAGGTGATCTGCGCCCGCCTCCTGCGGGCGATGGGCGTGACCTCCGAGCACGACGACGACGTCGCCGTCCTGGCCTTCCACCTGCCGGCGGAGGAGGCGGAGGAGAAGGCGGAGGAAGAGGTGGCCGAAGAGAGCGCCACCGAGGCGGAACCGGCGCTTGACTCGGCCTTGCCCGAGGTCTAGTGTTCTTCGAGCTGCCTGGCAGGGAGCACCGGACACGCATTTGCGCGGACGGTCCCGCCGTAGCCAATCCTTTCGAAACACCACTTCCCGGTTCGGGCTGGGTCGCGTCTTGTCGCGGCTTGGTTCCTATTCGGCTTGTTCGTTTTATTGGATTGCGGTCGATTCGCTTTTCGGAGCAGGGATCGGCTAGAGTTTGAAACGTCGGACGGGGCGTCAAGCCGCAGAAGACACCAGCGAGTTGGATGAACGAAGCGCCGGAAACGGAGCGGAAAACATCTGGTAAGCTGGGAACACGAAAGAACGAAGCGCCCGGAGGGCCCGCTGGAAGGCGGTCCGAAGGAAGTGTCCGTTCCTTGAGAACTCAACAGCGTGCCAAAAGTCAACGCCAGATATGTTGACATCCCCGGCCTCAGAATCTTCTGGGGTTGGAGATTCCTTTTGAAGTAAAACACTAGCGAGGACGCAGTGCGCGGGATCACCCTATTCCGGTGGTTGCCGTGCCGCTCAACGCGGGTGCCGCCCGATTGCGGGTAGACATTCACGGAGAGTTTGATCCTGGCTCAGGACGAACGCTGGCGGCGTGCTTAACACATGCAAGTCGAACGGTGAAGCCCTTCGGGGTGGATCAG